>JAFAGM010000142.1 GCA_023422775.1 Pseudomonadota bacterium
ACCAGGATCGTTCAGCATGTCGCGGTCCGTCTTCCTGCTATTCGATCAACCGCCGGCCCGGCGCTCGACGCGGAACGGTCGAGGGCTCGTGCTGGGCGGTAAATCCCACTCGGTTTGATCTTGGCCGCCGTCCAGCAGCTGCGCAATGGTCTCGCGCAGAACGGGTTCGACCGGTCCCGGCGCGTAGCCCAGCTCTCTCTGCGCCTTTTCGATCGACAAGGCGCCCGCCCGCATGGCGATCCGAACTCCTTCGGCCGTACCGGACGGAGGCTTGTGCGTCACGTGATCGGAGATGAACTCGAGCGCTCCCGTGACCAGTTCGGCGACCTTGCCGTTGACGTGAATGCACCGGACCCTGCGGCCACTGATCTCGGCCATGATCTCGAGAACCCGTCGCAGCGGTATGCTTTCGCCACCGAGAACGTAGCGCTCTCCGGCGCGTCCGCGCTCCATGGCAAGGATCAGCCCTTCGGCGGCGTCGCGCACATCGACGAGGTTCACGACAAAATCGAGATGCAGTTGCAGACGCCGGCTGAGGAAATACCGCAGCATCGCCGTCGGCGGGGTCATGTTGTGGTCGTGAGGCCCGACCGGCATCGTGGGACAGCCGATGATGACCGGATATCCGGATGCGGTCGCCTGCATCGCGAACCGGTCGGCGAGCATCTTCGAGCGCGTGTAGGGTCCCGGCATGTCGTCCGGCAGCAGCGCGTCGTCGGCGACAGGAGCCATCGTGGGCGAGGCGCGGAACAGAATCGATTCCGTCGAGCAGTGCAGGAAGCGCTTGATGCCGCGCTTGCGCGCCGTCTCGATGACGATCTCGGTGCCACCGAAATTGACACTGTGAAAATCGGCCTTGCGCGGCACCCACATCCCCGGCAGGCCGGCCAGGTGATAGACCTCGTCGACCCCTTCCATCGCGCGGTCCACCAGGTCGCGATCGAGCACCGATCCCCTGACATGCTCGACCTGCGGCAACGCGCGGGGGGGTGGCTGCAGATCGAGCACCCTCACCTGCCGCCCCCGCGCGATCAGCGCCGAGGCGAGGTGCTTTCCGATGAATCCACTGCCGCCTGTGACCAGGATACGCGTCATGCTACGGGTGCACTCAAGCCGAACTTATTCGAAATCAAGATGCCGCACCTTGCGGCTGCGCCTGAATGATGCTGGCGAGATCGCGCCGGAAACCGAGCGCGATGAAAAGCTTCGCCATGACGAACATCGGGCCCAGCAACAGGTGGGTCGGATTGTCGACCAGCGCCGGCTGCCGTCCTTCGAACACGCGGTGGCCGATGATCTGCGATGCGACGCCTGTGACGATGAGGATCGCCGTCAGCGACCACAAGCCGGCCGTTGTCATGTGCGCGGCGATCGCGGCAGCCGTCGAGAGCAGCACGATCGCCGCTGCAAGGATTCCGGCGCCGAGCGCGAAGTCGAGCAGGAACCAATAGACCAGCACGGGAATGACGGCGATGGCTGCCGCACTGGTCTCGAACCCGAATACCGTGACGGGCCACAGGCTCAGCGGAAGGATCGCGGCCAGGAACAGGAATACGATACCAAAGACATGCATCGCGCAGTTCCAGGGGTCGCGATGATATTCGACGTAATCCGCAAGCTGCCGCCGAAAATATGAACTCATGCGGTGCTCATCCCGTGCTGTCGAAAAATGCGGCTGGAGGGATCAACCAAAGACCCGGCCGCCCTGCTTCATTGCCCAACTCCCGTCGGAGAGACAAGGCTAGTTAAACTTGGGAATCATCATCAAGTCAAAGCACAGGCCGGCAGTTTTGCAGCCCCCGGGCACAAGAAAGCCATCATCGAAAATTCTTGCAGTAATTCAGGCCACTAAATCGGTGGGGAACCCGGGGAACCGCAAATGTTGCGACAATTTCCCTCAGGCCACCGGCGGCGCTTCTGCGTCGGGAGAGGAAGATGCGCCCGCATGACGCAATCCTCACAAGCAAAGCAGGTCGGTCACGAACCCGTCATCGGCGCGGAAGGCATCGCGCCAGAATGCAGATCTGAGTTTGGTTCAAGCGCTCTTTGCCCGCTTCTGTGCGCGGGGGCGCGAGGCGGCTCGCGCTGACGTGTTCAATGCCACGGCGGCGCGAATGAGCGCCTTCAACGCCTTCTCATCGATCCTGTCGCCCTCATGAATATCGATGGCGCGCCTGGTATTGCCTTCGAGGCTTGAGTTGAAGAGGCCGGAAGGATCTTCCAGCGAAGCGCCCTTGGCGAAGGTCATCTTCACGACGGCCTTGTAGGTCTCTCCGGTGCAGATGATGCCGTCGTGCTCCCACACCGGGACCCCTCGCCACTTCCACTCCTCATCCACGTCAGGGTCGGCCTGCTTGATGAGCATCCGCAAGCGCGCGAGCATCTCGCCGCGCCAATCGCCGAGTTCCCTGATCCTCGCATCGATCATTCGCGAGGGAGAGTAGCCTTTAGCCTCCTTCGAACCGTTCGTCGTCTTCTTCATGGTTGTCGCCTTCATGGTTGCCGTCGCCGTAGCGCTTCGCGATCTGGGGGTTGCCGCCCGACAGCAGGACCGGCTTTGCGGTGCTCTTGTTTGCGGCCTTCGCCGACTTCGCGGACGTCTTGCCGGGCATTGCGCTCACTCCTATCTGCTGACGCCCCGCGCGCTGCGCCATTTGGTGGCATAGGGCAGCGCGAACAAATACAGGCCGCTGAGCAGCAGCAGGATGAGCGGTAACAGCGCCAGGAGCCCCACCCAGAGGGCAGGTTCCTTTTGTATCATGGCGACGACGTTGACGATAACCGCCACTGCAAAGGCGATCGACAACCAGCGGTGAATTTGCCGAACCCACGTATTCCAGTTCATTGGGATTTCCTTTCAGGACGAGCCGAAGCACGACGCGCGACAGTCTTCAATCTGCCCGCGCCATGAGTTCTTCCAGCTTCGCAAGGAACTGCCGCCATCCGGCGTTGGCGCCGCCATAGGCCTGCTTCTGATCCGGCCGGAAGCCCGACTGCTCCATGCGAAGATGGGTCCCGGTGCTCGTTGGCGTGAGCGTAAAGGTCACCACGCTGTTCAGATTGAAGGCCGGATCGTCGTTCGCGAAATTCCAGGTGTAGGACAGCGTTCTGGCCGGATCGACGGCAAGGACCTTGCAGTCCAGCACGCCGCCCCAATCGCCGCGAAGATTGAAACTGTGACCCACGACAGGCTTGAAGTCGTTCTTCATCAGCCACTCCTCGATCAAATGCGGCTGCGTCAGCGCACGCCAGAGCTTTTCCGGCGGAAACGCGAACTCGCGTTCGACGACGACGGAGCGCGTTTCGGTCGATGTTTCGTTCATTGGTCCATCCTTTTCAGCAGATCTTCGAGGTCGTCGAACCGGTTCTGCCAGAAGCCGGCCATCTGGCGCGTCCAGTCGATCAGTGGACTCAGCGCGCCGAGTTGCGCGCTGTAGTGCGTCTGCCGTCCTTCGTGGCGGTCGCGCACCAGGCCCGCCTGCTTCAGGACCCCCAGATGTTTCGAGACCGCCGGCTGCGAGATCCCGGCGCGGGCCGTCAGCGCCCCCACCGTCTGCTCTCCCTCGCGGCACAGCCGCTCGAAGATCGCCCGGCGGGTCGGATCGGCAAGCGTCCTGAACAGCACATCGTGACCGGTTGGCATTTTATCGATAACCCGTTGGCTATGGATAAACGTATAACCACGGAGCTATGGATTGGTCAAGCCGAAAGGCGCCCTACCCTGCAAGCGCAAGCATCAACGCAATGACGCCGACCAGAATGAGGCTGACGGCCCAAACCGTTTCCAGATTGAACCAGTTCCGCGATACGAATTTGAGACCGAGGTAGCGGTAGACCAGCCACGCCAGGCACCCGCCGGCGGCGATCATCGCGGTGGCGTGGACGATGGCGACCAGCAGCGCCATACCGAGGTTGGCGCCGATGAGGTGGCCTGCCGCCGCGTGGCCCCTGTCGAGGTCGGCCTCCTGGCAGAGCCCGAGATAGATCGGCACCAGCATCAATCCCGCGCCATGCGCGATGGCGACCGCAAACGACCACAGCGCCAGTTGCGTCGGCGGGATCCGCGCCAGCGCCCGCGGATGGCTTCGGCCGGCAAGCCGGTAGATGCCGAAGGCGATGACAAGGAGGCTGGCGCCGACCTGGATCTGCTGCTGCCATTCGACCAGCGTGATCAGCAGCGCGAACGGGAGGATCACCAGCAGCATCGCCAGCAGATGGCCGGCCGCAAGCGGCCCGAGCGCTGAGACCAGCGCCCGCGGAGACCGCTCCATCAACCCCGCCGAAACAGCGAGCGGCCACCCCATTCCCGGATTTGCGCCGTGGTAGAGGCCGCTCGCGACGACCGCCAGCCAGAGCCAGGCAGGCGTCCAGTCAGTTGCGCTCAAATTCAGACCGACGGATAGCAGAACGAATCGGTCGAGCAGTCACCGCCGTCGAGCCGGATCTGGTGCGCCCGGTATCCGTCGGGGAAGCTCACCCAATAATCCTTCGCCAGTTCGAGGCCCCCGCCCGGCTTTGCGATCGCCATCACCTCCGCGCCCGGCATTCCCGCTGGATAGAATTGATCGTCCCAGGTCGAGTAGAGCGAGTTGGTCCAGTACACCCGCTTGCCGTCGCGGCTGATCTCGACCATTTGCGGACCGCCAGCATAGGTCTTGCCGTTCGGATGCGGCGTCTTGCGGACGATGCCGCCGATGCGGACCGAGCCGGCAAGCTTCGGCTTCCTGGGATCTGAGACATCGTATTGACGCATCTCGCCGGTGCCCCAGCAGGACACGTAGAGGAACTTGTCGTCCATCGACAGGTCGATGTCGGTGACCAGCGGCGGCACCGCGCCGAAGCCCTGCAGCAGCGGCGGCAGTTGCTCTTTCGGCGCGGGCTCGGGCGGGATCGTCGCGGTCTTCTCGATGCGGAATTTTCCGCCCTCGCGCCACCACGTCCAGATCGAGCCTTCGAGATTGGTGGTGTCGACCACGACGCCGACGAAGCCGTACTCCCGCACCGGGTCGTGCGCGGGGCGCACTTCGAGCGCCATCTGGTGGTTGGCGCCGAGGTCGATGGTCTGGACATTCTTGCGCGCGCGCAGATCCCAGAAATGGATCCGGTGGCCGTATTTGTTCGAGAGCAGATCCTCCGGAACGATCCCGTTCTCGAACTGCGGCGGCAACGCCCACTCGCTGCTCACCATGTAATCGCGCGGCAGGTTCCACCAGAAGTCATAGTGCTTGGTCTGCGAACCGCGATCGATCTCCCAGCGCCCGAGAATTTCGAAGGTCTGGCAGTCCATGATGAAGATGCCGGGCGGTCCATCGGTGCCGTCCTTGCCGCCGCCGCCGAGCGTCGAGACGTAGATGCCTTCCGGCCCGCAATGGATCGTGTGCGGCCGCGAGTAGCCGGTCTTCCTGAAGACTTCCTCGGGCTCGATGATCTTGTGAATCCTTGCCTGCGTCGGATCCGGCTTGGTATCGACGATGTAGATCCGCGAGGACCTCATGCCGGGAATGATGAGGTAGCGCCGTTCGAGGAAGGCGTGGCCGGCGAGCGGTGACAGCGCCGAAGAACACGCGTTCCAGCCGAAGTGGTGAAACTCGTCGCCCTTGTTGGGCATCGTCACGGTGTGAACGATCTGGCTGTAGGTCGATGAGCCCGGCTTGACGTCGATCACGGCGAGCGCGTCGGGCTTCGAGAAGTCAGGACTAAGCAGCAAGGTGTAGGCGAAGTTCTCTGCCGGAGCTTCCATGGCAAGCTTCGGCGATGCGTGAAACGTCGGGTCGGGCCGGATCGTCATCGTACTGCCTCCCTGTTCGCGTGAAGATGCCTGAGCAGCTCAGCGGCAGCAGCAGAAAGAGCTCATGTCGGCGCGTTGAAATTCCTGTTGCTGATACCGCCGGCCGGCGGTCGCCTGGGGTCACGATAGACCGCCAAATAAATCACCAATACGGCGCGCTGAACAGAACGGAGTTAGCCGCGATCATGCTGCAGCCCCCTCATGGTGAGGAGCGCGTCTTCGCGCGTCTCGAACCATGAGGCCCCGGGCGGTGCAATTCGCCATTCTTCGAGACGGCGCTCCGCGCCTCCTCCAGCGACAACGACAAAGCCGTTGCGCGGGGATGAAGTCGGAGTTCGCGTCAATTCGTGATCTTGTAGCCCGTCGCGTTCACGATCGGTTGCCAGAACGCGGTATTGGCGGCGAGTTGCTGTGTGAGGCCTTCAGGGGTCGATCCGACCGGGATCAGGCCGATCGCCAGCAGCTTCTCCTTGGCTTCGGGTTTGGCGAGCGCGGCGGCCGCCGCGTCGCTCAGCTTCTTCGCGAAGTCGGGCGAAGCGCCTGCCGGCAGCCACATCCCGTACCAGCCGTCCGCCACCAGGTCGATGCCGCTCTCCTTCAAGGTCGGCGCATCCGGCAGGAACGGCGAACGCTGCGCGCTGCCGACCGCGAGAATGCGCAGGTTACCCGCGCGATGCTGCGGGATGGCGTCGGTCAATGTGGAGATCGCGAACGGCATATGGCCGCCGACGAGGTCGTTGATGATCGGCGCGCTGCCGCGATAGGCGACCCGCGTCAGCTTGATGCCGAGCGCCTGTTCGAGCCGCGATCCCGTGAAATGCGGAATGGTGCCGTTGGAGGGTACGCCGAACGTGGCCTTGTCGGGATTGGCCTTCAGCCAGGCGACGAACTGCTTGAAGTCCCTCACCTCGGCCGGAACAGCCGTACCGACGAAGACGCAGAACTCGAAACGCACGAGCTGGCTTACGGGAACGAAATCCTTTGCCGCGTCGAAACTTGGCGTGGTCTCGACCATCGGCAGCAGATACATCGTCGGCCCCGTGGTGACGAGGATGGTAGAGCCGTCGGGACTGGCGCCCTTGACCGCCTTGATGCCGATAAGCCCGTCACCGCCGGTACGGTTTTCGACGATGATGTTGCGATCGACCAGCGGGGCGATGTGCTGCGCCAGCACGCGGCACAACGCGTCGCCGCCGCCGCCGGCCGCAAAGGGAAAGATGATCTTCGTCAGCGGCCCTGATTGCGCGAACGCGCTGCTCGTCATTGCAGCCAGCGAGCATGCCGCGCTCCCGGCCAGAAAATTCCGGCGATCCATGGACGTTTCCCCTCAGGCGAATGCGGTTTCGTAGACCGTCATGATTCCGATCGCAACGGTGGCAAGGCCCACGGCGCCTTGCAGGCTGCGATTGGCCCAGGTCAGCCAGCGGGCGGAGACAGCAAACGGCACGGCGATCACCATCGACAGCGCGCCCATGCCGATCATCGAGCCGATCCCGAAAAGAGCGACATAGCCGAGCCCGACAACGGGAGTGGACGCCTGCGACACCGTCAGCACCAGGAGCGCCGCGGAACCCGCCATGCCGTGCATCAACCCGACCAGCAGCGTGCGCCAGCGGAAGCCATGGTCGTGCACGTGGGCGGTCCGGACATGCGGCACGGTCTCGCCGGCATGGCTGTGGGCGTGAAAATGCACCGTGCCGTCGCCATGGCCGTGCTGGTGGAAATGCACCCTGTCGCGCCACAGCCGCCACAAGACGTGCGTGCCGAGGCCGATCAGCATCACCCCGACCGCGGTTTCCAGCGGCGTGGCGACGCTCTCCGGGATCGCATGACCGAGCAGGATGGCGGCGCCGGCAAAGACGAACAGCGTCAGGGTGTGGCCGAGCCCCCAGGTCAGCCCATGCTTGACGATGTCGGCGACATGGCTGCGGCGCGCGGCAATGCTGGATACGGCGGCGATGTGATCGGCTTCGAGCGCGTGCTGCATGCCCAGCAAAAACCCCAGCCCAAGAATTCCGAACATGCGCCCCCTGCACCTTCAACTATCCGATCAAATACCAGTCCAATGCCTTTGTCAGGTCAACACCTCATCGAACAGCCCGCGCGGTGGCATTTGCGCGGTTTCAGCCGCTCGACCGCATCACGCCGGTTTGAATCGGCAAAAATGCCCGCACCGGAACGATCGGCCGTGCGGGTGCTTAGCCCTGCATCATTCAGCCACGGAGCATACATGAAAAAATCCGGAATCCTGGCCGCCGCGGCGGTCCTCGCTGCCGCCGTCGCCGGCCCCGCGATCGCGCAGGACGTCAGCTACAATCGCGGCTATTGCGCGCAATTTTATCCAAACGGCAACTGCTATGCCGGCAGCTACCAGCGTCAGGTCGATCACGACCAGGCGTATCGGGATCGCGCGTGGCAAAACAGCTACAACCGCTGGGACAACGATAGCGGCATCTCGCCCGGCGATGTCGCAGCCGGCGTCGTCGTCGGCGCGGTCGGCACCGCCACGCCCCCCTTCGTCAGCGAGGACTACGCCCGCCGCAACGGCTTCGTTTGCATGCCCGGCAGCTTGTTCCGGGGCGAGGACGGCCTGATGCATATCTGCCAGTAAGGGAAACAGATCGAGGGCGGAAAAGGCGGTCAGGAGCCGGTTCAGCGCCGATCGCGAAGCACTGCGGCAGGTAGCGAACGTATCTGGTGCCGGTTGAGAGGATTGAACTCCCGACCTTCGGTTTACAAAACCGCTGCTCTACCGCTGAGCTAAACCGGCGAATTGAAGCGGTCAGCGAGTGGCGATACCTCGCCGCGTGGGTCCGATCTTCGGCCGGTCGAATACCAGACTTGTCCGCAAAGGGCCAGAACCTCCGCGTGCGGTTCTGTGCGGTCAAACGGTAAAAAAGGTGGCCAAACCGCGCTTTCGAGCAAAAGCCTGCCCCGGACGTGATCCGGGGCGGACACCGGTTCGCGTGAAGAGAACGCCTCAAATCCAGCGCGAGAGCCGGCTCGCCCGACTGGCTGCGGCTGCACGGTCACGCGGCATTCCCGTCATCCACCGGAGCCGACAAGGGGTACGACATGGTGGTGCCCGAGGACTGTTGCTCGACGATGAGTGCCGAATGGCACACGGCTTCCGTGAACTACGCTCTGCAAAACGTGGCGGTGGTGACGGGTGCCGACGCCCTGATCGGATCCTGGTCCTGACTCGTATGGCGTGATCGCCTCGTCACCGGGCCAAGCTCCGCAACAGAAGTGTTTCCCGCGGGGGACCGTCCGATTTCAATCCCGGCGTTGCCAGCGCGAACGCGGTCACGAGCAGCAGGACGCTTGCCGAGATGATGGGGAGACAGAAACGATCCATGAGCAATCAACCGGCGGATGTCCTATCCGTTCCCCGAAACGGGTGGGACGGCGCCTTGCGCGCGCAATCCCCTGCTTGTTTTGCCCCCTGCTTGTTTTGCCCCTGGGTTATTTTGCCAGATCCAATGGAACCATGGTTGTCCGGCCCGGTTATGGTGCACCGTCGCAGGAGGACGCCATGGACCGTGTCACCCGCTGTTTGAAGTGCGGCAAGAGAATGGTACCGGCCCCCGGCATCACAGGACGCACCGAGTTGAAGTGTGTGTTCTGCGATCGGCTCGACCCGATGGAGATGGCCGAGCCGAACAAGTGGGCCGATAGCCCCCTCGCCGCCCCTGTTTCCGAGACGACGCCTTAGGCCAACTCGCCTGTCTTCCCGAAGGGGCGCCCCGTCAAACGTCAGCACGGGATAAAAATCCTGTGATGAATATCTTGGCGACACAAGTGTGTCGGCGAGCTCACAGTTTGGCCGGCCGAATCATGGCATGCTTTCCTTGCGCCGCTCTCTGGCGCCGTTTCCTCCCGAACTTCACCCCGTCAACACCGGCGGGGTGTTTTTCTTTGGTGGATGCGGTTGCAGCGAGAACGATCCAGGTCAGCATCATCGGCGAGCCGTTCGTCCCCAACACCCATCCGAGCGAGCGCCAGGCCAGGGCGCGCCGAACAGGCCAATGCCGGGGGCCATATGCACGGCAGCGGCATGAACTGTCGCAGTTTTGTCACCTCGCGCACAAAAGCGCCGCACTTATCCACCGGTGGTCTCTGCACCAGTTGATTCCGCAGAATCCGTTTGCTGGACTGTGCTTGGCCGAGGTGATTCATGACATGGATGAGGGAACGCGATCTCCTGATCGCGCAGACGCTGGCGTTTGTTCAATCGGTGACCGGCAAGAAGCCGGACGCCGAGAGCATGGTCGCGACGCCCGCTACCCCGCGTCCGGCCCCGCCCCCCAGCACGGCCACCGCTCCCGCGCAGATCAACGCTCCCGCACAGATCCACGATATCGCGGCGTTGCTGGCCGTGAGCGGCGGCGTTGCCGAGCGGCCGAAATCGCCGCCGCCGGCGCGCCCCGACCTGCGGGATGAATTCCAGTCCGAGATCAAGGCGCGGGTGGCGAACTTCCGCGCGCATCAGGAGCGGTTCAACCGCGAGCGCGAGGCCTATTGCAGCGCCACCATGGCCAGGGTCTACGCCTCCATCAAGGAGATCGAGCTGCCGCCGCGGCCGGACAAATAGCCCGGGCCGACAGCCCGCTTACCTCCCCGCAATTTTCTCCAGCACCGGCAGCAGGTGCGCCATGAACGCCTGCGGGTCTTCGCTCATCGGGAAATGGCCGAGGCCCTTCATGATGGTGACTTCGCAGCCGGGAATGCTGTTCGCCACCGCAAGCGTTTCCTCCGGCGTGCAGGAATAATCGTATTCGCCCGACAGCAGAAACAGCGGGCAGCGCCGCGTGTCGATCTGCGCGACCCGGCCGCGAATGTCGCCGTCGAGCTTGTAGAAGTACAGGTCGCCCTTGAAGACGCCGGGGCCGCCCTGCATGTAGTGCCACAGCGTCTCCCACCTCTCGCTGTCCGGAGCATCCGGGCCGACCAGACCCGAGACGATGGCGCCGCAGACTTCACCGCCATGCACGTCCGGGCGATGCAGGAAGTTGAGATCGTAGTAGGGATCGACATGCGCGCCGGCCTGCAGCCCGATGATGGCGCGAAAGCTTTCGGGATGTTCGAGCGCCAGATGCAGCGCGATGCGGCCGCCAATCGAACAGCCGATCAGGATCGGCCGGTCGAGCCCGAGGGCTGCCGAAATCTCCAGCACCATCGACGTGTATTGCGCCGAGGTGAGCTGGTACTCCTCGTCGTGCCAGCCGGCGGGCGGCGATGACTTGCCGTGCCAGGGCATGTCGAAGGCGATCACGCGGTGCCTTGACGTCACGCGCGCGTCGTTCATCAGCCCGCGATACTGCCGCCCGTCCGAGCCCGCGGTGTGCAGGCACAGCAGCGGGGTGCCCTCGCCTGCCTCCTCGACATAGATCCGGTGCGGCCGGCCGAACAAATCGAGATGCATGTAGCGGCCGATGATCGGTTCGAACTTCGCGCTCATGCGGCGGCTCCCTCCGCGCGCAGCTTGGCGAGCGCTTCTTTGAAATAGCGCAAGTGGGACATGAAGACCTGCAGATTGCCCTCGGCCTTCAGCGCGCGCCGCTTGATCAGCGCCATCAGGTCATTCGATCCCGGCGGAGGTCGCCTGCTCCAGAACTTCTGCCAATCCTCCTCGGAGGCACGCAGCGCAAAGGACGAGGACGGCATCACGAACGGGCCTGGTGCGACCGCCACGACTCGGCCCTCGAAGATCGAGATCAGCCAGGCGTTGCGGCCTGCTTCCAGGAGGAAGGTGGTCGTCAGGTAGCGGCCTCGCCGGACCAATCCCTCGTCCGCGTTGACCCGTTGCTGCAGGGTTTCGATCATCTCCGTCCCGTCCCTCACAAGTTCGCCCGACGTTTGGGTACGCGGTGCGCGTTGGTCGTCATGATCAGGAGATTGGCCGGGGCGTCAATCCGCTGCGCCCGAACGCATTATTTCACAGCCAGGCACATACCAGCGCCACGTTGGCCGCGCAGGCGGCGAACAACGTAACGGTAAGCGTCAGTCGGACGCGTTCGCAGAAGATCTGGCAGATCGGGCTCATGGCCGGAAGCATCCGGCGATTCTAGCGAAGGAGTCTCGGGGATTCTTTTTCGCGGGGTTTACCTCCCGTTTACGACTCAGAGACGGCCCTGGAAGTCCCACAAAATGGCCCGGAAGGGACGTTTTTCGACCTCACACGACGGTGAAGCTGGCGGGCATGGCAGCCAGAACTGCAACCCGGACCGCCCTTCCGCGTTGACCGTCTTTCCCGGAGCCGACGATGCCCTACGCGCTGTTCTCCAATGAAGCCAAGCTCAGCAAGGCCTATCCCACCGAAGCCGATGTCTGGAAGGTTGCCCAGAACAGCGGCCTCGTCGTCGATGTCGTTTCCGAGGAGGCGAAGTTCGCACCCCGCCGGATGCTGGACCATGACTACGAGATCAGGTTCTGCCAGGCGGAGCCGCACGAGGACCCTGCCCGCAACAAGGCCGACGCCGAGCGCGAGGCCCTGACCGAGTTGCAACTGGCGTCCTGAGGCTGGCGTCCTGAGGCGCCGGCCGCCCCGATCGCAACAGCGTACCCGACACACGGCCGAATTTTTGCGAATTTTTGAGACAAGCCAGCCCGGCCGGGCAGACAAACCGACGCAATGTCTGAATCCCGGTTCGGCGGAAGAAGCAGCGCTCCAGAGCCTTTTCCGTTCCGATGGAATCGAAACGGGGCTCTAGATTCTTGTTTTGACGCGTTTTCTGACGCGAACCGGTTTCCACTTCGCTGGAAAACGCTCTACGGGGTCGCCGATGCCAGCGACGCCTGCTCCGAAGCAAGCGTTACGCAAGCCTTGCGCCGCTGCACGCCCCTGACCGCACCCGTCACCTTGAGCACCTTGCCGGCCCCGCAAGACGGGTCCTGCACGAAGGCGATCTCATAGGGAGCAAGGATGAGCGGTTCGGTCTTCAGGACGGTTTGGGCAAGGCACGGAAACGCCGCTGCGGAAAAGATCAGCCCTAACGCAAAAACACGCATGTTCGTTTGTCCACCACCAACCGGCAGAACCATAATAGCGGATCGTGACGAAAAGTTGCGTGCAGCGCGAAAATTATTTTCGACGACAAAAGAAACGGCGGCGGCACCCTTCCGGCACGCGTCGGCCAGTAAAAAAGGCCGGCGCACGGCCGGCCTTTTTCGCGATACGGACGTCCGTATCAGTATCTGGAAGCAGCCGGGCCACCCCAGCCGAAGCGGTAGTTCACGCCCACCTTGGCGGTGTGCTCGTCGTTCTTGAAGCTGCGTCCGGCGATGTCGGCTGGGCCGGACGTGAAGGTGGTGTTGCCGAAATTGTAGTACTGGTACTCGGCCTTGGCCGACCAGTTCGGGGCGAACATGTATTCGAGACCGCCGCCGACGGTGTAGCCGTCCTTGTGGTTGCCATTGGTGGTGAAGCCCGCCGGCACGCCGGCCACCGACACGCCGACATTATTGCCGTCGCGCCAGGCGTAACCGCCCTTGGCGTAGAGCAGCGCCGGACCCCAGGTGTAGCCGAGCCGGCCGGTGACCGAGCCGATCTGGTCGGTGCTGGACGTCACCAGCGTGCCACCCGGGAAAAGGACGCCGTTATTGTTGTTGCTCGGCAGCCAGCTGTACTGGGCTTCGGCGCCGAACACCCAGTTGGGCGCGAACTGGTAGTCGAAGCCGCCCTGCACGCCGCCGAGGAAGCGGGCGTCGCTGCCCTGCAGCGAATCGTTCCCGGCAAAGGCGCCGCCGACATGGCCGCCGATATAGAACCCGGTCCAGTTGTAGACGACCGCGGGAGCGGTATAGGCCGGCGCCTTGGTATAGGGCCTGGGCGGCATGTCCGCCGCGAAGGCTGGAGCCGCCATGGCGGCCAGCGCGGCAGCGCCCATCAATACCTTCTTCATACTCGTATCCCCGTTACAAACGTTGCAGGTACCAAACCAAACAACGTGACCTCATTTAGGTTGCTTTGCGGCAGCGCCACTGCGCCAAATCCCCGCAACCGTGCCCGCGCAGCCACAGACCGCTTTGGTTCCTCGCAGGTAAGGCTCTTTTTCGCGTTAATCGGGTGGTTTCCCACTCGGGTTAGGTCCGCAACGGCTAAGGCAAGGTTCAAGCCTCCCCGAAAAGTGATCCGAATTCGTTCACGGTTCCGTCCCGGCGCCCCGCGGAGCCCTTCCGGTCACGCCGGCAAAAAGCCTGCCTCCCGGCACGGAAACGTGTCCGGTAGCGCACTACCGCGCCAGCTTCTCCAGCTCCGCGAACGGCGCATAGGCGGCCCCGGCGCATGGCTCGGTCGCGTTCTCAAGGATGCGGTCGAGCCGGCCGTCGACGAACAGAAAGGCCCGTTCGCGCGGCTCGCGGTAGCCGCCATCGGATTCGCGCGCACTGAACCGGACGCAGACAATGTAGCGCTGCCGTCCGCCGACGACCCGCTGGACCGGCTGGGCCATGACGGCGTCACGCACGCCGACGGGGTTGTTGAGGTAGGTCCTCAGGAACGCCAGCACTTCGGCGCGGAAGTTATTGGGAAAGGGCTGGTCCGAGACGCCGCGATCCTCGGTAAACGTGATCGGTTTGCCGTCGTCGCTGGCGGCACAGGCCGCAAGCGCCAACGGCAGCAAAACCATCGCCGCAATTCTGGCTGATCCCCTCAAGCGAATCCCCTGCCGCCTTCGCCGCTTCTTAGACCGCCTGATGGCGAAATGGAATTCGCAAGCCGGTTATCCCGCCTTCACTTCCGAAAGGTTGAGAACGGCACCAGCCCACGACCATGGGGGGAAATGGCGTGGGCTGGTGGGAAACCCGCGGGCGCGACGGGGCAATGGGGATCGAAACGCGCCGGCGGATCATTTCAGCGACACATCGCGCGCCTGCTCGCGACGTGGCGTGTGGCCTGTGTGAGCAGGCGCACGGTTCAGTGATGGTGGTGATGGCGATGATGATGAAACCGGAAGTGCTCAAAGTGACGATGATGGTGACGATAGTGATGGTGGTGGTCGCGGCCACCCCAGCCGTAGGCGTTGAACACCCTCGAGTTTACGTGCCCGTCTCTGACGGTCGGCGGGCGTGTATCTCTGCCATGGCCACCGGCGAACGCAGGCGCTGCAAAAACGGAAACCGCGAGCAGCGCGGCGGAAATGGTCTTGAGCATGGTTGTCTCCTCATCCAGCGGATCGGCGCATCTTCGACCGGATGGTCTGACTTCGCCGATCATGCAGACGACGCTAATGCCGGCGTGCTGAACCTCTCCTGAAGCGAACCTGTGGCGTTCGTTCATCTGAATAAAAAGTTTGTCATGTCCGATGACGTCTGCTCCGCGGCACTTGCGAAGTTGGCGAAATCGAGGTGTGCGGGCGGGAATGTTCTCGGCCGCCGGGTGTTCACATCTGCGACCTTCGGTGTAGGATTGCCAGACGGCCATCAGGAGAGATGCATGAATAAACTAGCGATCAGGCTTTTGACTCTCGCAATGCTGTCGCTCACGCTCGCGGCGGCCCCCGTCGTTACCGTAGTCTACGCAGCACCCGACAACGATCCGCCTCCGCCGCCGCAAAAGAAGAAAAAGAAATCAAGCGAAGCCCGTCCGGGCGTCGAACAGACCGCTTTCGCCGACGGCTATCGCGCCGCCTACGCGGCGATCTATGACCGCCACGACTACGCCTCCGCGATCGAGCAGTTGAAGGCGCTGGGCCACGACGACAGCGCCGCCGTCGCCAACCTGATCGGCTACTCCTATCGCAAGCTCGGCGACTACAAGGTCTCGCAGGTCTGGTACGAGCGCGCGCTCAAGGCCGATCCGAACCACGTCAAGACCTGGCAGTATTACGGCCTGTGGCAGATCGAACAGGGCAACCGCGATCAGGCGCAATATCACCTGAACAGGATTGCCCAGCTCGCCGGCACAACAAGCGAGGAATATCGCTCGCTCGCCGCCGCGCTGGAAAAGCCGCCGGGCACCGGGTTGGTTTATTAAGATACAACGCTCTCCGCGTCATTGCGAGGAGCGTAAGCGACGAAGCAATCCATCCATCCGTTATGCCGCGATATGGATTGCTTCGCTTCGCTCGCAATGACGAAACAATGAGAGGCGCAGTCGTAATGACTGCGCCTCTCTTGTTTGAGTATTACTTCATCAGCGCCTCGACTTCCGAGCGGAACGCCTGGCGCGTGTCGTCGCGCGAATAGAACATGTGGCCGCCGGGATAGACCACGAGCTTCACGCGGTCAGCACCTGCGAAGGCCGGCAACTGGTCGAGCAATACCTTGGACGCAAAATAGGGCGTGGCGAGATCGAACATGCCGTGGCCGACCAAGAGCTTCATCTTCGGATCGAGCGCGAGAATCTGGCGCAACTGCGAGACCGACTGCGCCGGACCGCGGCCGAAATCCCACGACCGGTTCACGCTCTCGCTGAGCAACTGGTACGAACCATCGGGCCGCCAGTTGAGCTTGCGCGTGGTGACGTCGACCGCAGCGCTCGTCAGCGGCGCCATCAGGGAATCGCCGGAAGGGTCGCCGAAATGGATGCCGCTCGAATCCGGGTACGGATCGATGCCGGATACGGTGGCGTCATAGCGTCCGATGATCCTGCCGTTGCGGCGGTCGAACTCCCGGCGGAACTCGCTGATACCGAAGCGTCCGGCCAGCCTGCGGCTGACAGCCTGATCGATGCCGGTCAGCGCCGCCACCTTGTCGGCGAGCCGCGTCGTCGCCTCCTTGTCCGCCTGCCCCTTCATCAAGTCGGCAAGAAATTCGGTCTGGGCATAACGTTCGACGTCGGCGAGATCGGCGCGCGTCATCCCGCCCCTGGCCTCGCGCGCCACCGCCGCCATGCTCGGCAGGCTGTACACGTATTGCAGCAGGCTGGAGCCGGAAAAGTCGCGGAAGTCGAGCAAGGGAGAAACCAGGATCAGCCCACGCACGCCGACGCCCTGCTGGGTCTGCAGGTTGCGAACGATCTTCGGTCCGCGAATGCCGCCATAGCTCTCGCCGGCCACGAACTTCGGCGACAGCAGGCGGTCGTATTTTTCCAGCCAGCGCCGGATCACCAGCGCGATCGAGCTGACGTCACCGTCGACGGAAAGAAACCGCTTGCGCACATCCTCGCCCGACGCGACGAACCGGCTGTAGCCGGTGCCGACGGGATCGATGAATACGAGATCGGTGAAGTCGAGCCAGGTCTCGGCGTTGGGTGACACTTCGGGCGTCGCGGAAGATATCGCGCCGTCGCCGCCGATCGACAATCGCCACGGCCCCGCCGCGCCGAACTGCAGCCAGGCCGAGGACGCGCCCGGGCCGCCATTGAACAGGAAGGTCACCGGACGGGTCGCGTGATCGGCGCCGTCGAGCTGGTAGGAGGTGTAGGCGATATCGGCCTGCGGCTCTCCCTTGTCGTCGAACAGGCGAATCGAGCCCGCCGTGGCGCTGAAGTCGAGCGTGCGTCCGGGCAGCGCCAGCGTCTGCCTGGTCGTGGAATCCGGCGGCAAGCGGCGCGCTTCGGCCGCAGGCGAGGTTGCGCCGTTGCCGCGCCCCGCTCCGCCCTTCTGTCCGGATGGAGACGGCGATGGCGTCGCTGCGGGTTGCTGCTGCGGCGATGCCACGCGGGCGTCCTGCGCGCGTACTCCGGCCGCCCAACACAAGGCCAGAAGCGCGACGGCCAGGCGCATATGACGCTGCGCTGCGAAACGAAAAACCATGTCCTTGGCTCCCTGCGCCACCCAGCCCTTGCCCGAGATTCCGTCCGACACTGCGACAGTCGGGCTGTGCTGCACAACGACAAGAAGCCGGCGGAAATCACAATCCCGACAGCATGGCGTGAGGTAATCCGCGTAACCGCCTGTCGTACCTCAAGGTTGTCCTCGCGGACGGTTAGGTGGTAACCATCGGCTCCAACGGCTGACCGGCCGATTATTTTTGCTTGAAACATGCAACCATTCCGGCGCTGACGCGACTAACGAACCTGCGCTCTCCAATGGGGTCCAAAATGAAATTTGCGATTGTTGTCAGCCTCGGCCTGCTGGCGCTGGTTTCTCCCGCCGCAGCCCAGTCTCCGGTCGCAGTCGTCGAGGACGTTCAGGGCAAGGTGACCGGCGCCGAGTTCATGGACTATGTGACGCCAAAATCCGTCATCAAGATCGGAGAGAATGGCTCGATCGTTCTCAGCTACATGAATTCCTGCCGGCGTGAGAAGATCAGCGGCGTCGGCACCGTGATCGTCGGCGCCGAGGAGAGCACCGTCCATCTCGCCGACCTGCAGGCCGAGAAGACGAATTGCGATTCCAGGCAGGCGAACGTAACCACGCGGCAGACCAGCGGCGTCGCAGCCACCGTGCTGCGCAGCGTGGATCAGAGCAAATCCGCCTTGCCGGAACCGCAACTCACCCTTTATGGCGCCTCGCCGCTCGTGGAGGCCAGGGGACGCGGCAAGCTGACGGTGCGGCGTCTGGACGTTCCCGGCGAGCGTCAGGAGATCAGTTTGGGCGGCACCCAGCTCAAGGGAAAGTTCTTCGACTTCGCCGGCGAGAACGTCGCGCTGGTCCCCGGCGGCCTCTACAGCGCCACGTTCAAGTCCTCGAAAATCGTGTTCCGGGTAGATCCGCAAGCCCAGCCCGGCGCGACGCCGATCGTCGGCCGGCTGCTGCGAATGGAATAGGCGTGCCGGGCAAGCCATCTTGAGAATACGGCGCACCACGCGCGACAGGATTGTGATCGCCGCCATCGCGCTGGTCTGCGCGGCGGCTTCGGTTTCTCCCATCGCCCGTCCAATCCGCGGGCTTTCCATCGACGTCCTCACCGCGCTGCGCTGGGAAGTGTTCGGCAGAAGACACGACCCTGCCACCTCGCCTGCCGTCGTCGTCGCGATGGACGAGGAGAGCTTGCGCACCGCGCCGTTCAAGGGGTCGCCGATGCTGACCTGGACCGGCGAGATCGGCCGCGTGCTGGCTGCAACGCTGGAGGGCGGCGCCAAAGTTGCCGGCTTCGACGTGGTGATTCCGAACTCGCTGGAGCAATCCGAGATACCGTTCGGCGACGGCGTGCTGGGCGAAAAGGTCCGCGGTTTCGACCGCGACTTCCTGCGTGCGCTTGCCGGAGCGTCCGCCAGGGGCAAGGTGGTGCTGGGCGAAGTTCTGGGCAGCCGCCCGATCCTGCCCTCGCCCGGACAGCGCATCGCGGTGCGCCAGCAGCAGAATATCCGGCCGCTCAACGACCATACCGACAGCGACGACGTGGTGCGGCGGCTGCCGCTGACCTTCACCATCGACGGCGCGAAAATGCCGACCATGGCAGTCGAACTGGCGGCACGGGCGCAGGCGACCGCGCCGCAATTCGACGAGCGCGGAAGGTTGACGCTTGCGGGCTACACGGTTCCGGGCCGGGTGCCCAACACGATGACCTTGAATTTCGAAGGCGGCGCCGATGACATCCCGACCTTCTCGTTTGCCGACCTGCGCGCGTGCGCCATCAGGAACGACAAGGATTATTTCCGGCGCTGGTTCGAAGGCAAGGTCGTCATCTTCGGCACCGTTCTCGACATCGAGGATCGCCGCATGACCTCGAAGCGCTTTGCGACCGGCATCGAGGGCGCGCGTGTACCGCGCTGCGCGGCCGAGAGCACGCCTGTCATCGCAGGCTCGCGGGTCAGTACGATCGCGGGCGTCTATGTCCACGCCACCGCGGTCAACAATTTGATCGCGCGCAACGCGGTGGTCGAACCCGGACCGCTGGCACGGCTGTCGATCGCTGCCCTGATCGCGGCGCTGGCGGCGGCTGCCGCCTGGACGCTGCGGCCCGTCATTGCCTTCTTTTCCTGGGCAGCCATGATCGCGCTTGGCGTGGCCGGCGCCACGGTTGCCTTCAATTTCACGCTGGCGCTGCCGGTCGTCGAACCGATCCTGGCAAGCGTTCTCGCCCTGGCCGCCACGATCGGCTTCCGCTTCGTCATCGCCGACAAGGACCGCCGCCTGCTGCAGAAGAGCTTCGCGCTCTACCTCGCTCCGCACGTCATCAACCGGATGCTCTCGTCGAACAAGCTGCCCGAACTCGGCGGCGAGACCCGGAACGTGACAGTATTCTTCTCCGACATCGAGGGGTTTTCGCTGATCGCGGAAAAGATGTCGCCCGACGAGCTGATGTCGCTGATGAACGAGTATCTCTCGGCGATGACCGACGTCATCGAAAACCATGGCGGATATGTCGACAAATATATCGGGGATTCGGTCGTGGCGGTGTTCGGTGCGCCGGCCGACGATCCGGACCACGCCGCCAACGCGGCACGGGCGGCGCTGGACTGCTGCACGCAACTGGCCGAACTCAACGCGTCTTCGGCGCTTTTTCACGAGCACAAGCTGGCACAGCGGATCGGGATCAATTCCGGCGAAGCTCTGGTCGGCAATTTCGGATCGCAGCGACGCTTCAATTACTCGGTCATGAGCGACGCCGTGAACCTGGCTTCGCGGCTGGAGGGCGCCAACAAGTTCTACGGCACGACCATCATTGCCTCCGAGACCACGGTCGCCCTTGCCGGCGAGGATTTTGCCTGGCGCGAGCTCGACGCGATCAGGGTCAAGGGACGGACCCAGGCGCTGAAAATCTACGAACTGATGGCGCTGGCGGGCGGACTCACCTCCTCGCAGCAGGCCTTGATCGAAAACTACGCCGGTGGACTTGCACACTGGCGCGCCCGCGAATTCGAACTGGCTGCGACGGCCTTTGGCCGTTCGGCCGACATCGACAGGCCAGCCTTGCTGTTTTGCCAGCGGGCGCGCGAATTAGCCCAGAACCCGCCTGGGACGGATTGGGACCCGATCCGGACGCTGCAGGAAAAATAGCGCCCCGACAGCCCCGTTTACTTTACCGCGCCAAACGGTCTCGCTGGACATCTCGACAAGCCCTGCCAAGGTGTATAGACGGGCGCGGCGCAATCCGGCGTCCCCTGCGAGTTCGTTGTCCGATGACCAGCCCCAAGCGATATGACCGGATCGCCTTCGTCGCGAGCGCAAGCGCCGAGGCGCAGACCGCGCTGGCAAAACTCACCGCGCTCTACGGCAACCACGAGGCCGACGATGCCGACGTCGTGGTAGCGCTCGGCGGCGACGGATTGATGCTGCAGACGCTGCACCGGCACATGCGTTCGGGCAAGCCGATCTACGGCATGCACCGCGGCACCGTCGGCTTCCTGATGAACGAGTTCACCACGCACGACCTGCACACACGGCTCGCGGCGGCGAAGGAATCCCTGATCAATCCGCTCCTGATGCGCGCCACCGACGTCCATGGCGAGGTACATCTGCATCATGCCATCAACGAAGTCGCGCTGTTTCGCCAGACCAACCAGGCGGCCCATCTGCGCATCCTGATCGACGAACGCGAGCGCATGCCGGAACTGATCGCCGACGGCATCCTGGTGGCGACGCCGGCCGGCTCGACGGCCTATAACCTCTCCGCGCAGGGTCCGATCCTGCCGATCAACGCCGCGCTGCTGGCGCTGACCCCGATCAGCGCGTTTCGCCCGCGGCGCTGGCGTGGCGCCCTGCTCCCCAACTCCGCCTTCGTGGTGATCGAGGTGCTCGAGGGCGAGAAGCGCCCGGTGGCCGCCGCGGCCGACCATGACGATGTGCGCGACGTATGCCGCGTCGAGGTGCTCTCCGACAAGACGATCTCGATGCGGATGCTGTTCGACCCCGGCCACAGCCTGGAAGAACGCATCCTGCGCGAGCAGTTCGGATACTAATTTCGCAGGGCTGACGCCCTCGCCGGCCGGTTTGCAACCCTTCGTTAACCGGCGCCGCGATACGGTTAACGGCAGGTATACCGTTTTGGCCGGGCCGGACCATGTATCGCATCGACTTCAACAAGCTGCGATTTCTGATTTGCGACGACAATCCGCACATGCGCCGCATCCTGCGCACGCTGTTGCATTCGTTCGGCGCGCGCGAAGCCTATGAGGCCGAGGACGGCGCCACCGCGCTCGAAATGTACAGCCACTACGTACCCGATATCGTCATCACCGACTGGGCGATGCCGATCTTCGACGGTCTCGAACTGGCGCAGATGATCCGGCAGCCGGATTCCAAGGGCAATCCCTACGCGCCGATCATCATGCTGACGGGACATTCGGAGAAGCGCCGCGTCACGTTCGCGCGCGACGCCGGCGTCACCGAGTTCCTGGCGAAGCCGATCTCGGCCAAGGGACTCTACCAGCGCATTCTCAACGTCGTCGCCAACCCGCGCCCGTTCATCAAGACCAAAACCTATTTCGGCCCGGACCGCCGGCGCAACACCAACAATGCCTATATCGGACCCGAACGCCGCGTCGGCGGCGAGATGGAAGTCCTGCAACAGCCGTCACTGCTCGACAAGGCGCGGACCAGCGTCTAGCGCCGGCCTGGAGAAATCATCATGGCAAAGGAAAAGTCCGGGTCGCTGCAGATCACGTCGTTCGCAGATCATCACGTCATCACGCAGCCCAATCCGCTGCGCAAGGTGCTGCTGCGCGTCCCTGAATCCGACCTCGACGATCCGGTCGCGCGCGCGGAAAAGGCGCTTGCGGGACTATCCGGCGAATTCAAGAACTGGATGACCATCGAGGCCGACCGGCTATCGGCGGCGCATGCCGTCATTCTCCGTGAAGGCTTCGCCAACGAGAACCGCGAAGAACTGTTTCGCGCCGCCCATGACATCAAGGGCGACGCCGCAACCTTCGGCTTCCCCTCCGCCGGCGCCGCCGCCGAGAGCCTGTGCCGTATCATAGAACACGCGCCCGACCTCGACCTCGTCCCCGAGGATCTGATCACCCATCACATCAACGCCATTCAGGCGATCGTGCGCGAACGCACCAAGCTCGACACCGCGGTGATGGCGAGCGCCCTGAGCAAGCAGTTGCGCGGGGTTGCGGACGAGTTCCTGGTCATGGCCAACCGCGACCGGCCCGAGCATCTCGAAGCCATCCTGGCGCCGAGCATCGTTCCCGCGGAATAGGCCTCACTCCCTCCCCATCATTGCGAGCCATCCGGCGGCGCTTCGCGCCGACCGGGTGGCTCGCAATGACGGATCGCCTGGGTTCTCTGCGAAATCTACGCCGCGATCAGATCTCGCGCCGGCGGGACGAACGCCTCGTCGGCGACCAGTTCCTCGCAGAACGTGCGGGCTTCCTCGCGCGCGGATTCGGTCGCGAATCGACGCAACAGGATCAGCAGCGGCTCGGCGGCCTGGCGATCGGTCGCGCAATGGGTCAGCACGCGCTCGACCATGCGGCGGCGCAGGTTTGCAGCGCCGTCCGGCGTGTCGACATACCCGGTCTCGTGGCTGGCTTCGAGCGCCACGCGGAAGGCGCCGAAGGTGGACTCAGGAAATCCTGCACGGATCAGCAGCGCCTGCACGCCGGCGCCGCCGCGGTCGTGCAGCAGCGCGGTGACGCGGGCGAGCGGCAGGCTCGCCAGTTCGGCAAGCGATGACTCGAACAGTTCGAGATTGCCCGACAACAGCGCGCGCAGGATCAGGCCCGCGGTAAGTTGTCCGGTGGCGCGCAGATGCTGCACCAGGCCCTGCATGTCCTCACCGCGCGAGCGCGCCGCGATACTCACGGCCGAGCGCTCGCGCGCTTCATCCGCAAGCCGCCCTGCCCGGTCGGCACTCAGCCAGTTTCGCGCGACGACGAACTGCGCCAGCGTATCGGTGAGCTTGGCGACCAGCGCGGCGCGCGTGGCGGCGGGCAGCCCTTCCAGGACCAGCAGCGCTTCCCGGATCGCGGCGAGATGGCCGTGACGCTCGACGATGCGATCCCATGAAAACGGCGCCAGCTCGGCGTAGGCGTTTTCGATCAGTTCGAGCGCTGCGGCGGCCGAGCCGACTTCGGCAATGGCGGCGGAGACCGAAGGCGGCAGATTGATGCGGCGGGCGATGGCGCACTGGATGTCGCTGGTGCCGGTCGCAACGATGTCGACGAGGTCGGCGTCGATCAGGAGCGGTGAATGTTCGAGAACCGGCAGCGCGATCGACGGCTGGTCGAGCGAGAGCGCCTGCACGATCGCTGCCGGCGCTTCCGCGCTGCGCGCGAACACTTCCGCCATCGCCTGCCGCACCAGCGGGGAAGGATCGTCGAGCAGCATCAGCAGCGCGCCTTCGGCGGCGGTGCGATCCTCCTCGGTGAGATCCGAGATCAACCAGGCCCGGGCCAATGCCCGGGTCGCCTCTGCCCGCTCGCCTGCCGGAGCGGTACGAATCCAACTGATGAACTGCCGAACTATCATGGTCTGGCTTACGCAACCTGTGACGACACCGTGACGCGATGCCACTGTCATACAAAATAAACCATGACGCTTAACAAAGGGTTCACCATAAACGGCTGGTTTGATTGACGTTTTGTTAAGGGTGCGGCGACCGGCCTTGCGCGCGGTGCGCGGAGCCGTGCAGCGGCCTAGCTGCTGAACGTGCCGAAGCGGTCGCTGAACAGATCAAGGCGGCCGGGCGCGCGGACTTCCGGCGTGGTCGAAGTGATCGAAGTCGCCGACGCAATGGGGGTTGCTGGCGCATTCGAGGTTGCTGATGCAACCGGGGTTGGCGACGAACCGCTACCCCACAATTCCTGCACCGCAGGCGAGATCGGCTCCCTGCGTTCGCCGGCCTGGAACAGCGAGCGGAACATCGGCTCGGATTGCGCGGAAGCCGTTTGCGATGTCGCCGCCACCGGCGTCACGGCGCGCTGGTCGGGGAAGCTCGATAGATAGGCGGCGTTGTCGATCGCTGTCGTCGCCGGTGCTGCGCTCGCCACCGTGACGCGCCGAGGCAGATCGCCGCCGACCGCCGCCATCGCCGTGCGCGTCGCCGGCGAATTGGCGGCGCCTTCATAGCGCGCGTTCAGCACCGAGTAGACCTGGGAAACGCTGCGGGCCTGCCCCGACCGGTCATAGAAGATCGACTGGTTGGCCGCCGCCGCGTTCGGAAACATTCGCGCCGCGGACGCGCCCGGATTGTCTTCGGCGTTCCGGATCAGCTTGCCGGCGCCGCCCACCCCCAGGAAATGCGCCATGTAGAGTTCGGCATCGGTCGGGCGGCGGCCGATCTTGCCGGTCAGCTTGAAACTGTTCGACTGCGTCAGCACCGCCGCCATCGACGAGGCGGCATCCGGATCGTCGCGCAGCCGCATGATCGCGGCGCGCGCGGCGGGATCGCTGACCGAGTAGCCGCCGGATGGATCTTTGGTGATGGCGTCGGCATATTTGCCGTAGCCGAGATGGGCGCCCGCCTCCTTCACCGTGCCGAGCCAGGTCTGGTCGATGAACTGAAACAGCCCGCGCGCCGACGACGTCGTTGCGGCGGCCTTCGGGTTGAAGTTGGATTCCATCTTCGCGGTCGCGAGCAGATATTCAAAGCTGGCGCCGGTGGTCGACGCGGCCTGCCTGATCGAGCCCGCAATCTTCAGGCGCGCGGGATCGACACTTGCCGTGGCGTTTATTGTGTCGACCGACATGTCTCCGGTGCCCCGCTCCTCGCGAAAACGACGCGCGGCCTCTCATGGCGCTGACAATCAGCGCCCGCATGCGGCCGAGACTGCCGCAATCATGGTTAATGAGGGGTTAAGGGATTTCCTCTCCGTCATTCCGGGATGGTCCGAAGGACCAGACCCGGAATCTCGAGATTCTCAGGTGCGCAATTGCGCACCATCGTTCGCATCTTCGATGCGCCCCGGAATGACGGAGTTATTTCCGATACACTTCGCTCGGATCGAACTGCCGGTCCGCATCCACGAACGACAGCCGCGCGCCGCCGTCGGCGGCGTCGACCTTGCGGTAGAAGCAGGAACGCCGGCCGGTGTGGCAGGCAGCGCCGACCTGTTCGACCCGGATCCAGACCGCGTCCTGGTCGCAATCCAGGCGCATCTCGACCACGCGCTGGGTCTGACCCGAGGTCTCACCTTTCCGCCATAACGCGTTGCGCGACCGGCTGAAGTACCAGGCATCGCCGCTTTCGATCGTCCTGCGCAGCGCCTCGTCGTTCATGTGCGCGACCATCAGCACGTCGCCGGTCGCAGCGTCGGTCGCCACGCACGTCACGAGCCCGGACGCGTCGAATTTGGGCTGGAAATTGAGCCCTTCTTCGCGGTCGTGGTCATGTTTTGAAGCGGACACGGTTAGCCTCGCAGATCCATAGCGTTTTCAAGCGAAGTGGACGCCGGTTCGCGTGAAGAAAACGCGTCAATTCAAAGAGGCAAGCGAGGTTACCGGTTCGGTCCTCGCACCAGGGACAGAAAACGCTGCTGCTCTGCCGGGTTGTCGCGGAACATGCCGGTGAAGCGGCTGGTGAACGTCGTCGCGCCGTGCTTGGCGACGCCGCGCACCGACATGCAGGTATGCTCCGCCTCGATCAGCACCGCAACGCCGCGGGGCTTGAGCACCTCGTCGATCGCGGCCGCGATCTGCGCGGTGAGATGTTCCTGGGTCTGCAGGCGCCGGGCAAAGATGTCTGTGAGCCGCGCCAGCTTCGACAGCCCCACCACCCGTTCGACCGGCGTATAGGCGATGTGCGCCTTGCCGTAGAACGGCATCATGTGGTGCTCGCACTGCGAGGTGAATTCAATGTCGCGGATCAGCACGAAATCGTCATAGCCCGCCGTCTCGCCGAAAGTGCGGTCCAGCACCTCGGCGGGGCACTGGTGGTAGCCCTGGTAGAGTTCGTCGAAGGCCTCGACCACCCGGCGTGGCGTATCCATCAGACCCTCGCGGTCGGGATTCTCGCCGATATAGCTCAAGAGGATGTGCACCGCCTGCTCGGCCTCGGCGCGCGACGGGCGCGGCAGGTCGGCGCGGACGGCTGCGGCCAGGAATTCCGCGGGATCGAGCTCGGCGGGGCGGGTTTCCGGCACCACATCGGGCGATTTGACGTCGGAGGGCTTGCCGTCTGAAGGCTTGACGTCAGAAGGCTTGCCGGGCCGTAGCGATTTGATCAGTGCGTCCATGTCTTCTCCGTTCGACCGGCCCCAACAGGCCGGAGTGTCACCGGGCAGACGGGGGCGGATTTTCCGCCGGACGCCTGAGTCCCATCACAAAACACCGCGGCACTGGAATGGTTTCCATTCCGCCGCCTCGGCGAACGGCCGGGCTGTTCTTCCGCCGCTCCCGTTCATATATAGAACGGTGAAACCCAGCCGCCAAGGGCGCTCGCACTGCCGAGCGCGGGACCCTGATCCATGCTGAACGACATTTACAACAAGCGGATCATCGAATTGGCGGGGAATATCCCCCGCCTCGGCCGCCTCCCCGACCCCCACGCCAGCGCCACCGCCCACTCCAAATTGTGCGGTTCCACGGTCAAGATCGACCTCAAGATGGACGGACCGGTCGTGACCGACTTCGCCCATGACGTGAAGGCCTGCGCGCTGGGCCAGGCGTCCTCCTCGATCATGGCGAGCCACGTGGTCGGCTCGACCGCGGACGAACTGCGCGAATTGCGCGAGACCGTGCGCAAGATGCTGAAGGAAAACGGCAGTCCGCCCCAGGGCAAATGGGCCGACATCGCGCTGCTGGAGCCGGTGCGCGACTACAAGGCCCGGCACGCCTCGACCATGCTGACGTTCGATGCCGTGGTCGATGCGATCGGCCAGATCGAAGCCCGGGCGAAGCAGCCAGCGTAGTAGGCTTGGGGGTACGTCCTGCCCAGCGCAATCCTGTCATGCCCGCGAAGGCGGGCATCCAGTACGCCGGGAATTTTCGATTATCAAAAGGCGCCTCGGCGTACTGGATCATCCGCCTTCGCGGATGATGACAGCGTCAGTGAGGGTAGAGCCTACTTCTGCGGCTGCGCCGGCGCGGTCGCGGCGCTGCCGGTCGGGGCTGCGGCCTCGGCGGTCCTGGTCGATTTGCCCGGCTGCGGTTGCGCCTCGCCCTCGACCGCGGAACTGACGAACCGATCCTGCACGGCCTTGGATGGCTTGGCGTCAGCCATCGGCACGCCCGCATTGCCCTGCGGGAAGACATCGGCTGCCGAATCTGTCGTAACGAGGTTGGCCAGCCGCAATTCGGCGCGGGTCATCTCGTGCAGGTCTTCCCACGGCGGCACGCTGAGCGCGAGCGACAGCAGATCGCCGGTGCCGCCCATGTCGAAGGTGTATTTGGCGAGGCGGCCGATGTCGCGCTCCACGATCATCAGGTCCTGGGCGGTGTAGCTCGCGGCCTTGGCGTCATCGGCGCGATCGCCCATCCAGATCTGGTGGACGCGGACACGCGCCGTCGTCGGCACGTACCGGGTCTTGCCGCCAAGCAGCAGGAACGCGCACATCGACTCGCAGTAGGCTTCCGGCACCACCCTGGCGCGTTCGCCCTGCGTCCGCACGGTGGCGCCAACGGTCGTCAGCGCGCCGAGGCTGCGGAAGCGCCGGCCCAGCGCGATGGCATCGTTGACCGAACCGCCGCTGGAATCCAGCACGATGGTTGCACCGCCGAGCTGGCGGTCCCTGGCGAAATCGTCGAACGCCTTCGGGCTGTCGGCCGTGACGATGCCGACGGCCGAGACCCAGCCCCTGCAGTCCGGCTGGCAGCCAACCCAGGTGAACTGCATCGGCTGCTTGCGTTCCTCGAGGGTGCCGCCGGCGTATGCCGAATTGCCGAGCGTCGTGATCGCGCCAGGCAATGCGAGACAGAGGGCGGTGGCGCCGAGGAACGCCCAGCCGCGAAATTTCAGCGACCTCACAAGCCTCAATTTGGTTCCTTCCCCCAAGCCCCGCGAACGGGCAACGGCAACGGCCCCTCTTCAACGCGACATGATTCCGTCATTGCGGCGTTATCAAAACGGTACCCGCACAGTTGTGTGTCGTCCATAATACCTTTGCTGCGCCGCCATCGGAAACGTGCGATTATTCGTGAAGTGTGGCGTAAATATCTGCACCGTTGGGTTCCTTGCCGAGGAACCCCGCAAAATTACGTACGCGATTGCAGTACCTTGCTCATGTTCCGTTCATCGCACCATTCATCTCCGCACTCTCCGCATTGTCCGGATTGCACGACTGCGGTGCGGCGGATGCCGCGCAACGCGGGTCGCGCACTGATCTGGGTCTATCGACACTCGCTGTCGCTGCTCGTCGGTTACAATTGCCGGCATCTGCCGACGTGCTCGGTCTATGGTGACGAAGCGATCGAACGGTTCGGTTTGTGGGGTGGCGGCTGGATGACGCTGGCGCGGATCCTGCGTTGCCACCCCTTCGGCACGTCGGGCATCGACAACGTGCCGCCGACGGCGCCGCCGGGCGCGCGCTGGTATCTGCCGTGGCGCTACGGCCGCTGGCGCGGCGTCAACGGACCATGACCCAGAGCGTTTTCCAGCGAAGTGGAAGCCGGTTCGCGTCAAGAAAACGCGTCAAACAAAAATCCAGAGCCCCGCTCCGATTCAATCGGAACGAGGCTCTGGCACGCGCAGCAATCGTCAGCGCCAGAAGAAGGGGAATCCGCCGCCGCCTCTGGGCTGGGGCCCTCCGCCGACATCCGCCGGCGGCCGCGGCCGTCGAGGACGCGGTGGCGCCGATGACGGCGGCGGTGGCGGCGGTTCGGCCATCGGCGTCGCATCGGAACTCGCCGTGCCGTCATCCGGCAATCTCACCGACAGCAGCAGGTTCGATTCAGGCGTCCGCCAGCGATAGCCGATGCCGAAATCCATCGGCTGCGCGCGCCGAAACAGCGCGGCGTAGGATTGCTGATAACGGCCGGGGAATTCATCGATCGGCCCGAGATAGCGGCCGAACGGAAAGAAGCGCCATTTCCTCGAACCGTAATACGCGAGCGGTATGCCGGAATCGTCCTGGATGATGGTGGCGCTGTTGGCGAGCAGGAAGTCGCGCACGGTAGTGAAGTTGCGGGAGTGCAAGAGATAGGACGCGCTCTTGATCAGGCTGTTGCCGGGCGCAAGCGTCGCGCAGAATTTCAGGAAGCCGCTCGCCTTCACGCCGGAATTGGAAAGATCGGTCGAGAAATAATACAGCGTCCTCTCCTGACCGTCAGTGCCTGCGAAGATGATGCGCACGCCGCGCGCAGCGTTCGGCCCCGGATTTTCGCCGGCGAGATACATCGCGCCGTTGTTGTCCAGCGCAATCGGATCGACGCTCGTGATGGCCTTGCCCGAACGCGCCAGGAATACATAGAGGATCGGCAAGGTGCCGCTGATCTGCCCCTCGCGCAGGTCGACCTTCATCTCCTTGGTGATGAAGAAGCTGAAGCTCAGGATCGACCCCAGCGACCGTTCGACGTTGTAGAGCGCGGACGCAGTGCCGCCGCGCGGCAATCGCGTCAGGTCCGGCACCGATCCTACCGGCTCCAGCGCGCTCAGCACATAGGTCGAGGCCTTCGAATAGAACACGTCCGCGTAGAGAAAATCCGGACCCGAGAACATGTAGAACATGGTCGGCCGCGGCGCGGCGAGATTGGTGTCGGCCCAGGCGCGGATCTTCGAAAGCTGACGCTGCTCGAGCTGCGCAAACGCACCGTCGAGAAATTTCGCGTGGCGCTGCCAGGCCGGCTCGGCGGTCAGCGGCACTAGCGGCGAGCCGGCGGAGGGCATCATCCCGGCGAGAAACCTCGCGGTGTCGTCCACAGTCGCAGTATCGGCGCGACCGGGAAGCATCGCCGCGAACAACATGACGGCAGCAAGGGTCGCAATGCGGAACGAATGCAGCATCTTCATTCGCGCCCCGCAGGCGCGGCCACAGCACCTCGATCTGTCCGCCTGCGAAAGACGGCGTAAATGGCCAGGCCCGATATCATGATCAGGATACCGAGGACGGACTGCAGCGGCCGCTCGGTCAGGAGATAGTACATCATGAAGCCGGTCACGAGCAGGAAAACCACAGGCGTCACCGGATACCCCCAGGCGCGGTAGGGCCGCGGCAAGTCCGGCTGCATGATACGCAGCTTGATCACGCCGAGCACGGTGAAGAACGAGCAGAACAGCAGCGCGAACTGGATGAAATCCAGCACCGCCTCGAAGCTGCGCGTGAACAGCAACAGGCTCGCCACCGTGAGCTGAAACAGGATCGCGTAGGCCGGCGCGCCGCTCGCCGAGCGGGTGGCGAACGGCCGCAGCACCGGAATGTCCTCGCCCATCGTCATCATGACGCGCGGCCCGATCCACATCATCGCGCTGATCGAGGAGATCAGCCCGAAACAGATCATCGCGCCGACGATGCGGCCGCCGAATTCGCCGAAGACGTAGCTGCCGGAAATGCGGGCGACGTCGATCTGGCCGGCGAGCTTGTCGATCGGCGCGGTATGCAGGAACACTGCGTTGAGCGCGACATACAGCACCAGCACGATCAGCGTTCCGAAGAACATCGCCCGCGGCACGTTGCGCTCGGGCGACCTCACCTCGCCGATGATGTAGGTGGCCGCGTTCCAGCCCGAGAACGAATACATCACGAACACGAGGCTGATCGCGAACGGCGCGCTGACGATATGCGCGAAGTCGGAAGAGGACGGCGCAAACGACACCGGCTGCGGCGCGGCGATGACAAACCCGCTGACGAGGAAGGCGACGATCAGCAGGACCTTCAGGATGGTCGCGATCAACTGGAACGTCGAGGAATGCCTGACGCCGGTGAGCATCACCAGCGACACCAGCCATACCACGCCAAGCGCGAGCGCCAGCGGCGGGGCATCCGGCAGCACCGATCGGCCGTACTCGCCGAACGCCATCGCCGCGAGCGCCACCGGCGCCGCGAAGCCGACGGTCGCCGAGACCCAGCCCGCCACGAAGCCGAAGGCCGGGTGATAGGCCCGGCCGAGGAAGTTGTACTCGCCGCTCGAGCGCGGAAACATCGCGCCGAGCTCACCATAGGAAAACACGCCGCACAGCGCGACGATGCCGCCGACGGTCCACAGCAGCAGGATCGAAAAGCCCGACGGGATGTCCTTCACCTGAAAGCCGAGGCTGGTGAAGACGCCGACGCCGACCATGTCGGCCACGACGATCGCAACCGCCACGAGAACCGAGATGGTGGAATTGCTGCTGCCGGCCGGCGCTCCGGGCCGGGCGACGCTACCCGTTTCTGATGCCGCCATGACGGACCGTACCTTCAGCGCCCAACGCCCGGGATCGCATCGTGCAGGTTGACAGCAATCAATTCAAGCAATGTTAACAAGGGTTTAAACTGAAGCACGAAATCGGTTTCATGATACCATTAACACCCCTCGAATGCGAAAACATCGTGACGGTCCCACAATCGCGACACGATTTCATGGTCTCCTAAGCGCTTCCGGATGGGGAGTTTTTCCGGAATTTAACGCCGCCTGGACGGGTGCACACATACGCTGGTCCACGACGGATCTTGGGTGGATTCCTAGCTGGATTCTTGGGGCGATAGGTGGATGGTCGGAGCCAATCCGAAATTCCAGATAGCTGACTGCGCGGACCGGCCGACACCCCCGGCCACGTCGCATTGTGCCCGGCTCCATCGATGGCACTGGGCCGCCATCGCCGCACTTTGCGTACCACTATCGCTTGGGCTTGTTCAGTGGGGCAAGGCGCCCGACGCCGCAACGCTGGCTGCGAACACCGAAGGCGCAAAATCCAAAGCCGGCCAAGCGCAGTCCGCGGCCGATACGTTCGAGGACCGTTTCCCCCAGCCGCAATTCGCCGATCGCTTCCCAACCGCCGGAGAAAGCCTGCCCCAGATTTCGCGCGAAGTCGCGCTGGCGCCCCGGCGGCGCACGGGGCGCGGCGAGCCCGTCCGGGTCGCGTCGCTGACGCCGACGCTGAACCTGCCCGTTCCCACCGAGCGCGAGGAACTGACCAGGCTGATCAGCATGAAATCGTCAGCCTTCCCATATTTCGGCAACAACCCGCGCTCCGACGGGCCGTTCCTCAACATCTCCAGGGGCGACCGCAAGGGGCGGCGCAGCAATAACGGCCGGGTCTACTGGCAGGACGAGACCTACAACGACAGCCGCGTGCTGGTGCACGTCCCCGAGGCGTTCGACCTCCGCAAGCCAGGCGTGATCGTGGTGTTCTTCCACGGCAACGGCGCGACGCTGGAGCGTGACGTCCGCGACCGGCAACTGGTGCCGCAGCAGATTTCGGATTCCGGCGTCAACGCCGTGCTGCTCGCGCCGCAGCTCGCGGTGAACGCCGCCGATTCCAGCGCCGGCAAGTTCTGGCAGCCGGGCGGCTTCAAGCGCTTCATCGAGGAGTCGGCCAGCCACCTCGCCCGCCTCTACGGCGATCCGAAGGCGGCCCAGGCGTTTGCGAACCTGCCGATCGTGATCATCGGCTACAGCGGCGGCTTCGTGCCGACCGCCTGGAGCCTCGAGGTCGGCGGCATCCCGAACCGCGTCCGCGGCGTGTTCCTGCTCGACGCCGTCTACGGCGAACTGGACAAGTTCGCCTCCTGGATCGAGAAGAACCGCACCGGATTCTTCGTCAGTTCGTACACTCGCTACACCAGGCGGCGCGACCAGGAACTGATGCAGATGCTGCGGGACAAAGGCATCAAGGTCGCCGAGAACATGGATGGCCCGTTGCGGCCCGGCAGCGTCGTGTTCGTGCAGACGCGCGACGGCATCACCCATCGCAACTACGTGACGCAGGCCTGGACCGAACATCCGGTCAAGGAAGTGCTGGTCAAGATGGCGGCAACGCCCGCACTGACCAGGGTAGCCAGCGCGCCGTGGGCGACGAACCGGTAGGTCGGCGCAATTCCCCGGCGCCAACTCCAGGGCATTCCTGCGTCAGGGCATTCCTGCGTCGGTCCGGTCAGGATCACCGTCACAAGCGCCGGCGCGAAAAAGGACTGATCCCGGGACCGCGCATGGCAGGGCTTCCGGACGGGCAACGGCCCCGCGCATCCTCGACCGGCAAATTGCCCGATTGCAGGAGCCGAATCGCCTGCTATACCGCTGTTCCCGCTTACCTGCGCTCGTTCGCAGGAGTGAGCTCATGGAGACGCCAATGCCTGACAGCAATGCACCCGCATCGGGATTCCAATTTGGCCTTGCGAATTTGAAACCGGCCGAACCCGTGCACAAAATCACCCTCACCTTCCCCGACGGCGCCAAGCGCGAGTATCCCAAGGACACCAGCGGCCTCGATATCGCCAGGGCCATCTCGCCCTCGCTCGCCAAGCGCACCGTGGCGGTGGCGCTGGACGGCGTGGTGGCCGACCTCAACGATCCGATTTCGCAGGATGCGAAGATCGAACTGATCAACCGCGAGGATCCGCGCGCGCTGGAACTGATCCGCCATGATGCCGCGCATGTGCTGGCCGAGGCCGTGCAGTCGCTGTGGCCGGGTACGCAGGTGACGATCGGGCCCGTGATCGAGAACGGTTTCTATTACGACTTCTTCCGCAGCGAGCCGTTCACGCCGGAAGATTTCGCCGCGATCGAAAAGAAGATGCGCGAGATCATCGCGCGCGACAAGCCCTTCACCAAGGAGGTGTGGGACCGCGAGAAGACCAAGCAGGTGTTCCGCGACAAGGGCGAGGCCTTCAAGGTCGAACTGGTCGACGCCATTCCCGGCGACGAGCCGATCAAGATCTATTTCCAGGGCGACTGGTTCGATCTCTGCCGCGGTCCGCACATGAGTTCGACCGGCAAGATCGGCAATGCCTTCAAGCTGATGAAGGTGGCCGGAGCGTATTGGCGCGGCGACAGCAACAATCCGATGCTGACGCGCATCTACGGCACGGCTTTCGCGAAGCAGGAACAGCTCGATGCCTACCTCAAGCAGATCGAGGAAGCCGAGAAGCGCGACCACCGCAGGCTCGGCCGCGAACTCGACCTGTTTCACTTCCAGGAGGAAGGCCCCGGCGTGGTGTTCTGGCACCCGAAGGGCTGGACGATTTTCCAGGCGCTGATCGCCTATATGCGCCGCCGCCTGGCCGGCGACTACAGCGAGGTCAACGCGCCGCAGATCCTCGACAAGGTGCTGTGGGAGACGTCCGGCCACTGGGACTGGTACCGCGAGAACATGTTCGCCGCGCAATCCGCCGGCGACGAGGCCGAGGACAAGCGCTGGTTTGCGCTCAAGCCGATGAACTGCCCGGGCCATGTGCAGATCTTCAAGCACGGGCTGAAGAGCTACCGCGACCTGCCGTTGCGTCTGGCCGAATTCGGCGTGGTGCATCGCTATGAGCCCTCGGGCGCGATGCACGGCCTGATGCGCGTGCGCGGCTTCACCCAGGACGATGCCCACGTGTTCTGCACCGAGGCGCAGCTCGCCGACGAGTGCCTCAAGATCAACGACCTCATCCTGTCGACCTACGCCGATTTCGGCTTCGACGGCGAACTCACGGTCAAGCTCTCGACGCGGCCGGAGAAGCGCGTCGGTACCGATGAGATGTGGGATCATGCCGAGCGCGTGATGGCGACCGTGCTGTCGCAGATCCAGGCCAGCGGCAGCAATCGCATCAAGACCGAGATCAACCCCGGCGAAGGCGCGTTCTACGGGCCGAAGTTCGAGTACGTGCTGCGCGACGCCATCGGCCGCGACTGGCAATGCGGCACCACGCAGGTCGACTTCAACCTGCCGGAGCGCTTTGGCGCGTTCTACATCGATGCCGACGGATCGAAGAAGGCGCCGGTCATGGTGCATCGCGCGATCTGCGGGTCGATGGAGCGCTTCATCGGCATCCTGATCGAGCACTTTGCCGGCAACTTTCCGCTCTGGCTGGCGCCGACCCAGGTCGTGGTCACGACCATTACCTCCGAAGGCGACGAATACGCCAAGGTGGTTGCCGCGGCCGCAAGGCGCGCCGGCCTGCGCGTCGAGATCGACCTTCGCAACGAGAAGATCAACTACAAGGTCCGCGAGCACTCGCTGGCGAAGATCCCGGCCCTTCTCGTCGTCGGCAAGAAGGAAGCCGAAAGCCATTCGGTCTCCATCCGCCGGCTCGGCAGCGACGGCCAGAAGGTGATGCCGACCGACGAGGCGATCGCCGCGCTGGTGGACGAAGCGACGCCGCCGGACGTGAAGCGGGCGCAGATGGCCTCGTGAATTTAGAGGCCTGCTAGACTTTGCCGCTTGCGAACGGGTCGCGATCATCCGATATGCCGGATGATCGCCTGACCAGACACGACGATGGATAACCGATGCCCGACGCCCTTGAACTCCTGAAACTCCGCCGCTCGATAAAGCCGCGCGAGATGAGCGGCCCCGGCCCCTCTCCGAGCGAACTCGATACCATCCTGACCATCGGCGCGCGGGTGCCGGACCACGGCAAGCTGACGCCGTGGCGCTTCATCGTGTTCGAGGGCGAGGCACGCGCCCGCGCCGGCGACATCATCGCGCAGGTGTTCGCGAAGAAGAATCCGTCCGCCCCTGCCGCCGACATCGAGGTCGAGAAGCGACGGCTGATGGACGCGCCGCTGGTGATCGCCGTGGTCAGCTTCACCAGGCCTCATCCAAAGGTACCGGCGTGGGAGCAGGAATTGTCCGCCGGCGCCAGCGCGATGAACATCGTCACCGCCGCGACCGCGCTCGGCTACGGCGCCAACTGGCTGACCGGCTGGTTCGCGTTCGACCGCGACGTGCTCGATGGATTCGGGTTAAAGGCGGACGAAAAGCTCGCCGGCTTCATCCATATCGGCACGCCAGCAAAGCCTGCCGAGGATCGCCCGCGCCCGGCGCTGTCCGATATCGTGACGCGGTTTTAGACCTGCAGTTCTGGACTTGGGTTCGTCACATCAGCTGTATGCGACTTTAGACGGCTCTCGTCATTCAACGGCGCAGCCCGGCACAGAACTCCCGTTCTGTGCCGGGCATTGTCGCGTCGTCACGACATGACGACCATCGCGCGCACGATCACCCCCACAGATGATGGTCGAAATGCTGGCGCACCACATCGCCCAGTTCGGCGAACTGCGCAATCTGCGAATCGGCGCCCGACGCGGCGGCTGCATCGCTGTGGTCACCCCGGATTGAATGCAGCAGGGATGCGAGATCGGCGAAGCGGCCGCCAAGATCACCGAAGCCATGCTGCGCGCCGCCATCACCAATGCCGGCATCTGCACCGGTACCCGTGGCGCCATCGCCCGCAGCCGTCTGGGTTCCGCCGCAACCGCCGGTGCCGTCATCGGGAATGGCGGTGTCCGGCGGCGCCGTCCCGGTGCCCGCATCCGACGTTTCGGTGGTGTTGGCGCCATAAAGCGCCACAATGCCGTCGATGTCGGATTGCGCCAAACCGTCGAGCGAGAAATTGGCTGTCGAGTTCATCACCGCGGGATCGTCGTTGAAGTGACCCAGTCCAATCGCATGCCCGATCTCGTGGATCGCGACGAGGCTAAATTCCGAGCTGCTCAGATTGTCGCCACTATCGAACTGGATGTCCGCGCTCTGAAGCTGGCCCCCTGAAAAACTATAGCCCGTGACCCCCAGGACGTTGCCGGCGCCGTCGAGCGCACTGTTTGCAAAATCGATGTCGGAATTGGCAGTGGACGCGACTTGCTGGAATTGAATATTGGCAACCTCGGACCATTCGGCGAATGCGGCATTGATGGATTGCAGCTCTGCCTGGGAGATACTGTCATCAACGGCCCATGTGACCGTCCCCCCCGCAGTGCCCAGTTCGGGTGAGCCCCATTTTGCGCCCTCGAGGCTGAAATCGACCGCCATGGTATCTCCTTCACTGTTGACGTAGATCAAGATCGCAGTGTCGGAGACGTAAGCTGTTCGGTTGACGAGACTGAGGCCCTCGTTAGCGAGAGTGAGGCGATACAACGCTCATTGAATGATCGGCAGCCCGCGGCAAGATGATGGGTTTCGCTTCGCTCCACCCATCCTGCGAAGGGCCAAACTCTACTTTGCATGGGGTTGTTTTGCGATTTTTTGTCTGGCGGCCCGTCAACCACCGCCCGCGCTTCTAGCGCGCGATGACCTCGACCTCGCCGTCGACGCCGTTGACGACGTTGAACGGGCGCTCGAACACCTTGCCTTCGTTCTTGGCGATGGCGCGGTATTCGCCTTCGGACAGCACCACGCGCGGAAATGCGCCGATCGATTCCTTGATGACGTCGCCGCCCGGGGTGATGACGGACCATGCGGTGTTGGCGAGCGCCTCGCCGCCCCTGTCGCTGACGAGTTTCAGCGTAATCACCGCCGCACGGTGGCTGACGGTCACGTCCGTCAGTTTGCCGGCCTGCACGCGGATGTCGGAGCGCACCACGGAATTGGCGTCGCCATAGTTGGAGATGATGTAGTAGGTCCCTTCCGGCAGCATGGCGACGTCGCCGGCGGCGAGGCTCGGCAACATCGGGGAACGCTCGGCGTCGCCGTCGAACTGGCTGCCCTTGTAGAGCGCGAACGAAATCTGGTTCGGCGGAATCTTGCTGGTGCCGACACGGCCTTCGATGCGCAGTCCACCCGCCGGGAGCACGAACGCCTCGCGATCGGTTTCCGATTTCAGACTGACCGCCCGCACCGCGCTGACGAGGCCGAGCGCGACGTGAACGACGTAATTGCCGGGCGGCAGCACGATGTTCGGGGTCGCGCCGCGCTCCTCGCGCACCAGCTTGAAGGTGCCGGTATCGTCGGGCTTGTCGGCGAACACCCGCCACACCAGCCCGCCATTGATCACGGGCATATCCTTGCCATAGCGCGCCGTCAGTGACAGCACCGCCTGGTTCGACGTCGGCGCGCCCGGCGCAGGTGCGGCCGGCGGCACCGTGGCAATCGAAGGCGGCACGATGGTGGGCTGGTTCAATGGCCCGGGAAACGTCGGATTTGCGCCGGCCCCGGTGGGTGGCGCCAGATTGAGTGCCGGTCCGCTGGGGGCATCCGGAACAAGGCCCGGCGGCACCGGCGGCGGCCGGTCCTGGAACATCTGGGCAAAGGCGGAGGCGGGCTGCAACGCGAGCAGCACCACGGCAAACGCCAGCGCCGGGAATGACCAGCCGGTCCGCCCGTGTTCCCCGAAACCGTTGCCCCTTGGACTCATGGCCATGCTTTTCACCGAAAACGCGGCAAATTCAAGCCTCGGATGACGACTTCGGGGCGGACGCCAGGGAACCTGTGGGAACACCCACTGTTGATCCCGTGGTCCTGCCCCAGTCATAATCCCTGCTTAGTTCACTTGCCCCGGGCATAAACCATTGCACGCGAAACGGCAGCGACAATTCTGGCGCGGCCGCGCAGCGGCGACTATCGTTGGGGGCGGCAGGAGAGTTCGCGTGTTGGATAGCTGGATGGGCCGCGGCCAAAAGGGCTCCGATGCCCACGACAAGGTGGGGCTAGGCAGTATCCGCCAGCCGGTGATCGGGCTGGCACTGGGTGGCGGCGCCGCGCGCGGCTTTGCCCATATCGGTATCGTGCGGACGCTGGTGGCGCACGGCATCATTCCCAATGTGGTGGTGGGAACGTCGATCGGCGCCGTGGTCGGCGGTGCCTATGCCTCCGGCCATCTCGACACGCTGGAGACCTGGGCGCGCAGCCTGCAGCCGCGAAATATCCTCTCCTATCTCGATATCCGGCTGAACGGCTCCGGCCTGATCGGCGGCGCCAAGCTCGCGACCGAGCTCGAGGCGGCGATGGGCCAGAGTCTCATCGAAGACCTGCCGGTGAAATTTGCCACCGTCGCCACCGAGGTTCGCACCGGCCACGAGATCTGGCTGACGCACGGCCCGATCGTGGACGCGATGCGCGCCTCCTACGCCCTGCCCGGAATATTCTCGCCGGTGCTGATCGGCGACCGCTGGCTGGTTGACGGCGCCCTCGTCAATCCGGTGCCGGTGTCGGCGGCGCGCGCCATGGGCGCAGAGATCGTAATCGCCGCCAACCTCTCCAGCGACGTCTTCACGCATTCCACCACGGTCTATGCCCATGGCCCGTCGGCGAATGCGGCGGCGGTCGTACCGGAAGCGGTGCCCGAACCCGAGCCGCGGAAACGGGGGATCGGCAAGTTCTTCTCCGCCGAGCGCACGGTGAAGCGCGAGTTCTTCGGCGGCGGCGGACGACCGGGCATTTCGACCGTGATGGTCGATGCCTTCAACATCATGCAGGACCGCATCACCCGCGCGCGGCTGGCGGGCGATCCGCCCGACCTCCTGATCTCGCCCCGCGTCGGCAAGATCGGCTGGTTCGACTTTCACCGCGCCGACGAACTCATCGCGCACGGTACGCGCGCCGCCGAGCGCGCGATCGAATCGATCCAGGAGGCGATCCACATCCTGGCGCCGCAGACGATCGAAACCGGCAAACCTGCCGAGAAGGCCGCGAAGGAATGATCAGGCCGTCTTGATGTAGTCGCGCAGGGCTTCCTGTTCGTTTTCGAATTCCCTGACGCGCCATTTGACGACGTCGCCGATCGAAATCAGGCCGACAACCTCGCCCTCCTCTATCACGGGCAGATGCCGGAATTTTCCGAGCGTCATCATCTCCATGATACCGGCGACCGTATCGGACTGCCGGCAACTCACGACCTTGCGCGTCATCACCGCGCTCACCGGTTCCTCGAGCACGCGCGCGCCGCGCTCGCCCAGCACGCGCACGATGTCGCGCTCGGACAGGATGCCTTCGAGATGTCCGTGGCTCATGACCAGCACGGCGCCGATCTTGCGTTCGGTCAGCAACTTGATCGCGGCGGAAAGCTTGACGTCCGCCTCGACGCTCAGGACATTGTGACCTTTGGTATCGAGAACTGCACGTACCGTCATTGTCGTCTCCCTGAATCCGCTCGCGCCCCCCAAAGAGCCCGGCCCATCCACGAGTCTTCAATCAACAGTTTCCGCACCAGCCTGTTTCAGGCACGGGCGGCAAGCGCGGCTGTCATGCACCGCAGCAAGCTTTGGCTTGCGCTACAACCTGCACGGATGATGAATGAAATCGCCCTTCGCCGCAAGCGGCGATCAGACGCGGCCCGCGTCGTCAGGCGAAGAAGCATTCGCGGCATGCGGCATTGCCCGCGGCACCGGATCGAACAGTGAAAACAACATCAAGCCGGCGAGAAACCCGCCGATATGTGCCTGCCAGGCGACGCTGGCGCCGTCCGATCCGATTGCAATCGATCCAACGCCGAAGATGATGTTGACTCCGAACCAGACGGCGAGAAATCCCAGCACGCGCGTGTTGCGCAAGGCGTGGCCCAGCGACAGCGCGGGAACTTTCGCCGCCGCATCGGCATCGCCCCGGCTGAACGAGAGAAAGCTCCCCCTGACGAACGCGAAGCGAATCGCGGCCGCCATCGTGCCCGACACCGACGCCGAGGCGCCGATCATCGGCGCGATCGCATGCTCATGGGTGAGCAGATGCGCCAGCGCGCCGGCTGCAGCCGTCACCGCCATGAAGACGTAGAACCTGATCGGGCCGAACCGGCGCGCCAGCGCGCTGCCGAACGGCAACAGCCACAGCACGTTGAAGCCGATATGGCTGAGATTGGCGTGAAGCAGCGAATAGGTGACGAACGTCCAGATCTTGGCGCCTGCCCCTCCGGGAAAAGTGATGTCGAGCAGCGTGGAATCGTAGCGTTTCGGAATGAAACCGAACACGTCGATGGTCCAGTTCTCCATTTCGGGCGGCAGCAGCACCCGCAAATGAATCACCGCGATCAGCGCGATATAGGCCGTCAGCGCGCCCGGCAGCGTCAGGATCGGCTCGCGCGCGGCATCGCCGGGGTATTCAGGATGGGATTCCAAGGGGAACGGACCTTGCAAGGCGGCGTCGGGACAGCTTGGCCCAGATAGGCGGCTTTGCCCGCCCCGTGCAAGGGCACAATCGCGAAAGAAAAAGGGAGGACGCTGAGAATTCCTTCCGCCATTTCAAATCGTTACAGAATTTTGGAAAACCACCTGGCTAGACCGAATGGAAGCTAACGGAACAAAACAAGATTTGGAAAACCAAATAACGCTTGACCATCGCAATTTTCATCGCTATAAATAATGCATCAACAACGGAGACGAACGATGGTCATAGTGACACCTACGGTAAGAATTGAAGTCACGAAAGTAGGCAATCTGTACGAAGCACGCAGCAACAGCGTGGTTGGTCGTGGTAAAGACCCCGCTTCTGCTGTGCGAGACTACCGCGCCGCCGCCCGGAACGCAGAAGAAATGTTTCCGGGGTTCTTCACAGCCGAAACTCGCATTTAACAACAGAGGTTGTAGCGATGAAGCAAATCGATACGGCGCTTAATGCCCTGATCCCAATCCCGTCTCTAGACGAACTGAAAGCGACGGATCAAAACAAGTTGCTCCAAATGATTGATTGGTTGGGGCGATGGACGCACGAAATTGATACCGAACTTCGCATACGTCGCGCTGCCGAAACCCGCATCTAACAAATGCCCGCGCCTCGGGGATTTCAGGGGCGGAGATACCAGAATGGCAAACCATCCGAACCGCAAGAAACTCAATTACGAACCGGGCTTTACCTTCAAGGTCGGTGAAAAGTTTCGCGAACGAACCATTATCAAGGTAGCGAAATTCTATCCGATACGCACCACACCCGAAGGGCCGCGCCCTTGCACAACCATTTCCGCTATATCCGGATTTCAGAAAATGGCTGATCGCCCCGCTTACGATACTGGACGCCATATTCTATTGATGCGTTCGGGCCGCTGGTATCGCGTCGAGGCGGCTCAACATCAATTTCGCTCACTTGACAAGAATTTTCCCAGAAATCTGATTTACGTCTCGCGCGCCGACGCAGAAGCAAAATTTGAAGCGCTTGTGAGACAATACGAAACTGATCCAAAATGGATCACAGCATGACCCTTCAACCCCGCTTCGGCGGGGTTTTTCTTTTTGCAAAATAACGCTTGACCATCGCAATTTTCATCGCTATAACCAACGCATCAAACACGGGGTTTAGCCATGAACATTCTCGCCGAAATCGCCAACGTTTTGAAGACCAACGAAAAGAACGTTTATAACCGCATCGTCGGAATGAAGCTTGCCCCGGTTTGCACGCGCTGCGGCGGTTCCGGTCAATATTCGTTTAACGGTTCGCACAGCCGTTGTTATGGTTGTAACGGTGCCGGTCACACCCGCCCTGCCGACAAGGATTTGCCCGGCATTCTCGAAAGCGCCACCACAGCCGCCAATGACGGACGGTTGGCGGCTTACATCGAATATCTGAATGCCCGCACCATCGCCAAGACCGGCGCTAAGAAGGTCTTTTCCACTTGGGCGGAGACGGAAGTTGCGACGGTTAATCAATATATCGGTCATATGGTTCGTGACGAACAACTTGAAAACCTCGCCGATCTTCGCGCGGCCAATCATCGGATGTATTCGGCTAACGACCGAGTTTCTAAAGCGAGCTATAAACTTGATCCGCGCAAACCGACCTATCAGGCTGACGTGATCGCGTTCGCTGCAATGGTTCAAACGGCGATTGAGGAAATCAACGAAACCGCAAAGTATGTCATTCCGCAAAACCTGAAAGACGCTGCGGTGGAAGGCAAGCGCAAGGCGGATGAATACAGCAAACGCATATGGGGCCGGTAATGACCCCGGAAGAATTGAACCATCCTGATCCGATCATTCGCGTGTTGAACCACATCATTCAACGCGAGTTTGACGAACAAGACGAATGTCGCGAAGAAATCAAACAGCGCGGCACGTATTGGGCCGGGCGCGAAATTTGGGAATTGCGCCGACAAGTCGCATATTGGAAGAAACAGACGATGGAATTGCGAGCCAAGAAAGGCAAACGACGATGACCGATTTAACGCATCCGAATGCAATAGCTGTATTTGCGAAAGCGAAAGAAATCGTTATGTTTCCGGAAACTGAATATAGATACTCAGATATCGGCGACGTAATCGTGATGTTTCTTCGCGCCGAAATTTCTTCAGTCGAAGCAATCGAAAAAATGAACCTTCTGCATTTGACCTATGAACGTGCTCGCACGCAAGGAAAATTGTGGCGCTTTTAATCCAAGTCGCTAAGCCAATCGATCTTGATCTTAGCGCGGCAGCGACAATTAATGATTTCTGCCGCGTCTGCACCTAACGAGGCATCACCGGGGAACATCAGCATATGCCCATCCGGTGTCTTAAACGGTTCGTCCAAACCAACGGTTTGCCCGTCCATTTGTCTGTGACTGTCTCTAACGCGAATATCGCCCGCACTATCCCATTCGCGTTTAACATCGCTCATTTTCACCGCGCCCATATCGGACGCCTGTAACAGCGCTTCATGTTGCGATCGATTAAGCGATTGAATGGTTTCCGTCCGCGCGATTGTTTCGCCGCGCAATTGCAACAAACTGGCTTTATAGCGGATAATCAGCTTGTCGATTGTCGCTCTATCCAACGGAACACCGTCTTTGATTGCCTTGCGAACGATGCTATCAAACCGCTTATCTCGCCGCGTTCGCGTAAAATAATGTTCGTTCAATTCGACAAGATCGCGGCGCGCATTCGCAACCCATCGCTCTTGCTGTTGCGTCAATCCGATAATTCCGCCGACACGTTGCCCCGTTCGCGGATCAACACGCCCGACGATATCAAGCGCGGTCACGCGCGGGTTGTTGCCAATCTCTAAACCGCGCGTGATGACGTTACGAACGTTTGCGCGTGTATCTTCCTGAATTTGGACGATCAACCGGGAAGACTGTTCTTTGAGCCAAGTTTCGGCGCGCGGGTTTGTGACGTCGAAACGAAACACCGCGCGCCCGGCCGTGGTGTTCAAAACCTTGGGAAACGTCTGCCCGATCGCAACGCCGCCTTGCTCATAGATCAGTTGCAGCGCCGCCGTAATGGGCCGCAGAGAGGCATTAGACATGCCTAGCGTAGCGAACGCCCTTTCATAATCGCCCGCCTGAATGGCCGCGATCAAGTCTTTAAGGATAACCTGATCATCAACGCCCTGAATGGCGGCTTGGAAAGCATCGCGGATTTTGGGCGATAGCTTGGCAACCAATTCATCTAAAATCTGTTCAAGGGATTTTGCCATTATCTATCCACCGTTTGAAATTCGATCACAATGCCAAGGCATGGCAACGGCAGAACATACAGTTTGCGTTTTTGCCGGTCCCAAAAAACGCCAACCCAAAAATCATACCATGCAAATAGCGGTTTAATTTTCATATCTATCCACCGGCACGAAATATAAGAACGTTGACCACTGGCGTTCCCGCTGGCGGGATCGGCCTAACGGCCACGATTTTATAAGACTTTCCATCAACCTCAACCATTCCTTTCATATCCGGAACGAAACGAGGATCAACCGGGGCGATCACTTGAAGATCGGACGCGACGGCTAATCCGCTCTGCACATACTTAAATTGAACGCCTGTTGCGGTTGCCGGAATTGTAAACCGATTTTTTGTTGATGGTCCGGGGTTATCAACAGGGCCGTTGCCGGGCACAATTTGCACATATTTAACCTCGCCCTGTTGAAATTCGGTCAACACGTCCCGCGCCACCGCCTGCATATCATCATAAAAAGCCATCGGATTTCCCCTGTGTTTCCCAACTTACCACTTGACGAATACAAATACCACCGATAGAAACGCAACACTGATTGTTTTTGCAACCCTGCATTCATCCCGAAAGGCTACCAAATGAACGCTAAGACCAGCACGGCCCAGAAGGCCAAGAGCACGCAGCCGCCCCGCGTTGCTCCGCAGATCACCGCTGTTTCCGCCGCCGTCCCGATGCCCGATCGCAACACCAATCGCGGCAGCAAGACGTCGTATCCGTTCGATATGCTGACCAATGTCGGTATGTCGTTCGGCGTCAAGAACAAGACGGCGAAACAGCTTGCCAGCATCATCAGCAATCAGAACCGCAAGCCCGGCCCGACCAAGCGCAACCCCGATGGTTCGATCGTCTACAAGACGCAGGACATGACCGCTCCGGATGGCAGCGTTACCAAGGTCCCGACGTCCGAACCGGAAACGCTTCCCGGCAAGAAATACTTCGCCGTCGATTGCGACCCGAAGAAAGACCCGGACGGCGCGAACGTTCGCGTATTTCGTCAGGAATAACGGCACCATCTGAATGAGCCTCTGACCGCCCTGCAAGAAATTGCAGGGCGGTTTGTTTTAGACCCTGCCAACCGCACCTGATAATGACGAAAACGCGCCAGCGCCCAAGCCTGTCAATATAGGCGCTAAGATCGCAGCAATCTGCGGCATCTGTGTTTGAAAATCGAAAGCAGTGCCAACAGCGTATTGCACCGACACGGCACCGCTAACCGAAACACTGCGATATTTGCTCGGGTTGTAATCCGCAAAAAATACGCCCGGCGTCTGCAACTGGCGCAACGCCGCTTCATAAGTCGCGTTGATCACTTCGCGCGGCGGAACATCGTTCGGGATTGCATAGCCATAGATATCTTGAACACCATCGCGCGGCCATTCCAAAACCTGATCGCGCCCGCCATGCTTCAACCCCATGAATTGTGATCGAAACGCAGCATCCAGATAACCGGACGCAACGAGCAACGCGGCGGTAATTTCGGGTTCATCGTAAGCGACTATTGCCGCTTCCCGCCCGCGTGCCGTCCAATAGGCTGTGAAGCCCTCTGCATCGCCGTAAACCGTATCGACCATCTTTCATCCCCTTCAAATGAAAAGCCCGCCACGGCGAACCGTAGCGGGCAGAATAGCACATCTTAGCGATGGTCTATAGACGGTTAAGCGTTGTCCGCTGCCGGTTTCGCCTTGAGCGCCAGAAGCACGGTCCAAGCGTCGGTGTTGCTGTCATATCCCTGCGGATTGACGCCTTCCACATCGTCAACGACCTTGCCGCCGTTGGCACCGTCAACGATGAAAAACTTTTTCTTGTTCTGCAACACGCCGAACGCGTCGAAATTGCGTGCCGGTGCGGCATTGGTTTGCGTCGTCTCGGTTGCCGGTGCCATGATCTTTGCAATCGCGGCAACTTCGGACGGCGTTGCTTTGATCGGCCCTGCCGGTGCGGTGAATTTGCTGCGTGCAACCCCGTCCGCGTCGTGGTGTTCGTCCGCAACGTGCAATTCGTGCTTGGTTTCGTCGTAGTCCGATGCGTCGATGCGAACCGGGCCGTTTGCCGTCTTGATAACTACAACGCCGCTCATAGCTTCCTTTCCTTTCTGTTAGCCTCGATTACTTGCGCCATAGCGTCTAATTGTTCTCTTGTTTCTTCGAACCCTTGACGCACATCCGCCTTTAGTTCGTTGTGCTTCTCGCTGAAATCTCGTTTTAGTTCGTCCGTCGCCTTATAGAAGCTATCTCGCCGCATGTAATTTTCGGCCATCGTCGCTCGAAATTCCGAAAACCCCAATTGCAGCGCGTGAATGTTCGCTGTGATCGCATCAAACCCAACTTTTGAATTTGCGTTATTGCGATCGCTCTTTTCGATGAACTCCATTCGCAACGTGTGAATTTCGGCTGTCGTTTCTTTCTCCAACGTCGCAAATTTGGACGTGAGTTTGCCGCCGCTGCCGAATATTTTTTCTGCCAGCATGACAAGCAAGCCAATGCCGGTAAAAATCACAGCAATTGTTGAATTGTCCATCGGCCTATCGTCGCTGATATTTAAGAAAAAAGGCCGGGCGATTGTTTGCGCCCGGCCCTGTTTCAACCGTCCGGAGTTGTTAGCCCAACAGTCCGGCAATGTGCGCGGGCTTCACAGCCTTAACGCCCCATGCGGCGGCAACTTCCGCACGGATTTTGCGATAGCCCGCATACAGCGAGACTTCGAACACCATTCCGGAGCGCGGATCGGTGATCGTGAGCCGGTCAATCGCCGCGTCACCTTCCTGCGGCAGCGCGGGCGCGCGGGCCACAAGATGCAGCGCATCCGGCGAAAGCGCGACGTTGGCGGTATGCGCTGCAACAACGGTGATGTTGGTTGCAGCGGCCGGAATTGCCTTCATCAAGCCCGGTGCAACAAGCGTGACCGTTCCGCCGCCCGAAACGTCAGCGTCACCGCCGCCAACCGCGACCGTGTAGCTATTGGGATCGCCCGCGAACTTGATGGCTGTTCCGGCGACAATGTTGCCGGTACCCGCCGACGCCAGCGTGATCACCGTTGCGCCGACGTCATAGCCTGCGGCGTTGGTGGTCGCGCTCGCTGCGGTGCTTGCACCGATCGATTGCGGTTGACCAGTTTCCTTGATGTTCAACCCGTTGAGGTTGATCAAGGTGCCATCGGTAAGAACCATCGTGGTTCCGGCTTCGTTGGCTTTCGTGAGGTTCGCCAGCGTCCGCAGCGCAGCGCCCGCGCTGGTATCGATGATCAGCGAACGGCCCGTTCCCGGTGCGCCGTTATCGTCAAGGATTTTGCGAACCTGTGCGCTATCGCCGACATTCGACGCAAACGGCGTGGTGCCAGCGGTGCCGGTCCATCGCGAAACATTCGCGGCGGCTTCGATTGCCAAATCGCGTTCGATCAGGTTGACCAGCTTGCGGAGACCCTGAGCGAACAAATCCGCCTGCACCGACAGATAACCGGACCCGGAAACATTCAGCGCGCGTTGCTGTTCGCCGGTCCATCCGAACGCAACGCCCTTGGCGTTGGTGATCGTCATGGTACCGTTGCCAACGGTGACGTCGGCGGGTTCCGGAATGTTCATCGCCGGGGTAACGTCGAAAGTGTCCGCTTCATCCGTGATGAAGTACACAACGGACTGACCAACCGCCGCGCGTTCGGCGGAAACGTTGCGGAAAACAGACGGGATGTAGCCAACGAGTTCACGCGAAACGACGTCAAGACCGGCGTAAAGATCGCCAATCAGGTTCGTCAGCGTGTTGGCATAAGCCGCCATGTGGACGACGGCCGGGGCGGCAATGATCGGGCTCGCATTCAGGAAAGCCGACTTGAACAAGCCGTGCGACGGCTTGATGATGGAATTCGCGCGCATTTGTAGCGCTCCTATCAGATGATGTTGCGAAATGGGTTTGGTGCATCATCCGATGCGAACGCCGCTTGCCATCCGGTCTAGCGGCTATAATTGCAAGCGGTAAACGTATTCGCGTTTTTGGTCAATAGATTTTCGGTGGATAAAAACGTTACGGGCGCGGTTTCCCCCACCCAAAAGGAACCGCGCCCGCCGATCAAGTCAGATTGTCAGCGACGAACAATCCGACGATGGTTAATCGCTAATCAACGATGGAAACCGTCCCCTTGGTCTGTTCGATCGCGGTTTGCGCCTGTTCGTGTGGCGACATCTTCGCGAAATCCGCGCGACGAACGATGCGATTACCGGGGCGATTGCCACCGCCGCCATTGTTGCCGCCGCCGCTGTTCTGATTGGCTTTCAAGATCGTTGCTTTCTGCGGATGCTGATCAACGAGAATTTCAAGCGCTTCGCCGGGTTCGGCGTATTCGCCAATTTTCGCTTTCGACATGATGCGATTGCCGCTCTTGTCGTAAGCTTCAACCTTACCATCCTTGATCTTGAAGTTCTGCCGGAACGTCGCTTCGAACATATCGCGCGGGACGGCGATGCTGTTGGCGACGAAATCGGACTGCGCGAAAATTCCGTTGATCGTCATGTTATCGAGATTTGACGAAAGCACGCCGTTGGCTTTCTTCAATTCGTCAATCTGCCCGGTGTATTGCGCGGCGATTTCCGTTCTCACGCGATCAACTTCGCCAGCGTCGATCAACTTCTTCGTATCGATCTTGGCGATATCGGCAATTGCTTTCTTCGCTGCAACCGGATCGATATCCTTGAACGGTGCAAGCGCGGTTTCGGCAGTTTCGGCACGGATGCGCAGCGCTTTTGCCTCGCCGTTCAAGCGCGAAATGGTGTCGCCAGATAGAACGCCCTCGCCGCCGTTCGCGTCAATCCAAACCGGATTGCCGTCTTTCATTTCAATTTTGCCGTCTTTGTCCAACTTCCATCCAGCCTTGCCGGGATCGAAGGCACGCAAACAAAGCGCGGCCATGTGAACGGCGATCGTTTTTCCTGCAACGCTGTTCAAAATTACATTCTTCATTGTCGCTTTCCTTTTTGGTCATCCGACCATTGCGCCGTCGCTATCCTGCTAACGGCTGGGTTTGAATTTTACGCGGGTACTAAACTTGTGATGGATCAGAACGCGTCAGCGGCGCATTCAACGCTTGCAGAATGCGCTTTGACAAAACGTTGTGCGCGCCTTCAAGCTTGCCGACGCGTTCACGCAAAGCGACGTTTTCGAGTTTTAGCGCTTCGATTTCTTTTTCGAGTTTGTTGGTCACTTCGCCGCTTTCTTTTTCGGTGGAACATCTTCCGGAGCATCAGGGTCCGTGTCATCGTCCGGAACTTCATCAAGCAACTGGCGCTTGTTTTCTTCATCGTCCAAATCGGGGCGAATGGTGTTGCGCCGCTTCAATTCAGCGATGTAATTTTCATGGCTCAAATCGCCATTCGTCCGCGCGAATTGCAACGCGCTCTGATCCGCCGTTTGATCAGTGCTGAAATCATCGAAATCATCGAAAATACAAACCTTCGGTTCAAACTCGCTTGGCTTCAAATTCATCCAAAGACAGGTAAGCCGCATCGCGTTTTGAAGCGTTTCCCGCAAACGCATTGTCCAAGCGCCGACTGCCGATCGCGTCTTTCCGGCCGCATATGCGGTAGTGATCACGGTTAGATTGCCTGATTGTGCGGTTAGTGGTTGCCGCCCCAATTCGCGCAATTGATCCATCGTTTCTTTGACGTCAGTTTTCAGGAACGTCAGACACGCTGCATCCGGCGAAACATAACTCCATGTTCCAGCGTTGCCCTGCCCGTCCGGAGCGGAATACAAAACGCGATTAGGACCAACGGCGAGTTTCTGCGGTTTGCCGTCCGGTCCTTTCGATGGAACGATGCCGTTCGCCGCAAGCATCGGATATGCGGTCATCACCTTGGCAAATTTCAACGCGCTTTCTTGCTGATACAACTGAATTTGGACGTCAGCCGCCGCACGCATAGCCGGAAAAAACCGATATGTTCGCCCGTCGCGCCGTCCGGTGATGAACGGCACAAGCGGAATTTCGCCAATCGTGATCACGGCAGTATCAACGAGGATGAACGTTTTTTCTTTTCCGTCGCCTTCAATCTTTTCTTCGAACAACCCCATATCAACACGGCCATCCGGCATGCGTTCAAACAAGCGGATATGATTGGGGCGGCCCGGCTCAAGAATACGCATCCTGACAAGCGTTTCTTTGCCGTTGATGATTTGCGGCGTTGCTTCAAGCACGTTGCGGCCAAGCACATGTGACCAAAACGGGCGAATTCCGTTGTCCTTCAAATCCTGTTGCGATCGAACAACCGTTGTATCAACCTTGGGATAATCAACGTAAATCCAATCGATCGCGGAATTGATGCCGTTGAAAAACGTCGTCGCTGTAAATGCGGTTAGATTGTTCCCTGCCCCGTCAACGTCTTTTATGAAAGCGTCGATATCGGACGGCAGCGGAATTTCTTTGCCGGTTGTTTCGTCTTTCTTCTGTTCAAGCGTTACGGGTTCCTCGAATGGCTTTCCCGCCAATATTTCTACGACGTCGCTATAAACGTTCGTCATTTCCGTCTGTTCAAGACGTGCGTTGTAATCTCCGGATGGTTCGTCGCCAAATCGCGGCAAATACTTATCGCCGCGCGCCTTAACCGCGTCATAGCCGGTAATCAAATCATCCGTTAAATCCCAATAGGACAGCATGTAAGCGCTATCAGCATTGCGAGCGCTTAGGTCGATCTTGGTTGTCATTGCCTCTTGTTGATTTGCTGCGGACAACGCGGCGTTGACCAACGATCGGATTAGGCCCGTATTCACCTGACCGGGTTTCGCAGGCGGCATGTAATTGCCGGTATCGAATGCAGCGATACGGATTGCGTTTGTTGCTACGCTGGCAAGCAAATAATGAAGTTTCATGAGCGTTGTTTCCGCACCGGATTTGCCAAAACGTATTTCACCAACACGGGATACAACGGGTCATCACACAGATTGATCGGCAATTGTTTGTTCATATCGCGAATGATTTCGTGCGAAATCGTCACGTTCACCGCTTTGAGATTTGGCGCGGTGTCTTTGGTGTCAAACGAAATGTAGTACTTTGCCATTGCGTCAATCCATCGCTTGACCGTCAAAACCCGTACCGCCCAACCAGCGGCGAATAATCATCCCTTACAGGAAAATACATCATAACACCAGCGTCCGCTAGATTTGGCGACTTTGTACCGTCCGGTTTTTTATCCACAACCATTCGCAGCGACGAACCCGTTACGCTTGTTGGTTGCGCCAATTCCTTAATGAGTTGCTGCAACAGCGGCATGTTGCCATCTAGCGAAATCATTTCATCGATCGGATATAGAACGCCTTCCATAACATTCTTAAATGTCTTGTAGAAACGTGTTCGCAACGACCACCAAGCTTGCGCTTTGAAATTATGGAAAAAGTCTTTGTTGAGTGCGGACTGATCATCATCAGGAATAATATGAAAATATGGATCAACCACCGCAGCGCCAGCGTTCCAACCGACGAACGGCAACACGGCAGGATCGATCAACTTTTCATCAATCGATAATCGGTTGTATTCCGATTTGACGGATGAACCGATACCGATTTCATCGTATTGAACTATAATCCGCTTGTGACCACGACAAGCGGCGATAGCCCTACGCGTCGAAACGCCGGGATCACGTTCACCCCATTCTTCAACGTGACGCCAAATAATGCTTTGCCGCTTTGCGAGCGCGTTACGATCAATACCAGCGTCAGCAATATCTAAACCGGCAATCCAGTTATCACCGAGCAAATAATCAGGAATGCCGGTATGGATTTCGCCCTTAGCATCCTTCCATTTGATCTTCAAATGAGCATCAACAGCCGCGACAATCCAATTATAAGGAATGATGGTGTTCGAAATAGCAGCGCTGTAATTGCGATCAACCTCTTGCGCGAACAGGTGTTGCAATCCCTCACGTTCAGCTTTCGCTTTACGCGCATCATACCACGCTTGCGTCTTTGCCGGATGATCACGCCAATCCATTACAAATACGCGCGTGTAACCCGGCTGCAAATTGATCGCGTTCGGACGCCAGTCAATTCCAGCCTCACGCTTACGATGAAAGACGTTGCCCAAACCATTCACCGATGAAATATCGATTTGAACGTTTGTTGTATCGCCTAGCGCCGCTTCAATCTTTTCCGGCCGCTCATAATGCGCGGCTTCATCCTTGATGTAATAGCGTGTACGGCCACCGCGCCCGATGTTGTCGCCAGTCTCGCCAGTAATCACCGCGCCATTCGCGGGATTGAGCATCTTCATAAACGTTAGGTGCTTGCGTTCGTCCAATCCCATCGGTTTCCAAACATCGGGCAACCGACGAACAAGCATCCGCAACTTTTCAAATATGCTGGAAACGTCGCCGATCTTATCGACCAACTCTTGTTTGCGCGAACCAAACCCAACTGCATCGTTATCAACGAACAACCACGAATGAATTGCATAGGCGCAGCATAACCACGACGCGCCCATATCGCGCGCTTTCTCGCTCAAACCGTTTTCATTGTCTCTGATACATTCATCCAGATAATCGATGAATTCGGCTTGGCGCTTGAAGAATACGAATGGTATCCATTTTGAACCGTTGCGGCGCGGATCATAAGTGTCCATCCAATGCATGATGAATTCTTTTGGGCGGGTTCGATAATACGCCCTAGCACTCGCGAGCAATTGCTCGTTATTTCTCAATTTGGCCAGTTGCTGTAATCGCCACGCATAGACCGCGCGATAATCAGGCGGCCATTGTTCATGCGTCCGAAATTCCGGCTTCCAAGGCTTTACAACAGGAATATTGTCCGCACCACGCCAACCGATCAGGTCGGCGCTTTGTGCAAAATAGCTCTTGACCATCGCAATTCCCATCGCTATACCGGATGGACAATTAGCAATTGAGGAAACAATAATGCGCTGCATAGTCCATTATAATCGCGGCCCTTTCTCCGGATATCTTGAATTCGGCGTATCATCTGAAAGTGATCCTGTAATTGCCGAACGCATCAAGGGATTGGACGTCATCGCAATTCGGTTTTGGTAACGAACCGTTAACTGCTCTATCATACTTTCCGGCAACTTTCCAATCTTCGGGAGTTTTAGACCATGCGGCGCACAAGCATATATTTTCCGCTGCGGTTCGTTGTGGAATGTCAGCGCACCGGGCAAGCGTTCTTTGAGCCAATCGCCGCTTTCGATCATGACAGCGTTGCGATTGCTTACGCCAAGGAATGCGGCCGGACTGGCTACCGATACCGCGTGACGGAGCGCCGCAACAACGAGGCAAAGTGCATTTATCGGAGCGACGTCAGTGCGGCAGCATAGCCTTTTGACGCTACAGAAACGCGCCGCTGATCGTTCGGCGCTTTGCCACTTCATCGCCGTTCAACGGATCGCGGAAGGCTATCTAGGGGCCGCGCTGTTCTACCAGCACGAAGCGGCGCGGATGCATCAGCGGGCTTGCGAGTTGCGGGAACAGATGTTGCCGCAACCGATCGCGGGATTGCGTGTGTTGAATGTCGTAATCGACAACATGGCGGCCTAAGAAAAAAAATCAAATCGCAAAAACTATCGCTTGACCATCGCAATTATCATCGCTATAAATTACGCATTGGTTCACGGCAATTCCGCCGCAACATAGGAGTGACCCAATGATTAACGCAACCGAATACGCTGCTTTCGCTTCTCGTTTCGGCGTGTCCGTTGCGGACGCTTACGTTTTGCCCGCACTTTTCGAGCGCAGCGCGCAAATGGCAAACCTTCCTGTTCGTGCGCTGCTTTCGCAAGCAACCTATTCCAACAATGCTTTGGGCGAATACCTCGCCAATGCCGCGCGCAAAGTCGCTGCGGAAGATAAGAAAGGCTGAAACCTATGCTGTTAAACTGGCGAACCGTCACCCCGTCGAATGATCCGCGTCATTTGGTGCGCGGAACGGAATTGGAAAGCGCAATTCCGGATGGATTTCAATCACGGTTCGCCGTTTACAGCGTTCGCACCGTTGAACGTGATCCGTCATTCACGTTTGAACACGTCATGCAATACGATCGCCGTTACGTTGTTCGCGATGCCGCTACTGTTAGCGACGAACAAGTGAGGGAAGGCGTTCGTCCTGCTATCACGGCGCAATTTGCAACCGAAATCGAGTTGTGCGCTTGGCTGGAACAACAACGATGAACATCATCTATCAGGCACCAACGTATCAGCCTGAGCTAGTCACCGGGATTTACGTTCGTTGCCACGGTCGCAAGGGTAAATATCTATTCCGCGTGATCGAAGCGGCAACAGGCTCGGGTAAATATTTTGCTGGCAAACCCGGTCACGGCCCTACCCTTCGTGAATATGATTGCGACGGATCAGAATTCACGCAAGAATTCCGCGAGCGCTGCATAGCGTCGAAACAAACCGAATTGTTGAAATATCAGTGATGCAACATCGCATTCTTGATCAAAGCCAACTCACCGAACATGGAGAACGGCCGGACACTGTTCATTATGACGGCGATGCTCTAAACGGCCACATGACACTTTGCGGCGCGGTCGATTGGGTTGGTGCGAAGTGGGTAGAAACAACACGTCGTGTCAATTGTCCCGGTTGTATCAGTGTTCGCAACCATGTGTTGGGAAAATAACGATGCTGCGCATAGAAGATGAAACAACCGATCACGACGCATTGCATTTTGCGATCGAACGCGAATGGAAGCGTGATCATGTGCAGCGCGATTTCTGGCGTTATCGAGGCTATTGCCGTTTCTATGTTCCGTCGATCGGACGGCTAACCGTTGTCGGCCCGGTAGAAACACCCGAAGATTTAGGGCCAGCGCCTATCGCGTTCGCTCAATTGATCAGAAACGAACAATGCATCGTGATCACAACGCCGCTTGATCAATCTTACAAATGGATTATTCCGTTATGAAAGCTCACCTTCGTTACACGGTCAAATTCAGCGAAAAAACCGGCAAGCGTTATGCCGTGTTCGCAAACAACGTCGATCTTGAAATGTACGATGAAGCCAATCCGAAAGAGTTTGCGGGTTGTCGCATTGTGTGTTTCGACGGATACGATAACGCGTTCGAACTGCGCGACGAAATTGATAACATCATCGAAGCGCCCTATATTCACGCTGACTCAATGACGATTAATGGGCCGTTAGCTGCCAAAAGCCTGACGATCGGAAACGTCATTGAGATTGATCTTGCGAGCGGCGCAATTACTCGCCTTCCCGGTTTCACAACGACGGACGCGGCGGCATTGGCGTTTTGGGGAGCGGTTGAACGTCTTGCGCCGAAGCATGACTAACCCCGCCGCACGTTTCCTAATATCATCGCACCTGAAATCAACGGCAGCACCAACCAACGCCAATCTGCCGTTGCGAACGCGGCGATCAATCCGCCAACGAACGCCAGAATGAGCAACGCCGCGAAAATCGCGATCAATCGGCCTTCATCTTCAACGGTCACGACTAACCCCCAATCTCCCGAGCATACAAAGCCGCCGCTGCATCATCATCGATATTAGCGGGCAACTGTGCGGCTTGATTTGGCTTCACAGATTGTTCGGCGTTGCGCCAATGCGGATTGTCATCGCTCAACAATCCCTGATAACGCATCAAATTACCCAACGCGGCTAACTTGTCGTGCAATTGGAATTTGATCTTGCGACCGCCGCGCGGCTTATCCTCGATTTCGAACATCTTCACCGCCGACAACATTTCAACGGTGCATTCCGATAGATCGATTTCGGGCGTTCCCCACTGCGGATCAATTTTGATATAGTTTTTGATGTTCGAATACGCGATTGCAGCGTTTTCCTTCAACGTCCGCTGTATCGAGATATCGTATAGGTCCGATAGCTCTCGGATGCGTTCTGCGATGGCAGCGCGGACCATGGGGCGCGCCAGCATGGCGACGGCGCGCTGATCTAGCTCATACGGGAACGGCTGCTGTAAGACCGCTAGAAGCCGTTGGCCGGTCTTGTCCGCGATCGTTTCGACGTCCTTAACATACCCATCAACGAATTTCCGCTCCAATGGCTCAATTTGCCAATAAGCGGGCCGGAAATCCATCGATTGAGCAACAAGCGCGTTCATAACGTTTCCACATAGCTGATTTGGTTTGACCGGGCAAGTTGTAACAATCCGTGATCAACAGCTTATTGACCATCGCAATTTTCATCGCTACTTTCCACACGGTTAGACGAACAACATTGGAGAATAGCGAATGGCAAATTATAGGGCGGTTCCGAGTAACGATATCATCGATCCAACCAAGATCGTTTGGTACGTCACGTTTGCCGATGGTCCGAACATCGGCACGCGTCAATCTTTGACAGGCTACAAGAATGAAGAAAGCGCGAAACGTCGCATTCGCGATTTGAAGCGCAAGGATGCGTTGAAGGCCGATGGTGATACCGGAACGGATTGCATCGGCGCACAAGTTGCGGCTGCTCACGATCGCGACATGCGCGAAGCGGAAGCCGATTTGAATGCCGACAATATCGGACTGCCGAACGTCGAAAAGCTTGCGGCGTCATCCGCATATGGCAAGAGCAAGTCGTTTGACGTTATGGCGACCATCGATCCGGATTTCGCCGAAAGCTTTGAGCGCACGGTTCCTCGTCGGCAAGTTGGCTGTTATCCGGCAATCCCGAAACGCGCTTATCTGCGTTGACCGCTTGGACGTCAGCCATAAATTACAGATCAACCCCGGACGCAAATCCGGGGTTTTTCTTTTGTGCAATTTCATAATTATGGACGGCAGGCGTTTTGTCACTCTCTTATAGAACCATACTGTTTAATCATTTGTATTTATACTAATTTACTATAAACTTTCATATATAATACTTATCCTTTCCCCATACCTATAGAAAAACCTATCTAGAGCTATAAATTACAAAATTTTCCCATAATTTACGTAATTTCCAAAAACTACAATTTTGAACAATGATTGTGGAATTTTGTAATTATGGACGGCGCGGACGGCCATTGACCGGAAGCGTTCACCTATTGACCATATGGCAAGTCGTGCTATAAATAAGCATTAATAATTGCATAAGGCGGTGAAACATGGAACTTTTTCATGAGGCGACGATAACCTTACGTGTTGAACAGATGCGAACGGCGTGGTGTGTTTATTCGCATCATCTGTTGCCGAACGATCGCGAAGTTTTCTTCATCGGCATGACAAGATTACTCGACGTATTTCAACACAAGGATGCTTACCACAACCATCATTGGGTAAACACGGTCAAAGAAACTGACGTAATCAAGACAATCATTATTCAAACTTCACTGGACAAAAATGATTGCTACAGATACCAAAGTAATCTTATTCGGCAGTTTCGACCGATCGCAAACGTCCAAGGCTTCAAGATCACCGGAAAAAACGTGATCACATGCACGCAAGGGCCAAACGAAGGCAAGACATACGGAACTGTAACGGAAGCCGCCGAGCGCAACGGCATATCTCAACCGGCAATGTCCAATCATCTGAATGGTCGGAAAGGATATGAAATGCTTCGCGGAATGAAATTCAAACGAGGCTTGCCATGACTGTCATTGTATATCGATATTCTTCGATCATTTCTTTGAAAGCGGCTGGTGTGATCCCGATAGCTGTCAGTATTGGGAACTCGAAACGTTGGGAATGTGATTACCGCTTGACCACATGGTAAATCTGCGTCATATTCCGCCCTGCCCTAGCCATGGGGCATCCTCCAAGTTGATCGCGACGAAGGCCCCGCCAGTTTGATCCGCTGGCGGGGTTTTTTCTGTTGATAACCTTAATCATTGTGTGTTATCATCACCTTACCGTCGCAATACCGCGACGCATTAACCCACGTCCGGAGTGTTTCAAACCATCAGCCGCAAACATTATGCCGCCGATGAACGCAAGCCGCCCTTGCAACTATCATCGGCGGCATAATTGTATAAAATAACGCTTGACCACACGATGACCATCGCTATAATCATCGCAACAAATACGGAGATACTGCGATGGCTATCAACAAATCAGCGTCCGCAATCGGAACCCTCGAATTCAACAATGGTAACAAGACCGCGCTCTATATCGGCACGAACCGCAATACCGGTGCAACGATCGTCTGGCAGGTTGTCAATGGTGGCCGCTCAACCCGGTTGACTGGCAAACATCTGCCATTGCTCGCTGGCGAGTTGGCGCACGTTCTGGCGATCGGCGATGCCAAGTGGATTGGCGACGTCAACACCGCCGCCCTCGAATGCCTGACAGCGCTTGCGGTGCCATCGTGAACCCCGCAAACGAGACACCACAACAGACCATGGAACGGCTGTTACGCGATTACTTCAAACCGGAGCGACAACGATGACCGAAGACGAAGCACGCGCCGCAATCCTAGCAAACGGCTACCGCATCATGCGTGAACGCGAGCGATCTGTTGTTGTCATCGAACCGGGCCGCCGTGCCAGCCTCGATAGATATTGGCGAGATTTGGCGCTAACGTTCCACCTTGATAAGCGCCCCATCAACACAAGTTTCATAAGGGATCAAAAGCGATGACACAGAAACGATTGGTATTTACGGACGGCCTAAAGAACAAGTTCGCTTTTCAAGAATACGCGGATGGCGTGTATGCGATTATTGGACCGTTTGAAAACTTTACCTCTGATCCTGAATTTCAAGACGAATTGACAGAACTTTGCCGACGCTACAATTTGAAACACGGGCATCTTTCGCAGGAAAAATATATCGAGCTAAAAGCAAAATAACCGCTTGACCATCGCAATTTTCATCGCTATAAATACACCATCAACAACGGAGCGATGACCAATGGCAAGCGCATTCGACAAACAGCAAACCCCGGAAACTATTCGCGAGAACGCTGCCCGCATGGTGGATACGTTCTGGAACGATGATCCGACCGCTTACGACAAAGCCAAGGCACGCGACCGGATCGAAAAGGCGAGGCTTTGCAAAATCCGCCAAATCAACGCATGGCGACGGAAGGCCGGAAAACATACCTAACCCCCAACGGCCCGGCTAATCACCGGGCCAAATTATTTTTCCATTATCGCTTGACCATCGCAATTTTCATCGCTATAAATTACGCATCAACAACGGGAACACGGCCATGAACCTTGATGCGATCATTCCTCACTTGAACGAAAAGCGCGCGGCGCAGCTTCCCGCGATCGTCGCCAAACTTGAAGCCGCGATTGCTGCCGGTGTTGTTCCCAATACCCTGATGAACGATGCAAAATGGATCATCAACGACGTGTGCAACAAGAGCGCGGACGCATTCCTTGCGACCGGCCCGCGCAGCGATCAGAACAGCATGTCAACGTGGTGGAATGCCACTTACGCTGCCAATGCCTTTGTTAGCGGCGCTACCAACATCACGACCGCGATCAATCGTACCGCCAAGATCGCCGAATTGAAGGAATATCATGGTTTCCTGAAAGCGCTGTTGCCGCTCCATACGATGTTGCAGGCTGCAAAGCCGCTCATTGCAAAGCGTGGTGACAATCGCCTGCCGCCCAAGCCCAAGACTGCCGAACAAATCGCCAAGGAAGCCCGCCAGATGACTTGCCAATGCTGCGGACGCCTACACCTCGCCAACACTGGCGTTGTTGCCCATCACGGCTATCAGCGGCCCGGCTTTGGCTGGCAAACCGCTTCCTGCATCGGAGCGCGTGAACTCCCGTTCGAAGTTGCCCGCGATCGGCTCGGGCAACATATCAACCTGATGAAGGCGCGGCGCGACGACATGATTAGCAACCGCGACGGGATCGAACTGGAAACGATCGGCTTCAACGTCGATTATGCCACCAACGAACGCGATCACCATGGCCGCAGCATTTACAAGAGAGTTGAAGTAACTCGCGAAATTTGGGATGCGGTCAAGGCCGAACATGATCCGCTGTTCTCGCGATACGGTCGCAACGGTTCATTTGATGAAGTCAAGGCGCGCAAGGTTGACGATTGCAATCGCAACATCAAAAACATTAACGAATATATCAATCATCAACAGGCACGATACGACGGATGGAAACAGACACATTCACACTTTGACAGCCTGAAAGACGAATGGATTAAACTCTAAACCTCAAGAGCCCGGCTAACCACCGGGCTCTTATTTTATCTAACCACTATTGACCATTTGGTAAGTTTGCGGCATATTGCGGACGTTGGAACAGGGGCCGCGCCGCAAATGCTGGTAAAAATCCTGATGCAGATCATAACCGCCATATCGATCATGATAGCCGCCACGATGGCCGTTGGCATTGTGGCGTGGATTATCTGCAACGATCAGGTAATTCCGTGATCGTCCGTAAAGCTATCATTGCCGCAACGCTCGCAACCGCTCCGATCGCACCAACTTGCGTTGCCATCCAACAACCAACCCTGTCAATTCACGCCATATGTGAACCCGCGATTAGCTGGTATCGCCCGGCATATTGCACGCTTTGCAGCGTTCGGAGAACTAACAGTGGGCGCTAAACGCAAAATTCCAATTCGCTACGTTATCGACAAACACGGAGGACGGCGCGCCCAATATTGGTTCGGAATGCGATGGCAACCGCTCCAAAAGCACATTGCAGAAATGATGCTGGCGAACGGTGACGCAAAACTAGTTACCACACCAACAAAAAAAACGGCTTGACCATTACAATTATCATCGCTATAAATAACGCATCAACAACGGAGCGATGATAATGGCATTCAAGCTTGATAAATCCGAAACCACGGTACGCGATCAATTCATAGAGGGATTGCGCGAAGCGGCTGGCAAAGTTGAAGACGCAATCAACGTCTACAATGAAGCCGTCTTGGCTTTGCGCACAACTCTTGAAGCCGCTGTAGCGGAATATAACGAAGTTGTTTTAGCTGCACAGGGTTTCGCCGAAGATATCGGACGGCGCGCAGATGAAGAATTTGACGACAAATCCGAACGTTGGCAGGAAGGCGACAAAGGGCAATCCGCTGGCGAATGGCGGGACGCGTGGCAAGGTGCTGAATTTGAAGAATTGAGCATTGAATTTCCGGAAGATATTTCGTCAGAAATTCCCGATGTTGCAGACGCGTTAGAAGAATTGCCGGTTGAAGCCGAATAATCAACAGACCAACCCCGCCCCTAGCTGGCGGGGTTTTTCTTTGGTAAGCTGTTCCATCATAATCGGAGCAACGACATTGCGAAACATCCTTGGCGGCGCGGCGTTCTTTCTCATACTTTGCGGTGGACTATCCTTGATGGAATTCAAGCCCTCACCGCCGCCTGAAACCAACGGCGAACGATGGGCGCGCATCTGCAAGGTTGAAGCGAGCAACACCCCGCAAGATCAGCAAGAATGCCGCTCCAAACACGCGCTGGAATTCATGTTCAATCAGAACAAAGCCGATTATCAGCGACGATTGAGTGATGCAGCGCGCTAATATCCCTGCTATAACCACCGGATCGAAAATGCGTGACAAAATCATTATACGCGCGTCGTTTAGTATCCTGATGCTCGTTTGGGTTGGTTATGTCGCTCTGCACCTTGGATATCTCTAAACATCTAGTATCCCTGCCACGCTGCAAAATCTTCAACACGCGCGTTTCGATCCATTGCATAGAGATCGGCACGCGTGTCTTTGTTTTCGCTGAAATACGGGCGCGGCGCACGTCCGATCAGATGATAGCCCAACACTTCGCAAATCGCCCCTAGCGTCTTCGCTGATACGCTCCGGGTAGGCGTCCCCTTGATCCGGTTGGCTACCGCCTGCGAACTAATCCAGCCGCCCCGGAAGCCCGGCAAGCCATCCTGTATCGCTTCTAGGATAGCAATCTCAACCGGCCCGCGAGACTGCCGCACCGCCTCATGTGTTGACGTCGTGTTAGGCGCACGCATGGGGACGGCCCCGCGTTCGATCGGGTAGTTCATGAGCCAGTGCGTCACGTAGGCGTCACCACCATTGCGCGCCCAATCGTACAGCCCGGCGAAATACTGTTCGGTCATGCCGCGTTGTTGCAAGTCGCTGGCGTTCTGAATTGCGGAATAGAAGATAGCAAAACGACGGCTGTTTTTGTTGATCGGGATCGCGTCCTTATAATTGCTATAGAACATCCAATTCGCAAAGTTGTCTTCGATATCCTGATCGATGCCCTTTGCCTGAATTTCAATTGTTTCTTCCGATATCATCGGCTTTAGGATTTCGATCATGTCGCGCTTTTCGTCAACCTTGATTTCATCAACCAAGATGAAAAGCCGGGACCGCATCCACGCGTTGAACTTCGAACCGCTTTCGATCAATTCTTGCGCCTTGGGGAAATAAGCATACGGCGCACCAACCGCGTTCGTCATCACGCGCTTGATTAGACCTTTGCCGACGCCTTCAACCGATTGAATGAGCGGTGCCCATGGAATTTTATAACCGGGATACTTCACGCAATGGGCGAGATAATCGAACAGAATTTTTCGATCAACATCCCAAGGCAACACCATTTCCATATTGCGAAGAAATGGTGAAATGTCCCCTGCCCTGCTATCGATGATGGCAGGTTTGTATGTGTTGACGCCTACGCGGCCTAACGCGTCCGTAATCAATTCGCCATGCGGCTTTGATGGCAGGAAACGAATGTGATCGGCTTTCGGAATTGTGTACAGTGTCGATCGCGTAGCCGCTTGCCAAGCTTCCGTTGTTTGCTTGCCGACACCATCAATAATGAATTTCTTTCCGCCATATGTTCCGTTGAATTTCGTGCTGTTCATGAACCGGCCGGACGGCGTTAAAATTTCGCCCATGCGTTGAATGAAAACGCATCCCGCAAAATAGTCGCGCTGTTCGCTATCGGTTAGAAACTCTCCGGTCGGGACTGGAATTGATTGCGGCGCTTGCTGTTGCTCATGAGGCATTGGCGACGATGGTGCATCAGATGATTGCCGTTCAATTTCCGCTTTCTTCTCTCCGAAGATACGCAACGCGTGCAAGTTTCCGTTGCGCCGTTCCAGCGACGGCCAACCAACCTCTGTGTTGCGAATGCTGTTCCAATTCTTGCGAAGATATGCGGGCGTTGGTTTGCTGCCATCTTCAACAACGTAGCGCATGCACCATTGCGCCCATGCCTCTATTAGCTGATCCTCTGTTGCCCAATTCCAAGCGGCTTGTTTCCATGCGCTTGTGAAGCTGATCCATTCCGCGCGATCTAAATCGTTCGGATCAGTTTCATTCAATGCTTTAATGCACCAATCCCAACCGGGCGCTTGCAATTTCGGTTCGCCAAGTTCGTATCGTTCGCCCTGCCCGTCAATGACGTTGACGCCAGCTAGTGCGATTTCCAACACTGCCGGATCAATCGGGTTGCCATAACCCGGCAATGCCCAACAAGTAATCAAATGCGGCTGTTGCGGATTTTTAAGATGATAGAACCCCGGCAACCGTAAGACGCGCGATGGATCGATAATGGTCTTATCGCCATCAAACAAGGTCCGAAGTTTACGTTGTAATAAAGTGAAACCATCACGATTTCTGTGATAATGCGTTTGCCACCAAACATGAAACTTGCCCGGCGAACTTTGGACGGCGAACGATGGTGGCGGATTGAATTGCGTGGCACGTTCGTAATTCTGTTGGGCTGATAGAGTGTCAAGGTCTATTGCCTGACAACGGATTGCGTGAACATTTGCGATTTCATATCGCCCCTGCCCGTCCATTTCATTCATTGTTATGAAGATGCCATAACCTTCATTGTTCCAAGCACACAACTCTTGCCAAAGATCAGGCAATCGCCCTCGCCTTGGTATCGCGGCAATATCCTTGCGCGTGTCGTGAATACATCTTGCGTCGATAACGACCGTGTTCGGATCAGCCTGTGTTAGAGCGGCGACGAACGCGAACGCCTGATCATAGCTTTGCATTATGATCAACCGCCATTCACTTGCTGATTAGCGGTGCGTGGTTTGAGCCATTCGTTGATATCGTCAACGTGCCAGCGCGGCGGGTTGCTGTTGGGGTGCGGTTGAACGTTGAAGCGTCCGGACTGCTGCCACTTGTAAAGCGTCCGACGCGTTACGTCAGCTTTGCGCGCGACGGCGCTAAAAGTTAACAAGATTTCGGACATTTCACCCCCGCCGACCGTCTATAGACCGACGTATCTGCTTCGCTTAACCATCGTCAACAGCAAAAGTATCCACCTTTAAACATTTCTGTTGACCACTTGGTGCAAATCAGATTTTGCTACATTGACCATGGCAGGGGATCAGTTCCTATGTTCGGAACCGTGATTATGAGCGCTGCGTTGATCGTTCTTTCGATCACCGTAGTTCTACTGATGCGTGGCAACCGGCAATTTCGACGGATGCTTAACGAATATCATCAGATTTGCGAAAATTGGGAAACCGAATTCGCTAAAGTTAATGGCGTTTCTTCTGAATTTTTGAACGCTTGCCGATTACTTGCCATTCATCGTAACGGGCGACTTAACGTTTTTACTTTTGCCCGCAACGATGACGTTTTCAGCATCGAAACCATGGGCCTTCTATCGGACAACGTTGAAGAATGGCGCAAGCAAGCCGGTCTTTCATCCGACCAAAGGCGGGGCTTGACGCAATGATTAGGGTTAGTGTCCACTTGATCAGCGCTGTTGACCATAGCGTGACCGAATTAGCCCGCATGGATATCGTCAACGACGGAACGGGGGACTTCAAAAAGCGACATTATGACGGGCAAGCCTATGTTTATGACGGCGTTTCCTACATAGGACGCAGCACCAAGGCGCTAGACCGCGCAACGCCGTCAAAGACTGGCCGCATCGTCAATTGGCCAAGTGAAAGATTGCATATCTGGAACTTGGTTCGGGCGATGCTATCCAACATGGGTTACAACAACCAATGATCATGCTTGCGTTGAAAGTATGGATCATCATCAACATGGCCATACTCGCCATTGCACTTTGCCAACCACTAAGCGACAAAGAGGAACAGCGATGAACATACTTGAGGAAACGAAATCGACGGCGGCGCGGTTTCTTGCCGAACACGAAGCGATGAAATTGGAGTTGGAAACCGCAAGACTGACGCTTGACGATCAGCGCAAGGAAATCGAAAAGCTGGATGCGACAATTGCGATGCAGCGGGACGCGCTCGCGCAAGCCAACGCGGACAAAAATACATATCTTCAATATTCGTTTGAACTAGCAGCACAGTTGCAGTTCATCGTTGCCGGATCAGCGCGGGCGCTGATGATCGCCGCGAACATCCGCAGCAAGATCGCTGGGCAGGCGTCCGAAATCCCGCCTGTGCCCGGCGCTGATATCGCCGAATTGAACGATATCATTCACCGCCTCGGTGAACACGCGGGCGATGCCAACGGCGCGCAGCCGTCCGCCGCGTCGTTGTTGCTGAAACTGGCGAGTTAGTCATGGCGTCAAAACTTAGAGACGACGCAACGACCGTCATCAACAAGCGATCGGAAGCGGCAAGCTTGGAAATGATTGCCAAGCGATTGCGCGAGGAAGCGGACGCGATCGAACGCAAATTGATTGCACGCCGTTTGCGAGCCCTTTCACGGAGAAAGTAGCGGCCCAATGGTGAAGATCATCAACCGGGATGACCGGCTAATGGTTTTCAACGGGAATACAGTTCTCGGGTACGTTGAAGACGGCAAACTGTACGGATTAGACCGCGACGGATACGCGGTCGAAATCTGCCATATCGACAACAACAACGAGATAGCGACAAAGTTTGAAACGTGGCGGGCAACGCAATGACCATCCGACCATTCACCCATGTATTGCGAAAAAACGGTTTTGAGTTGGATTTTCGCAGCCGCAGCGGCGGAACAACCGTGACGCAATTTAAGAAACGCTCGGGCAATCGAGAATTGCACGTTCAGCTTTGGGCTGATGGCAACCATCGCGTTTCTCACGGCACTTATTCAAAGATCAATGGTCGCGATTGTTTGCACGAAACCACAAGACCGACCGATTTCAAGACGGTTGCGAAAATGAAAGCCGCCTTGGTGTTCGAATGGAATAGGTCATCAACTAAGGTCAAGGCGCGTTAAATGGTAGGAATGATAGTAGCCAACCAAATACAAGCGATGTTCGGCGAGCCGAAACGTTGGAAGACCGATGACGGCATTCTATGGGCCGAAAACGATTTTCTAAAGATGGCCTATGTGGTGCTTGATCCGAAACTAGACGAAATCAAATCGTCCGGGCTTGCCGTTCGTAACGGCATTTTTGTCAAACCAATCACCGCAGAACAAGCAAAGCTTTGGGATGATTGCGAATGCCGCCCGAACTAGAACTAGACGAACGTTGGTTCGAAGTGATCGCACGCAACGAAAAAACGGTCATGACTAGGCATCGCATCACCGGGAACCTAGCGCTATGGCGACTGCAATGGCGTTGCAATGACGACTATCCGCCCGGCTTTGCTGCCGACGCATGGGCGGCTTTTTTGAACGGTTAAGCGAGCGAACCGTAATTCAATCGCTTGAAATAACGGGAGTGCTCCATGGGAAAGAAAATGACCAAAGAACAATATCGCAAGGCTGGGCAATCGCATTTGAAATACATGCGCGAATTGCTCATGGAGCACGGTGACGATGCAAAGTTAGAACTTCATGCGGATCATATGCGCGCGTTGCTTGCGGCAGCATCGCAGAAGTAATTTTAGCCGGGGCGCGAATGCCCCGGCATTACTCTAAGCCACCGAGATACTTTTTCCGTTCTCTAGGCGACATTTCCGCAACGGCCGGATGGGCGCTGGCGAGCAATTGCACGATCACCTTTGCATTGCCGACATGGACGGCGTACCGGGCAACATCCAGTTGCAGCAAATCGCTACTTCCGAAATGATACAGAATGGCGCTGTGCGAAAGGTCTAGCTCCCGGCCGATCGCGCGGGCCGTAGCGTAGGGCCATAGCTGTACGCCGGTTTCGAGAATGCGTTTTTTCACTTCGTCTGAATGGGCCATTTCATAATTGCCGTATGATAGATGGAATGTCTTTTTCATCGGTTACAAACCCTGCAAAACCGCCCGCTTCACGCACAATCGCATGAAACTTGGCTTGAGCGTTGGCGCGTTCATCGGATGGTTTATGCGTCCAATTGGACGGCTTGACCTCTAGGGCAGTAAACACGCCGAGCCTTACCCACGCATTAGCACTAGCTAACCACGCTGTCACCGGGGTTAGGCCAATAATGTCGCTTGACTTTACCGCCGCATTAAGTGATGCGCTTGAATTTGCGAGACCGTAGCGAATCCAACGGCCCTTTTCATCTTGAAAAGCGCCTGAATTATTCCGCCAAGCGTGCCCCCCTAAACTCGCCATTGCTAACATCGTGCGTTGTAGAACCACCGCTTCACTTGACATTATAAAACCCTCCAACCTTTTGTAGTTCTGCGGCGATTTGACACGATTAGAGATACAGCACATTGAATTAAATCGAAACGTCGTTGCAATTCGTATTGTGTACAAACCACGTATCCGTGTTGTGGATGAACGAAAACATAGAGTTGCGTTTTATGTTTTCCGATATGTCTAGCAGACATTTTAGCGCGAGTTTCCGCTGATGCCTTCGAACCTGTTCGCGCAACTCTAATTCGATTTCGGGCATTTTGTGAATGTGTTTTTCCGAACATCGGGTTGCCCAACCCGGCCATTTTCACACTCATTTTTGCACGATTTTCAAGAATGCAAATTTCGTAATTTGGATTTGCTTTGACAACTTCATTCCATGCTTTACTGCGGCTACTCCGATCCATCGGGCGCTTCGGTAATCCCATTCCGATATAGAATATTCCTCGCCCTTGAACGCGATGGAAATAGACGCAATGATTTGTTTCGGAACTCATTGCGTCACCCGTTTACGATAGATTTCCATTAAATCCGCACGGTTTGGAACTCGAAAGAACGCCAAAACCATTTCGTTCATCGCAACGTCACAATCGGTGCAAACCGGAACCCATCGATTATCAATAGCGCAGCAATTCCATTGATAAGCTGCAGACTTTCCACAAACGCATTTAACGCGAGTTATACCACGTTCTGTGTATGGTTTCTTACGACCAATCACGACAACCATCCCTCAATCTGCATTGCGAGTTTTTCCATATCAGCGCGCGGCAGTGATCGCGCCGTGAGAACATCAACACCAGCGGTCAAGTAAAAGCGCCGATAACTCTGTTGATCATCGCGACCTAATGCACGTTGATGACCGGCCCACACAGCTATTGCATGGTCTAGTCGCTGTTGCATTTGAATGCGTTCGATTTGATCATTGATCTTTGCTTTGACTGCATAGGCATTGCCGGTAGCAAACGAAACACGTCTGCCGACGTCCGCAGGCGCTTCTAACTCCGCAGCCGCGCGCAACTCCGCAAGCTTCGCGCGATCCAACAGGATTAAATCACCGTCGATTTGTTCGATGTTGCCACGCGCTGATGCCGTCACTTCCGGCTCATGATTGCAATGCGGGCAACGCGGCAGGCATGCCTCATACGGGCGACTGCAATTCCGACAAGCCGTCAACGCGATTTCTTCCGGATCAGCCGCGCGCTTTGCCCGCTTCTCGCGGCGATCAAGCGTCCAATATCGGCGCTTATCGGGGAAGCCATGGCGCTTGTAGTTACTGACGTGATCGATGATCAGCCCGTATAGCTTGCCAAGGAATGTCCGCAGCGCCCGGCCCGCTTGTTGCAGGAAGACAGCGAGCGAAGCGGTTGGCCGCGCCATGATCACTACTTCGCAAGCCGGGACGTCGAAACCCTCGCCGAACAAATCGACGTTGACCAAAATCCACAATCGACCATCGCGGAAACGTTCTACATAATCATCGCGCACTTGATCAGGCGTTTGTGCAGATACAGCCGCAGCCGGAATGCCGATCGCATTGAAGTTCGCGGCAATCTCGTTTGCCGTTTCAACATCGGTCGCAAAGACAATGCCGCGCTTGCCGAACGCTCTTGCAAAATATTCTTTAACAACGTCACCAACGATGTGCGATTTCTTGGACGCGTCCCGCATTTTCTTGGGCGAGAAATCGCCGCTATCGGTTATCGCGTCATCATCAATTTGAAAGTCACTCGCTGGAACGACATATTCATAATCGGTGATCGCGCCCAAATCCATCAATTCGCGCGACGATGGCCCGATAATCATATCGTCAAAGACGCCATCCGCGTGACGGCCTAAACCCATACCATCGGCGCGAGTTGGCGATGCCGTAACACCAAGCCCGCGAGCATTGGTGAACATTTCAACAGCACGGCCCCACTTATTTCCGCGCAACAAGTGATGCGCTTCGTCCACCGTCCAGAAATCTTGTTGTGCAGCCCATTTCGTTAGGTCAGCTTGGCGAGCAATCAGCGTATCAACGCCCGCAACGCTGCAATTAGCGGACGGATTGATGAACGATCGTCCGAATTTGTTGCGATGCTTCGCGACGATCGCCGAAACAACGTTTTGCGGCCCGATGATACGATGCATGACACCGCGTTCGGCAACATGCATGGACATTTGTCCTACCAACTCTTTTCTATGAGCAATTACGCACTGTTGCGCACCGAGTTGATTTTTATCGAGAACAATATCAGAGACGATTACAGACTTGCCGCCGCCCGTTGGCAACACCGCAAGCATGTTACGCCGTCCGGAATTCCAGCCGTCATAAATGCCTTGCTTTAGTTGTTGCTGATCCGGGCGAAGGATGATTGTCATGAACTACTACCGTATCCGCGCCAATCTTTTTCGTAGTCAAGCCACACTTCATCAACTTGCGCTTTGGTCAACTCTTGATCGCATTTGATACACCAAGCCGTGCCATCGTCACGACGCATCCAATGATGAATTTTGCTCTTGTGATTGGGACATTCGTAAACAGCGGGGTTCACGCGCGCACCATCACCACGACGCACCAAAAGCCGTTTGAACAAGCGCCGCTGATGCTGCCATTATCCCAAGCCGGATTATGCGTTACCTCGCCATTGCGACAAATAACGACATGATCGCCGCCGCCGCACTGACAGAACAACAGATAATCAACGTCCGTGTTGACGCCTGCCATCATTGTGAAGATATCGACAAGTGCAACAGTATTCGGAAACGCCATGTAAAACGGGCGTAAGCCGCGCTCTAACAGAAACGCGCGCAATTCAATCTGCCCGCGTTCGTCGTCGCCATCGCGCAAGAAATGCGGGACGTCTTCGATGCGATCGCAATCAAGAATGGACGCGATGGCCGCGCGCAAACAATCGCCGTAACTGTTCGGCGGATCATGTTTGACGATGCAATGATGCGTGATCACGTTACAGCCATTCCGGAAGGCTGGCGGGTTCAACCGTTGCGTTTTCTCCCGGCACAGGCATGAATAGCCCGGCCCAATCCTCGCTTTCCTGATCGCGGACAACAACCGGCTGTGTCGTGTCGATATACTGGGGAAATCGCAAACCGCCCGTTGGGGACGCGGCGGCGAGCGCGTGAATTAGCGATGCGTTCCAGAACATCGCACCGTGACTTTTCGTCGGGATGCTATCGGGAAACCAAGTGTGCCAGTTGTTGAAATTGTTCGCTTCCGGTAATTGCACCATCGCGTTTCCGGGGCAGACAAAACCGAAAGTCGTTTTGATCGATGTAAAATTCAGCAACGGATTTGCGACGATCGACATTCGACCGTTGAAAGCAATTTCGCGCTTGCACTGATCAATTAGCGCCTGATCGATCACAATCGCGGTGCATTCGTCCGGCCCCTCGTTTTCACCGAGATATTCAATTGCGGCAATTTTAACGTTGGTCGCCACGGCATAAAGCTTGCTGCTTACCCGTTCGATGAACAACGATTTGAGATATTTTCGTTCGTCAACCGGGTTGAGTAGCAGCGGAATTGCGCTCAATCGTGCGTAAAGTTCGCAAGAAATATCGACATTCATTGGCATTTCCCCGCCGCTGGAAAACTTTCCATCTGGTTAAATTCCATTTGACACCGATTTGTCAATAGTGTTTATGTGTCATTCTCTGTTTTCCAGATGGAAAGGCCATAGACCGATGAAATTTTCTCTAACGATCAGCGATGCAACCAAGGAAGAAATTGCGGCGTTTCTTGGCGGCAATCCGTCCGGTCTTGCTGGATTGGGCATACCCGGCAACACAATCGTTGACCAGCCGCCCGGCATGAACAATCCCGGCACGCAGAATGTTGCCGATGACGATAGCGCACCGACGAACGTCAACGCGCCCGCCGTCGATAGCGCCGGACTGCCGCATGATCCGCGCATCCATTCCGACAACAAGGGATTGAACAAGGATGGATCATGGCGCAAACGTCGCGGCGTCAATGACGCGATGGTGGCCGCCGTCGAGGCGGAATTGAAGGCGCGCGTCAACATCACGCTTCCCCCGCCGCATCCGCAGTTCTCGCCGCCATCGTCGCAGGTGCCGATGCCGCAACAGCAGTATCAGCAGCCGCAGTATGCGCCGCCGATGCCTGATCAGCAGATGCCGCAGCAGTTCCAGCAGCAACCGCAATATGCGCCGCCGTCACAGCCGCAGTTCCAGCAACAGCCCGCCGCTACGATGGATTTCAACGGGTTCATGATGCATCTGAGCGGGCAGATGCAGAAGCGCGATCAGACCGGGCAACCGCTGATCACGACGGATTATCTTGCGTCGATCGCGCAACGCCTGTCCGCACAGTTTCAGCGGCAGTTCAACAGCATCACTGACATTGCGAGCGATCAGAACGCAATCAATGCCGCTGTTGCGTTCATCAGCGGCGATGGGCGTTGGAACTAGCGCCAATGCTCACGATCAACGCAGGGGATTTACCGCGTTTCATGGCTTGCAATGGCTCGCGATTGATGCCGGGAGAAATCCCGGCATCAGCCAGCGATACCAGCCAACGCGACGAAGGAACGGCGGCGCACTACATGGCAGCGACGGTTTTCAATGGTCATCATACGCTTGATGAATTGATCGACCGCAAAGCACCGAACGGCGTCTATATGACGTCCGAAATGGCGCAACACGTAAACGATTACCTCGCTTTGGCAAGCGACGATGCGACGTTCAAACAAATGGAAGTTGAGACGTCGCACGACAACATTCCGAATTGGGTTGTGAACGGTCGCGCCGATCTTGCGATGCTTAGCAATCAACACGTTTTGCAGATTGTCGATTTCAAATATGGATGGCGCATTGTCGAACCGGAACGAAATTGGACGCTGATTAGTCATGCGATTGGTGTTTGCAGACAATCGCAATATGCGCCGCCATCTTCGATCGTGCTTGGCATATTTCAACCGCGCCCGCATCATCCGGACGGCCCTTTTCGTAAAGTTACTTTGACCTATCCGGAATTGACTGCGCTCTATGATGAATTGAACGCGGCGCTTTCCAATCCATCCAATGAACTTCGAACGTCGCCACATTGCGCGAAATGCCCTGCCTTGGTGCCGTGTGCAGCCGCGCGCAATGCCGAAATGAATGCAATCGATGCGTGCCACACGGTTTTTAGCGACACAATCGACAACGCGCATCTAAGCTTCACTCTCGATAATCTTAATCGTGCCAGCGACATGATTAAACAGCGCCTTGAAGCATTCGAGGAACTTGCAAAGCATCGCATCACGGCCGGGCAAGTTGTCGATAATTATTCCGTCAACATTGGTTACGGACATTCCAAATTCAAGCCGGGCATTGATGGCCCGATGCTCAAGGTATTGACGGGCAAAGACTTGACCGTCGCAAAACTTGTCACGCCAGCGGAAGCGAAGCGACAAGGCGTCCCCGAAAGCGTTTTGAAGCCGTTGACCGAACGCCCGTCAACCGGCGTCAAACTTGAACGCGTGAAAGCAAGCAAAAAAGCCGAACGGCTTTTGGGTAAGTAACAACGAAAGGAACTATCAAGCTATGGCTGTCGAAATTAAAACTCAAGTTGGTCGCATTGTTTGGGGCAACCCGGCAAAAGCGCAAATCAAGAAATATCAGGAAGGCCCGCAGAAAGGCCAGCCTGTTTTGAAAGACGGCGTGCCCGTCAATCAATGGGCATTCGGTGTTGCTTTTCCGAAGGCTGAATTTCAGCGCGACATTTGGCCTGCGATGGCACAGGAAGCCGCGAACGGATATCCGAACGGAACACCGCAGAAATTCGCATGGAAATATCAGGACGGTGACGGCATCGATAGCAACGGCCAACCGTTCAACAAGCGAGAAGGTTATGCAGGTTGCTACGTGTTGACCGTGTCAACCGAAGCATTTGCACCACCGATCTATAAGTGGGCTGGCAGCAGCTATGTTCAGTTGCAGCCGAACGAAATCAAAACCGGCGATTTTGTCGCGCTGGCTTTGACTGTGAAGCTGAATATTCCGACCGATCGAACACGAACACCGAGCCTTTACATTAATCCGCTTGGTATTGAATTTGTTGCGTACGGGCAGGAAATTCAGAACGGTCCCGATCCCATGGCACTATTCGGTGGACAGCAGCGCCAGTTGCCGCCCGGTGCCAGTGCAACGCCGATCGCGCCGAACAACAATATTGGGATGCCCGGAACAAACAATCCGGCATCGATGCAGCCGCAGCCGTCCGGAATGCCCGGTCAGATGCCAATGCAACAGCCCGGCATGATGCCGAACGGCCCGCAAATGCAGCCCGGAGCGCCACAGCCGGGCTATCAGCAGCCGCAACCCGGTTACACCCCGCCGCATGATCCGCGCTTTACTGGCGGCCCACAGCCCGGTCAGATGCCGATGCAGCAGCCGGGAATGATGCAGCCGCAACAGCAGTATCAGCAGCCTGTGCAACCCGCTCATGACTTCGTTCACAACGCGGGGCATCAACAGCCCGGCATGATGCAGCCCGCTCCCGGTGGATATCAGCAGCCGCAACAGCAGTATCAGCAGCCCGGACAGATGCCGGGGATGATGCCCCCAAACCGCTAACGGTGCGGCGGGTTTGTAAAAAGTGCGGAGCGGCAGGGGACGAACCCTGCCGCTTCCCGTCAGCACCATTCAAAGACTGCATCCCTTGGTAAAAGGAAACAACAGCGATGAAAATTGCACTGATTTTCAAGAGCATCCCCGATCAGGACAACAGTCCGCAAGGGCCAAATCAACAGTTGTTTGTTGAAGCGCACGACGAAAACGGAAAATCGATCAACGTTGGCGAATGGGCTGCCGATGGTGATTACGAAAGTCTAACGATCAATCTTGAAGAATTGAACAAGCGACTGGTTGAAGCTAACCCGCAGCCAATCGTTCAAATAACCCGAGGCGAACTTGAGGAAGAAAATCGCAAACTGCGTGATCGTCTCGCATTCAAGCAATATCGCCGCACCCAAATTGCTGAAATGGTGCGATGGGTGCCCGGCATGAACATTTCCGGCGTGAGCATTTCAAAGCCGGATCAGGAAGCCGGTTCACCGAAAGATGGCGACATGATCGCTCGCAACCCGAAAAACCACGCCGATAAGTGGTTGGTTTCCGCCCAATACTTCGCGGACAATTTCGAGCCAATGCAATCCGCCATTCCCGTTTACGCCGGTCAGCCGAACAGCAAATGAACCTTTCGGACGCGATCGTTTACGATATCGAGACTTTCCCAAACTGTTTCAGTCTTGCGGCGGAAATGCTGCATCAGGACGTCAAGGGCATTTGGGAAATATCCGAATTCCGCGACGATCGCGTTCAACTTCTAGCGTGGTTTGAATATCTGCGCGCCAATCAAATTCCGATGATTGGATTTAATACTCTACATTTCGACTATCCCGTAATTCATTCTTTGATGATGAACCCGCGTGCATCCGTCGCGGAAATTTTTGCCAAGGCTCAAGATATCATCCGCAGCGGCAATGCCGGGCGTGTGTGGGATCATCAGATATGGCAACGCGATCGGTTCGCGCCGCAAATTGATCTTTTCAAGATTAATCACTTCGATAACCGCGCCAAGACGACAAGCCTTAAAGCGCTCCAAATCAATATGCGCTCGCAAAGCGTTGAAGATATGCCGGTTGAGATTGGCAAGCATCTGACACACAACGAAGTGAACGGATCGCTTAAACCATACAATCTTCACGACACAAGCGAAACAAAGCGATTTGCGCATTTCTGTATGGAAGCGATCAATTTTCGCATCGGCTTGCTTGATACATTGAAAGGCGATGTTCTCAATTTCAACGATACGAAAATTGGCGAGCAAATTCTAATCCAGCGCATCGGCGAGGATGTTTGTTTTACGCCTGCTCACTATGAAGAAAATCCGTTTGACGGACAACGCGAATATCATCGTAAAGCGCCGCGTCAAACCATTCGATCGCGCATCGCGCTTAACGAAATCATCTTTCCATATATTCATTTCAACAATCCGGAATTTGCCCGCGTCCTAACATGGATGAAGCAACAAATTTTGACACCGGAAGAATTGTTGAGCACTGACGAAATCGAATTGCAGGGTGAACGTTTTACTCCGATTGCGACCAAAGGCGTTTTGAAAGGCATCAAGGCGAATGTTGGCGGCTTGGATTTTCACTTCGGGACGGGCGGCATTCACGCCAGCGTCACGCCGCAACGGATCATCGCGACCGATGAATGGTGGATAGTTGATGTTGACGTTGAAGGTTATTATCCATCCGCCGCCGTCGCCAACAGCGTTGCGCCCGCACATTTAGGTGACGCCTATGTGCGCGAATACGGCAAGCTGAAACCCGAGCGCAAGGAATGGCAGAAGCGCAAGGGCAAAAAATGCGTTGAGGCGAACAGTCTGAAACTTGCAGGCAACGGCGTATACGGAAAGAGCAACAGCCCGTTTAGTTGCTTCTATGATCCGCAATATACGATGACGATTACGATCAATTGTCAGCTTATGCTTTGCATGTTGGCGGAATGGTTGCTGACCGTCCCTACCCTGCAAATCATTCAGGCAAACACGGACGGTATCACCTACCGCATTCATCGCGATTATGAGCCGCAAGCAATCGAAGTTCGAAAGCGATGGGAAGCGTTCACATGCTTGACGCTTGAGGATGTTCGATATCGTCGCATGTGGATCAGGGACGTAAACAATTACGTTGCCGAAGATTTGAAAAGCAAGTTGAAACAGAAAGGTGCTTATTGGCATCCTGATCCGCTCAACTATGCACAGAGCATCAGCGAAAGCCAGCCTCCCGCATGGCACAAAGATTTAGGTAATTGCGTTAGCATCATGGCGGCTGTTGCTGCGATGGTTCACGGCATCGCGCCCGAAACCTTCATTGCGATGCATACAAACAAATTCGATTTCATGTTGCGCGCAAAGGTCGGTCGCTCCGATCGACTGATGTTGGGCAACACCGAGTTGCAGCGAACATCGCGCTATTATGTTGCAAACAATGGCGCACCACTTCGCAAAATCAGCCCGCCAGCCGGGCGGCTTGGCGCATTTAAGCGCGCAAACGGCGTGAGTGAAGCCGACTATTTGCGCGTGATGAATGCGAACGGCTGGCAATGGGATGCGTCCGTATGCACCAAGAATAAGAGCAAATACGAAGATCGGATAACCGCGTTTGAAGCCGGTTGGAATGTCGCCGAATGCAACAACGCGGACGCGTTCCGGTTCGATAACATCAATTACAAATATTATGTGGATGAAGCTAGGAAGCTGATCATATGAAAACCCCGCTCCCCGTCACGCTTTATGATCTTCAAGCAACCGCCAGAGACGATCATGATGGGAAACCACCTATCGCAAATTAATTGTCTTTTGGAACCCGCAAGACAATTGTTTTTCATACATGCATGATGGTTGGCGTTGCACAGAGGAATTCGCGCGCTCCATTCTCGCTGGATATTATGCGGTGCGCAAATGACGACCACACCAAAACTAATCGGCCTTTGCGGATATAGCGGCGCGGGTAAATCAACCGTCACAGCGTCCGCAATCTTCAACCCGGCAACGTCATTTCGTTCTTTGCCAATCTATCAAACGAATTTCGCTAAGCCAATTTTTGACATGCTCGCCGCGATCGTTCCCGGCGAAATTATGTATGATAAGACGCGATGGAACGAACCGCTTCCGGAGTTGAACGGGCGCACAACCCGCTTTGCGGCCAATACGCTAGGCGTCGAATGGGGACGTAACCGGATGGGCCGCAATATCTGGATCAATCTAATGCGGATTGAAATCAGAAAGAATTTGGAGATTGGCGCACATGTTCTCGTTGACAACATCCGGTTTCCGGACGAATTCGACATGATGAACGAACTAGGTGCGGAAACAATCGCGTTCATTCGCCCCAATAGTGCAACTTGTGATCCGTTCGCGGAAACGGAATGCTACATCCCTTCAATTCAGACGCGTTGCAAACATCAATTCTTCAATTACAACCACGAATTTCCGGAAAGCGTGTTGAAGATGCGAGCGCTATTAACGAGGATCATCGAGACATGACAGATTTATTCGCCAAACGATCGGATTGGTTGGTCAAGGTGATGAAACTTAAAGGATTGGACGTTCTCACTATCCATCCTCTTAACGGGCTCACCGCCAAAATGGTGATTGACGCAATGGTCGCGCAAAAAATTCTATACAAACGACCCGGTCAACCGGCATTTCGCATCATGACGCACGGCACGAAAATTCTCATTCAACGGGAGCAGTGATCCTGCCGGGTTTTCTACTTTTTGTAGAATAATCTTCTGTGCCGGCAGCGCGATCGAGATCTCGCAAGAGAAGAATATTCCAAAGAAGTGGCCCGAACTAGTAGCCGGGCCGCAGTTTCGCCTATCCTTACTCGGGTTATCATTTTTGTTTGTCTGTTTCCCCTGTACAGTGGGGCCAACAAGATAGGACGGTCGTTTCCCTTGGCAGCGCGGGCCCGTGGTGCGTTAGTTCCGAAGATAGTCAATTAGGCTGCGCGGCTTTGCTGGCGCTTCCTGCCCGCCAACGATCGGGCTAAACCGCACCGGGCAACCTTGTGCCTGTAAGAACTCATTTTGCGCCAAAGCTTGCGCCTGTGTCTTGGCTGTGTCTTTCGGCGACGGCTTGAAATATGCGACGGCGCAAACGTCGCTAGTCGTCACGCATCCAGCCATTGCGCCGCAAAGCATCGCTAACAGCATTAGGCGGCATAGCTTTAACGCGTTCATCGATCTTATCCCTTTGTTGAACAGCCCTTGCGTTCAATGCTTTTCGCCGCTCTTGTTCCGCTTGCATTCCTCGATTGCGCCCATATTGGACGGCGGTAATGATTGCGATGGTGGCCGCAATGAGCCATCGCAACCACTTCGGCAGAATGAGCCAAATTGGTGCAATCCATTGCCAGCAAAACGCAATGACGACGATCAACACTGCGATCGGAACGTACCAAGGAACGGCGTTCCAAATCCAAATCAACCACCAAGACATTAGTTTATCTTTCCCTGTTGATATGCGTCCGTCGTCGCCTTGTTCGCCTGAGTTGTTTTGTAGGCGATGGCGATGGCGATACCGGCAATCACGGCGGGAAAAACCCAACCCGGAATATCGGACCAAAATTGCTGTATGATGCTGATATACGGATAAGCATCGTTGTTGACGTCCGGCATGGTTGCGATACCGAGTTTCACGGTCGCTGTTGCGCCGCCGAACCATGCGCCGATCTTCGCAAAGAAACCCGCACTCTGAGTTGGTGCAACGCTGGCGACTTTCGGCGCGAGTTGTTCGGTTGTTGCGAATGCACGCGATGGTGCAACCGGCCGGTGCCAATCTTCCTGTACGGCCTTGTTCATTTCGGCGTGCAACGGTGATCCGATGTAGTTTCCGTTGGCGGGATACATTAGACCGGGGCTACTGCGATCGACGCTAAACGCCACGATCGCGCCGCGCGTTTTTGCACCAATCAAACCGTCCGCTTCGCCGATTTCGTGATAGCCGAGTTCAATCAATTCTTGCTGCACTTCAAGCAAGATTGCGTCGAATGTCACGTTTGATGCTTTGACCACAACAGCGGCGGTTGTCGGGACATACGCCTTGATGATTTTCAGCAAGCGCGGATACTGTGCTTGAACATCGTCAAGGCCGTTCGTTCCGCCGTTCCACACCTTGCGAGCGCCGACGATATCGCCATTATCGGCAAAACGACTGATGTTTTTCCATTTCCAGAACGCTGCCAAAATATCCGGTTGCAAATTCGGCGATGATGCGAGCGACGGATTTGCGACGAGATTAACGCCAATTATGTTGCCGACCGCGCCATATCCATCGCGTCCGGTTACTTGTGGTCCGCCACGTCCAATAAAAGTTGAACCGTCATTGCTGTTCGGACGGTTGCCCATCCGATTGCCGTAAATGTCATTGAATGCAATGTTCTGCCATCCGGCAGCAGTGCCGTATCTCGCGCGAACCTTGGACGCGTCCGGAATGTATTTGCCGCGTGCATCCTTTCCGCGATTGAAACGATTGGGCCATACAGCCGCCATTCGTTCCGCTGAATAGTGAATATCTTCCGTCAATCCAGCGAGCGCATAGCCGTTCGTTTCAGCATAGATGTTTGCAATTGCCAGCGCCAACCGCTCGGGAGTTGCGAGAATTTCGGCGATTACATTTTGCTTTGCCACAAAGGCCGTATTGATCGATTTCGGCGCTTTCGGGCAAAGTTTGCTGAAAAGGTCGTCGGTCAAAATGACGGTCATGGCTATCCCCGAACCAGAATTTCATAGCTTGACCGGCCATATCTGATTTGAAGAACTTACGCAATATGGAATAACTTGCCATCAACAATCTTGTTGACCATCGCAATTATCATCGCTACAAAAGAGAAGCTACAGGCCATTGACTTTCCGGCCCGATAGTGGTCATCATCTGAACTCTAATGAAAGAACGTTACACCAACGCAAGGCACATTTTGACTTTGACCGTAATGATTTACGCATTCGGTATTGTCATGATGACAATCATTTTTCTATCTGGAAACAGGAACACCAATGGCGCTTATCAGAATGCTCCGTTCATGGATTTACGATTGGAGAACTCGAAACGCTAGACGGCGCTGGACCGCCCGTGTGCGGCAGGCGGCCCAAGAGCATTATCCTTACAATTAGCGCTTGCCGAGAAACGTTGGCCAAAACGCTGTGATCTGATCCGGCGTCTTTGCACTCAACAAATCCGGATGATCCGTGACGTCGCGCAACTCTGCGGCGCGACGTCGGATATCCTTCATGTCAGCCGAACCTGTTTCGATCGCGCGATATCGATCAACGTCCAGCGCCGCAAAAGCAGTGACCCTAGCCGCACGCAATCGCGTCTTGTGAATTTCCCGCGCCGCTTCAAGGTCGATTTTTATAACCTCGCCGTCAAGCCGCCATGCCGCGCGAAACTCGCGCGTTGGCATGTTTTTCACCAATGCTGCGTCAATCTCGCCGCTCGGGGTTGCAATCAGGGTTTTCGGCTGCGCCGGTTTTTCGTCAATTTCATCATTCATTTGCAAGTCTCCATGCATTGCGGAATGTCCGCTCCGGTAATTGCGAGCGATGGCAGATCACAACGAGCGGCCGGTTTCCGCGTGCGTGCGCCTGTTGAACGGCAATCGGAACATCTTTCCACGCTACGAATTCGATTGCCTCTTGCTCTGTCATTGACGGCAACAATTCGCCATCGCCCTCCAAAACCGGCTTGCCATCAACATCGCCGATCCATCGCGTATTTCGGACGGTGTTGCCGCGCATCAACGCCGCCATAAATTCGGGCGCTGGATGGATCACGGCCACACTGTTTTCCGCTTCGTAAGCAATGACTAACTCGGTAATCATCACTGATCCCCGAACGCGATGACGCCGCCGACTGTATCAACGAAAGAACCGCCGTTGTTGCTAACAACGCGGAATGATCCTGCCGCCGTAGTGTAGGCACCAGCCCATATTTCATTATTACCTGTGTTTTGCTGACCTAAACCGGCAACAGCATAGTGGGTTGAAGAAAAAACAGTTGCCAGATTAAATTGACTGTCACCGGCCCCGAGATCGGTGACACTGCTCATTCCGAACGATGCATTGAGTGTCATCGTGCCGCTTTGCGTCACTTTCGCCCATGCCTTGGCTGCGGACGGGTGGAATTTTTGCCGCCCCGGCGTAACAGCAAGCGTGGTGCTACTGGCACTTTCCTGATCGGACTGCGCGGCCACCTGAGCCGATCCGAGCGCATCGCCGGTCCCGAATGCCCCGATGTTGCTTCGCGCTGTTGCCGCCGCCCCTGTCAATTCTGAGAGGGCATTGGCGGCCTTCATATCCCCGTCCCCGGCCCCATCTTCACCGGGTTGACCCGCAATATTAAAATTCCAATCGTCAAGCGTGCCGCTGCCGTTGGTCATGTCGGCATCCATCGTCAACGTGGTGCCGATGTAGGTAATGACGCCTTCCATCCAGTCCGCAGGGTCCGCATCCGAACTGGCGCGCACGCGGGCACCGTCGAGATAGGCGAGCCCGGCTTGCGTTGTGAATACTTTCGAGCCAGTCCCGATCGTCAGTGATGTTGTGGACGTGCCGCCATAAGTTGGGGCATCGGCACCATTATCACCGGGCGTGCCGGGGCCGCCCGGATCACCCGGTGCGCCCTTTTCGGCGAGTATTTGCCAATAGGTTTCATTCGGCGGCGCATGATCATTGCCCGGCATTTCGTTGATCCAGACATAGGACGATCCACCGGACGTCGCTACATCGTTGAACGAATAGGTTTTCTCGCTGTCATAGGGTTCCGGTTTTCCGAATGGCTTGAAGATGCCTTGATAATTCCAGACCCCGCCTTCCTTGAACCATTCTTTGCCGGTGGTTGGTTGTCTCGAATATTGACCATCCTTGCCGTATGACGGATCAGGTTCGCTTTGAGTGCTTTTGACGAACCGAAAAAATCCATCCGTGATCAGTGCATCGAACACGTCTGATATTTGCAAACCGAGTTCGTAATTTGAAAACCGTTGCGGTGACACTTTCCAAATCGTATAAGCGACTTCGGTTTGATCGCCGCCGCCCCACGGTGGAATTTCAAGATGCGTAACGTCGGTGACGTCCGAAATAATCGTTTGGAATTCGTCGATTTGAAGAACATCACCGGGTAGCGCGTTGGTGCCAGACCAAATTGCGCCGATGCCTGTAACCGTCGTTCCACCTTCGGAAACCGAAACCGTTCCGGTTGAATATGTTTGTAGCGCGGTCATGCGATTACCTCGGGTTTGGTCATTCCATTTGCTTCGCGCCATGCGTTGGCTTGCTCTTGCGTCCATCCTTCCGGCCAAACGATGTTATAGCCGGGATGAATTTGCGGTTCCTGTGTCGGATTTAACAGTGTGCCGTTAACGCGGATTTCGAATAGATCGTTATATTGTGCGGCCATCGCTTTACCTTCTCGGGTTAATTGCAAAAATGACGCCGGGAGTGCTGCCCGTATTAACGTCAATTTGGAATGTATGGTTTGCATCTGACAGCCCGGTCACATAGGCTTGCAGCACAACCGGACCTGCCCTGCCGTACGTGTGATCGCCGGTTGCAATTGACACGAAAATAACAGGTGCATCCGCCGCACCGGATCGAACAGGAACCCCGTCAACATAAAGGACTGCGCTACATCCCGCACCGCTCGGGGGAAATACTTCCGCGCTGACAAACACACGGCCACCAATGGTAACTAACTCCATTGCCGCCGCTGTGCCGCCGCCAACACCTGTCGTGCCGGTTCCGCCGCCTGCTTTATTCGTAGCACCATCGATAATGTTGATAAGCGCAACGCCGTTGACGGCAAGTTGTGTTGTATCGATTGATCCGGCTTCAATCGACGTCGCACGCAACGTTCCGTCGAGAACTAGTGTGCCGCTAATGCCGACTGCCGGGCTACCTGCTAATGTGCCGATCGTTACAACATCAAATGGATCATCATCATTGTAACCGGGGAATTGAAATTGGAATTTGTCAGCACGAAACACCATAGACGATGTTCCGGCCCCGCCATTGATCAAGTTGAACCCGATCGCATGGCCGTTGACGTCCAGAGTTACGCTATATTGCGTCGCTCCCCATTCGTCATAAGTCGCAATCGCGGTCGCAGTTGTTTCAACGAATGCTGTGGTTGATCCAAACTGCGCGGTTGCGGTTAAGGAAAACGACGCAAACGCCAACCCGGCATCGACAGCAATGGTTCGAACTTCATCGATTTCGGCGAATGCATCATCAGATCGTGCTGACAATTGGCTGCGTATCGACTTGTGTTCATCCCAATTGCGTGAGCCTTCACTAGCGATATAACCGGACAGGCGATCTGCAACCGCATTGATTTTCTCGTTTAACGCATCATGAAGCGTTGTAATTTGATATCTTAGATCGGGACCGAAATTCGCCAATGAAAAGCCGACGTCTGACGTATTAACGGTTACGCCTGCGTCAAATGTAACTGTTCGCGGCGGATTTGTTATCAGCCGTGTTCGCACAGTATAGTTTGTATTGCCTACAACACCTTCCGCAACAACAACCACTGTTTGATCAGCAGTGACGATTTTATGAATTGCGGAAGTTGGATCATCGGTTGGATAATATAGAACATCGATTTGAACCACCGTGACGTCATTCGGCAATCCCCATGAAATACGAATAGCTGCCTGACGTACACCATCTGCTCCGGTCACATAAACCGGAATTGCCGCTAGGCTTTGAACCTCGGACATATAGACGGGTTCACCGGGCGGATATGGTAACGTTGGAATGCTTGGCGTGACGCCTGAATAAATCTCGCCATCACGCTCTTGCAATGTCAGAACAACATTGCGTGGCCCGTCCCCACTATCGAGATTGATCAATTGCTTTCCGGTAACGATGAACGTTTTCAAACCGTACCGTTTCGAATTCCAATTAACCCAATCGCCAGCCTCTAGGCGTTGAAAGCGCGGGCGAAGCGTGACGGTCGCCTTGGCTTCATAGCGATTTTCATAGAGATAAATCCAAGCCAATTGGCTTGCCTGCCGCAAATTTGGAACTTGCGGAAAATCCATATTGATATCGCGCGATCGTCTATCAATGACAACAAATTCGGACGCGGTTTGTTGGTCATATCCGATCATTGACCACAATTGATCGGGTTCGGGATAATTTCCCGAGACGCTGTTAACCAGCGTTGACATGGATTGTTTTTCGCTACGCTTGAAATTCTGCGCGGTTGAAATTATGTCGGCATCCGTGAATTCATCAACCACGATTTGATCGCTGCCGACTAACGGCCATGATCCGTCGATACTATCGATTTGCATAGCACCGCATGATAACGCAAGACTTTGCAGGTTGTCGCTATGCGAGCGCATACAATCCAAAATGATTGAGCATTGATAGCGCGGCAAATCATCGTCTTCTAATTCGTCACAGATGTTCGCGGCGGCTGTGAATTTTGCAACCGGCAAATCAATCGCATCCATGAACATTCCGCAAAACGGATCATCATTGAATGAAAAGCCGCGTCTATAGTTGTACTCCATTACAATCGGGTTAGTGCTGTACTCATGTGTAGCGATGTTATTCCAGCGATGCGAACCACTCCCGCCGTTCGTGCTATCTTTCCGCCAATCGTAAAGCGGTGCACCTTGAAATTCGAAAAAGAAATCAGGAAATGAATTGTTGTCGTCTTTTTCATATTGCATCGTGACAATGACGCCGGAAACACCAATGCCGATATGCGCTCCTGTCCAGCGATCGGACGGGTTAGCGTGTGCGATAAGATCGGCGTTCGCGTCAGTTTGCCGTCCGTCAAGAAATTTGATCCAAACGCGACCGGCGAAAGTGATACTACTAGGGCCGGTAACAGCCTGCCCGCGACTGTCACCATCATCATCCGCCAATTCAAGCTGAATGCCACCAGCCCAAACACGCGTTAGAGCGGTCATCGGATAATCGGACACAGTGTAAATTTGTTGCAACCATTCGTTGGATGGATTGTACGTGTTTATATAAGTGTCATGACCAGCAATGCCGATAAGACCGCAAGCAACCTGTCTAGGAACATGCGTGCCATACTGGCGCTCGAAATTAACGCCTGAAACTTGGTTCGCATCGGCTTGCGGTTTAGGACTAAGAGCGCTGATCAAATATGACGACGCGATACCGATGCCAGCCATTATCAGCCCTTGGCCGATAATGCCAACGCTGGCAACAAACGTCCCGACGGTTCCAACCGCTGTAGCAACAACAGCAACTATCGGAGCAATGAACGGCATCTTTAGCGCCCTACTTTGAATGCTGTCTTGACGCGTGAAGCCGGAACAAACATGACTTTCTTTTCATCGCGAACAGCAAACCCGATTGACGTAAATACGCCGCCACAAATTTGCCCGTTGTCATCAATCACGCCAATATCACCACGTTGCGCGAGCGATGGCGGAACACTTGAGAACTTGGACGCAAATGCGTCTTCAACCGTGACGAAACCCTTTTGCAACAATTGCTTTGCTGCACCTTGTTCCGTTGTATAGGAAACGTCAGGAAACATGCGCTCGCCAGTGACGGCAAAAACCGCATCGTCAGCGATCAAATAACAATCCGAAATGCCATACTGTGACGGCAGTTTCATATGCTTTTCGATCGCTAATTTAAGTCGCTTTTCCCAATCTTTAACGCGTGCCATTTCAGTATCTCCGGAAGCCAGCTTGCGACGGATCAGCTTGCCCCCAATAAATCTTTTCCCTTCCACGCGTTGAAGCATGTTCGAAAAATCGATCACCGGGCGCACGCCGCTGTTGATCTAAATTCGTCCGCTTTCTTCCGTTCGTCCGCGTGTAATCGAGTGCGCGACTTTCGCAATTCATGACCAACGTGTAACCAGCTTCCTGCGTATCAACGTGTTCGATATTATCGACGTAACCGCGCATCATCGTTTGAACGAACAACAGTGCGCCAGTGTCAGGATGAAACATTGCATCCATAATTCTAACCGGATAATCGCGATAATCTTCCGCTTCGATTGTTTGCAGAATTTCCGGTGTTAGGCCGTCATCAGGCGATGCAGACAATGTGATAGTGAATTGTTGCGCGGCCAATCCGGTTGCGAATGCAAGATCAGAAACGGAAAGCGCAACGCCCGGAACATAATTGAGACCATTATATTCGAATGGCGCGAGCGCTTTGATAAATCCGTAGGAACCCGAACCGAAATCAAATCGCATCAAACCGCGAATATTTATCCGGCCTTCATCCAACAAATCCAAGACTTCGCTAGGAAGATCAATCACAGCCGTTGAATTCCCTTGAATGATATCGGAGTGTCTTCAACCGTTCCTTGTGCGGACCAACTTGATTGATCGATCATGAATTGACACAGCGGGCGGAACACACGACAAACCGCGCTATCATCAAACAAGGTTGTATGAAGAAACGGCGCAACGGTGATTGCTGCACCGCCGCCCCCGGACGCTGTGGCGTCTTCAAGCACTTCATAATATCCGAAGTGCCCACCCTGTTCTAAACCGACACGATCACCGATCTTGAATTGGTAATTTGCCGGAAGTTCGGACAACGAGAGAGCGCCAGCCGTACCAACGCTCACAACAGTAGCTGTACCGCTCCAACCGGACGCAATGTCGGTTGCCAGCTTCGCACCGGGATAGGCTCTAGGAGCGGCACGGCGTACGTCATACGCGGTGAACGTCTTCAACCCGCCGCGTAGCGACTTATGCCAAGCGGACCATACGGGTTCCTCTGTGCGGTCTAGGATGGGCGTTACGAACGTGCCTGACCATTGCGGATCGGCGATTTGCGAAAGGTTGAGCAAGTTGCCGTTATGCGACGGAGAGAACGCAACGTTATCGATCAAATCAAACCAACACTCCGTCATGCGAGCGTTGTTGACGATCGGGCGCGGAAACGTGATGGCCATTTCTACACCCTCACGTTATGTTTGCGCTGATTTGCGATGACGCCAACAACGTTGCTCGCAAATGCGCGGCGATCGTCGTCTTGCGTTTTTTTCAGTTTCGCCAAATCGTCTTGTGTGACGCTGCCACCAACGTTATACGTGTTAGCGGGCGCATAAGTGATGCTTTGCGCCTTGTTGTCGTTACTTCCCTGACGTCCGAACATTTGGACGCCGAGCGCTCCCGATGGTCCGCGCTTCAACGGCAAGATGCCTTCCGGCCCCGCTTCGCCCATCAATCCCGCACCACTCGCGTACTTGAACAGCGTTGGTTCTTTGACGATTTGACCGGAGAATGCGCTAAGGCTTGGCGAGTTGTAGACGCCGCCGTTTGCGTTCACTGCAAGTGGTGCACCGCCTAATGATGTTGGTCCGATCGCACCGGGAACGCCACCGGAACCAAACAAACTCATTATTCCGCCACCGCCGAACATTCCGCCCATTACCGCTTGCAATGCTTTTGCAATCGGCGTGATGATCAACATTTTGACGATCATCTGTTGAATGGCTTGCAGAACAACGACGCCAAGGTTTTTGAAACCCGCGCTCAAACTGGTAACGCCATTCAGCATGTCTTGAATTGGCTGCACCATTCCGGTAAGTGCGCCCGTCGTCGCCTGATCCAAATTCTTGGCGAGATTGCTGCCATCCAATTCGAGTTGCTTCAATTGCTGCAACGGTGCCGCCGCTACCAACGCCGCGTTTTTCGTTGCTTCGATGTTGCGAGCTAACACAAGATGTGCGGCCGCCATTTGTTCGGCATTGGTCTTGTCAACCAAACCTTTATCGATCCACATTTGCAGCGTATCGGCCGCCGCTTTCTGTGCATCCCTAAGATTAAATATGCCGATCGAAGCTTGTTGATTAACGCGGTTCATTTCGGCTTGCGCCCGGGCCGCGTTCAAAATCGCGTCACGTTGTTCTTTGGTGACGTTGATATGGTTTAGTGCAGCCGCGTTCAACTCAAGTTGCTTCAAAGTAACTTGCTGTTCAACCGTCGCCAAATCACCTAGCAGGCTGATTTGCTGTTGCTGCAAAGCGATTGCGTTTCTTGCGGCGTTCGGATCAACAGCGGTTTTTTGAGTGCGCTTATCCGCTTGACCACGCATCGCATCACCGAGCGCGGTATTACCTGCGGACGGGTTTGCACTGTCACCACCGAAACGCTTTTGAAAATCGGTTAAAACCTCTATGCCTTGTTGTTTTGCTCGCTCCAAATGATCGGCAGGCAGGAAGTTATCCCAAAAGCTAGAGTTGCCAACCTGTTTGGCGAGACGGTCCATTCTGTCAAAGAACGTTGCGCCGAATTCCAACGCCTTCTGAAATGCGTTGCGAGCGTTCAAGCCGAAATTAGTCCAAGCTGTGTTCCATGCTTCATCAAATCGACGCGCGGACGCGGCTAAGCTGTCATCAGCAGCAAATGCCGCCGCTGCTTTTTTCGCCTTGTCGATACCTGCCGCACCGCCAGACAACAAGCGAACCCATTCCATTGTTGCGGGCAAACCCATTTGTTGCAACAAGACAAGTCGTTGTTGATCGTTGCTGGCACGTTGAATTAGATCAGCCGCTTTGCTTAGATAATCATCGAACGTTTTTGCGCGGACGTTGTTCGCGGCAAATACATCGGCCAACCCGCCCATGTTGTTGCGAGCATCGTAAACGCTGCGACTAAATGAGCGAATGCCGGATACGAATTCGTCTGCACTAATTCCTTTGAATGATGCCGCCGCCTGCAATTGCATCATGCTCTTAGTGGTCGTTTGCGCGATGCTCGCGGTATCGATCAAGCCAAGCGTGAATGTTTTCCAGCTTCCGTAAGCACTGACAAATGCAACCCCGAGCGCGATTACGCCCGCAATGGCAAGCCGCAATGGCGTCAGAAATCCAAGGATGGCGTTGCCGATTTCTTTGAACAGACTTGCCCCGCCTTTAGGAGCGGTTGCCAACACCTGTCCGATTTGTCCGGCTTGCTGTGCAAATATCTGAAACAACGGGACGCCGCTGGCCAAGCCTTGCGTAACGTCTACTAGCTGATACGAAAGGTTTTTGGCTTCCCAACTAAATCCCGCCGTTGCTGCGCGCGCCTTGTTGGTCGCAGTTACGTGCGCGGCTTCCATCTGGGTAACGCCGCGAATGCTGTTCACTTGTTGAACAAACGCAACCTTGGTATCCATGATCGCAGCAGCGTGTTGTTTTTCATTCAACGCGCCAACTTTCAACGCGTTGTTGATTTCGCCGAGCGCCGCTTTGTATTGCCGACTAGCTGCAAACAACGGATCATATTTCGCGCGCAGTGCGTCCAGCGATTGCCCATACGCTTCGATATCGGCAGCGCGCCCGATGTTTGAAAACTGATCCTTGTTCGCGCCTGTTATTCGATTGATACGCTCTTGGACGCTTTCCAATTTCTTGTAAGCATCTGCGGCTTTATTCGCGTTGGCGGCTTGCGTTGATAATTCCGCGCTTGCGGCTTTCAGAACGCGAACGGTTGCCGTCGTTGCAGTCGTGGTTCCTTCCGCCGCCGCGCTGACGTTGGAAAGTGCTGCCGTTGCGTTTTGAGCGCTGGTTTCGACGGCCTTGGCGGCCGGGGGAAGGGCACGGAGTGCAGGCAACGCTTGGTCAAGCCCGGAGGTATCGGCGGCAAAACCAATCTGTGCCAAATCGGCCATGTCACCTTGCCCCTACCGTCTGCCGCGCTTGGCGGCTTCTATTTCGCGCCGCTGATCTTCGGCCCGCCTTTCGTGATACGCCTGCAACTCTTTATTGGTTTCTTCACAGAACGCGGCATCCATCGCGCGCAAGATAACATATTCGTCGCTGGTAACAACATGGTCTAAGACCTTTGCCCAAGCTAAAAATTCCGACCATGGGATTGGAAAGCAAATGCCATCATCGATCCGGCGCAAGCCATCCGATATCTGAAAGTAGGAGGTCCATAGGAATTCGCCGCCCTCCGGAATTTCGAATTCCGGAGACGGTGTGTTGAAACTTTCGTTTCGTTCGCGGCGAGTTGATCCTTTTTCGTCCGGTGTTTCATATCGGACGTGAATTGAAATCGCCTCACACAGCGCGATTTCTAGATCGTAAAAAAACTCTTGGTATCGCCAACTTTTTCGCTGACTTGATCGCGAAACCAAGGCAATTCGTTGAATACCTTGTAAACAGATGCAACGTTGAACGGCGGCTTATCGCCATGAAACGTCGTGTCACCGGACCATTCCCAACCCGTCATTGCGGTGAACAGCAACAGATTGTGGTTTTCTTCGATCTGTTCGGCGGTAAACGACTTGCCCTTGCGTGCAAGCGCGTTGCTCGCATCCTGAATTTTTCGCTTCGCTTTCTTCAATGCGTCGTCATCCAACGACATAAGCGAAACCTTAATTCCAAGTGGTTCATTTGTGCCGGGATGGACGATATCCAAGACGTGTTCAACCGGCTTGATCGCTGATAAATCCATGTCGCTATCTTTCTTTTGTCGCTGGTTAAGAAAATAGCGGCGAGTTTTTACGCTCGCCGCTACATGGTGGTTGATTACGATGCTTCGGCTACAGCAGCCGTTGCGGTCGTGTATGCCTGTGCCGAACCACTGGCATTGGTCGCGACTACGCGCGCCGTGATGATCTTGCCAAGCTGTGCGGCGGTAAGTTCAAACGTGTTGGCGGTTGCTCCGAGAATTGCGACGCCGCCAGCGAACCACTGATATGCGTAAGTGATCGTCGCATCGCCGGTAAACGTGCCGTTCGAAAGGTTGAGCGTTTCCTCAACTTCGGCGGTCCCGGTGATTGCCGGAATAACCGTGTTAGTCGGTGCAACACCGCCCGCGCCCGGTGCAACAACGATTTCCTCTTGGTTCAAGGCGAGCGTGAAAACTTCAAGGTCGAAATCTTCGTTTCCGCCGTTCGGGCGCGTCGGTCCCATGACCAGACCGCGATTATAAATCACGGTGCCGACGCCGCCGACCACGGCAGGGTCATTGCGAACCACCTTGAACGCGTAATTCAGGTTGGTTTTCGCGGCAGCGCGCAAAGCGATCTGGCCGGGATCGTTGGCGATGCGTGCGAATTCCAGCGTGGGCGAACCGGCATCCGTCAAGCCTTTCGCTTTCTGAATAACGGTCGTGTCCCAAGTATCGTAGTTGAGAACGTTGGTGTTCGATCCGGTTTCGCCCATATTGCCAAGGGATTTGATTTGCAACCAGACCAACGCTTCGTAGTCGCCTTGCGCCAAATCGTCTTGCTGCGGCGTGACGCAGAAATACAGTCTGGAACCGGCGTTGGAGTTGGCGAACGCGACGGGGACTAACGCGCTCGAAAGCAGCGCGGCGGCTAGGAACTTGGTTTTCATAGGAAACCCCTTCGAAGATTGATGAATAGCGCCAGCAAACGCGCGCAATACACCATATCTCACAAATTCCGCTTTTCCACAACGTTTCCGCTACAACTTACCCTCATGTTTTGAAGCACCGATAGGGCAAGCTAAGAGGATAAAGCAACTCCCCATCGTTCGCGATCGAACCGGAAGCCTGCGGCACATCGTAAATGCGGACGGTTGCCGCTCCGCTTACCAGCGCCTTGCCCTTCGGAAAGAACGACGCGAGTTCATCCAAGTAAGTCATAGGCGGATACGGCCCTGCATCGTCGATCGGCCAGTGTAGAATTATGCGGAACGTGCCTTGATAGATGCGGCTGTCATCCCAATAATCACCGCCTCGATTGTTCACGATATTGACGAGTTCAACATACTTTCCATTCGGCGCGTCTGTTGCTGGCGTAAAAGTTCGATCAATCGCTTTGATCGGCATTGCCGGAATTGCGCTCGCCGCAACCGCAGCGATGCCGCCAGCCTGCAACGCTTTAAGAACATCGGTTTCAATCATTGTTCTGCCCCTTTGTTAGCGATCGGAAGCCTTGTTGGCTGGCGATCTTGCGACGATTTGCGCGACAACTCGATTGACGATCGACTGCCAGTTTTGAATTCCACTGATCAGAAAGCCGTCGTATGCTTCGCGATATTTCGCATAGTTGGCGGTCCATCCAAAATAGATCGTTTGACCGAGTGTAAAATTGGCGAAATCAGCGATAGCGTTTGCGCTGCTCCAAGTATAGCTTTTGGTAGGATCACCGCGAACCGGCCCGCTTGGAAGCCCTGTTAGCGACATTTGACCGGACGCGCGCAAAAACCCGGTTTTAACACGCATCTTTCCGCCTTTAGCGGTTGGCGTTTGAACCTCGTTGATTAAGTTGGTTGTTGATTGCTTGGCGAGTGCAACCATTCGCTTTTCAGTTTCCGTAACGAAGCCTTCTACGGTCGCGCTAAAGTTATAATTGCGCGTTCCTAGCTTGCGTTCGTAGTTATACGGGCCATATTTCGGCTTTCTTGCCATGGCTAAAAACTTTCCAAGTGGTCAAAATAGCGCTTGCGTTGCGGTGTTCCTGTTGATATGCCGATATTCCAACCGGAATTTACCCATGTCAGAAACGCTTGCTGATCTTGAGAAGTTGCTAGGACCGGCATCCGATTACATACTTTCCAATTCGACCATTGCGCCGTTGCGCCGTTGGGCGATTGCGAGCGGCGTTGCACCCGTTGAAGTGTACGCAATGAGCAACGTTCAACTTTCCAACCTATACCACGAACACGGAGACAAGATAAAGTCGGATGCAAGCGAGTTGCAGCGGTTAGCCGCCGATCTTTTCCTAAAGACCGTCCGAGAAATTCAATCCAACAAGGTTGATGATGATTTTTTGCGTGAAATTGTCCGCAAAGAATTGGAAAATCTACCAACGCGAAAAGTCGAAATTATCGGGCTGCAATCGAACATCATTCTTGACGGCCCTTTGCATTATTCAACGGAACGCATTATTCAGATTTGCGCGATCAATCACCCTATCATGATGGTTGGTCCGGCAGGCTGCGGAAAAACCACGATCGGCAACCATACAGCGCGGGCGCTGAATTTGCCGTTTTACATCACAAGCACCATCAACGACACGCACGAATTGACCGGGTTTGTTGATGGTCACGGCGTTTATCACCGGACGCCTTTTCGCAATGCCTTTGAACACGGCGGGGTTTGGGTAGCCGACGAAATCGACGCTTGGGATGCATCAGCGCTCTTAGCCGCTAACAGCGCCCTAGCGAACGGCTACAGCGTGTTTCCGGACGGCCCGGCCCCGATCGCCCGGCATCCGAATTTCCGCATGGTGGCCACCGCCAACACGTTTGGGCATGGCGCGGATAGGGTCTATGTCGGCCGGAATGAATTGGACGCGGCGAGCCTCGACCGCTTCGCAACCATCAACGTCGATTATGATACGGCGCTGGAACGCTCACTGTGCAACGGCAACGTTGATTGGCTGGAATACGTTTGGCGTATCCGCAAACAAGTCAACGAACGCAAAATCCGCCACGTTGTATCGTCACGCGCAATCATCATGGGATCAGCCGCGTTACAGGTTGGAATACCGCGCGAAGATGTTTGCGAAATTTATCTCTGGAAAGGCATGTCAAAGAAAGATCGGGAGAAACTCAATGACTGATCAGGAATACGAAGAAACGCTTGACCGCGTGAAATTCGTCATAAACCTTCCACTTGACAATCGCAATAATCATCGCTATAATGATCGCGTTGTTCAATTGGAGGAATGGCGCAAATGTCGGAACAATACACCGATGGATCGATTGCAGGATGGCCCTGCAACGCTTCGATAATCGGCGACAAACATACGGGATACGATTTGCAAACCGCACCGTATACGAAAGACGATCAATCACCCAATCATGAGCAATCGTTGCTCATTGAAGCATGCGACGGATCATTTAAAACGGCAGCGGAAGCACGCAAATTTGCAATCGAGTGCGGTTTTATTCCTGACAAACGTTGGGGAGAAATGTCGGAATGACCACACAACCCGAAATCGGAATGCGCGTCATATGGGAACCGACCGAAGATCGCGGCACCATCATTGCCGTGTCACCGAACAAGAAACGAGTTCAAGTGCAGTGGGATCATCCTGACGCTGATAGCGGTACACAAGTCACCATGCACGACATTGCACCGCACGTTGGTCTGACACTGTGCCCGTAATCGTCACTGGCAAAACTTGGGAATTGCGCGACCGCCTGAAATCATTGGGCGGTCGTTGGAATGCTGATAGCAAGGGTTGGGAATTTCACGCGCTATCAGGCGCACACCGCCGCGAGTTATCCGCAACCGTTGGCTTGATCGTCACCGAGAAACCAGAAGAAATCATTTCGCCCTATCAACACTCGCCAATGATCGATGATGACAGCGACAATGATCTAGATATAGGCGACTTCGGAAAAAGTTCGCGTTCAGTCCGCAGCGGCCGAACCAATATTTTCGGCGATGATCCGACATGGTTCAATGAATTCCGCGATCAAAATCCAATTAGCTTTTTCGGCTTTTCCAGCCTTTCGGAATTGGTCAAATATCTTGAAGCGTTGCCGCACAACAAGCGCAACGGACAAGGTTGGACGGGCCGCGATAGAGAGTGGACACAAACGGAATGCATGGCGGACGCATTCGATATCGCGCGCAACGGTTGGGCGGATGGTGTTGAACTGGCGCGAGAGCTACACGAATTGCTTATCGGTCAACACGCCAAAGAACGCAGACGCAAACACAGCATTGCGGGCGGATCGGTAAACATCGGGCGGATGCTTGCAGGTAATCCCGCACATATGATCTCTCGCCCCAAACGTGAAGGAAAGAAAATCATCACGTTGTTTGTTGAAGGGTTCATGTCATCGGGCATCGATGCAGAGAACGCAGTAATTCGCGCGGCACTGATCGGCGCAATTACGGACATTCTCGAAATGAACGGCTATTCTTGTGAAATCGTTTCGATCACCACGGCTGTAACTGTGCGAGGCTATCAGCCAGCTTATCAGGTTGCGACAACGTTAAAAATCGCTGGCGAAGCACTCAATCTGAATGATGTGATTTTCGCGCTAGGTCATCCCGCTTATTTTCGCCGTCTTGTTTTCGGATGTGTCGGAAGTGACAACGATTTGCAATCAACTTGGCCATCGATGGGAATGCCTTCCAGAGCATTCGACAATGAACATCCATTGAGCGCAAATCAGTTGTACGTCGATAAGATCGGTTTGCAACATCAGCGCAAAATCGACGGTGACATTCTGACCGCTCGCGCAATTCAGATTTGGGATTTGATCGCTCGCGGCAATTTGCCAATCGAACTCAATCGAGAGGATATAGACGCATGACGCGACAAGGATTGATCCATTACACAGCCGGTTGTCTCAATTGTTCTGCGTCGGTAGCGGCCCGCAACGCTCAAGCATGGGCACATAATCACGCACGACATACCGGCCACAGCGTTGAACTTCAATTAGGCTGGCGCGTCACCTGTGACAGTCCGGAAACTTCAAAAGGTAACAAGCAATGATCATTGCAATGATTAAAGGCGCAACGCGCATTTGCGGAAAAGCGCAAGGATATCTCGGATTGCCAATTCGCGATATCGTCCTTATCGATAAGACAACCGGGCACTATACGCCAGCGATGGAAACCGCTTGGACGCCGACGCCTGATCAGATTGAACGCATAAATAAGGGCGCAAATATCATCGTTAGAATTTTAGGCGAAGTTCCGCCGCCGATGATGCTGGACGTTGACACGGAACTTCCGAAAGACGATTGACCGATAACTTTCCACTCGGTAAGTTGGCGGGATGAACTTTCAGCCCGCCGCCTTCAATCTCGCCGACGCCGCCGCCTATTGCGGCTTGTCCGTCCCGACATTCGAGAAGGTTTGCCCGATAAAGCCGATTGCGTTCACGGATAGCGCTCGCGGAAACAGATACTTGCGCGTGCGGCTTGACGAATGGCTGTTGAAGCTAGACCCTAATGGAGAACGCCCAAGCGGGCGGCAATTTGGGGATCGGTTACGTGGTCGCAGTGAAGTTGCAAGGGCTTAAAATAGCGAAAGCACGCGGCAAATATTACGTGTATGTACGCGCTACCGGCAAGAAAATCCTAAACGGTTTTGAAGGCGACAAAGACGCGTTAAAGAAACGTCTCGCCATGCCTGACATGATCGGCATTTACAACGCACAACGTAAACGCGATTTGCAATCGTTCCCTGATGGCACATTGGGTTGGCTTGTTGCTTGGTTCATTGACGCGGATCAATGCCCGGAATTCAAAGCGTTGGCTGAAAGCACGCGTGAAGGATACAAAGAAAGTTTGAAATGGTTAGAACCCGAATACGATACGGAATTGAACGCTATCAGCGAAACGTCGCTTTATAGTGTTAGGGATCAGTGCGCTAAAGAAAAATGGAACGATTTCGCCGATCGGACAATGACAGCACTTTCGACAATGTTCCGCGCGGCGGTAAAGCGCGGCAAAATGGCGAACAATCCGGCGAAAGATATTGAACGTTTAAGGAAGCCAAATAAAAACGCTAATCGCGAATGGCGCCCTAATGAATGGAACGCCGCATGGAACGCCGCCACTTTAAAACAGAAAATCGTTATGATGCTCGCTCGCCATATCGGATATCGCGGGCAAAGTATCGTCAAAACTCAATGGTCGCATTATCAATCCGATGATGATTACGGAATGTGTTTCCGTTTCACTCATAAGAAAAACGACGAAATTCATTGGATACCCGCGCCGATCGAACTGCAAACGTTTCTTGGTTCGCTAACTCAAACTTCAACGTTCATTGCAGTAAAGAACAATGGGATGCCTTGGCGCGATGAAGAACAATTGCAGAAATCGTTTAGCAATTTTACTGCATCGCTTGTCAAACGCGGGCTTGTTGAACCGGGCTTAACGTTGCATGGGTTGCGAGTGACGTTTTCCGCAGCAATCAAGCGTGACGCGTTGAAACGCAAGGAAGCTATTCCGAGCAACGCCGCAGTTGCCGCCGCTCTTGGCGATCGTGACGAACGCATGGGCGCGCATTATACCCGCCATGTCGAAAACGAAATCAAAGTCATTGAAGCTTTCCCGAAACCAAATTTACCACTCGGAAAGGATAAAGGGGAAACCTGACTTGGAAAACGGACGTCTGATTTTGGAAAACAGAACGCTTCCGGAACGGGTTAAACATTTGAAAAATATGTATTTTTCGGGATTATCAGGAAGGTAGGGAGGACGCTGAGAACGTCCTCCCTTGTCTCGCCGGTCTTTTCGCGCCGGAGCCGGGATCACATCCCCACCCCTCCCGCGCGATGACCAAACTGTTCGACACCACCTGTGTATCAACCGCGCCGGCAATCCCTGGGACAAGCCGGCGCTGCCTGATGCGTTCCACTCTACGCAGCCCGAGGCGGGATCGCCAACCCCATAGTTAAATTTACCTTAACAACGCAAAGCCGCACCCGCTGCGGCCAAATCGGGGCGGCGGGCATGGACGCTGCAAAGCCTCTCCTGCACAACGAACAAGGGACGGCGCGTGCACGAAAGCGGGACAGATGTGTCCCGCCAAGGCCCGCCGGAGACGAGGATCGAGATGAAACACCCATCATGTCGTGAGTTCTTCGCCTATTGGGATGCCAGGCGGGGCGATGGGCGGGCGCCAGACCGCAGCGAGATCGAGCCCGACGCGGTGCGCGAGCTGCTCGGCGACATCTTCGTGCTGTCCTACGACAACCACGCCGGCTACCCGTTTCGCGTTGCCGGCACCCGGGTCTCTGCCCTGCTCGGCCGCGACCTCAAGGACACCAGCTTCTCGGCCCTGTTTGCACCGGACAGCCGCCGCGAGATCGAGGAGATCGTAAGCTACGTCGCCGAGGAAATGCTGGCGGCAATCGCCGGCATTACCGCGACCGCAGAAGACGGATCGACCGCGCATCTGGAACTGCTGCTGCTGCCGTTCAACAACCGCGCGCACGCCCCGATCAGCCTGACCGGCGTGCTGGCGCCGTTCGAAAACGATCTCGGCGCCATCAGGGATTTCAAGGTGACGTCGTGGCGCTACCTGCACCGGCCGCAAAAGCTGGTTCCGCGCGCCCTGCGCAAGCTCGCGATCGCACGCGGCTTCATGGTGTATGAGGGCCTGCGGTAACCGAACTACCGCGGCAGCAGGTTGGTCTTCGCCACGTCGATCACCTCGTCGCCGCGGCCGCTCATCACGGCACGGAGCACCCAGAGGCTGAAGCCCTTGATCTGCTCTGCCGTGATCGTCGGCGGCATCGACAGTTCCTGGGTCGCGGTGACGACATCGAGGACAGCCGGGCCGTCATGGGCCAGTACATTGCCGATCGCGTTCGGCAGCTCGCCCGGATCCTCCACCCGCACCGCATGAATGCCCATGGCGCGGGCCATCGCTGCGAAATCCGGGTTCTTCAGATCGACGCCAGTCTCGATGAATCCGGACGCCTTCATTTCCATCGCGACAAAGCCAAGTACGCCGTTGTTGAAGATCACGACCTTCACCGGCAGTTTCATCTGCGTCAGCGTGATCAGGTCGCCCATCAGCATGGCAAAACCGCCATCGCCGGACATCGAGATGACCTGCCGCCCCTGCTGCGACGCCTGCGCGCCGATCGCCTGCGCCATGGCGTTGGCCATCGAGCCGTGGACGAAGGATCCGATCAGGCGCCGGCGGCCGTTCATCGCCAGATAGCGCGCAGCCCAGATCGTGGGCGTACCGACGTCGGCGGTAAACACCGCATCCTCCGACGCCTGCTCGCTGAGGAGACGCGCCAGATATTGCGGGTGGATCGGCTTTTGCCCGGGCGTGCCCCTGGCGAGGTCGTCCAGCCCGGCGCGGGCCTTCTTGTAGTGAGCCAGGCTGGCGTCCAGATGCTTGCGATCCGTCTTCGTCTTCAGTTTCGGCAGCAGTGCACCGATGGTGGCGCCGACGTCGCCGACGATGCCAAGGTCGAGTTTGCAGCGCCGTCCGAGGTTTTCCGGCCGGATGTCGACCTGAGCAACCTTCGCATCCGTCGGCAGGAACTGCTTGTAGGGAAAGTCTGTCCCCAGCATCAGCAACACGTCGCAGGCATGCATCGCCGCATAGCCGGACGAGAAGCCGATGAAGCCGGTCATGCCGACATCGTAGGGATTGTCGTACTCGACATGGTCCTTGCCGCCGAGCGCGTGCACGATCGGAGCCTTGAGCGTTTCGGCCAGCCGCATCAGGCCGGCATGGGCGCCGGCGCAACCGCGGCCGCAGAACAGCGTGACGCGCCCGGCGCCGTTGAGAAGTTCGGCCAGGGCGACGAGTTCGGCTTCCGCCGGCAGCACGATCGGCACGGGCGGCAGCAGCCCTCCGTTCGGCGTGACGTCGCGCGTCGGCGATGGACGCAGCGCGACATCGCCCGGCAGCACGATCACGGCAACCCCGCGCCGACCTACCGCCGCGCGAATGGCGTTTTCCAGCACGTAAGGCAATTGCGCCGGATCGGAAATCAGTTCGCAGTAATGGCTGCATTCCCGGAACAAATCCTGCGGATGCGTCTCCTGGAAATAGCCACCGCCGATTTCGGCTGACGGAATCTGCGCGGCAATCGCCAGCACCGGCGTACGACTGCGGTGCGCGTCGAACAGGCCGTTGATGAGATGCAGATTGCCGGGGCCGCACGATCCCGCACACACCGCCAGTTCGCCCGTGATCTGCGCTTCACCCGCGGCGGCGAAGGCTGCGACCTCCTCATGCCGGACGTGAATCCAGTCGATGGCCTTTCGTTTGCGCAGCGCGTCGGTGAGGCCGTTCAGGCTGTCGCCCACGACGCCGAAGATGCGTTTGACGCCGGCCTGGGCCAGCGTCTCGGCGATGAGGTCCGCGACATTGTCGATCTTCATGCTGCGTGATCCTTCTCAGCGGCCGCTGAATTTCGCTGCGCGCTTCTCGAGGAAAGCATTGCGCCCTTCAACCGCATCGGCACTGAGGCGGATCTCCGCCTGTGTCTCGATCTCGCGGCGGAACTGCTCGGCATAGGTGGCATGTTCGCTCTCGTCGATCAGGCGGCGTGTCGCGACCAGCGCGCGCGTCGGGCCATCCGCGAGCCTGTGCGCCAGCGCCAGCGCGCCGTCGCGAAGTTCCCCTTCGTCAAACACGTCGCGGACCAGGCCCCATTCCCTGGCCTGATCAGCCGTGAGAGGCTCGTTGGTCATCATCAATTCGAGCGCGCGCTGCCGGCCGACAAGGCGCGGCAACAGCCAGGTCGAGCCCAGGTCGGGCACCAGCGCGATGCGGCTGAACACCTGGATGAACTTCGCCGAGCGCGCCGCGACGATCGCGTCGCCGGCCATGGCGAGGCTGAACCCGCCGCCCGCGGCCACGCCATTGACGGCCATCACCACCGGCACGCGGCATTCGCGCAATGCCTTGAATGTCGGCCAGTAGTACTTCATGACACCCGCGACGATGTCGTCACCCAGGATCTGCGCCGCCTTGAGATTTTGCCCCGAGCAGAAACCGCGGCCGGCGCCCGTGACGACCAGCGCCCTCACCTCCGGATCACCAGTCATCTCGCCAATGGCGATGGCAAGGTCGCCCAACAGATCCGGCGTCATGGCGTTCAGGGTCGACGGCTCATCCAGCGTCAGCACGCCGACGCTCCCGTCACGCTCTCGCTTTACTCCCGGCATATCGAAACCTCCGTTCGCATTTTTGGCCGGCCCGGCCGGGCGCAGCATTCCCGGTGATGGTACCGAAACAATGCGACAAAGGACAATCGGCTTATCCGGCGTGACCTAAATCGACGTTCTCAGGGATCGATGGGATCAGGACATCCGGAATTTCCAACCAACGGCAGCGACATTCGACCTCCGTTGGCGCGATAGGCATACTCTTTTCGATGCTCGTAATATCGTTCGAGATCGTGCAGCTTCTGATCTATTTCCACCGCGCTCCCCCAGGACTCACCGTCCTGGTATTCAGCACATGGCTGCTGTTCCGCAGCATGATGGCATCTGCTGAATTCCCCTACGCCGACAACGAAGAATAGCAACCCCTCGCCTGGCGCGGCATTTCACCGACAAACCAGTACGGGGGTTTTCGCGTAGGTCAGGACCTTGTTTGTCACACTGCCGATCAGAAGCGTGGAAAGTCCGCTACGCCCATGCCATGACATGACAATGAGATTGCAGCCTTTGTCCTCGGCCGCGGCGATGATGGCTCGATCAGGTTGCACGTTCTCCACTTGAATCGTCTCGCAGGGAACACCGACCTCCCGGGCCGCATTTTCCGCGCGATCCAACGGGTCCGCAAAGTCGCCTGTGACGGCAAGAAGCGGTTCGACGACGTGGATTATCGACACCTTGGCTCCAACGGACTTCGCCAGCGCCAACCCATGAGCCACCCCCCGCTCTGCTAACTCTGACCCATCTGTCGGAATGAGGATATGCCGGTACATGCTTCATCTCCCAATCGTCTGGAGGTATCGATACCGTCCGAAGGCAAGCTGGGCTCCGCATTCCGGATGCAGCTTGAGATAAATCAATCGGTCGACACATCGTGCTGCGACCCGGAACATCTACACATCGACCCACCCCAACCTCCGGAGATGCCCGCTTCCGCGCCGCTATGCCGGGCATGAAGTAGATCAGAACGCTTTCGAGAAGTCCGGCGGCCCGCGCTCGGCAAGGGCAGCATTCACGCGCGTCCACTGTCACCAGCCGCTTGCTGAACAGCGTTCCTTTCCCGGCCATCCCCGCCGGAAACGCGGGACGAGTCCGATTCCCGACGGCCGAAGGCGGGCTCATTTCGTTCGCGCCGAATGCTGTCATTCGCAAGAGCAGATTCAAGATGGGAGCGAAGAAGACCAATATGGACTCTCATCGTATATAACGAGCTGTCGTAAGGACCCGGAAGTCGCAAACGCATCACACGCTGCTCGAGTTCATCGATCCTGGCCGCGATGCCAGACGCATCGAGTTCGGCCTGATCTTCCATTGCCCCCTCTACAGTTCTCATTTCCCGGTAAAACCGCTGTATCCTCAAACGCACGATCCAATCGTACATCATTGGGAGAATTCTGAATATCGGGTATGCGACGGCAGCCAGCGGAAGGAAAACGGAAAGCGCTCTCTCGATGAGCACTGCGATCCAGAACGGCAGCTCTTCTTGCAAGAAGGGGCGGCCGGATCTGTGAAAGCGCTCTGCTTCGGCGCTCAACGGCAGATCGACCGATTCCGCTATTGGGAATTGTCCGGATTTTTGAAAAACTTCACTTTGTGAATGAATCTCGGCGGCAGCGATAAGCAGCAAATATTGTATCGCCGAGTGCAGATTTGCACGCACTGCAAGGATCGACTTGGAGCCTAGAAGCACGATATCGGTGGGCGGCCGGTCAGCCGAGATATCGAATATCCCGCGGGGCACCGACAATTTCGTCAAATACGGATAGAGAACGACCAAGGCGTCCGCGCTGGGAAAGCTCGCGAGTTGCACACCCTTGGCGTTTATCAACGACTGGACGGCGGGCGAATTCCAGCCGCTCACGATGAACGCGGCATCGATTTCGCCGGCGATCAATTTCTCCGCCGCAACCTGGGGCGTATATGCCAACAAATCAGCCCTCACCTCCATCTTGACTCGTTCCAGTATTTTCAATGCAAACGCCCGGGCGCCGCTCCCCTCCGGACCGATCGACACTCGGCGCCCGGTGAGCCCGCGGAGATTTCCGTCAATTTCGCTCCGATGGAACAGCCACAACGGCTCGTAGCCGACCGTGCCCAGCGATTCGAGGCCAGACGAGCCGACGGCACGTGCCGTGCCGTCCTGGACCAGGGCGACGCTTACGCCCGACCTTGGATTGCGAAGAAGCTCCAGATTTTCGAGGCTCCCCGCGGTCGGCACCAGCTTCAGTTCAACGCCGGATTTGGCGAGCAATTCGCGATAGTGGTCGCCTAACTGATAGTTGGCTCCGCCTTTCGGACCCGTAGCCATTGCGATGGTCCGCGGCGGTAGCGTTGCGACGACAAAAATTCCTGCAGCGAGCAGGATAGTGAGCATCACTGTCGCGGAAAGAAGCGGCCAATGTCTTTGCAGTAATGACCAAGTCATTGCATAGCCCGCCGGGTATCGTAAGAAATTGTCTGCTTTCTCGCACGCCTAAACCGTTCGAGTGCGGCTGCGCGAGCTGACCAATGCGATGGGGACGACATCGACCCAATCAGAAATCCAACGCGAACGCTCAAAGATATCGTTGAGGTAAATCAAGCTGTGCCGGCTTTTCTCGCCAACTGCACAGGACCGCCCTCACTGATATCCGCAGACTAGCAGCACAGCGTGGGAGCTAGCTCTCGCTTTGATCTTGCGCAAAGTGCCCTCGCGCGGGAAACTGTAGTTACATGCATCTGAGGATTTGCAGATGCGAAAAGCGCCGGACCTATCGATCTCACCCGAAAAAGTGTTCTTCATCGCCACAAAGTCGCGCCAGTCCGACGGCACGGCGGCGGACCTGAATGCGAACTCGGGCTCGGCCGACGACGATGCCGTCCACGGCTCCCGGGATCGCAGCCGGACGGCCGATCGCGCCGAGCTTTCCGGCTTCATTCAGGACCTGAACGTGGACGAACAGATCGATCTCGTTGCCCTGATGTGGCTCGGCCGTGGCGACGGCGGGCTCGACAACTGGAACGACCTGCGCTCGGAGGCTTCGCGCGCCCACAACAACCGCACGGCATCCTATCTGATCGAAACGCCGATGCTTGCGGATTATCTGGAAGAAGCCCTGTCGCAGTTTGGCGTGTCGCCTGAGGATTTCGAGGAACCCCTCTGATCCACCCGAGACCCGAGTATTCCGGAGCATTGCAATGAACAAGATGAAAATAGGAACCGGCCACTGGATCGTCGTCTGCGACGGCCGCAAGGCGCTCATTCTCGAAAATCTCGGCGACCGAATGTTCCCCAACCTGCACACGAAGGAAGTGCGCGAACAATCCGACCTGCCGACACAGGATCAAGGCCGCGCGGCGCCAGGGCGCGTGTACCAGTCGACCGGCGCAGGGCGAAGCGCAGTCGAGCAGACGGACTGGCACGATGAGTCCGAGCGTTCGTTCCTGAAGGCGCTCGCCGAGCGGCTGGATACGGCAATAACGTCAGGAGAAACCTCCGCGCTGACCATCGTCGCCTCGCCGCGCGCGCTCGGCATGATCAGGGCAGACTATTCAGATGCGGTTCGAAAGGCCCTCAACGCCGAGGTGGCCAAGGACTTGGTCAAGATGCCGGTCTACGAGATTGAAAAGCAGTTGCTGTCATGATGGCGCGTTGCGACGCCATTTTATCGCACCCGGTGAATGCCGACGCTTCAGGCGGGTTCCGATAAGACATCGTTAACCCTGTCGGCCTTAGGGTCTGTCTGACGCCGAAGGATCGGCTGTCGGGTGCCGAAGATGTCGTTTGCGCAAAAGAAACCGTCCACTGTCCCGTCCGCCGAGGAGCGGCGGCGCTTTCAGCGCGTCAAGGTTCACCTTCTCGGCCGCTACATGCTGCCCGACCGCCGCGAGTTTCCTTGCCAGATCATTAACATGTCGCCGGGCGGACTTGCCCTGCTGGCGCCCGGCATCGGCAATGTCGGGGACCGCGTGATCGCCTATCTCGATCATATCGGCCGGGTCGAGGGCAGGATTACCCGTATCATCGACAATGGCTTCGCCATGACGGTCGGCGCGACCGCGCGCAAGCGCGACAAGCTCGCCGCCCAGCTCACCTGGCTCGCCAACCGCGATATTCTCAACCTGCCGGAAGACCGCCGCCACGACCGCATCATTCCGCGCAACCCGATCGCGCTGCTTACCCTCGAGGACGGCAGCAAGATGACCTGCCGCATCATCGACCTGTCGCTGTCCGGTGCCGCCATCGCCGCCGAGAACCGGCCGCCCGTTAAATCCCTGGTAATGCTGGGCAAGGTCCAGTCGCGCGTGGTGCGAAATCTCGAAGAAGGCTTCGCGCTGGAGTTCGTCCACGAGCAGATTGCCGAAACGCTCGAAGACGCGGTTACTGCGCGGTAAAGCGCGAACCGCCCAAAACACCTCTCCTCAGGCCTGAAAAGCGGTATCCGGTTCTCCGGATGCCGCGCTTGCGCGTTCGACACCCTGCGGAAGTTGGTTAACGCTGCGCTCCTTTGCGCACAGATTTCCCTGCTGCTTCAGCCTCAAGATCCCTAATGCGTAAAATTTGAATCAATTGCAGTTGTTTCAAATTTTATTCGAATTCGATTCAAGTATAGATCGAATTAGCGCCAGCTTTTACTCGAATGTACTTGCCTGACTTAGCGGCGGTGCAAAGCCTTTGTGTGAAACGTGGTCCCAACAAGAAACGGGGGCCACAATGTTTTTCAGGGGACAGGGAAAGGGACTGGCGGTCATCGCCATCCTGTTGGGAATGAGCGCTCCGGCGAAAGCCGCTGAAGCTGTCTATGCGAGCCTGGGCGATGCCGCACGTTCGCCGATCGGCTGGGTCGAATTCTGCGCCCAGAACGCCAGCGAGTGCCGTGGTGGCACCTCGCAGCCGCGCGACATCGTGATGTCGCAGACGGCGTGGCGGGATCTGGTGCGGGTCAACAAGTGGGTCAACGAGACCATCAAGCCGATCACCGACATGGATCACTGGGGCGTGGTCGAGAAATGGTCGTTGCCGACTGACGGCTACGGCGACTGCGAGGACTATGTGCTTCTGAAGCGCAAGATGCTGATCGACGCCGGATGGCCGCGCGAGGCGCTGCTGATCACGGTGGTGCGCGACAAGAAGGGCGAAGGTCACGCGGTGCTGACCGTCAAGAGCGACAAGGGCGAGTTCATTCTGGACAACCAGAACGAAAGCGTCCTGGCCTGGACCGATACCGGCTACCGCTTCATCAAGCGTCAGTCGCAGAGCGATCCCAATGTGTGGGTCTCGCTCGGTGACGGTCGCCCTGCGGTCGCCACCGCCTCTTCACGCGATCGATAACGACACGAGGATTTACGAACCCGCGACCCGGTCACATCCCCACCCCTCCCCGTCCCAGACCGGTTCGCGCGCGGCCAGGCTTCCCCCAAAGCCTGGCCGCAACTTTTTCGGGGCCAGCGATCGCATGCAGTTCGGCCGAAATTTTTTGCGCGGCGCGATCAATGTGCAATGATGGATACCCTGGGAGAACGCACTTGGCTCAGAGCGAGATCGACGCCATTCGCGCATTGCTGGGTTCGAAGCCGCGGCCGATCGGATGGGCGGAGCGGCGGCAGCGCCTGGACGAGGTCGGATCGACCTGGCCGGTGGCGTCCGACGTCAGATGCGAGGCGGTCGATTGCGACGGCGTCGCCGGCGAATGGTCGGTCGTTCCCGGCAGCGAAGCGTCGCGCGTGCTGTTGTATTTCCACGGCGGCGGATATTGCTCCGGCTCGATCGTCAGCCATCGGCGCATGGTGACGGAGGCTGGACGCTACTCGCAGATGCGCACGCTCGCGATCGACTACCGCCGCGCGCCGGAGCATCCCTACCCCGCCGCCCATGAAGACGCGCTCACCGCATGGCGCTTCCTGCGCAGGCAGGGTATTGCGGCGTCGGCCATCGCCGTCGGAGGCGACAGCGCCGGCGGCAACCTGACGCTCGGGCTGGTCAACCGGCTGCGGGCGGCGGGCGAGGAACTGCCGGCCTGCGCCTGGCTGGTCTCGCCGTGGACCGACCTCACGATGTCCGGCGCGACGCTGGAAACCAAGGACGCGGTCGATCCGCTGATCCATACGGCCTATCTAACCGAACTCGCGGACGCCTATGCGCCGCCCCCTGTTGACCGCCGGGATCCCCTGATTTCGCCGCTGTTCGCCGATCTCGCGGACTTTCCGCCCATCCTGATCCAGGTCGGATCAGCCGAGACGCTGCTGGCGGACGCCACCCGGCTGGCTGCGGCGGCAGGCGCCGTCGATGCCGATGTGACGCTTCATATCTGGCCGCACATGATCCACGCCTGGCCGGTCTGGAATGCCAAACTCGAGGACGGCCGCCGGGCATTGGCGTCCGCCGGCCAGTTCATGCGGGCCCATATCCGATAGCCGCGCTGGCAAAGGTCCGGCAGCGGCACGCCGCCAAAGGGCCCCAACTTGCCTGAAAGCCCATTTTCTGCTGTTTCTTCCTGAATCCGCCGTTTGTCTGGCAAATCGCGGGTTTTAGCGCGTCAGCGCTTGTGCTATTCGGGAACATTGGAATCACGACGGAATTTGGATTGGCATGATCGAACCCGGCTCCCGGAGCAGCAGCCCGATCGCGTCGTTCGGCGGACAGCCGATCGCGATCGCCGCTGGCGCTCTGGCCATCGTCGTGCTCGGAACAGGCTCCGTCGCCATATGGCGCACCTATACCGGTACCGCGCCTGAGACCGACCGCGCGGTTGTCGTCCGGCAGTTGCAGGCGCGCACCGCGCAGGCGTCCGAACAACTCGTCGAAAAGACCAAGGGCCTCGAAGCCACCCAGCAGGAATCGATCGACCAGTTGCAGGTCGTGCAGGATCAGCTGCAGACCGTACGCCGCCTTCTCGCCTCCCAGCAGAGCGAAACCAGGAAACTCTCGGAGCAGGTGGCAACGCTGACCGAAGCCGTGGACGGACTTCGCCAATCCTATGCCAGCACGCGCACCTCCGAAGCCGCGGCCGATTCCGCGCCGCGCAAGCGGTCGGCCAAGGCAAAGCACCGGTATTCCAAAAACGCCAACCGCAACCGCGCCAAGCGGGGCTGATCAAAACCCGAGTTTCGGCGTTCTACCCCGCGGCTCCGGACGCCACCTGCAAGGCGGGTGTCGCCGCCCCACCGACGCGGTTTCGCCAATTTTCCTCACCGAATGTGAACTGGTTCACATATGCCCGTGGGAATCCCGGGCATCCTGAAGTTCACCGGATGGCGTGAGCCGATTTCAATATCCGGGGCTGGCAAGGTCGTTGACGGTATACTGCGTCGACGACCTTGTTTTTTGTGCCCGAAGCATCGGCCTGGCGCCGGCGGGCAGACGATCAGGCCGTGGCATTCCCGCACCGCTTCCTGGCCTCCTCTCTTGAAAGCCCGGCGTATGCCTGCAAGCTGCTCAGGACGTTGCAGGAGCTTGCCTGGCCAGGATGAACGCGGGCAGCGACGGCGCCGAGACATGGCAGCGCAAGAGGTCGCGCGGAAGACGACAGGGCGCAATGCGCCGAGGTCGGCCTACCCCATACGATCGCTTTTGCGATACGGCTTGGACGTCTTCTGCTCGATTTCCCAGAACATCCAGACGAAGGCCGCACCCAGACAAGTCACGATCACCAGAAATAGCAATGTCAATGCCGGAGCTGTGAGCATGTTCAGCATCCTCGATTAGATGCAAACGGCGTACTCTCGAACGGAATTGGGCCACGACCTCGGCAATTAAACACCGAGGTCGCGCTGTTCATCCCGCCGTGACCTGCCTTGAAGTGCTCGACGCTTTTTCAAGCGTCGGATCCTCGCGGATCCCGGCTCAAGTCTAGAACCATTTTCCGGAAATGGCTTGGTCTATTTTGCGGCGTTCCGTCCGACGTTGATTGCGGATCAGCCGCACACCTGCACCGGACGAATCCGCCAGCCGTACCGCGTCATCACGCTCTGGCGCACGATGTAGCAGCCGCCATCGCCGTAGTAGTAGGATTCGTCATAGTAGCCGTAGTCGTCGTAATAGCCGTAAGGCCATCCGTAACCGAGGCCAACGCCTACCGCCACCACCGGAAATCTGCGATGCCGGAATCCTGGACGGAAGCCGCCGCGGAAACGGTTGACGGCAAAGGTACCGCCGCGCCATGCGCCTGCCGGCAAGGCGGCCGTGCGGAAACCGCCGCCCCCGATCACAGCCGGGCGAAAGCCGCCGCCAATCGCAGCTGGACGAAAACCGCCGCCGATCGCTGCAGCACGGAAACCGCCGCCGCCCATCCCCATCCCGCCACCGCGGAAGCCCGCGCCACCAATTCCGACAGCCCCGCCACGAAAGCCACCACCGGAAAAACCACCGCCGCGGAAACCGCCGCCCCCAAAACCGCCACCGCTAAATCCGCCACCGCCACGAAAACCGCCGCCACCGCCACCAAAGCGCGCATGGGCAACGTCCGGCACCAGCATGGCGGCCGAGGCGGACACGAACAAGGCGATCATCATTTTGCGCAACATGACACATCCTCCGTGATCTTGCGTTCGAAGGCTCGACGCGCCCGGCGTCGGATCCTCGCAGATCCCACGCCAAGCTTAGGACCTGTCCTGCAGGATGGCTGGGCAATCTTGCTCACTTCTGCGCGACCCGATGCGGAACAATCTCCGGCATGGATCATTGCATGAGCATCCGTTCGACGGCTGGAGTTGATCGCGTTTTGCGCAAATTGATCGCCTTCGACGACGACACGCTCCACAAGCTTACCCAGCTTGCACGCGACCGGATGGGGACCTTTCAGGAATTGGCGGACGAAGCCTTCGCCGACCTGCTCAGGAAGCACGGCATTCCCGTTGATCTCAAGGATGCGCTGCGAAAAAGCGCAGGGGTTTCCAGGGACGTATCGAAGGTCTCGACGCCGAAAAAGACGCGAGCGAAAACCGGGAAGACAACATCATGACGCCAGATCCCGATCCATTCGAACAAGGTGAGCGCGCCGCGCGCGAAGGCGTTCCGGCGGAAGCCAATCCGTATCAGGATGGCAGCGAGCAGCATGCGCTGTGGGCTGCCGGCCACGAAAAGATCGCCGGCGTGATCGAGGCGAACGAGAGCGAAGGAAGTTGAGCGAGGCTCTCTGATCGTCGCCGATGCGGCGCGCGAGACCGCTCAGCCGATCTTCTTCAGTCCATTCTTGAAACGCGGCCCGTTGCGCTGGTAGGACTTTGCGGCACGCCCCATCGCCGCCGACTGCTCGGGCGTCAGCGTCCGGATCACGCGTGCGGGCGCGCCGATGATGAGGGAATATTCGGGATACTCCTTGCCCTCGGTAATGATCGAGCCCGCGCCAACGACGCTGCCGCGGCGGATGCGCGCGCCGTTCATGACGATCGAGCCCATTCCGACCAGCGAGTCGTCTTCGAGCGTGCAACCGTGGAGGATCACGTTATGGCCGACCGTGCAGTTGGTGCCGATCACGAGCGGAAAGCCGGGGTCGGTGTGGCAAGCGCAATTGTCCTGCACGTTGGAGCCTTCGCCGATCTCGATCCATTCATTGTCGCCACGCAAAACCGCGCCGAACCAGACGCTGGCCGAATTCAGCAGACGCACTTTGCCGATCACGACGGCCGTATCCGCGATGAAGTAGCTGCCATCAGCGGGAAGTTCAGGTCCCTGCCCGTCGAGTTCGTAGATCGCCATAGCAAAAAGGTCTCCGTTTATGGGGACCTTGGCATAGCCGCTGGCGCGTGATCAAGCGAACCGATATCTCCTGAAGAAGCAGCCCCCGAAGCAAGGCCGCCTCAGGCCAGGACGCCCGCGGCACGCAGCGTCATCAGGAAGAACGTTCCGGACATCAGGCTCCAGAACCCTGCAAGCACGGTCGCCATCATGACGAACTCGAAGCGGCGGCGCTCGATCTTCGCGCCGCGCAGCGTGTTGCGCATGATGATGAAGGGAGCCGCGAAAACCAGAAACGGAACCGCGGCGAACGTGCTTGGCGCCACGCCTTCGCCGAGCAAGCCGAAGCCTGCCGGCCGCGCTGCCATCGCCTGATAGCCGCTGGCCAGGGCGCCGGCGATCGCAAAACCGATGCACAGGGCAAACAGTGAATTCAACGCATCGGGCGACATGAAACCATCCGCTATTCAACAAACCGCGCTCTGCTTTGGCAAAAACGTCGGCCAGCCGCCACCGTATCCTTAAGGAAAGGTTAACGGCGAAACGCGGTAATTCCGTTGGCGCATGGCTCGCGGCGCCCGGCGCCTCGCGAAATCGTGCAGAAATCCGGTCGCCCATGGCATATTCGCACGGTGATTCGGCGTCAGGCTGATCCAGCGGCGCTGCAACCGATGCTTTATTCATGACCTTGCTTTCCACGGCCCAGCATATTGCCCGCGACACGCGCAAGGACCCGCGCTCGCACATCGTCCTGATCCTGACTGCGGCAACCATCGCCGCCGCAGCCGTTGCGCTGGTCGCCTATCTGCTGTGGCCGACCTGGGGAGCGCGGTCGGCCGATGGACCGTCGCGCCTGCCGGTCAGCGTCGGCGGTACCCTGTTCAACGTGCCGACATCGGCGGTCCGCCGCAAAGTCCAGCGCCATTCCGGTCCGCAGGAGCGCGTCGACCTCAGCTTCCTCTTCCCGTCGCTCGCACCGCCCGAGGCGCCGAAGCATGTCAGCGCCAACACGGTCGAGGAGAAGGTTCAGCCGATCGACCGGATATTCATATCGATTGCTGCCCATCACGACAGCCTCGCGCCCGACACGCGGGTCCGCACGATCTATCCGCGCTATCTCGACCAAAACTCGACGCTGGTGGACGACGGGTTGACGATGCGCGCGTTTCGCGACGGCTCGCCCTACGCCAATGAGGATCTGATCTCCGCGAGTGCGTCAGGCTTCAATGCACGCTGCACCCGCGACGGGCTGACGCCCGGCATGTGCCTGAGCGAGACGCGCGTCGACGGCGCCGACCTGACGTTTCGCTTTCCACGGAGCTGGCTCGCGCAATGGCGCGACGTTGCAAGCGCAATCAACCGTCTGACGGCGCAGATGCAGGGACCGAGGGTTTAGGCTTCACCACGAAACCCGGTGTTGGACCTTATCCTGAGGAGCCGTAGCGGCGTCTCGAAGGATGAATGGCGCACCGCACCAGCAGGGCCTCATGGTTCGAGACGGCGCGGAGCCTGTCATCGGGCCGCGCTACGCGCGGACCCGTTGGCGCCTCCTTGCCACGAGGGTTCGATGTTGCGCAGCTTACCCGGCGTCAGCCAGATCTTCCTCGAGAATTGCCATCTGGAACTGGAAGGAACGATCATCGTCCTCGTCATCGACGAACAGCACGCCGATGAACTCCTCGCCGATATAGACCTCGGCGGAGTCGTCCTTCTTCGGGCGCGGCACGACGCGAATCCTGGGATTGCCGAATACGCGCTTGAGATAGGCGTCGAGCTTCCTGACTTCCTGAACGTCCACGGCGGTCTCCAATCGGATGAATGATTTTCCGGGAGGTTTTTAGGACGAGATGATGCAGTCCGCCAGCCGTAAGTTCACAAAGATAGCGGCAGAAAATAGTGGAAAATCAAAGCCCGATAGCGTTGAGCATCTGATCCATGGTGCGTGACGGCTCCGCGCAGCCGGCCTCGCCGACAATCTTGGCCGGAACGCCTGCCACCGTGACATTGTGCGGCACCGGTTTGACCACCACCGAGCCTGCAGCGATACGCGCGCAATGGCCGATCTCGATATTGCCGAGAATCTTCGCGCCCGCCCCGATCAGCACGCCATGGCGAATCTTCGGATGGCGATCCTCGTTCTCCTTGCCGGTACCGCCGAGCGTGACACCGTGCAGGATCGAAACGTCGTCCTCGATCACCGCAGTCTCGCCGCAGACGAAGCCGGTCGCATGATCGAGGAAAATGCCGCGGCCGATCACGGCGGCGGGATTGATGTCGGTCTGAAACACCGCCGATGATCGGCTCTGCAGATAATAGGCAAAATCCTTGCGGCCCTTCCTGTAGAGCCAGTGCGCCAGCCGATGGGTCTGCAGGGCGTGGAAGCCCTTGAAGTAGAGCAGCGGATCGATGAAGCGCGAAGTTGCGGGATCGCGGTCGTAGACGGCGACCAGATCGGCGCGGAAAGCGTTGCCGAGATCGGGATCGTCGCGCAGTGCCTCGTCATAGGTCTGGCGGATCAGATCGCCCGAGAGTGCCGAATGATCGAGCCGCTCGGCGATCCGGTGGATCACCGAATCCTCCAGCCGATCATGATGCAGCACGGTCGAATAGATGAAGGAGGCCAGTTCGGGCTCGCGGCGGACGATATCCTCGGCCTCGTTTCGCACGCGATCCCAGATCGGATCGAGCGCGGCCAGTTTCGAACCCTGCGGATTGACCTGATGCACTGCCATCGGCGTTCTCTCGTTTTGCGCTCGCGATTTCGCTCGTTTAATGGATATTATAGCACGGCGGGCCGAATTTTGTCCCGCTCAGGCGCCCGGCATATGATCCCCGGCGGCCCCTCGGGTTTGTTCAAAGTGGTCAGCGAATTCCGGAAATCAAGCCATTTGAGGTCCGACTATTGGTGAATTTCGGCCGGCCTCCAGTTCCCGGATGCTGGGCCTGATGGGGGGAAGTCACATCAGCACGCAAACCTTGAGTGCGCGGGCCGCGGACGCGCGCGCGGCCTGGGTCGCCGCCATCGTCATCCCGCTGATGCTGCTGGCCCCGGCCCTGTGGAACGGCTACCCCCTGCTCCAATGGGATACCGGCGGCTATCTGGCGCGGTGGTATGAAGGCTACCTGGTGCCGAGCCGCTCCACGGCGTTCGGCCTTTATCTCCATTTTGGCGAAGATTCGAGCTTCTGGATCAATCTCGGTGTCCAGGCGCTGGCAACGCTGTGGATCCTGCAGCTGACGCTGCGCGTGCTGGGCATGAACCAGCCATTGCGGCTGCTGGCCATCGGCGTCGTGCTGAGCGTGACCACCTCGCTGCCCTGGCTTGCGAGCATACTCCTGACCGACATCTTCGCCGGGTTGTCCGTGCTGGCGCTCTTCATCCTGACCGCGTGCGGCGACAAAACCTCGACACCGGAAAAATGCCTGCTGTTCGTATTGACGGCGTTCGCCGCATCGTCGCACAGCGCGACGCTTGGCGTGCTGCTCGGGCTGTGTTGCGTCGGCTGGATCGCGCTCCCGTTCCTGCGTGAGCGGATTTCCGTTGCCGGCCTGGCGCAGGGCAGCCTGACGATCGTGGCTGGCGCCGCAATCCTGCTGTCCACGAATTTCGCGTTGTCGGGACAACTGGCATGGACGCCCGGCGGTTACGGCGTCGCGTTCGGGCGCATGCTGCAGGATGGCATCGTCGCGCAGTACCTGCGCGATCATTGCCCGCACCAGAAGCTGAAACTGTGCCCCTATCGGGATCAGCTTCCCGCCACGGCGGACCAGTTCCTGTGGGGCAACAGCATGTTCAACACGCTCGGCCGCTTCAAGGGAATGAACGACGAGATGAGCTTCATCGTGCTGCGCTCGCTCGCCGAGTACCCGGCCTGGCAGGCCCGGGCGGCGGCTACCGGCACCGCGCAACAACTGGTCCACGTCGCGACCGGCGAAGGCACCGATGGCTGGCTCGGCCACACCTACGGTATCATCGAGCGCTTTATTCCGACCCAGGTAAAGCCGATGCGCGCGGCACAGCAGCAGCGCTGGCATTTCGACTTCACCACGATCAACTACATCCACGTCCCGGTCGCGCTCGGCTCGATGCTGCTTGTCGCAATGCTGTTCGGCTACGGGCTCGTCCGCCGGCGGCTCGATCGGATCACGCTGCTCGCCGGGACGGTCTCGTTCGCCATGCTCGGCAACGCCTTCATCTGCGCCGTCATCTCCGGCCCGCATGATCGTTACGGCGCGCGGATGGCGTGGCTTGCGACCATGGTGGTGCTGATCGCGGCAATCAGGCTTGTCACGGGCGAGAACGCCGCGCCCGACCGCTCACCGCCGCCGTGACAGGAAATCGGTGACGCCGGCCTTGTAGACCTTGTCGCCGACCGCGCGCATATGATCGCGGTTCGGGATGTCGAGCACCTCGGCGCCCGGGATAATTTTTGCAAGCGCCTGCGCCGAACCCGCGATCTCGTCCTTGCTGCCGACCGCGATCAGGACCGGCACACCGATGTCGGCGGCTTCCTCTCGCGTCATCAGACGACGCGATCCGCGCAGGCAGGCCGCGAGCGCACGGCGGTCGGAGCGGGTCTGTTCGGCGAAAGCGCGAAATGTTCGCCCCACCGGATCGGTGACGTCCTCCAGTGACGGCGCCTCCAGCGCCGCGGCGACATTTTCGCCGGGCCCGCCGCCCTCGATCAGGCCGATACCGATGCCGCCGAGGATCGCCGAGCGCAGCCGCTGCGGCTGTTCGCGCGCCAGCACCGCCGTCATCCGCGAGCCCAGCGAATAGCCCATGATATCGGCGCGCGCGATGGCGAGGTGATCCAGCAGCGCGATGACATCGTTCGCCATGATGCCGATCTCGTATTGCGCGGAATCGTAGAGCTTGCTGGAATCGCCGTGACCGCGATTGTCGAGCGCGATCACGCGCCGGCCATCTTTCTTCAGGTCGGAGACCCAGGTCGGATAGACCCAGTTGACGTTCTTGCTCGAGGCAAAACCGTGCACGAGAATGATCGGATCGCCCTCGCCTTCGTCAAGATAGGCAATTTCGACATCGCCGTTGTGAAAACTCGGCATCGACAGTTCCATTTGTTGGGGATCGGAATTGGCGACTTGCAACCGCAAGTCAGCCTCGAAGTCTAGCCCTGCGCGACAGTGCCTGCCAGAGCGGTGCCCTGTGGCAGGCGCGCTGCCGCAGCCTGCAACCGCAGGCGCCGCGCCTTCTTGCGGCGCAGCCAGGCCATGGTTGCCCGTTCCGTGGTCGCCTTGATCGACGACAGGAAACCGAACAGCGCCAGCAACGCGCCGAATACCCACATCGTCAGATTGAAGGCGCCGGTCGCCAGCAGCAGCGCACCGCGGCCAAGCGTCTTCAGAATGGCGCGGGTCTGGCCGCCCTTGGATTCCGCCAGCCGCGCCGCGCGAGCAACGTCCTTCGGCCCTTGCGCAATGCGCAGCGTATCGAGCGCGCCGCGAGTGCCGGCCTTCTCACCGACGCGTCCGACGTCTTTCGCCAGCCGCACCAGCGCACCGGCCTTCTCGGCACGGAACGCCGCCTTGATCGCGCTGACGGTCTCGCCCGGCCGCAGCACCGAGCTCTTTGCAACCGCCTGCTGCAGCACCGGCGCATCGACGACTTCGCGCGCCGAACGTCCGGCCCATTGCGTCAGCCCCTCGCCCAGACGGCCGACCTTGCGGGCTCCCTTGACCATGCTCAGGCCGGCGCGCACCGGGCCGACGCCGCCAACGGTCACATAGGTCGCCGCCGTCACCGCCAGTCCGACCGTTGCAAGGCCGAGCACCAGCCGGTCCACATCCTCGCCCGTTGCCAGATGCTTGCCCTCGCGGACGATGTCCCTGATGTCGCCGTACACGAAGAGATCGCCGGCGACCGTGCCCGAGAGGCTTGCGAGATCGTCGGCGTTGCCGGTCACGAGACCGGTGGCAAAGCGCCTTGCCATATCCGACGTCGAGTTCGCTTCCGTGACCGCATCTCCGACGCGCTTCGACAGTTCCTCGCTGACGGCGATGCCTCTGTCGCGCGCCAGTTCGACGAAGCTTGCGGCGAGGTCGGCATCATTGGCCGCCAGCGCCGCCTCGATATTCTCGGCGACCAGCCCGGGGTTGTTCCGCAGGGCAGAATTGAGCTGCAGATCGGCGAGTTGGGCCGGCTCCTCCTGCGCTGCCAGAATGGCGCCGGCATCGCGGGCATGCGGCCACAGCACCGCGCACGCGGCCGCGCTGAGCGCCATGCAAGCGACAGCCATCGCCAGGACTGAACCGAGCCGCAACCGCCTCATCCGGGAAAATCCACCATCCTTGACATCCCTCAACATGGTGTGCCGCTTTTAGGACACAACTGCTCCGACGAAAGAAGGTGCCCCGACGAAAGAAGGGCTTCTCTCCGACGACAAGATTGTGTCGAATTTGCATGAGCCAATGAGGGGGAGACTTCCAGGAATCCGGGCCCCGGGAATTCTGAAGGGCTCTAGGAATCATCTTTACCCGCCAGTATGGTGCGCGGCGTTCCGGGCGCCCGCGCCGTGTTGATTGCGTCCGCCCGCCGTTGCTATCCAAGGTGAAGCTATGTCTGACCATGTCGTCCCGCATTTCCACAACGACGCCGGGGTCTCGGTAATCGAGATCGGCTCGCAGGAATTCATGTGCGTGGGCGCCAATCCTCCGTTCGATCACCCGCATGTGTTTCTCGATCTCGGCAACGACAACGAGATCATCTGCCCGTATTGCTCGACGCTGTACCGTTTTGCCGCGGACCTTGCCGCCGGCGAAGCCCGGCCGCCCGAATGCGTCCTGAAGGACAAGGCCGCCTGACCGGTCGGTGGCGGTCGCGCGCACCATCATCGTTGCTGGTGCCGGGATCGGGGGACTGACCGCGGCGCTTGCGCTTGCGGTTCGCGGCTTTCGCGTCGTCGTTTTGGAAAAGGCAGAGCGGCTGGAGGAAGCCGGTGCCGGCTTGCAGCTTTCGCCCAACGCCAGCCGCATCCTGGTCGAACTCGGCCTGCAGCCGAGGCTCGCCTCCCGCGCCGTCACGCCCGACGCCATCAACATCGTTAGCGCACGCGCAGGGGGTGAAATCGCCCGCCTGCCGCTCGGCGAAGCCGCCAGCCGGCGCGCCGGCGCGCCCTATTGGGTGGTGCATCGTGCCGATCTGCAAGCCGCGCTGCAGGCCCAGGTCAACGAAAATCCCGACATCGAGTTGCGGCTCGGCTGCCAGTTCGAGGACGTAGCGTCGCACGCCAGAGGGCTGACCGTAGTTCAGCGTCGCGGCAATGACCGGCAGTCGGAACTGGCGACGGCGCTGATCGGCGCCGACGGCATCTGGTCGGCGGTCCGCAATCATCTGTTCCCGGGGGTGCAGCCGCAATTCTCCGGCCTGATCGCCTGGCGCGGGACGCTCGATGCGACCACGCTGCCGCGCGAATATACCGCCCCGCGCGTGCAACTCTGGATGGGACCGGATGCGCATCTCGTCGCCTACCCGATATCCGGCGCGAAACAGATCAACGTCGTCGCCATCGTGCCGGGAACGTGGAACCGGCCGGGCTGGAGCGCGCACGGCGACGCCAACGACATCAAGGGCGCGTTCGCCTCGCGACGCTGGCCCGCGACCGCGCGGATGCTGGTCGGCGCCGTCGACGAGTGGCGGCGGTGGGCGCTGTTTACGCTGCCCGACCTCGCTGAATGGAGTAGCGGCGCCATAGCCCTTCTGGGTGACGCGGCGCATGCGATGCTGCCGTTCGCCGCGCAGGGCGCCGGAATGGCGATCGAGGACGCCGCCGTGCTCGCCGGATGTCTCGGCCAGAGCACCGGCGACAACAGCGCCGAGATCCCGGCCGCCCTGAAGCGCTACAGCGGGCTGCGGCGCGGCCGCGTGATGCGGGTACAGCGCACTGCCCGGCAACAGGGGCGCATCTATCATCTCACCGGGCCGTTGGCGCTGGCGCGCGACCTTGCCATCACGGCGATGGGCCCGCAGCGCATGCTGGCGCGGCAGGACTGGATCTACGACTGGCGGGCCTAGACAGAAGCCGCTTAATTCGCCCCGGCGGCCTTCGACCGGCCGCCCCTGACAGGAGCAGGCTTGATCGTGGGCGGCGTCGGCGCCGCCGCGTTGGGATCAGGTTTGGCATCCTGGCACCGGCTTTTCCGCCAGGCTTCCTCGGCCAGTTTCGTCTGTCCGCGCACCGCAATGTAGTCATTGCGGTAGGCAACTTCCGCCACCACGGAGCCTCCGACGCCGGTTTCGGCCTTCGTCATCAACCCCTGCAGTTCCGCGGCGCGAGCCGCGAGCGTCTTGCGTTCGCTCTCGAGTTGCTTGCAATCGTAGAGGTCGTATCTGGCGGGATCGACGAACGCCGGGGAAATCGTCTCGCCCATCTGGGCACAACCCGACATGCCGGTCCCGAGCGCGAGCAACGCCAGCGCAGCAAGGCTGTGCGGAAATAGACGGCGATCGGACAGAATCAGGGGCATCGGACCTTCGTAGGCAGACAATGTTGAGATTGCCTAAAGCAGCCGCCGGTGTCGGCATTGAGGCTTTGCTTTGGCGCGCGCGCTCGGTAAAGGAAGGAACGCAGCCGGGCCGGACACTACCCCAATTCCATTTCTCCGGTAAACGCGCTAAGTATTTGATTTGGTAGCCGAAGCGGGCGTGGCGAAACTGGTAGACGCAAGGGACTTGAACGTTTGAGTGCGCTTGGGGAAACCCGGGCTGCAGAACTGCTCAAATTCGGGGAAACCTTTCACATGGCAATCCCGAGCCAAGCGCCCGGACCTGATGGTCGGTGCGAAGGTGTAGAGACTAGACGGGCAGCACCTAAAGGCGCGAATGCACCTATGGTGAAGGTATAGTCCAGACCACAAACGGGCTTGAGCGCATTTGCGCCCGGGCAAGGCGGCGAAAGCCGTAGCTGGTAAGAAAATCCCTCGGTTCGAAAGGACTGTGCCGGTTCGAGCCCGGCCGCCCGCACCAATTCCATCTTCGATGGGATAATCGTCTTGTGCCCGTGCGAGTCGATTCAAGTTGCGCTAAAGTGCAGACATGGCGCCAAAGAAACAATCTCCCAAGAAAGGAAAAGTGTCGGGCTTTGTCATTGGCAGCGCCCGGTTCAAAAAGATAAGCGCTGTCGAAGGCATAGAGTATTCCGCTGACATGAAGGGCCGCTCGGCAATAGCGAAACGCAAGGATCTCTCCCCTGAGGAGAGACGGAAAATAATCATCAAAGCCTACCGCAAGGCGTAGCCCGGCGATGTACGACGCTGTTGCGGACAAGTACTGCTATCCCGGCACCACCGTATTGAAGAACAAGCTCGATCTCAGGAACGCCGACGAACTCCATGCATTCGAAGCGGAAGTCAGCGACGCGAGAGCGGATGAAGAAGTTCCCGCAGGCGATCTCGATTTCCAGCACTTCAAAGCCATCCACCGGCACCTGTTTCAAGACGTCTATGACTGGGCGGGAGAAGTGCGTGATGTCCGCATCTCCAAAGACGGCAACATGTTCTGCTATCCGGAGAATATTGCGGGCGAAGCAGATAAGCTTTTCTCGCAACTCAAGCGAGACAAGTTCCTCAACGGACTTCCGTCAAAAGACTTCGCGGTCAAATCGGCGGGTTTTCTTGCGTATCTAAATGCAATCCATGCCTTCAGGGAAGGCAATGGACGCACCCAGCTTTCGTTTTTCCTGCTTCTGGCGGAACACGCAGGCCATCCGATCGACCTCGAAGCGTTTCAGCCTGAGCGGTTCTTGAATGCGATGATCGCGAGTTTCAAAGGCGATGAGTTACCCCCGACGGCCATCATCGAAAAATTGACGATCAAGGGTTAATACTGGTTCAGCCATCACCGGCGGCTTGCGGTGGCGCCGGAAGCCGGCCGCGGCGTGGTGTTTCTCAATCTCTTCTTCCTGCTCTCGATCATCATCCTGCCGGTGACCAACGGTCTCTATGGCGCCTATCGGTTCGACAGCGTGGTCGCGGTGACCTACGGCCTGCATCTGACCCTGATCGCTTCGCTCAACGCGTTGCTGTGGGTTCTCGCACTGCGCGGTCGCGGCGATCCGCAATTGCTGGCAGCGGCGCTGTTTCCGGTCTTCGTTTTCGTGCTCGGAACAGCCATTGCGCCGATCGCCCCGCACGCGGCGCAGTTCGCGTGGTGCCTGGCGTTTCTTGCACCGTTCGCCGGCTGGCTGGCCCGACGTCGCAACGGTTAGCGAACCTTCGCCTCGCTCACCGCGAGCAGTCGGCTCGCCTCTTCCGAAATCATCCGCTCCATCTTCTCCTGGAATTCCTTGCGCGGCAGGCCCGGCGCAATCGGCGGAAGAAACGACAGCGTGATGGTGCCCGAGTGCATCATCAGCGTCTTCTTGCCCCAGAACAATCCGGAGTTACACGCTGCCGGCACCACGGGAACGGCAAGGTTGGTGTAGAGCGCCGAGATGCCTGCCGACTGGAACGTCATGGGCTGGTCGATCGCCTGGCGTGTGCCTTGCGGAAACAGCAGCACCTTGCGTCCCTCTCCGGTCGCGCGCTTTGCTTCATCGACCATCTGCCGAAGCGCCTGCCGGCCCGCCGACCGATCGACCAGGATCATCGGATATCGATCGAGGAACCAGCCGACGATGGGCAGCTTCCTGAGTTCCTTCTTGGCGACGATGCTGGCGTCCGGGAACATCGCGCAGAGCGCGGCAGTCTCCCACAGCGACTGATGATTGCAGGCGATGATGCATGGCCCCTCGGGAACGTTCGCCCGCCCGGACACGGTGTAGTCCAGGCCCACCACGTATTTCATCAGCAGCATGATGCCGTTGGCCCAGACCTGCGATACCGCCCGCACGGTCGCGCTGCTGGCCTTGAACAGCCACAAAAAGGGCACGCTTAGCGAAACGACGAGCGTCAGGATCACCACGGCCGCATCGAATAGAATCGATCTCACGTAATGCAACGATTGTCCCTTGTATTGCCGCCTTGAGGTCCCGCATCGACGCTCCCAATACCGCAGTTTTCAGGCGTTGCACAATTCTGTCGTGTGTCCCCCTACGCCCGAAAACGCACTATGATCGAGGGCATGCCGGCTTCCGAACAGATCACCATCGCGCCGCATCTCACCTTCGACGCCATCACCGCGGGCGAGCGCGGTGCGCCGCTGGTGCTGCTGCTGCACGGCTTTGCGGAATCGATGCATTGCTGGCGCGCCCAGGTCGCAGCGCTTGGCGACATGGGCTACCGCGCCATCGCACCGGGCCAGCGCGGCTATTCGCCGGGCGCGCGGCCGGACCCCCGCGAATTCTCGCATTACCTGATCGACCGGCTGATGGACGATGCGATGGCCATCGTGGCGGCCTCGGGCTATGGCGATGCACGGTTTCATCTGGTCGGCCATGACTGGGGCGGCAGCATCGCCTGGGGCCTTGCCGATCGCCATCACGAACGGCTGGCCTCGCTTACCATTCTCTCCCGCCCGCATCCGAACGCCTTCAATCGCGCGCTGCTGTCAACCGACGCCGAACAGGCGCAGCGTTCGCGGCACCACAAGGCGTTCCTGGAGACCGACGCTGCCGACGTCGTGCTGGCCGATGACGCCAAATGGCTGCGCGACCGGCTTGCCGCCAACGGCGTTCCCGCAGATGCGATCGAGGCGCATCTCGCCGTGCTCGGCAACAAGGACGCGATGGAAGCCGCGCTCGCCTGGTATCGCGCGCGCGGCGCGATCCGCGGCCTCCTCGCCCCGATCCGCGTGCCGACGCTCTACATCTGGGGCGATGCCGACGACACTGTCGGCCGGGTCGCGGCCGAAGGTACGGTGGACTTCGTCGCTGCGCCCTATCGTTTCGAGGTGCTGCCCGGCGTCGGGCACTTTGCCGCCGATCAGGCGCCGGAGCGTGTCTGCGAGTTATTGCTGGAACATCTGGCCGATCATCCGGTGTGAGGGAACAGGATGACTGCAAAAATGTTGTCATGCAGCAAATGGAGCATGACGGCATGACCAGCGATCAATACCGGGACAAATCTACCGCGACCGGGCGCAAACCGCCCCAGGATCGTCGCTCACCCGCGCCGCAGCAGCCGCAAATCCCTTCGCCACTGTGTAACCACGGCCCGGAACTGGTCCGCGACAGCCACTGCTGATTGCGACCACCAGAGACAAAAACGCGACGGAGGAACAGTCCTCCGTCGCGCCTTCTTGAGTCCGGTTTGAATCGGGCGCGGCGCCCTACTCGCTCTTGTCGATATTCCAGAACACGGGCGTCGCCGGGCCATCGAGGACGCCGGTGAGCGACTTGCGCCACGCGCTCGGCCCGAGGTACTGGCCAAGCGGGATGTAGATCACCTGATCATAAGCTTCCTTCTGGATCTCGGCGGCGATTTTCTTCTGTTCGTCGGGCGAAGAAGCGCGCGCGAACTTGTCCTTCAGCTCCTCGATCTTGGCGCTTTCCGCCCAGCCGAACCAGCCGCCCTTGATGCCGCGGCCGCCGATCGAGGCGTTGGCAATCGGGTTCATCACGTCGGCACCGACCCAGTTGGTGAAGAACATGTTCCAGCCGCCCTCCTTCGGCGGCTTCTGGCTGGCGCGGCGGGTAACGACGGTCTGCCAGTCGGTGGCCTGCAGGTCGACCTTGAAGCCGGCTTCGCGCAGCAACTGGGCTGCCACGATCGGCTGCGCCTTCAGCGTCACGACATCGCCGGGCGCCATAATCACGACCGGGGTGCCGTCATAGCCGGATTCGGCGAGCGCCTTCTTCGCCTCCGCCATGCTGCCGCCCTTGATCAGGCCTCCCGCGCCTTCCTCGGTCGCCAGCGGCGTGCCGCAGACAAAGAACGCACCGCAGATCTTGTAGTATTCGGGATTGCCGATCAGCGCGTCCAGCACATCCTTCTGGTTCATCGCCAGCAGAGCGGCGCGGCGAACCTTGACGTTATCGAAGGGCGGATGGAGGAAATTCATCCGGCCGAGCGTCTGGAAGCCGAGCTTGTTCAAAATCTCGATCTTGATGTCCTTGTTGGCTTTCACCACCGGCAACAGATCGAACGACGGATTTTCCATGAAGTCGAAGTCGCCCGACTGCAGCGCGTTCACCGCGGTCTGTGCATCCGGCATCGTGATCCATTCGACCCGATCGACCTTCACCACCTTGCCGCCGGCGGTCCAGCTCGGCGGCTCCTTGCGCGGCACATAATCGGCATTCTTCTCATAGACGGCCTTCACGCCCGGCTGGAACTCGGCCTGCACGAACTTGAACGGACCGGATCCGATCTGCTCCTTGATCTGCTGGCCGGCCGGCGTTTCCGCCAGGCGCTTGGGCATCATGAAAGGCGTGTAGGACGACGGCTTGCCGATCGATTCCAGCACCAGGCCGTAGGGCTCCTTCAGCTTCAGCGCAAAGCTCTTGGCGTCGATCGGCTCGATGCTGGCGGTAAAATCCATCAGCTTCTGGCCCATGTTGTCGGCGCGGCCCCAGCGCTTCAGCGAGGCGACGCAGTCTTCCGCCGTCACCGGCGCGCCGTCATGCCATTTCAGGCCGTCGCGCAAGGTGAAGGTGTAGGTCAGCTTGTCGTCGCTGACCTTCACGTCCGCCATCTGCGGCTGAACCTTGAAATTGGAATCCGTAGCCAGCAGCGTGTCGTAGACCATGTAGCCATGATCGCGCGTGATGTAGGCCGTGGTGAACAGCGGATCGATGACGCGCAGGTCGGAGTGCATCACCGCAGTGATGGTCTTCTTGCCGGCGGCCACGGCCTGCGACACCGCAGCCAGCGACGTCAGCGCCACCGACAGCGCAAGCACCGACAGAGCGGACGCTATCGTGGGACGTTTCCAACGCATGATGTGGAACATTCAATCTCTCCTGACGTGAAACTGGTCAAACCCCGATGATTCATTATGCATGCGGTTCGTTATTTAGGCGAACTAACACGCTGTAAATCTTGGATATTTGAGACTTGCACCAAGTGCGCGGCGCGTCAATCCGGTTTTGCCTGACAACTTCCCCGAAAGCAGCACGGTCCGCGCTCATCTTTCGCTTTACAAATCCGCACCAGATCATTCTCGTATGCGGCAAACCGCCGGACCGGCGTCGCCCGCTCGGAAACCCGGATCAGAAACCCAACGAAAAACCTGAGAGAAGTTCATGAACCCTGCCAATCTTCCCTTTGATTCCGAGGCCATGCTGCAGGGGCTGCGTGGCTGGGTGGAATGCGAAAGCCCGACCTGGGACAGAAGCGCGGTCGAACGCATGCTCGACCTCGCCGCCCGCGACATGGCGATCATGGGTGCGACGATCGAGCGCATCGCCGGCCGCCAGGGTTTTGCCGGCTGCGTCCGCGCCCGCTTCCCGCATCCCAAACAGGGCGAGCCCGGCATCCTGATCGCCGGTCACCTGGATACCGTCCATCCCGTAGGCACGATCGAGAAACTGAAGTGGCGCCGCGACGGCAACAAGTGCTTCGGTCCCGGCATCTTCGACATGAAGGGCGGCAACTATCTTTCGCTGGAAGCGATCCGGCAACTGGCCCGCGCTTCGTTCACGACGCCGCTGCCGATCACGGTGCTGTTCACGCCGGACGAGGAAGTCGGCACGCCGTCGACCCGCGACATCATCGAGGCCGAAGCCGCGCGCAACAAATACGTGCTGGTGCCGGAACCCGGACGCCCCAACAACGGCGTCGTCACCGGACGCTACGCGATTGCGCGCTTCAATCTCGAAGCCGTCGGCAAACCGAGCCATGCCGGCGCCACGCTGTCCTCGGGCCGCTCCGCGATCCGCGAGATGGCGCGCCAGATTCTCGCCATCGACGGCATGACGACGGAAGACTGCACCTTCTCGGTCGGCATCGTGCACGGCGGCCAATGGGTCAATTGCGTTGCCACGACCTGCACCGGCGAAGCGCTCAGCATGGCGAAGCGGCAGGCCGATCTCGACCGCGGCGTCGAGCGCATGCTGGCGCTATCAGGCGCGTCCAACGACGTGACGTTCACGGTCACCCGCGGCGTGACCCGCCCGGTGTGGGAGCCGGACGCCGGCACCATGGCGCTGTATGAAAAGGCGCGCGGCCTTGCCAAAGAAATGGGCCTCGAACTGCCGCACGGCAGCGCGGGCGGCGGCTCCGACGGCAATTTCACTGGGGCGATGGGCATACCGACGCTCGACGGCCTCGGCGTCCGCGGCGCCGACGCCCATACGCTCAACGAACATATCGAGGTCGACAGCCTGGCCGATCGCGGCCGGCTGATGGCGGGACTATTGGCGACGCTGGCGTGAAGGTTGCAACTCCATCGGCGTCATTGCGAAGAGCACTTGCGACGAAGCAATCCATCGTGCCGCATAAAGAAAGAATGGATTGCTTCGCGGAGCCTGTCATCGCGCGCGCAAGCGCGCGACCCGTTGGCTCGCAATGACGGAGGGTTTTCCGAGCCGCCTAGCTGCATCGCAAAAAACGCAGGTGCGATGGCACGGGACTTGCTGAAATGCTACGCTTCGGACTTGGCGCTACCTTGGCGCTACGCTTTTGACGATCAAACCACCTGGCTACAACTAACGGATCAAGATGCTCGGATATCTGCTTCGCCGCATTCTCGCCGCCATCCCCGTCATGGGCGTGGTCGCGCTGTTTGTGTTTCTGCTGCTGCGGCTGACGCCCGGCGACCCCGCCGCCATCCTCGCCGGCGACAATGCGACGCCAGAACAGCTCGAGCGTATCCGCACCTCGCTCGGCCTCAATGAACCGCTGTACACCCAGTTCTTCACCTGGATCGGCAAGCTGCTGCAGGGCGATCTCGGCGTCTCCCTGATTTCGAACGTGCCGGTGCTGAAGATGATCAGTTCGCGCGTCGAGCCGTCGATCTCGATTGCGCTGTCCACCATCATCCTCGCCATTGTCGTTGCGGTACCGCTCGGCGTGATCGCGGCATGGAAGCATGGCACCTGGATCGACCGCTTCGTGATGGGCCTGTCGGTGGTCGGCTTCTCCGTTCCGGTATTCGTGATCGGCTACGTCCTGATCCAGATCTTCGCGATCGACCTGCGCTGGGTGCCGGTGCAGGGATTCCGCAGCATCACCGCAGGCTTCGGTCCGTTCTTCGAACGCATCATCCTGCCGACCTGCACGCTGTCCTTTATCTATGTCGCCCTGATCGCGCGCATGACGCGGGCGGCAATGCTGGACGTGCTGGGCGAGGATTACGTCCGCACCGCGCGCGCCAAGGGTATCAGCGAGACGGGCGTGCTGCTGCGCCACGCGCTGCGCAATGCTGCCGTGCCCGTGATCACCGTGATCGGAACAGGTTTTGCGCTGCTGATTTCCGGCGTCGTCGTCACCGAGAGCGTGTTCAACCTGCCCGGCATCGGCCGCCTCACCGTCGATGCGGTGCTGGCGCGCGACTACCCGGTGATCCAGGCGATGATCCTTCTGACGTCAGGCATCTACGTCACCGTCAATCTCCTGATCGACGTCGCCTACACCCTTCTTGATCCCAGAATTCGTTACTGAGGTTCGGCACGATGGCGATCGAAACCCTTCCCGAACCGTCAATCCCGGTCACCACGCCGTTCCGGCCGCGGCTTGGCTTCCTGACCGCGACCCCGATCATCGCGATCGCAACGGTCTGCCTTGGGCTCATCATCCTGATGGCGATCCTGGCGCCGTGGCTTGCGCCGCACGATCCGCAGTTGCTGGCGCCGGCACAGCGGCTGAAGCCTGCCAGCGCACAATTCCTGCTCGGCACCGACGCCTACGGCCGCGACGTACTGTCGCGCATCATCTATGGCGCGCGGATTTCTCTCCTGATCGGACTTGGAGCGGCCGTCTTCTCGATCGGCATCGGACTTCTGATCGGGCTCGTCTCCGGCTTCTTCAAATGGGTCGATGCCGTCATGATGCGGGTGATGGACGGATTGATGGCGATCCCGAGCATCCTGCTCGCCATCGCCGTGGTGTCTCTGTCCGGCGCCAGCCTGATGACGGTGCTGATCGCGATCACCATTCCCGAAATCCCTCGGGTGGCACGGCTGGTGCGCTCGGTGGTGCTGTCGGCGCGCGAGGAGCCCTATGTCGAGGCCGCGATCTCGGTCGGCACCAGCCTGCCCAAGGTCATGTGGCGGCATCTGATGCCGAACACGGTGGCGCCGCTGATCGTGCAAGGCACCTACGTCTGCGCTTCCGCGGTCCTCACGGAGGCGATCCTGTCGTTCCTCGGCGCCGGCATCAGCCCGGAAACGCCGACCTGGGGCAACATCATGGCCGAGGGCCGCGCCTACTTCCAGGTCAAGCCATCGCTGATCTTCTGGCCGGGCCTGCTGCTGTCGATCGCGATCCTCAGCGTCAATTTGATCGGCGACGCCGCACGCGATGCGCTCGATCCGCGCATGAAACAGCGGGAGGCCGGGAAATGAACGCGACCTCTCCCCGCCATTGCGAGCGAAGCGAAGCAATCCATCGCGCCGCGGAAGGAAAGAATGGATTGCTTCGTCGCTACGCTCCTCGCAATGACGCCGAGAGACCTAAATGACCGACCTCGTTCTCGACATCAACGACCTCATCGTCAGCCTCGGCAAGAAGCCCGACGGCCAGCGCATTATCGACGGCGTCTCCTTGCAGGTGCGCGAAGGCGAGACGCTGTGCGTGGTCGGCGAAAGCGGCTCCGGCAAGTCCGTGACCTCGCTGACCGTGATGGGGCTGTTGCAAAAGGGAGCGCTGACCCCGACCGGCGGCAGCATCAAGCTGGTCGGCGAGGAATTGCTCACTGCCTCCGACCGCCGTTTGCGCGAACTCCGCGCCACCCGGATGGCGATGATCTTTCAGGAGCCGATGACCGCCCTCAACCCGGTGGTGCCGGTCGGTCGCCAGATCGACGAGGTCTTGCGCGTCCATACCAATCTCGATGCGCGCGCCCGGCGCCAGAAGATCCTGGCGATGATGGAGCATGTCCGGCTGCCCGACGTGGAGCGCATTTTCGCCTCCTACCCGCACCGGCTGTCGGGCGGGCAGCGCCAGCGCATCATGATCGCGATGGCGCTGGTGCTCGAACCCAAGCTGCTGATCGCGGACGAGCCGACCACGGCGCTCGACGTCACCACGCAGAAACAGATCCTGACCCTGATCCGCGACCTGCAGCGCGATCACGGCACCGCCGTGCTGTTCATTACCCACGACATGGGTGTGGTCGCAGAGATCGCTGACCGCGTCGCCGTCATGCGCTACGGCCGGCTGGTCGAGAGCGGCACGCTCGACAGCATCCTGCGCACGCCGTCGATGGAGTATACCCGCAACCTGCTCTCTTCTGTGCCGAGCCTGGTGCCGCGGGCGCCGCGCGCGGAGACCAGCGAACCCATCGTTCTCGAAACCAGCGATCTCGGCAAGGTCTATCGCGAGCGCTCCTTCCTGGGCAAAGCGCGCGAAGTCGCCGCCGCCAGGGACGTCACACTCACTCTTCGCAAGGGCCGCACGCTCGGCATCGTCGGCGAGAGCGGCTCCGGCAAGTCGACGGTGGCGCGCTGCATTGTCCGCCTGATCGATCCGACCTCCGGCGGCGTCCGCCTTGCCGGCCGCGAAATCTCCGAACTGTCGCGCCGGCTGCTGCAGCCGCACCGCAAGAAAATCCAGATCATCTTCCAGGATCCCTACCGCTCGCTCAACCCGCGCATCACGGTCGGCGAGTCCATCGCGGAGGGGCCGATCAATTACGGCACGCCGCGCACCGAGGCGCTGGCCAGGGCGCGCGACCTGCTCGAACTGGTCGATCTGCCGCCCGATGCGATCTCGCGTTACCCGCATCAATTCTCCGGCGGCCAGCGCCAGCGCATCGCGATCGCGCGCGCGCTGGCGCTCGATCCCGACGTTCTGGTCGCGGACGAGGCGGTTTCGGCGCTCGACGTTTCGGTGCAGGCGCAGGTGCTGGAATTGCTCGACGAAATCCAGCAGCGGCTCGGCATCGCATTGCTGTTCATCACCCACGACCTCCGCGTCGCGGCGCAAATCTGCGACGACGTCGCGGTGATGCAACATGGCCGGATTGTGGAACAAGGACCGGCCGCGCAGGTGCTGACCCATCCGCAGCAGGCCTATACCCGCGCGCTGCTCGACGCGGCTCCCGGACGCGGCTGGGATTTCGCCAACTTCCGCCCGGTTGAAGTGGCGGCGGAGTAGACGTTTCTTCCGTCATTGCGAGCAAGCGAAGCGATCCATGCAGCAGCATGGGAAAAGATGGATTGCTTCGCTTCGCTCGCAATGACGGTGGGGCGGCATGCAAAACGGAATTGCTTCCCAGCTTGCGCTTGCCGCAATGACCCGCTTAACGTCCCCTTCCAACGAAAACACTGGCTGAGACATAATGACCCGTATCGCCGTCGGCGGTTTCCTGCACGAGACCAATACTTTTGCGCCGACCAAAGCGACCTACGCCGATTTCGTGCACGGCGGCGGCTGGCCGTCGATGGCGCACGGAGCCGACGTTCTCAAGGTCATGCGCAAGATCAATGTCGGGCTGGCGGGCTTCGTCGAACAGGCCGAGGCCAGCGGCTGGGACCTGGTGCCGACGATTTCCTGCGGCGCCAGCCCGTCGGCACATGTGACCAGGGACGCGTTCGAACGCATCGTCACCGAGATGATCGACGGCATTGCGGCCGCCGGCCCGCTCGATGCAGTCTATCTCGACCTGCACGGCGCGATGGTGACGGAACATTACGACGACGGCGAAGGCGAAATTCTGGCGCGGGTGCGCAAGGTGGTGGGCCCGGATCTGCCGCTGGTCGTCAGCCTCGACCTGCACGCCAACGTGACGCCCGAGATGGTGGCGCATGCGGACGCATTGATTGCCTACCGCACCTACCCTCACGTCGACATGGCTGACACCGGCCGCGCCTCGGCGAGACATCTCGCGCTGATGCTGAAGACGAAAGCGAAATTCGCGAAGGCGTTCCGGCAATTGCCGTTCCTGATTCCGATCAGCTGGCAGTGCACCAGCGACCAGCCGACGAAGGGCATCTATCAAGAGCTTGCGGCGCTGGAGAGCGAGACGGTACCGACGCTGTCGTTCGCGCCGGGTTTTCCGGCGGCCGATTTCGCGCATTGCGGACCGAGCGTCTTCGCCTATGGCAGGACACAGGCGGACGCGGACGCTGCCGCCGACAGGCTGGTGACCCTGATCGAAGGCCACGAGGACGATTTCGACGGCCGGATATTTTCGCCCGACGAAGGCATCCGCCACGCGATGGAACTGGCGAAGACCGCGCGAAAGCCGATCATCATCGCCGACACCCAGGATAATCCCGGCGCCGGCGGCGATTCCGACACGACGGGCATGCTGCGCGCCCTCGTCCGCAACAACGCGACCCGGGCCGCTACCGGCGTGATCTACGATCCGCAATCGGCCGCGGCCGCGCACCAGGCCGGCGTCGGCGCCACGGTGACGCTGACGCTCGGCGGCAAGTCCGGCATTCCCGGCGATGCGCCGTATCAGGAAACCTTCGTCGTCGAGAAATTGTCGGACGGCAAGTTCGTTGCTCCCGGTCCCTATTACGGCGGCCGCGACATGGACATGGGCCCCTCGGCCTGCCTGCGCATCGGCGACGTCAGGGTGGTCGTGAGTTCGCACAAGGCTCAGCTCGCGGATCAGTCGATGTACCGCTATGTCGGCATCGAGCCGACCGAACAGGCGATCCTGGTCAACAAAAGCTCGGTGCACTTCCGCGCCGATTTCGAACCGATCGCCGAACAACTCCTGATCTGCGCCGCGCCCGGCGCGATGCCGGCGGACACCGCGGCATTGCCCTGGAAGCGGCTGCGTCCGGGCATCCGCATCAAGCCCAACGGCCCTGCCTTCAAGTCACGCTCCACGCCTTCAGTAACGGGATAACAGACATGCCCAACATCGAATGCATCGACGGCTATGCCGAAGAGCTCACCGCCATCAGGCGCGATCTGCACGCCCATCCCGAGATCGGCTTCGAGGAAGTGCGCACGTCGGGCATCGTCGCAGACAAGCTGAAGGGATGGGGCATCGAGGTGCATCGCGGCCTCGGCGGCACCGGCGTGATCGGCGTGCTCAAGGGCAAGGGCAACGGCGGCAAGCGCATCGGGCTGCGCGCCGACATGGACGCGCTGCCGATGGAGGAGAACACCAATCTGAAATGGCGTTCGACGATTCCCGGCCGCTTCCACGGCTGCGGCCATGACGGCCACACCACCATGCTGCTCGGCACCGCGCGCTACCTGGCCGAAACCAAAAATTTCGACGGCACCGTCCATTTCATCTTCCAGCCTGCCGAAGAAGGTCTCGGCGGCGCGCGCGCCATGATCAAGGACGGCCTGTTCGAGAAATTCCCCTGCGACGAGGTCTACGGGCTGCACAATGCGCCCGACATGAACCACGGCGAGATCGCGATCCTGCCCGGCCCCGCGATGGCCGGCGCCGACTTCTTCGACATCACCATCAACGGCTACGGCGCGCACGGCGCGATGCCGGAACGGTCAAAGGATGCGGTCGTGATCGCAACCACGCTGGCCCAGGCGCTGCAGACCATCGTCAGCCGCAACGTCGATCCGTTGAAGGCGGCGGTGCTGTCGATCACCCAGATCCATGCCGGCTCCGCCTACAACGTGATCCCCGGCGACGCAAAACTCTGCGGCACGGTGCGCGCGTTCGACGACGGCGTCCGCGCGCTGATCCGCGAGCGCATGCGCGCGATCTCCGCCGGCATTGCCGCGACCTTCCAGTGCGAAATATCGGTCGATATCCGCGATATTTTCAGCGTGCTGGTCAACAAGGAAGAGCAGTCAAAGGTAGTCGAGGAAGTGGCCAGGACCGTGGTCGATCCGGCCAAGGTGTTCACGCGTACCACACCGAAGATGGGCAGCGAGGATTTCGCCGACATGATGCAGGCGGTGCCCGGCGCCTATTTCTGGATCGGCCATGACGGTTCGGTGCCGGTGCACAATCCAGGCTACGTGCTCGACGACAAGATCCTGCCGATCGGCGCCAGCATGTTCGCCCGCATCATTGAAACCCGTCTCCCGGTAGGTTCGCATGCATAAGCAGGTCCCCGAAGAAGAAGTCACCTCGCTGCACGACCTCTCCGCGGTCGATCTGATCGCGGGTTATCGCGCCAAGCAATTCTCGCCATCGGAAGTGATGGAGGAAGTGCTCGAGCACGTCGCGGCATGGGAGCCGCACATCAAGGCGCTGTATCTGTTCGATCCCGACGGCGCAAGCGCCGCCGCGCGGGCGTCGACCGACCGCTGGCAGAAGGGCGAGCCAGTCGGCACGCTCGACGGCGTACCGGTCACGATCAAGGACAATATCGCCACCAGGGGTCAGCCTAGTCCGCTCGGCTCGGCCAGCGTCAAGCAGGTCCCCGCAGAGAAGGATGCGCCGCCCGCCGCACGGTTGCGCGAAGCCGGCGCGATCATCTTTTCCAAGACCACGATGCCGGACTACGGCATGCTGTCGTCCGGCCTTTCCAGTTTCCACCCCCTCACCCGCAACCCGTGGGACCTCGCGAAGAACCCGGGCGGGTCGTCTTCCGGCGCCGGTGCTGCGGCCGCGGCAGGCTACGGGCCGCTGCATCTCGGGACTGACATCGGCGGTTCGGTACGGCTGCCGGCCGCATGGTGCGGACTCGTCGCGCTGAAGCCGAGCCTCGGGCGCGTTCCGATCGATCCGCCCTATGTCGGCCGCGTGGCCGGGCCGATGACCCGCATCGTCGACGATGCCGCGCTGATGATGTGCGTGTTGTCGAAGCCGGACCGCCGCGACGGCATGAGCCTGCCGGCCGACAACATCAACTGGAAAGCGCACGAAAAGGCGCCACGCAAGCTGCGCATCGGCCTGATGCTCGATGCCGGCACCGGCCAGCCGCTGGAGAAGGCGGTACGCGCGGTCGTCGTCAAGGCGGCCAAGGCGTTCGAATCCGCCGGCGCCGTCGTCACCGAAGTCGATGGCATCCTGACCCGCGAGATGCTCGACGGCCTCGACAATTTCTGGCGTGCGCGAGCGTGGGACGATCTCTCGAAGCTGTCGTCAGCGGAGCGCGGCAAGGCACTGCCGTACATCCTCAACTGGGCGGAAGCCGGCGCGAAGCTCTCGGGTGTCGACGTCGTCAGGGGCTTCAACGCCACCATGGCGATCCGCGCCGCCGCGGCAAAGCTGTTCCACGAACTCGATTACGTGATTTCGCCGGTATCGCCAGTGGTGAATTTCCCCGCGGAGTTCGCCTCGCCGCTCAACGATCCCGGCAAGCCGTTCGAGCACATCTGCTATACCGTGCCGTGGAATATGGCGGAGAATCCGGCCGTCTCCATCAATGGCGGCTATGACGAAGCGGGTTTCCCGATCGGCGTGCAGATCATCGGCCGCCGCTTCGACGACCTCGGCGTGCTCGGCATGGCCAAGGCCTTCGAGGGCCTGCGCGGTCCGCAACGGCCGTGGCCGCTGCCGCCGGGAAAATAGATCTCCATACCTCCGTCATGGCCGGGCTTGTCCCGGCCATCCACGTCTTTACTCTGTCTGCGGACAGAAAGAAGTCGATGCCCGGCACAAGGCCGGGCATGACGATGGATCAGCAGTCAAAAAAGAACACAAAGGAAGGGAACGCACCCATGGCGTATGAGACCATCAAGTACGAGGTCGAGGATCAGATCCTCACCATCACCCTGAACCGGCCCGACAAGCTCAACGCCTTCAACGGTACGATGCAGCAGGAAATGATCGACGCGTTCGATGCCGCCGACAAGGACGACAACGTCCGCGCCATCGTCGTCACCGGCGCAGGCCGCGGCTTCTGCGCCGGCGCCGATCTTTCCTCCGGCGCCAACACATTCGACCGCGACGCCCGCCGCGGCCCGGTGAAGCGGTTGGCCAATGGCAAGGTCGATTACAGCGATCCCCAGGTGCGAGACGGCGGCGGCCAGGTGACGCTGCGCATCTTCAAATGCCTGAAGCCCGTCATCGCGGCGGTGAACGGGCCGGCCGTCGGCATCGGCGTCACCATGCAGCTTGCGATGGATATCCGCATCGCCTCGGAAGCGGCGCGCTTCGGATTCGTGTTCTCCCAGCGCGGCATCGTGCCGGAAGCCGCCTCGAGCTGGTTCCTGCCGCGCATCGTCGGCATCTCGCAGGCGCTGGAATGGTGCTATTCAGGACGCGTCTTCCCTGCGCAGGAGGCGCTTGCGGGCCGCCTCGTCAGCAAGGTGGTGCCGCCCGACGAACTGCTGCCGACGGCGCGCGCACTCGCCAAGGAATTCGCCGCCAAGACAGCGCCGGTTTCGGTGGCGCTGATCCGGCAGATGATGTGGCGCATGACGGGCGCCGACGATCCGATGGAAGCCCACAAGGTCGACAGCCGCGGCATCTATGCCCGCGGCCGCTCCGACGACGTCAAGGAAGGCGTGGTCTCGTTCCTGGAAAAGCGCCCGGCGCAATTCAAGGACAAGGTTTCGAGCGACATGCCGGACTATTTCCCGTGGTGGCAGGAGCGCGAGTATAAGTGAGCGCGCGGCCCGCACCGGCCCATGCGACGCAAGACGGCGTCGTCCTGCTGCATGGCATCAGCAGAACGGCGCTGTCGTTTCGAAAGATGCAGGTGGCGCTGGAACGTACCGGATTCGCCACCCTCAACCTGGACTATGAAAGCCGCCGCAAGGCGCTGGAGGGGCTGGCAGAGGACATTCATCCCGCCATCCAGCGCTTTGCCGATCGCATCGACGGCTCCATTCATTTCGTCTGCCATTCCATGGGCGGGCTCCTGGCCCGCGTCTACATTGCAAGGCACCGGCCAGAACACCTCGGCCGCGTGGTGATGCTCGGCACGCCGAACAGCGGCAGCGAAATCGCCGACCGGCTGAAGAATTTCGGCGCCTACCGCGCCTTCTTCGGCCCCGCCGGACAGCAGCTCGGCACAAAACGGGACGAAGCGATCAACGCGCTGTTTCCACCGCTGGATTATCCGGTCGGCATCGTCGCGGGAAACCGCTCAATCGATCCTTTGGTCGGCAAGATGCTGCCGAAACCGCATGACGGCCGCGTATCGGTGAAGAACACCTCGATCGACGGCATGGCGGACCACATCGTGGTCGACACATCGCACCCGTGGCTGGTGCGAAACAGCGTCGCCGTCGCGCAGACGATCGCGTTCCTGCAGGATGGGGCGTTCGTGAAACCGTAGGGTGAGGCCGTCATCACCCGCGAAGGCGGGTGACCCAGTATTCCAGAGACGTCGGTGCTTGAGCCGAAACGCCGCAGCGTACTGGATGCCCTGCGTTCGCGGGCATGACAAGAGAAGTCATCCCATCGTCAGCGCCACGCGCCCGATCGCCTTGCGCTCGATCAATAGCCGCATCGCCCTGGCGTAATCTTCCAGCGGCAGACGGTGCGATATGTTTGGACGGACCTTCCCCGCCTCCGCCCACTCCGTCAGCGCCTTGATCCTGACTTCGCCGAGCGCCGGATTCTTCCGCACCGCTTCGCCGGCGCGCACGCCGAGCACGCTGGCGCCCTTGATCATCAACAGATTGGTCCTGGCGAGACCGATGCCGCCGGTGAAGCCGATGATCAACAGCCGCGCGCCCCAGTTGATGCAGCGCATCGAGTTCTCGAACACTTCGCCGCCGACGGGATCGAACACCACGTCCGCACCCCGCCCGTCGGTGATGCGCTTGACGGCGTCGCGGAACGGTTCGCGGTCATAGCGGATCAGATGATCGGCGCCCCTCGCCTGCGCAATCGCCAGCTTCTCGTCGCTTGAGGCGGTAGCGATCACTGTCGCGCCCAGCATCTTGCCGATCTCCACGGCAGCCAATCCGACGCCGCCGGCAGCGCCATGCACCAGCAGCACCTCGCCCGGCTGCAGTTGGCCGCGATCGATCAGCGCGTGGTACGCGGTGCCGTGGCCGGCGAGGAATGTCGCGCCCTCGGCGTAGTCGAATGTCGACGGCAATTTCACCAGTTGCGACGGCGTGGCGACCGCCTCATCGCAATAGGCGCCGTGCCGCATCTTGACGATCACCTTGTCGCCGACCGCCACACCCGCGGCAGCGTTGACCTCGACGACATCGCCGGCCGCTTCCATGCCCGGCGTGAACGGCAGCGGCGGCTTGAGCTGGTACTGGCCCCCCGCCATCAAAACGTCCGGAAAGTTCAACCCGGCGGCGCGGATGGCGACACGCACCTGCCCCGGCGCCAGCGGCGCAGCAGCAAAGGTTTCGAGGTGCAGGCTTTCGGGCGGGCCGAGCTCGCGGCAGACGACGGCGCGCGGCATCAGGCGGCCCGCGCCTTCACGCGCTCCAGCGCCTCGCGGATCAGCGGCATGCGGTCGTTGCCGAAATACATGTCGGTCTTGTCGACGAAGATCGTCGGCGACCCGAAGCCGCCACGCGCCATCACCTCGTCGGTGTTGGCTTTGAGCTGGTCCTTGATCGCCTGCTGGCCGATCGCCTCGAAGAACCTGACGTGATCGACGCCGGCCTTCTTGCAGACCTCGGTCAGCACCGAGTCCTGCGAGATATCCTTGTCGGCGCCCCAATAGGCCTCGAACACGGCGGTGGCGAACGGCACCATGCGTGCGCCGGATTCCTGCCCCAGCCAGATGCAGCCGCGCATCGCCTTGACGCTGTTCACCGGAAAGACCGTGGGCGGCATCTTGATGGTGAGGCCCGCAGACCGCGCCCAGTCGGCGAGGTCCTTTTTCATGTAGCGCGCCTTCAGCGGCACCGGCGTCTCGCGCGAGGCATAGACGCTGGGGTTCACGGTATTGAAGATGCCGCCGACCAGGATCGGCCGCCAGGTGATCTCGACGCCGAGTTCTTTTGCGAGCGGCCGGATATTGTGGAAGGCGAGATAGGTCCAGGGACTGGAACAATCGAAGAAGAATTCGAGCATGGCGTTGTCCTCTTTTAATTGCGGTTGATGTTGCTTCTACCGTCATTGCGAGCGAAGCGAAGCAATCCATCTTGCCGCACGAAAGGTATGGATTGCTTCGCTTCGCTCGCAATGACGAGGAGGTTAGGCTTACTTCCTCCCCGCCATCTCCTTCGCGCGCGCCCCGAACATATTCCTGCGCGCCTCCTCGTCGAACGGCTCTTTCACGAACTTGCCGATCGCAAGGCCCGCCTGCACCTGCGGCCGCGCGCGCACCTCGGCGTACCAGCGCTTGATGTTCGGATAGTCGTCGAGTGTAAACCCTTGCGCCTTGTGGGTCATGGTCCAGGGAAAGCAGGCGATGTCGGCAATCGAGTAGTCGCCGGCGACATAGGCGCCGGTCTTGCCCAGCTGGGTATCGAGCACCCGGTAGAGCCGCGCTGTCTCGTCGCGGTAGCGCTCGATCGCGTACGGGATCTTCTCGGCCGCATAGAGCGCGAAATGGCCGTGCTGGCCGAGCATGGGTCCGAGCCCGCTCATCTGCCACATCAGCCATTGCATGACGCGGGACCGCGTCCGCATCTCCTTCGGCAGGAAGCGCCCGGTCTTGTCGGCCAGATAGATCAGGATCGCCCCGGTCTCGAACACCGAAAACGGTCCGTCGCCGTCGGCGGGCTCATGGTCCACGATCACCGGAATCCGGTTGTTGGGGCTGATCGCCAGGAATTCCGGCCTGAACTGCTCGCCGGCGCGAATGTTGACGGGAACGACCCGGTAGGGCAGCCCGAGTTCCTCCAGCATGATCGAGATTTTCCAGCCATTGGGCGTCGGAGCGTAGTGCAGGTCGATCATGACTTTCCCTGGCTGTCGCCGTTGGCACGGATGGAGACGTTTGTTGTTCTGTACCTGCAGCATAAGACATGGCAGAGAGGCGCTCAATCACGTCCAACCGGGAGGCTCCCATGCTGTTTCCAACCACGATCGCAGGCTCGCTGCCCAAGCCGGAATGGCTGGCCGAACCGAACATGCTGTGGGCGCCGTGGAAATCGAAAGGCGACGAGCTCGTCCGCGCCAAGCGCGACGCCACCATGCTGGCGGTGAAGGTGCAGGAGGATGCCGGCATCGACATCCTCACCGAGGGCGAGCAGGCGCGGCAACATTTTGTCCACGGTTTTCTGGAGAAAGTGGACGGCATCGACTTCGCCCACAAGGTCGAGATGGGCATCCGCAAGGACCGCTACAAGGCGATGGTGCCGCAGGTGGTGGCGCCGCTGAAGCTGAAAGGCCGCGTCCATGCCGACGAGGCCCGCGTGGCGCGCGCCCACACCACACGCAAGCTGAAATTCACCCTGCCCGGCCCGATGACCATCATCGATACCCTCGCCGACAGCCATTATGGCGACCGCGTCAAGATGGCGTTCGCCTTCGCCGAACTCCTGAACGAGGAGGCCAGGGCACTCGAGGCCGACGGCATCAACATGATCCAGTTCGACGAGCCTGCCTTCAACGTGTTCATGGACGAAGTGCCGGTCTGGGGCGTCAAGGCCCTGGAGCGCGCCGCGCAGGGGCTGAAATGCAAGACCGCCGTGCACATCTGCTATGGCTACGGCATCAAGGCCAATGTCGACTGGAAGGGAACGCTGGGCAGCGAGTGGCGGCAATACGAGGAGATTTTCCCGGCGATCGCGGAAAGCTCGATCCAGCAGGTCGCGATCGAATGCCGTAACTCAAAGGTGCCGCTCGACCTGCTCGCGTTGCTGAAGGGCAAGGTGATTCAGGCCGGCGTCATCGACGTTGCCAGCGATACCGTCGAGACCGCGGAGGATGTGGTCAAGGTGATCGAGGCGGTGTCGAAATTCGTGCCTGTCAGCAACATCGTCGCGACCACGAATTGCGGCATGGCGCCGATGCGGCGGGATATCGCGGAGGCGAAGCTGATGGCGCTCGGTGCTGGGGCGAAGCTGGCAAGGGAAAAGCTGGGGTGACAACGCCGTTATTGCGAGCGAAGCGAAGCAATCCATAGCGCGGCAGAGCGGATAGATGGATTGCTTCGTCGCTCCGCCCCTCGCAATGACGGAGAGGACGTTAGTTAGCCCATCGCACTCGGATGCAGTACCGGGCGATACCCCGCACTCAGCGCGCGCAGCGTTGACGGCGGCGTCAGCAACTGCGCGTCATCAAGTGCGCCGTCGGCCTTGCGATAGCCCGCCATCGACCACCGCAGCGCCCTGCCCTGCACGATCAAGAAACTCTGCTCTCCTGCCTGCACCATCGCCCCATCAGGCAATTGCTCCACCGGCATCGGCAGCGGATGCAGCCGCTTCCTGCTGCGCTCGAGTCGCTCCCGATGCAGCACGGCGTCGATTTCTCGCGCGCGAATGTCGCTCACGCCATTGCCCTCTTCCCAGCAGCCACGAAACCGGTTGGCATCGTCGCGGCGGCAGAAGAAGCAGGGGCGATGGCCGGCCGCGAATGCGGTCGCCTCGTCGAGAAAGAACAGTTCGGTCCAGCTCCGCCTGCCCATCACCGGCCGCCGCCAGCCTCTGAACTCGCAGAGGCAGGTGATCCAGGCCGGAGAGGACCAGCGCTTTTTCAGCAACGTTTTCGTTGCGGGGTCATGGATGATGCCGCGGTTGCCGGTAAACAAACCGCGGTGCGGGGTGGCGATGATGCCGCCGGTGGGCGTGACGCGGTTTTGCAGGGGCATGGGTTGGCTCAGTCGTTAGCCACATCCGTCATTGCGAGCGCAGCGAAGCAATCCATCTCTCCCCACCTGCTGAAGCATGGAATGCTTCGCTGCGCTCGCAATGACGGAAAGCCTCACCCGCCCCCGTTACGGCCTTATCGGCGGCTGGAACGACAGCGCGGTGTCCCACGGAAAATGAATCCAGGTATCCTGCGACACTTCGGTGATGAAGGTGTCTACCAGCGGCTTGCCCTGCGGCTTGGCGTAGACGGTGGCGAAATGCGCGTCGGGAAGCATCTGGCGCACCATCCGCCCCGTGGCGCCGGTGTCGACGAGGTCGTCGACGATCAGCAGTCCCTTGCCGGTGCCGCCACCGAGCCTGGCGACATCGGCGGACACCCCCTTGAGCGCCTGCAGGTCACCCTGGGTGGTGTGGTCGTAGCTCGCGATGCAGACCGTATCGATGACCCGAATGCCGAGTTCACGCGCCACGATCGCCGCCGGCACCAGCCCACCCCTGGTGATCGCGATGATCGCATGAAACGGCCCGACCTCGTTGAGCCGCCAGGTCAGCGCCCGGCAGTCCCGGTGAAACTGATCCCAGGAAACCGGAAAGGGCCGGCCTGCCCGCGCCTCTGCGCTCGGTTCGGAATTATGGTCTGCCACCTGTGTTCGCCTTGTCTAGCCGGCGCGCTATCGGGCGACGCCCAATCCCGCCAGCATCGCCTTCACCGCCGTCATCGCGGCGGCGAGCTTTTCCGGATCGCGCGAGCGGACGACGAGATTGGTGTTCGGCTTCTTGTCGTCGTCCATGAACGGATAGCTGCCGATGATCGTATCAGGATGGGCGTCGGCGATCTCCCGCAGCGGCCCGCCGATATCGCCTTCGCGCGCATTGGCGCGAACCGAGTCCGACAGCATCCGCACCCCCGACTTCAGCTTGGGCGCGACGATATCCATCATCGCCTGCATGATCGAGGGGATGCCGGCCATCACGATGACATTGCCGAGCTTGAAACCGGGCGCGAGGATGGTTGCGCTCTGGATCAACTCGGCGCCATCGGGGACGCGGGCCATGCGCAGCCGCGCCTCGTTGAGGTCCTGCTCGCTCCAGCGTTCGCGAAAGCGCGCCACCACCTCCGGGTGATGGTCGATGCCGACGCCGAACGCCCTGGCGACGCTGTCGGCGGTGATGTCGTCATGGGTCGGGCCGATGCCGCCGGTGGTAAAGACATAGGTGTATCGATTCCTCAGGGAATTCAGCGCCGCGACGATGTCGGCTTCGTCGTCGGCAACGACGCGGACCTCCTTGAGGTCGATCCCGATATTGGTCAGGTACTCGGCGATGAAGCCGATGTTCTTGTCCTTGGTCCGGCCGGACAGGATCTCGTCACCGATGACCAGAATTCCCGCCGTGACGATCTCGCTCATGACTTCTCCTCACCCCTGTCCCCGCTTACAGTGTGCGTTACGCAACGCATTGAAGTCACGGGGTTTTGCTGCCGAAATAAGCACCCGGCAGCCTCTTTTTATGGCAGCGCGGCGGACTACCCATACCAAATGCCGCAAGCCAATGCATATCGCGCTGGCCCGGCCCTTGCTACCATCCCTTCAGGTCATGCACTGTGTGACTTTGGAGATAGTCAGGATTTATGGCAGTTGCGTTCGATGAAATGAACGGCCCCGGCGGGGATCTCCGCCCGGCCTATCAGGAGCTCTCCCGCTGGCTCAAGGAGACGCCGCCGGACGCCCTCGAATATCGCCGCCAGGAAGCCGAACTGCTGTTCCGCCGGATCGGCATCACCTTCGCAGTCTATGGCGACGCCGAAGCCCAGGAACGGCTGATCCCCTTCGACGTGATCCCCCGGATCATATCGGCCAAGGAATGGACGCTGCTGGAAAAAGGCCTGAAGCAGCGGGTCCGCGCGCTCAACATGTTCCTGCGCGACATCTACCACGGCCGCGACATACTGCGCGCCAACATCATCCCCGACGACCTGATCTTCCAGAATCCGGTGTTCCGCCCGGAAATGAACGGCCAGGACGTGCCGCACGACGTCTATGTCCACATTGCGGGGATCGATATCGTCCGGGTCGACGCAGACAATTTCATCGTGCTGGAGGACAACGCGCGAACGCCGTCCGGCGTCTCCTACATGCTGGAAAACCGCGAGATCATGATGCGGCTGTTTCCGGATCTGTTCGCCCGGCACCGCGTCGCCCCCGTGGAACGCTATCCCGACGAACTGCTCTCGGCGCTGCGCTCGGTGGCACCGCTATCGGCCTCGGCGGAGCCCACGGTCGCGCTGATGACGCCTGGCGTCTACAATTCCGCCTATTACGAGCACTCGTTCCTGGCCGACAAGCTCGGCATCGAACTGGTCGAGGGCCGCGACCTCATCGTCAAGAATGACGAAGTGTTCATGCGCACCACCGAGGGCCTCAAGCGCGTCGACGTGATCTACCGCCGCGTCGACGACGACTTCCTCGATCCCCTCACCTTCCGTCCGGATTCGGCGCTCGGCGTCCCCGGCCTGATGTCGGCCTACGCGGCCGGCAACATCACGCTGGCCAATGCGGTCGGCACCGGCATTGCCGACGACAAGGCGATCTATTCCTACATGCCGGAGATCGTGAAATTCTATCTCGGCGAAGAGCCGATCCTGAAGAACGTGCAGACCTGGCGCTGCCGCGAGCCGAAGGATCTGTCCTACGTGCTGGATAATCTGAGCGAACTCGTGGTCAAGGAAGTCCACGGCTCCGGCGGCTACGGCATGCTGATCGGTCCCGCCGCGACGAAGGCGACGATCGAGGCATTCCGCGACAAGCTCAAGCGCGAGCCCGAGGGTTTCATCGCCCAGCCGACGCTGGCGCTCTCGACCTGCCCGACCTGCACGGCATCCGGCCTCGCGCCGCGCCATGTCGATCTGAGGCCGTTCGTGCTGACGGGGAGCAAGCACGTCACCATCGTGCCGGGCGGGCTGACGCGCGTGGCGCTGAAGGAAGGCTCTCTGGTGGTCAATTCGAGCCAGGGCGGCGGCACCAAGGACACCTGGATACTGGACGAATAGAGAGCGAAATTTTCGTATGCTGTCGCGCACTGCCGAAAACCTGTACTGGCTGGCCCGCTACGTCGAGCGCGCCGAATATATCGCGCGCACCATCGATGCCACGCTGCGCGTCACCGCGCTTCCCGCCGCCTATATCGGCAAGACCAACGAGTGGGAATCGGCGCTGCTGACCGCCGGCGTCAGTGCCAGCTTCTTCGAGGCCTATCAGGAGGCCAACGAGCAGAACGTGGTCGAGTATCTGGCGTTCTCGCCGTCCAACCCCTCCTCGATCAAGAACTGCATCGAGGCCGCGCGGCTCAATTCGCGCTCGGTGCGAACCGCGCTGACGAGCGAGATGTGGGACACCATCAATTCGGCCTGGATCGAGCTGCAGGAAGTCTGGGGCAAGGGCACCTCCAGCCGCGAGGAACTGGCGAAGTTCCTGCGCTTCGTGCAGGAGACGTCATTGCGGTTCGACGGCTCTGCCTACCGCACCATGCTGCGCAACGACGCCTACTGGTTCTCCCGGCTCGGGCTGCACCTCGAACGCGCCGACAACACCGCCCGCATTCTCGACGTGAAGTACCACGTGCTGCTGCCGGAGGAGGAACACGTCGGCGGCCCGCTGGACTACTATCAGTGGACCTCCATCCTGCGATCGGTATCGGCGCTGACCGCCTATCACTGGGTCTATCGCGAGACGCTGAAACCCTGGCTGATCGCCGACCTCCTGATCCTGAACGACACGCTGCCGCGCTCGCTGGCGAGCTGCTACAGCAACCTGGTGCGCAACCTCGACCAGATCGGCGTCGCCTACGGCCGCCAGGGTGCCTCCCAGCGCCACGCCCGCGGCGTCCGCAACCGGCTTGAACACAGCCATATGGACGATATCTTCCAGCACGGCGTCCATGAGTTCATCCAGGATTTCATTGCGGACAACGCACGGCTGGGCGAGATCATCACCAGGCAGTATTTGATTTAGAGAGTTTTGGATGAACGCAACCAAGCACCGTCATGGCCGGGCTTGTCCCGGCCATCCACGTCTGCTTTGAGAGAGTGAGAAAGACGTGGATGCCCGGGACAAGCCCGGGCATGACGGATATGAACCCGGTTTTGCCATGCGCCTGCGAATTGCCCACTCCACCAGCTATCGCTACGAGCCGCCGGCCACCGGCGTGATCCAGATCCTGCGCATGACGCCCGGCAGCCATGACGGGCAGTACGTCGCCGAATGGCAGATCGACGTTTCCACCGATTCCCGGCTCGACATGCACCAGGACGCGTTCGGCAACGTCACCCATGTGCTGACGCACGGGCCGATCGCCGATCTCACCATCAACGTCGAGGGCCTGATCGAGACCCACGATACCGGCGGCGTGCTGCGCGGCACCGACGAGCGCTTTCCGCCAGGCCTGTTCCTGCGCACGACACCGCTCACCGAAGTCAACCCGGCGATGGCGACGTTCGTGCGCGAGATGCGTGCGGAGTCTGACGGCGACATGCTCGGCTTCCTGCACGCGCTGATGGTGCAGATCAACGAGCACATGACGTTCGACGAAGATCCGACCAACTCGGGAACCTCGGCGGCAGAAGCCTTCGCACTCAAGCGCGGCGTCTGCCAGGACTACGCGCATATCTTCATCGCCTGCGCGCGTTCCGGCGGCGTGCCGGCGCGCTTCGTCTCCGGGCATTTCCTGCGCTCCGACGGCACCGTCAACCAGCAGGCCGGCCACGCCTGGGCGGAAGCCCACGTGCCTGACCTCGGCTGGGTCGGCTTCGATGCCGCCAACGGCATCTGCACCACCGACGCCCACGCCCGCGTCGCCATCGGCCTCGACTATCTCGGCGCCGCCCCGGTGCGCGGCACCCGCTATGGCGGGGGCACGGAGACGCTGACGGTAGCGGTCAGGGTCGACCGGGCCGGACGATCGGGGCAGTGGCAGAGCCAGCAGTAACGACCACGGGCACAACCTCATCCCGAGGAGCCGCAGAGCGGCGTCTCGAAGGATGGGCTACGAGCGCGGTCCGGGCCGCATGGTTCGAGACGCGCGAAGACGCGCTCCTCACCATGAGGACTGAGGTTTATTTATCCAGCCACACGTCCTCGACGATTGTCCCGACCTGCTCCACATCCACGGGCGGCAATTCGGTGGCGCGAGAGCCGCCATGTGGCCCGCAAGGCAGGTTCTGGCCGCCGCTTGCATGCCGCGCCCCGGGAAATGGGGTTGGACGCCCCCCTGAAATTGGCTACTAGTTTGGCGCCGGAAAAATCGGGCGCGTTCGGGGACTTGGCATGACCTATTGCTGCGGAATTCTGGTGCGGGACGGTCTCGTCATGATCGCGGACACCCGAACCAATGCCGGTCTCGACAACGTCTCGACGTTCCGCAAGCTGCATGTCTTCTCCAGGCCCGGCGAGCGCATCCTGGCGATCGCCAGCGCGGGCAATCTGGCGATCAGCCAGTCGGTGCTCTCCACCCTCACCGAAGGGCTGGAAGACCCCGACACCGGCGAACTCGAAACCCTGATGAATGCGCCGACCATGTTCCAGGCCGCGCAGCGCATCGGCCGCGCCATCCGCAGCGTGCACGCCACCGAGGGCGAGGCGCTGAAGTCGGAAGACGTCAGTTTCGACGTGTCGTTCCTGTTCGGCGGCCAGATCAAGGGCTCCAAGATGCGGCTGTTCATGGTCTACACCGCCGGCAATTTCATCGAATGCACCACCGACACGCCCTACTTGCAGATCGGCGAGCATAAATACGGCAAGCCGGTGCTCGACCGCGCGATGCACTATGACGTCGAACTCTACGAGGCGCTGAAGACCGGGCTGATCTCGATGGATTCGACGATGCGCTCTAACCTCGGCGTCGGCCTGCCGATCGACGTGCTGGTGGTGCGGGCGGATGCCTGCGAGGCCGACCTCAACCACCGCATCGAGGCCGGCGAGCCATACTTCCACGACCTTCGCTCGCGCTGGTCGGCGGCGCTGCGCGCGGCGCACCAGAATATTCCAAGACCACCCTACAAAACCCAGACAGAAGCAAAAAACTGAAGGCGAGGAAACCATGGCCGAAGCAACAAACAAGATCGCGGTAGTCACCGGTGCCGGCACCGGCGTCGGACGCGCGGCAGCGCTGGCGCTGATGAATGCCGGCTTCACCGTGGTGCTCGCCGGGCGCCGCATGGAGATGCTGGAGGAGACGAAGAAGCTCGGCGACAATGTCGGCAAGAGCCTGTGCGTTTCCGCCGACATGACCAAGCCGGACTCGATCGCGGCGCTGTTCGCCAAGGTGAAGGATACCTATGGCCGGCTCGACGTCCTGTTCAACAATGCCGGCATGGGCGCGCCGCCGGTCAATTTCGAGGACCTCCCGCTCGAGCAGTGGCAGGCGGTGGTGAACACCAACCTCACCGGCCCGTTCCTGTGCACCCAGCATGCCTTCCGCATCATGAAGGACCAGAACCCGCGCGGCGGCCGCATCATCAACAACGGCTCGATCTCGGCGCACGCGCCGCGGCCGTTCTCGTCGGCCTATACCTCGACCAAGCACGCGATCACGGGCCTCACCAAGGCCTCCAACCTCGACGGCCGCATGTACGACATCGCCGTCGGCCAGGTCGACATCGGCAACGCCGCGACTCCGATGACGGACCGCATGGTCGCCGGCCCCGGCGTGATGCAGCCCGACGGCACGATGAAGCACGAGCCGCGCATGGACGCGAAGGCGGTCGGCGACGCCGTGGCCTACATGGCCGGCCTGCCGCTGGACGCCAACGTGCTGTTCATGACGGTCATGGCCACCAAGATGCCGTTCGTCGGACGGGGGTAAAACCGCTACCGGTCCCGAGACGCCTCGCCCGTTCTTGCGGGCGGGCCGGCCCCGCTTGATCAAAAACTGCAAAACAACCCCATGCACAGTAGGCGTCAAGGGAGCTTCCACGGTTGTCATTGCGAGTGCAACGAAGCAATCCAGACTGCGGCGACCGCGAAATTCTGGATTGCTTCGTCGCTTTGCTCCTCGCAATGACGGTGGAGAGAGCGGCGCCCTACTCCAGCCGCTCCACCTTCCGCAGCGTCGGGAACAGCTTCATCCATAGCAGCGCGATCGCGATGGTGCCGACGCCGCCGAGCAAGGCGGCCGGCACGGTGCCCAATAGCGCAGCGGTGACGCCGCTCTCGAACTGGCCTAGCTGGTTCGAGGCATTGATGAACAGGAAATTGACCGCGCCAACCCGGCCGCGCATTTCGTCGGGCGTGGCAAGCTGCACCAGCGAGAACCGTATCACTACGCTGATGGTATCTGCCGCGCCCAGCACCGCGAGCGCCAGCACCGACAGCCATATCCACTGCGACAGCGCGAATACCACCGTCGCCGCGCCGAACACGATCACGGCCTGAAACATCCTTAAGCCCACATGGCGGTTGATGGTGTGGCGCGCCAGCACGATGGTCATCAAGAGCGCGCCGACCGCGGGCGCCGCGCGCAAAATGCCTAGTCCGAGCGGGCCGGCTTCGAGAATGTCGCGCGCATAGATCGGCAGCAGCGCCGTGACGCCGCCGAGCAGCACGGCGAACAGGTCGAGCGAGATGGTGCCGAGGATCGCCGGGTTGCTGCGGATGAAGCGGACGCCGGCGAACACGTCGTCCGAGGCCGTCTCCGCCTTCGCGACTTCCTGCCTCGCCGCGCGGATGAATCCGGTGAGAACCGCGCCCACCAGCCAGAAGGCGACGATGACGAAGTAAGGCAGGCTCGGCGCCAGCACATAGGCAAAACCGCCGAGCGCCGGCCCGGTGATGGTGGCGACCTGCGCCGCCCCGGAGGAAATCGCGGTCGCGCGCTGCACCAGGCCTCGCGGCGCGACCAGCGGCAGCAGCGCCGCCGTGGCCGGGCTTTCGAAGGCGCCGGCGATGCCGATCACGAAAGTCGCAATGAAGATCTGCACCTCGGTGAGCGAGCCGGCATAAGTCGAAACTGCCAGGAACAGCGCGGTCGCGGCCTCCGCGATCTGGCAGAGCTGCACCACGCGCTTGCGCTCGAACCGGTCAGCGGCGTGGCCGGCGACGAACACCAGCAGCGCCGTGGGCAGGAACTGCACCAGCCCGACCATGCCGAGCTGAAAGGCACTGCCGGTGATATCGTAGATCTGCCAGCCGATCGCCACCGCCGCGATCTGGCTGGCGAAGCGCGACAGGCTGCGGGACAACAGGAAGAAGAGAAATGGCCCGTGCCTGAGCAGGTCGCGGGCGCCCACGGGCGTGGTGGCAGACATGGCCGAGCGGTGACGGACGTCGGAGCCGTTGTCAATGGCCACAGGTGACGGGCTCACGTGCCCCGGACGCGCGCCGGGTTTTCACTTCTGCCCGCCGCTGGCATAATCACGCGCCGGGTTTGGGGGATTCATGCTGCAACTGCAATCGGCGTTCGGCGTGCTGGCGCTGCTGGCCATCGCCTGGGCGCTCAGCGAGAACCGCCGCGCGGTTTCGTTGCGGCAAGGCGCGGTCGGCCTTGCGGTCACCATCGTCACCGCGCTGGTGCTGCTCAAGCTGCCACCCGTGGCAAAGGCATTCGGCGCGATCAACGACGCTGTCAACACCATCTCGGCGGCATCCCGCGCCGGCACCTCGTTCGTGTTCGGCTACATTGGCGGCGGCGCCCTGCCCTTCGACCTCAAGACGCCGGGCGCGGATTTCATCCTGGCGTTCCAGGCGCTGCCGATCGTCCTGGTCATGAGCGTGCTCACGACGCTCTTGTTCTACTGGCGCGTGCTGCCGCCGGTCGTGCGCGGCATGGCGTGGCTGCTGGAGCGCACGCTCGGCGTCGGCGGCGCGGTGGGCCTGTCCGCAGCGGCCAACATCTTCCTCGGCATGGTCGAGGCGCCGCTGTTCATCCGCCCTTATCTCGCGCAACTCACCCGCAGCGAGTTGTTCATGGTGATGACCGGCGGCATGGCCGGCATCGCCGGCACCGTGCTGGTGCTCTACGCGACGTTCCTCGCGCCGCTGATACCGGATGCCGCCGCGCATTTCGTCATTGCGTCCGTGCTCGGCGCCCCGGCCGCAATCCTCGTCAGCCTGATCATGGTGCCGGAGACTTCCGACAAGCGCACCGGCGGCGCGCTGGCGGATCCCCGGGTCGCTGGCGATCCCGATACGCAGACCTCGAGTACCATGGACGCGATCGTCAAGGGCACCACCGCAGGCCTCGAGCTGTTGCTCAACATCATCGCCATGCTGCTGGTGCTTGTGGCGCTGGTTTATCTCGCCAACGCGATCCTCGGGCTGCTGCCCGAGATCGGCGGCGCAAAAATCTCGCTACAGCACCTGCTGGGCTACCTGATGGCGCCGGTGTGCTGGCTGCTGGGCCTGCCATGGCCGCAGGCGATCACGGCCGGCAGCCTGATGGGCACCAAGACCGTGCTCAACGAGTTGATCGCCTATGTCGAATTGTCGAAACTCGGCGCGGACGCGCTCGATCCGCGCTCGCGGCTGATCATGCTCTACGCGCTGTGCGGCTTTGCCAACTTCGCCAGCCTCGGCATCATGATCGGCGGCCTCGGCACCATGGCGCCCGAGCGGCGCGAGGAGATCAACGCGCTGGGATTGAAGTCGATCGTGTCAGGCACGCTGGCGACGTGCTTGATGGGGGCGGTGGTGGGGGTTTTGACCTAATCCCGTCATTGCGAGAAGCGAAGCGACGAAGCAATCCATCTATCCCCGGGTTGAAGCATGGATTGCTTCGCTTCGCTCGCAATGACGGCGAGCGCGCGACGTGGAGAGAGCTACCCCGCCAATTCCACCGTCTTGAACTCCGCCGGCAGGATCACCTCCAGCAGTTCGACGTCGTCGGAATAATCCAGGATCATGTGCTTGACGCGCGGCGGCTGGGTCCAGGCGCTGCCTGCTTGCATCAGCGTCTCGCCCTCGCCTTCCATATAGGTCTTCACCCAGCCCTTGAGCACGTAGACCATCTGGAATTCGATGTCGTGGTAATGCAGCTTTGAAACCTCCGCTGGATTGCACGGCCCAATCAGTCGGATCACCTGCGCATGCGCCAGGCCGTGGGTCGCTTCCGCGATGCCGAGGTCGCGGTACTTCGCGTAGGTGCGCAGGCCGTCGGCCTTGAAATCCTCTTCGCGGTGATGGCTGACCGCGATGCGCTGCTTCGGCCGCGCTTTGGACTTTACCGCCTTGGACGCCGGCTTCTTCGCGGCCGATACGCGTCCCTTGGATTTGAGCGCCTTGCGCGCGGAGGGCTTGGCGGCGCCCTTGTGCCCCGTCCACTTCTTCCTGACAGCGGTTTTGGCCGCCGGTCGCGACGTCGCTTTCTTCTTGGCCATCGATGCCTCCCCGATTTTGTTTGATGCGAGGAGAGTAGCACAAAACTTTTTCTTGGGGTGGCAAACCGAAGCGTGCCCCCTACTCATCCTACGAAGCTACGTCCCCTCAATGCAGCCTGAACACGCCATCGACGGCGCGCAGCTCAGCCGGCTTGATCAGCTTGGAATGCGCCACCGTCACCGAGAACAGCGGGCCATCGAGTTTCTCCTGCCAGAAAACCAGGAAGTCCTGCAGCGCCGGAAATTGCGGAAACAGATCGTAGTTCTGCCAGACATAGGTCTGCAGCAACGAGGGATGATCCGGCATCCGATACAGAATTTGCGCCGTCGTCAGCCCGTAACCCAGCACTTGCTTCCGGAAGTCGTCGGAAACAACACCTACCCGCGAGACCATGCCAAACCTCCGTTGCCGGAGCGCATTTGTCGTGGTGGCCCGCACACCGAGCCACCCCGGCGGAGATGCGCTCACATGAGAGAAATGTGACGCACGTGACCTGCCCATCACAAGCCTAAATGTTTAACGATCTGTTGAAAAAGGTCGCGTTAGCAGCAGCTTACCGCACTTGCTAATACGAGACTCCCGCCGCCAGGCCCGCCGGATTAATCATGCTGAATGAAATTGGCAGGCGTCATATTTGAGTGCCAATTTTTCTGCTAGAAGCCCTTGTCCCCCGCACAAGTCTGGCCTATGTCCTGCGAGCCGAGCTGGCACTCGCCGGCGCGGACTGCCAAAATTTCCAATTCTGATAACATCTTCAGAAACTTAGGAGGACTGCATGAAATTCCGTCCGCTTCACGACCGCGTCGTGGTCAAGCGTATCGACGCCGAAGAGAAGACTGCTGGCGGCATCATCATTCCGGACAGTGCCAAGGAAAAGCCCTCGCAGGGCGAAATCGTCGCCGTCGGCCCGGGTGGCCGCGACGAGGCCGGCAAGCTGATCCCGATCGACCTCAAGGTCGGCGACCGCGTCCTGTTCGGCAAGTGGTCGGGCACCGAGGTCAAGATCGACGGCGAAGATCTCCTGATCATGAAGGAGTCCGACGTCATGGGCGTGCTCGACGTCTCCGCCACCAAGAAGAAGGCTGCCTAAGCCAACCGCCCGTTCCCTCATCCTGAGGAGCCGGCGCAGCCGGCGTCTCGAAGGATGGGCCACACGCTCAATCATCTCATCCTTCGAGACGCCCGCACGGGCGGGCTCCTCAGGATGAGGACCCAGTCTCAAACGGAGATCCCTCTATGTCAGCTAAAGAAGTCAAATTCGGCGTAGACGCCCGCGACCGCATGCTGCGCGGCGTCGACATTCTCGCCAATGCCGTCAAGGTCACGCTCGGTCCGAAGGGCCGTAACGTCGTGCTCGACAAGTCGTTCGGCGCTCCCCGCATCACCAAGGACGGCGTCACCGTCGCCAAGGAGATCGAGCTCGACGACAAGTTCGAGAACATGGGCGCGCAGATGGTGCGCGAAGTCGCCTCCAAGTCCGCTGACGCGGCCGGCGACGGCACCACCACCGCGACCGTTCTGGCGGCTGCGATCGTTCGTGAAGGCGCCAAGTCGGTTGCCGCCGGCATGAACCCGATGGATCTGAAGCGCGGTATCGACCTGGCGGTCGAAGCCGTCGTTGCGGATCTCCAGAAGAACTCCAAGAAGGTCACCTCGAACGACGAGATCGCCCAGGTCGGCACCATCTCGGCGAACGGCGACTCGGAGATCGGCAAGTTCCTGGCTGACGCCATGAAGAAGGTCGGCAACGAAGGCGTCATCACGGTCGAGGAAGCCAAGTCGCTCGAAACCGAACTCGACGTCGTCGAGGGCATGCAGTTCGACCGCGGCTACATCTCGCCCTACTTCGTCACCAACGCGGACAAGATGCGCGTTGAAATGGACGACGCCTACATCCTGATCAACGAGAAGAAGCTGTCCTCGCTGAACGAGCTGCTGCCGCTGCTCGAAGCCGTGGTGCAGACCGGCAAGCCGCTGGTCATCGTCGCGGAAGACGTCGAAGGCGAAGCCCTTGCCACCCTCGTCGTCAACCGTCTGCGCGGTGGTCTGAAGGTCGCTGCCGTCAAGGCTCCGGGCTTCGGCGATCGCCGCAAGGCCATGCTGCAGGACATCGCGGTCCTGACCGGCGGTCAGGCGATCTCGGAAGATCTCGGCATCAAGCTCGAGAACGTCACCCTGCAGATGCTCGGTCGCGCCAAGAAGGTGATGATCGACAAGGAAAACACCACGATCGTCAACGGCGCCGGCAAGAAGGCCGACATCGAGGCGCGCGTTGCCCAGATCAAGGCGCAGATCGAGGAAACCACCTCGGACTACGACCGTGAGAAGCTGCAGGAGCGTCTGGCCAAGCTGGCGGGCGGCGTCGCCGTGATCCGCGTCGGCGGCGCAACCGAAGTCGAGGTGAAGGAGCGCAAGGATCGCGTGGATGACGCGATGCATGCGACCCGTGCGGCGGTTGAAGAAGGCATCGTGCCGGGCGGCGGCGTCGCCCTGCTCCGTGCTTCCGAGCAGCTCAAGGGTATCCGCACCAAGAACGACGACCAGAAGACCGGCGTCGAGATCGTGCGCAAGGCGCTGTCGGCGCCGGCCCGCCAGATCGCGATCAACGCCGGTGAAGACGGCTCCGTCATCGTCGGCAAGATCCTCGAGAAGGACCAGTACAATTACGGGTTCGACTCGCAGACCGGCGAATACGGCAACCTGGTCTCAAAGGGCATCATCGACCCGACCAAGGTGGTTCGTGCGGCGATCCAGAACGCGGCCTCCGTCGCGGCTCTCCTGATCACCACCGAAGCCATGATCGCCGAACTGCCGAAGAAGAACGCCGGCGGCCCCGCAATGCCTCCGGGCGGCGGCATGGGCGGCATGGACTTCTGATCCAGCCATCCAGGCGATCCACGAAATGCAAGACCCCGGCAGCGATGCCGGGGTTTTTGTTTGCCAGTCGACATCATGGTCGCCGCACACCCATCCCTGTTATGCACAGGCTGACGCATTCAGACTTCCGTCTACGTTGACATCCTCGAAAAAAATTTTGCCGCGAGAGTCGCAAACCGAACCGACAGTTCCGCATCTGCTGGCGCAAAGTTGTATTTGGGTCGGGGCTAAATCAAGGCTCATCCAAAAATTGATCGGACGCGGAGCGCAGGGCGCTCGTGACGCAGATGTGCGTCGCGGGGACGGCTTTCGCTCGAGAAGGATGATGTGGCGATGAGTGAAATGAGAGTCACGCTGAACAGGAAAAACGGGATGCCGCTGTCGGACATCCCGGAGTTGGACGTGCCGGATATGGGCTTGCCAGGCGCAAGCGACGAGTTCGCCAGGCTTTGCACCAGGGCTCTCGCCCGGTCCGGTTAAGGAAGCCGTTCAACGAAAACCGAGGATCAGCCTGAGGAGGGATCCGGCCGGTTGGAATAGCCCAGCAGCGCGCACGCAGCCCCCACTGGCCGATGCGCGCTCAAGCAAGGTGCGCGATGCCCCCCAGTAAGCCGCACCGACAAGAGGCGCACTCCAACCGGCCGGTACTTTTCTGCAAAGAACCATCGAGACCAACTGTGAGTGAGGGCAGCATGGGAATGGTCATGGTCAAATGTCCGCAGACCGGACAAGCGATTTCCACCGGGATCAGGACGGATCGCGAGAGCTTTGGGCGCCGCGCGGTGTTTTTCTCGCGCACACATTGCCCGCTCTGCCGCAGCGATCACCCCTGGTTTGCGCGGGAGGCCTGGGTCGACGAGCCGGGCATCCGGCTGCAGCGCGGCCCGCAGGCATAATGAATACAGATCAGGCGATGATCGCGACGAGAGATGCCATGGCGCGCATGCAAATCCCGACTGAACCACCCACCTTGCTCCACCAGGCCAGGGACTTTCTCGTCGAAGCGCGACGGCTGAAGCCGGGTCCGGCGCGCAACGAACTGCGCGAGACGGCAAAGGTGCTGCGCGAACTCGCCAAACTCGAGGCGGCATCCGATTCCGGCAGAGAATCCTTCCGGGCGGAGGATCGCTGGTAACTGGCATTCCGGCCACGTCGCGCCGGCAAGGTCCGGCGCGATCGAGCGTTTTCCAGCGAAGTGGAAACCGGTTCGCGTCAAGAAAACGCGCGTCAAAACAAGAATCCAGAGCCCCGTTCCGATTCCATCGGCACGGAAAAGGCTCTAATCCCGATGCGGAAGCCGTGACGCGGCCCCGCGGAAACGCGCTCAGGTGTTCCCTCCCGATCCGGTTCTCGGCACGCGCCTCTCGTTGGGCGCCACCGCCGCCCGCGATCGGGCCGCACTCGACGAGAAGATCTCCTCGACTTCCGAGCGCATGAAGCTGTGGCATTCGCACGCCGCCGCTGCGAGCCGCGCCGGATCGATCTCGATCAGGCCTCGCCGATCGGACCTGATCGCTCCGCTGGCGCGAAGATTGCGCATCAGCAGCGTGACCGTCGTTCGCCGCACACCGAGTATTTGCGCCAGCGCATGCTGGGTAAGCGGGAGTTCGTCATGGTCGACGGTGTCGCGAAGCTGGAGCATCCAGCGCGCCATGCGCGCTTCGACCGGGTGCAACGCATTGCAGGCCGCGCCGACCTGGAACTGTATCAGCATCGACTTGACGTGATTCTGGACTGCATGCCGGATCGCGGCACTGCGGCTGAAAGCGGCGTGAAACCGCGATGCAGGGATCCGGGCGGCCGGGCCCGCTGCACGAACGACCGCCGTGATGGCCGAAGGCGATGGTCCGAGCACCGAAAGGAGGCCCACCGCCCCTTCCCGCCCGATGATCGCGGTGGCGACCGTCTGGCCGTCCGCCATGTCGATCATCAGTGTGATCGCGCCCTTGTGCGGGAAGATGACATACTCGATGTCGTCGCCCGTCCGCGAAAGGATCGCGTCCTGCTCGAGTGCAATCAGTTCAAGCTCGGGGCCCAGCAGATCGAAGTCCGAAGCCGGCAACGATGCCAGCAGGCGATTGCCCTTTCCGCCCTGCGGCGTCACTGCGCGGAATCCGCAGTGAGGCCGCGGCCCTCATGTGAAGTGTCGCGGAACGCCGGCGTCAACATAGGTACAAATCAGCTTTCACGACACGAACTCGCTCAATCAAGTTCTGATCCCGCAAACGCGGTTGCGGCGGACGTGCTGCTCTGCAGCATGACGAGTTAGATGCAAATGGGCCGGTGGACGCAACCCTAAAATACGCATGGGTCGCAACACCCGTAATAGTGCGGGAACCCGCGGTTCCAAATCTGTGCCGTTTTTTGCGGACGCTGATCGAGGCGCTTGCCTCGATCTTGTGACCAGCAAGGCGGAAGGTACGCCGACCGGAGATGAGCCCCTCGATTGACCGACCTCGTGGCCCTCTACCACGGCCTCCGTCACAATAGCTGCGTACTATCATTGCAAGATGCCGCGTGCTGACTTGGGAATCGCGGGCTGCATCGACGTACCCGGCTCCGATAAAGACGACAACCCGGGCGTGCATCTGCCAGAGCATCACCGGAAGCACCGGGTTGCCGTCGAGGCTGAAGATGGCGATCCCGTTCGCTTTCGTCACACCAGTTCGAACAGCTCGGCGGCAAGATCGGGACGTGCCATGCAGCTTTCGGCCGGAAACCCCCGTCCGAACCACGTCGATGTCTCCGCCGTCAATGCCCGCCTTCCCGGGCGGAACCAATGCCGTGGTTGTGGCAGCCGGCCCCCTTGTTCGCGGTTGGGTTGTGGTGATATGGCTGGCCGGCGAAGCTGGGCAATGCCGAGATCGATTCGATCTGCCGGCGCGCCTGAATAGCGGAAGATTTAAGATGATCCGATTGCTTTATCTTTTTGAGATCTCTCTGGCAGCGGCGCTCCTGTACGGAGTAAACTTGTATTTCTCCACAAATGCCAACATCAACAATCCGGTCGTTCCCGTCTGGTGGCCCGTGACCAAGGACGCGGTATTGCTCCTGATTTTCTGCGTTCTCCTTTTCGGGCTAAGGCGGCATCTCCCCAGGCTATCCATTCCGTTGGCACTAGTTGCCGTTTTTTCCATAACTTGCGCCGCCCTGTGCGTTGCAAATTTTGGGTTCTCGAACGAAGCAATCTCCTTCAGCAAGAATATCCTGCTGTACTTTACCGGCGGCGCCGCCATCGGCGCTGTGATCGCCCATGCATCTTCACCTACCGAGACTGCTATTCGCATCTCCCGGGCGGTACTCCTGTCTGTCCTGATCAGCTTTATCTGCCTGTTATTGCCAGTCCAATCTCTGGACGGTCGGCTCTATGGAACCTACGGCAACCCCACATCCTTCGGCTTTGCCGTATTTCTGGTGTTTGCACTCGCTGTCGCAGTTCGTCCGGCTTTCGAATCGATCCTTTCAGCAGTGTTGCTTGGACTTGTTTTTGTAGTTACCGGCTCCATCTCGGTACTAATCGCTGCGGTGGCTTTCCTCATTCTCTTTTCGGCACTGGAAATATTCAACAGGCGATCGATAAGGCTTCAGTTCGTTCACCTGATTGCCTTCGCAGTTTCCATAGCCTTGTCCGGAACCATACTGCACCATTTTCATGGACCCGCGCTCGGCCATGAGCGGCTTGCGGAGATTGGTACCGCCATCTCCGGGTCCGACTCAACAATTGTACGACTGAAGGCGTTCGCCCTCCCCTTTGAAGGCACCTATCAGCGATACGATGGATTTTTGCTTGGGCTTTACAAGAACTTCGGCTGGGCGCCATTGCTGGTGTATTTGGGCCTGATTGCCTCTCTCGCCGCAATGTACCGTCGCTCGCTGCAAACGAAGGCCCAGAATGCCGTCGCGGCCGGCATTGTCTGTATCTTTATCCTCAACCCGATGCTTCAACATCAGATTGAGATATTCCCGACGAATTTCCTTTTCGGCGCGTTTCTTGGCTGCGCCATTTTCTGGCTTGGCGGGAATCTGCAGCAGGAAGACGCCTATGGTACCGAGTCTGCAACGCAGTTGGCGACTCACAAGGAAGTTGGAACGCAGCTGGCTGGAACTGCTGATTCTCGCCCCTCGCTTCCCATTGCGAGCGCCCCTTTGGCTCGAGCCTTGGTACCGAAAACCTAACGGACCATCAGGCCCAGGCGCTCGGAGCGAATTGTCTCCGGAGCCCCGTTGCGGCCGGGAGCCTTTGACAGATAGACCATCTCGACGCGACCGATGATGTTCTCGAACGGAATATATCCTATCGCAGACAGTGCGCGGCTATCGGTGGAGTTGTCGCGATTGTCGCCCAACATGAAGAAGCGACCTGGCGGCACCGCGTAGACATTGGTGTCGTCGTAGAATCCCCGCTCGATGCAATCGAGAGTTTCATAGGTTGCGCCGTTGGGAAGCGTCTCTCGCCAACGCTTCACTTTTGCGGAATCATCGGTGCCGCAGGCATCCCCGACGAAGTCCTCAAGCCGTTCGCGCTTTACAGCAACATCGTTGATATGGAGCCGGCCTTGCTTCATTTGAACGCGGTCGCCGGGCAGGCCCACCACCCGCTTGACGTAATCCGTCAAGCCGTCCTTCGGCGAGCGAAAGGCAACCACGTCGCCGCGCTCCGGCGCGGAGCCCATGATACGTCCCGAGAACAGAGGTGGCGCGGATGGGAACGAATGCCGGCTATAGCCGTAGGCATACTTCGAGACGAGGATGCTGTCTCCGACGAACATCGTCGGATACATCGAGCCACTGGGCAGGCTGTAAGGGTGGAACAGCAGCGCGCGAACGGCTAGTGCGATCAGAAGCGGGAATATCATGACCATGGCGTAGGCCGCAATCGTGCGCCAGAAGCCGAAACGTTCGACGCGCGAAAGCATCAGCAGCACCGCGATGAACGACCAAAGGCCGGCCCCCACAACGATGATCAGCGGCAGCAGTGAAAATCCCGCCGGCACGGGTGGACCGGCCGCAAACAACTTCATCGCGGCATTGAGCAGCACCGCGATGACGAGACCGAGGATCGCCGGCACCGCACTCCAGGCCAGCACCGCCCGCAATTCCAGCGTGGAAGCCCGACCGCCGATCAGGCTCCCTACCCCACGCAGGATCAGTGCATTGAGATGAAGAAAGAGGATGCCGATCGCGGCGCCGCCCGCGAGGAAGCAGAACCAGACGCGCCAGCCGGCCATGCCTTCCAGGAAGCCGAAGCTGAGTGCCTGCGAATGGATGCTGGCGATTGTACCAAGCGCTGCGAGCAACCAGACGAAACGCTGCGGCCCTGTTGCCAGAATTTGGTCGATCGTTTGCCGCGGACTTAGCCAAATGCTGATCCATGGCGATCGAGGGCCAATGTCGTGCGTCGTCGTCATGAAACTTTCGAATCTCACTGCGCCGGCTAACTTAACCAAGCCCGGGTCGAGTGCAACGTCGTGCATCAGCCGGAGGATCAGCCTCGCCGGCATCCCGGCCAGACGTCAGGTGACGCCGCATTCGACCTTCGGAAAATACGGCGTCACCCTTCGAGTGGTCCAGGTACGCGGGTTACTTCAACCTGGCGCCACTTATCCCGCCTGATCTCCTTTCATGCTCGTCCGCAATAGCGGGCGCGATCAGACAGAACCACAGGCGGCGCATGCGGAATGTGATGTTCGCAACAGCGGTGAGCGGCGCTGTGCTGCTTGCGAGAAGCAACATCGCCCGTCATTCCGGGACGTGCGGCTGGCCGTCATGCGAGCCGACGGGCCGCGCGAACAGGCGCCCGATGAAACGTCCGGCCGCTCGGCAGGCGCCGTCCGCCTACTGGATCTTCGCCAGCACCGCGAGGCGGCGGATGCCCTTGTTGCGGTAAGCGTCGAGGAACGCGTAGTAGTCCTTGAACGACACGCAGCCGTTGGACTGGCCGCTCGGCCCGAGCATGTAGGTGTGCGCGAGCAGCCCGTCGCGGCCGTAGATCTTGTCCTGGCCGCCGATCGGCGTCATCCGCAGCGCCGGCACGCCGTGAAACAGCGCTTCGCGCGGCTTCAGTTCGTAGATGTGCGGCGGCGTCACGCCCTGCATCCGGACGTGCGAATAGCGGATGTCGTCCATCTTGGATCCAAGCCCGGAATGCGCCTCGAGCCGGGTGCCGTCGGGCAGGTACACCGTCTTGGCGGAGATATCGTAGACCGCGGTCTGGCGATCGTAGGGCGGCGAGCCGCCAAGCATCGGATTCTGGCTACGCGTCTCGATGACGCTCCCGGTCACGCTCGCATCGGCCGATGCGTAAGCCAAAAGCGCGTTCTGCGAAGGCTGCGGCTTGCCCCAGAGCTTCTCAACCATGTTCTGGCGGTCGCCGGAGGCGATCGACATCACGGCGGCCTTGGCGCGCTGCGCCATGTCGGCGAGCGAGGACCCGGACGACCTGGTTTCGGCGGCCCTGGTATCCGCGGATTTGGCATCGGCAGATTTGATATCCGCCGGCTTCGGCGCCGGCACGTTCATCGCGACCTGGGCAGGCGCCGTCGAAGCCTTCGGCTTCGGGGTCTCTGCGAGTTTGGGCGCTGCGGCGGCCTTCGGCGCCACGACCGGGGGCGGAGCTTCCGCCACTGTGGTCGTCTCGACGGGCCTGGGCGGTTCGCCCTGCGGCGACGCCGCGGCAAACCTTTCATTGAACATAAGCGAAGCCGAGACGTTCTCCGGCGCGGAGATCAACGGTGAACGTTCCGGCAGCGAGGCGAATATCTCATTGAAGTTGGGTCGCACAGGCCGCGCCGCAACGATGGTGGAACCTGGGACGGGAGGCGCCTCGAAGACAGCGCTGCCCACCTTGGGGTATATGCTGGCGCCGATGACGTTGGTGTAGACCATCCATGCGCAGCCCAGCATCAGGCCCGCAACCGCGACGCTGCCAACGAAATAGTGAGGAAGGACACTACGGGAAGACTTCCCTCGGCTTTTACCCGCGGGACCACACGCACGCTTACTCGTACTCATACACACGCCGCCCAGAACAGTTCCACCAGGTCCCTCTTTGATGCCGTCCCCCAAAGAAGTTCCAAGGGCCGTTTCGCAGAGGCATGGAGCGTCATTAAGGCGACTTTTAGTTAAATCAGCCTTAAACCCTAACAGATGTGAGCTAGTTCCAAGTACATGGAACTACTGCGGAAATTGCTCGCGAAGCGGCACGAATCCAGTCACGATCCCGCCACATTTCGACCAGCTCGCCGCAAGCCTCGGGAGCGGTGTCCGGACTGGTCACAGCGGATCGGTGCCCGGCCCCGCGCGACAGATTTGCCGGTCCGCCCGATCACAATGCCGATTTGCCGGGTCGAACCGATCGAGCGAACCTTACTTTCCCGGCGCAGACTTATTATTGAGCACCCCGGTATTGCACACTCGCGGCTTGGCATCGGGGAACGACCGGGGATACGTACCGTATCTCCTCCAATCGCGATGTTCGTCCTTCACGCCCCGAAGGGGAAGCTGCCATGACAATGCTGGCGCGCGCTGGATCTATCGCTCTTGCAGGCTTCTGCCTCCTCGCCGGAAATGCGGCAGCCCAGCCGGCGAAGCCGGCATGTACGGCTTCGCCGTCGGCGCAGGGAACGCAGACGCTGCGGTGCGAGACGGCGATCACGATCGTGTCCGAGAACGGCGCGAAGTTCGAACTCAGGGATCGCAACCGCGACGGCCAGGTCGATTCCATTGAGCTCAGCAACAAGGCGCTGCTGATCGAGGTGCCGAAGAGATCAGGCCGTGTCCGGTTCGAGGTGCTGACGCCGCAGGCGATTGCCGCCGTGCGCGGCACCAGATGGGCGGTGGACGCCGAAGGTGGAAAGACGTCCGTGTTCGTCGTCAACGGACGGGTCAACGTCGCGCGCGCTCGCGGCCGCGGCAGGGTCAATCTCGGTCCCGGCGATGGCGTCGACGTCGAGGCGTCGGGCGAATTGATCGTCAAGCGGTGGCCGGCCCCGCGCGTCGCGGCCCTGATGGCGCGGCTCGGACAATAGAAGCAGGCGAATGAACAGTCGACGCCTTTACATTCTGGTTGCGCTGCTGTGCACGGGATTGTGGGCCGTCGCGATCTGCCTTGGCCATTCGAACGGCCGGTTGCGGGTGCTCGACCGGATCGAGCCGGCGCTGTCGGACCTGCGCACCCTCGCCCGCGGCGTGAAGGCTCCGCCCGACCTGGTGACGATCGTCGCGATCGACGACGGCATCGTCAAGCACGGCGGAACCTATCCGCTGCCGCGAACGGAGATCGCCAGGATCGTCGACGCGATCGCGCAGTTCGAGCCGAAAGTCATTGCGATCGATCTTCTGCTGGTCGACAAGGGGTCTGCGGACGGCGACGCAGCCCTTGCGAAAGCGCTCGCGACGCGCCCGACGGTGCTTGCGGCCGCGGCAGTGTTTCCGGAGACCACGCAGCCATCCGAGGATCGCGACGGACCACTCGCCGGCCTGCCGACGGCCGATCGCTTCCTGCATCCGCTGCCGGCATTCGCCGAGCATGCGGAAGTCGGGATCGCCAACGTGACGACGGGCCAGACCGGCACCCCGCTTTCGGTGCCGATGCTGTTCCGGACCCGCGACAAGATCGAATTGTCGTTTCCGCTCCGCGCGGCCGCCGTCGCGGTCGGCAAGCCGCTGACCATCGAGCCTGGCCGCCTGCTGTTCGGCGACCATCCGATCGCGACCGCTTCCAGCTATGCGCTTCCGATCTCCTATTACGGTCCGCGCCGCTCCATTCGCACGATCAGCGCCGCAGATCTGGTGGACGGTCAGGTCGAACGCAAGGACATTCAAGGCCGCATTGTCGTAGTCGGCGCCACGGCAACCGGCGCCGGCGATTTCTTCCCGACGCCGTTCGATTCGCTGATGCCGGGGGTAGAGATCATTTCCACCGCCATCACGCATCTGGTTGCGGGCGACGGTATCGTACGCGATCGGCCGGTTCGCATCGTCGATACCGCCATGGCGATCGGGCTGCCATTGCTGCTGGTCGGTCTCCTGGTCTGGCGACGCAACGCGATCGGCCTGCTGGCCGTCACCGCTGTCGTTCTGGTGTGGGCGGTGGCGAATACGGTCGCTTTCGCGCACGGGATATGGCTCGATGCCGCAACGACGATCGCGACCGCCGCGCCGCCGGTCATCCTGTTCGGATCCTTGCAGCTATGGTCGGGCCGGCGAAGCGCGCAGCGTCTCGCTGCGCAGAACGAGTTGCTTGAACAATTCCAGACGCCGGCGCTCCGTGGATGGTTGACCCGAAACCCCGACTTCCTGCTGGCGCCGGTCCGGCAGAATGCCGCCGTCGTCTTCATCGATCTTTCCGGATTTACCTCGCTCAGCGAGACACTCGACCCCGACGCCACCCGCGGACTGCTGAAGGAGTTTCACGCGCTGGTCGACAGGGAAGTCACGCAATGCTGCGGCATCGTCACGAGCTTCCTCGGCGATGGCGCCATGATCCTGTTCGGGCTGCCGGCGGAGGCTGCGGACGATGCGACGCGCGCGGCCGAATGCTCGATCGCGCTCTGCGTCAAGACCGAGCGCTGGATCAAAACCCTGCCGACTTCAATCGCGGCGCGGATCGGTTTCAAGATCGGCGCGCATTTCGGACCGATCGTCGCCTCCCGGCTCGGCGGCCGAAACCATCAGCACATCACGGCGACCGGAGACACCGTGAACGTGTCGAGCCGCCTGATGGAAGTCGCCGCGCGGAACGACGTCCGGCTGGCGGTGAGCGATACGCTGCGCGCCGAGGCCGAACGCACAGGCACCCTGCTGAAGGCCGGCAGCCTCGAGGGGCCTGTCGAGGCGCAGATTCGCGGCAGGTCCGGCTCGCTCGCCGTCTGGCTGTGGCGAAGCGGGGATCCGCCGATGGAAAACGGCGCACATCCCCACGCAGCGGAATGATCGGCCTATCGCAACTCCAGCGGCGGAGATCGGTCCAGCACCTCGCCCGTCGGCCCTTGCAGCAAATCCAGTGCGTAGGTCTCGATCAGCAGCGGCCCGCGCTTGCGCTGAACCTCGCCCACCCGTTCGACACGGGAGAACCTGTCCTTCATGTAGGGCGTGTCGCCGAGCCGCGCTTCATACACGTACAGAATCCTGCCGGCAAGCTGCGCCGCTTCAGGCTCGGGCAAGTTGACCCAGCGAATGCGCTGGCCCACCTGCGCGACGCATGTACCCTTCGGCAGATAGAACGCGAGCCAGCTTGTGGTGCCGTAGTCGGGCGCGAGCACGCAGGTAGCGCCGGCGCGCGCCCTCGCCGCCTCGATGGCGTCAGCCGTTTCGCGCCAGCCAACGCCGACGCTGCGCACGGTCACATCCCGGCGATAGCCGGAGAGCACGCCGGTGTTGGCCTGCACGACCAGCAGGACAAACATCAGGACGCCCGAGGGCACGGCCCAGCGCCGGCAGAAATCGACCGCGCGCTGCTGACGCGGCTCCCACTTGACGAGATGGGCGGCGACCGCGGCCGCGACTGCAAACGCCGGATAGACCGGGGCAAACCAGTTGGCCTCGACGCGGGCATGCAGCGAGTGCCAGGCGAAATACGCGACGATGGTCCAGAACATGGTGTTGACGAGCACGCGCGCGGGCAGCGTGCCGGCGCGGCGCTTGAACAGTGCGTAAAGCCCCATCGCGCCGAGGACCCAGACCAGCGGCGTCGCGAACGCAATCTGCGTCGGGATCAGTTCGGCGATGAAGACCGGGCGGAAGTCCTGGATTCGGGCCCGGCCCATCTGCTTGATGAAGGAAACCCAGCCGTGATCGGCGTTCCAGAGAATGACCGGCGCAAACAGCAGGAGTGCGACGAGGCCACCGAGGTAGAGCCACGGCGAGATCAGCCAGCGCCGCAAACTCGGAACGGCAGCCAGCCAGATCAGGATCGCCGGCCCAAAGAACAGCGCGGTGTATTTCGACAGCAGTGCGCAACCGGCCGCGGCGCCGACCGCCAGCCACCACGCGCCACGCCCGGTCTGCCAGACCTTGGCGAGCGCGAACAGCAGGAAGCTCGAAGCCACCAGCAGCGGCGCATCCGGCGTCACGATCATGGTGCCGACGGCGGTCATCAGCGCGACGTTCAGCAGAAGCGTCGCGGTCGAGGCCGCCCGCCTGTCGCCAAACAGGATCAACGTGGCCTGGTACACCGCCCAGCTCATCGGCAGCGCCAGCAGGATCGACACCAACCGCACGCCCAACTCGGTGTTGCCCGCAAGCAGGGTCCCGAGCCGGATCACCACGGCGACCATCGGCGGATGATCGTAGTAACCGCCGGCGAGATGCTTCGACCACGTCCAGTAATAGGCTTCGTCGAAGGTGATCGGCGTGCAGGCGGCGGCGGCGATGCGCAGCACGACCAGCGCCAGGATCGCCAGCGCCGTCATGAGGCCAAGTCGCACCTCGTCAAGTCGCACCTCGTCAAGCCGCGCCTCGTCAAGCCGCGCCTCGTCCGGTTTCATTGGTCGGTCATCGCTTGCGCCAGACGAACATTCCCGACATTGCATAGTTCCAGACCACGCCCATCAGCGCGCCGGCAAGCCCCGCGAGCCACCAGATCGGCTCCTGCTCGAAGACCGAAAACGCCACCCCGACGTTGGCAAGCAGGCCGACGCCGCAAACCAGATAGAACAGCAACAGGCCGCGCAGGATCGCAAAGCCCTTCAGCCGCTGGTCGCGATAGGTGAGAAAGTTGTTCAGGATGAAATTGCTGGTCATGGCGATCAGCGCACCCGCGGCCTGCGCCTCCGCAAACGGCTTGTTGAATATTTCGTGCGCGATGAACAACGTAACCAGATGCACGACGAGGCCGGTGCCCCCGACCATGGCGAACATCAGGAAGCGCAGCGACACCACGTCGTGCGTCAGCTTCGCCAGCACCAGGCCGAGGAAATCCAGCGCCACCATCGAATCGAGCTTGCTCTCGCCATGCTGGCGCGAGCCGAAGGTGAAGGGAATTTCAATCGTCCGCAGCTTGCCCTGCGCGGAAGCCACAATGTCGAGCAGTATCTTGAAGCCCTGGGTGGAGAGTTGCGGCGCCAGTTCCTCGAAGCGGTCACGGCGGATCATGAAGAAACCGCTCATGGGATCGGCGATCTCGACCTTCAGCACGCGCCTGGCGATGTCGGTTGCCAGCGCGCTGATGCCGGCACGCTGCTTGTTGAAGCTGTCGGCACTCCCGCCCTCGATATAGCGGCTGCCGACGACGAGTTCCGCCTCGCCGCTCTGCAGCAGGCCGACCATCTTCGGCAGTTGCGTTTCGTCGTGCTGCAGATCGGCGTCCATGACCGCCGCAACAGGGGCGCTCGACGCCAGGATGCCCTCGATGCAGGCGCCGGACAGCCCGCGCCGCCCGATCCGGCGGATACAGCGAACCCGCGGATCCTTCCGCGCCAGGCCCCGCAGCACTTCCCACGTACCGTCAGGGGAATTGTCGTCGACAAAGACGACCTCCCAGGGGATGCCGGCCAGCGTCGCATCCAGCCTCCGGTAAAGAACCGTCACATTGTCGCGCTCGTTGAAGGTCGGGACGACAACGGAAAGCTGCGGCAAACCGGCGGCCTGCGACAGGGCTTCGGTCCCCGGTTTGCTGATGTCATTCATGGTGGCCAGCGGTATATCTGCCGCCGCCGGACATGCCAAGGTGAGCCTTGGAACTGAAGGTTAGTGGGGATAACGGCCAAAACAGCCGCAAAAATGCCAACGACCACGAACAGAGGGCGCGCGTACATCCGGCGCTGCCAAACTATTCATGGTCGTCCCAGCGCCGGAGCCTTGAAGCATCAACGTCGCCGTTGGCAACGAGATAGGAACGCTGGAGGCACTCCGCAAGGGGGGCTCCTATCGGCAGTCAGGCAACTAGTTCGGCACTTCCCGAATCACCGGCCCTCGGGGAGCGGGCGCAACGGGAGCCGACTCTACCGCTTGCGCCGGCTGGACGCCGGCCGGCTTGGGGGGCTTTCCGAGCTGCCCGATCGGCCCGAAGACGACTGCCGCCACCAGTACAATCGAAGCGACGATGGCTCCCAGAATTCCGGCTATCGACTGAGAATTCATTCCCGACTGTTCCCTCGCCTGATTGGGAACTAATATCACGGAAAAGAGTCCGGGAGGAATAGCGGCCAAGGTCGCAATCGATACATCTGGGTACCGGCATGGCGCTTCAAAATGTCACCATGCCAGCGCCTCGTAACCGACAAGCAAGAACCGCGATTCCATCCTAAACATGGCAGAGTCTTGCCATTTGGTTTGACATTGGAACAGGGGAACAAGATGTCGAATACAGTCGAGGGCAAACCGGCCGGGAAATCCGGACGGCGCAGCCGGAAGGGAGAAAGCAGGAAGGCCGAGGGCAAGAAAACCGACGGCAAGAAGACCGCTGCCAGGAAGAGCCCGCCAGAGCGCCCCGCGCCGGTCCAGGTGCAAAGCCTGGAACAGGATCAGCTCCTGCAGCCGCTGCCGGCCCACGCGGAGAGCCCGAAGGTGCAGGAGCCGCCGCCGGCCATCGACGAGCCTGCTGTTGCCGAGCCTGCTGTTGCCGAGCCGGTTGTTGCCGTCGTCGCCGAGCCCGAGCCGTCGGCCGCTGCGCCCTCGCCCGCCGAGCCCGTCCCGGTCGAGCTTGCGACAATCGAACCTGAACCTGTACTGGCCGAACCTGCACGCGCCGAACCCGCGACGGCCGAGCTCTCACCGGTAAGCTTGCAGACGATCGCGAACGCCTATCGCGACTACACCAGGAAATCGTTCGAGGATTTCGGATCGTTCTTCGAGCAGCTGAGCAGCGCCCGGTCGCTCGAAAGGGCGATGTCGGTTCACACGGAATTTGTGAAGCGGGCTTACGAGACCTCCGTTGCCGAGTCGCAGAAGATCTGCGAACTCCACAGCAAGCTTGCCCGGCAGACCTTTCAACCCCTGCAAGGCCTGGTCGGCATGCCCCGGGAAACGCGCGGAAAGTCCTGAAGCATTGCGCCCACTGGTTCGATCATGCCCGTGGAGCCCGTGCCTCGCTCCGGCTTCGTTTCGAGGCCGGTCCCGCCCCGCGCATGTAATGCCGTTCCGGCCGATATCGGCCTTCCCAGGCCCGCACGATCCTGGCGGTGAGCTTCGATACCCAACGGAGAATTCCCATCGAACGATCCTTTCGTCCCGCAATCCAGAAGTCAGGCGCCGAGCTGGCCCGTCAGCCGCTCGTGAAACGAGGAACTGCGCTGGTCGAGGCCCGTGAAGGTGATGGTGGCGCCGTGATCGCGATACTTGGTTTCGATCGAATCCAGCGCCGCGACGCTTGACGCATCCCAAATCTGGGAATGGGTGAGATCGATCAGGACACGCTTGGGATCGTCGCCGTAGGCGAAACGCTCCACCAGATCGTTGCTGCTGCCGAAAAACAGCGGCCCGTGGACATCATAGCGAACCGACATCCCGTCCGCGCTCAGGGTGCGTTCCGCACGAATGACATGAGCAACCCGGCGGGCAAACAACACCATCGCCAGCATCACGCCCACGGCGATCCCAATCGCAAGATTGCCGGTGACGACTGTTACCGCAATGGTGGTCACCATGACCAGCGTTTCCGGGATCGGCATGCGCTTGAGCGTCGCCGGGTTGACGCTGTGCCAATCGATCGTCTTGAGCGCGGCAATCATCATCACGGCGGCGAGCGCGACCATCGGGATCTGCGCCATCAGGTCGCTGAGCGCCGTCACCAGCACCAGCAGCACGAGGGCAGCGACCGCCGTCGAAATCCGGGTACGGCCCTGCCCGATCTTCACATTGACGACGGTCTGGGCGATCATCGCGCAACCGCCGATGCCGCCATAAAAGCCGGCGGCGATGTTGGCGATGCCCAGCGCCCAGGATTCCTTGCCCTTGTGCGACCGCGTGTCGGTCAGGTCGTCGACCAGCTTGGCCGTCAGCAGCGTTTCCAGAAGGCCGACGAAGGCGACGCTGATCGCGGTCGGCCAGATGATGCGCAGCGTGTCGAGGTCGAGCGGGACGGCAAACGCCGTGATGCCGGGCAGTCCGGGCGCCATCGCGCCCTCGCCGCCGACATTGGGAACCGTCAGGTGTCCGAGGATCACGATCGACGTCACCACGATGATGGCGACCAGCGGCGCCGGCACTGATGTCGTGATGCGCGGCATCAGAAGGACGATGGCCATCGTCAACGCGAACAACGGATAGACGAGCCACGGGACGTTGAAGATATGCGGCACCTGCGCGGCGAAGATGAGAATGCCGAGTGCATTGACGAAGCCGATCATGACCGAGCGCGGAATGAACCGCGTCAGTCGCGCTAGTCCGGCAAGGCCGAATACGATCTGAATGATACCGGCGAGGATGATGGTGGGCAGGATGTAGCCGACCCCATGCACCTTCACCATCGGCCCGATCACCAGCGCAATCGAACCGGCGGCGGCGGTGACCATGGCCGGCCTTCCGCCGAGAACGGACATCACCAGGCACAGCACGATCGAGGCGACCAGCGCGACCTTGGGATCGACGCCCGAGACGAACGAAAACGAGATCACCTCGGGGATCAAGGCCAGCGCCGTGATGATGCCGGCCAGGGATTCACGGACAAAGAGGTTCGGCGCACGCAGCACGGCGAAGATGGACGGAGAGTCCTCGAACTGCGATTGAGTGACGGCGGAGCTGGACATTTGCATTGGATCTATCCGGAAATTGTGACGGCTCGTTCAGGTCTGGCCGTTAGTTAGCTGCCGGGCGGTCGACGCACGACGCAGCGAAAGCCGATGTGACAGGTGGAAGAATCGATCGTTTCGCCCTGACGGGCCGACGGCCGGTAGCGCAGGCAGTAATTCGGAGCGCAGAGATGCGAGCCGCCCTTCACCACGCGGCGCGTCGATCGGTCATCGCCAGCGGTCGGATGGCAACAGGATTGCGGCGGCTGGTCAGGCACCGCGTCATAAGGGCTCGACGTCCATTCCCAGACGTTGCCGACCATGTCGAACAGGCCGTAGCCATTGGCCGGAAACGCATCGACCGGCGAAGTACCCTCGTATCCATCCTCGGCGAGATTTTCGTACGGAAACTGGCCTTGCCAGGTGTTGGCGAGAAAGCGCCCTTCGGGATTGGCGGCATCGCCCCATGAGTAGGCCTTGCCTTCGAGGCCGCCGCGGGCGGCAAACTCCCATTCCGCCTCGGTCGGCAATTCCTTGCCGCACCAGGTGGCATAAGCGAGCGCGTCCTCATGCGCGACGTGCACGACAGGATGATCATCGCGACCGGCAATCGAACTTCCCGGCCCCTGCGGATGCCGCCAGTCCGCGCCGGGGCAATATTCCCACCACGCGAGATTGTTGCGCAGGCTGACGGGGCGGTCCGGTTTGACGAACACCAGCGACCCCGGCACCAGCAGTGCGGGGTCTGCATCCGGGTACATCGCCGGATTCGGCGGACGCTCAGAGTAAGTGACGTAGCCGGTTGCCTCGACGAACTTGCGAAACTCAGCATTGGTGACGGGATAGACGTCGATCCAGAAACCCTCGACGAACTCCGGGCGAACCGGACGTTCCTCCCGATAGAAGCTGTTGGAGCCCATCAGGAAGCTGCCGCCCGGGATCCAGTTCATGGATTCCGGCTTGACCTCTTCCGGCCTGAGGCTCGCATTGGCATCGCCGGAAGCAGAGCAACAGCCCTGCCCCCGGCGGTTGCCGGCTGCACCATGCGCGATCGTTGCCGCTCTCGTCGGTGCAGTCATCGCGTTCAGGCCTTTTCGTATCGCTTGGGAACGAAGTCGAGCGCGGCACCGGGCGGAATCAGCTGCTCCTTCTTCGCGCTCTCCTCGAATTCCCTGACGATGCGCTGGGCGTGCTGCATCACCCACCAGCGCACGTAGCGCTGGTTGACAGCCTCACGCTCCTTCGGGTCCTCCTGGAGGTGCGTGATGCGGGCGAAGCCGAGCGCCAACTCAGGGTCATGGAAGTGCTGCTGCCGCTTGAAGTTGATCTTGAAGTCCTTCCATTTCACCGCGTGCAGTTCGTCCTTGAGCCAGACGATGCAGGACTCGCGGTTGGAGGTCGGCTGCTTGCCGAGGAAGAACGGGGTCTGGTCGACGCCATCGATCAGACGGTCCGCCGGAGGCTTGCAACCGGTCATGGCCAGCAGCGTGGTGAACATGTCGGTGACATGGACCATCTCGTTGCTCTCGATGCCCGCCGGAATCCGGTTCGGCCAGCGGATCAGCAGCGGCGTGCGGATGCCGCCTTCCGCCGAGCTGAAATAGGAGCCGTCGAAGAAGCCGCCGGTGCCGCGTCCGGCCAGGTGGTCCTCGGCGCCGTTGTCGCCGCACATCACGACGATGGTGTTGTCGGCCACGCCGAGTTCGTCGAGCTTGTCTAGCAGCACGCCGAAGTCATGGTCGAGCATCAGGAGGCAGTCGCCCCAGTCGCCATTGGTGCTCTTGCCGACGAATTCGTCGCGCGGGCTCATCGGGAAGTGCATCAGCGAGTGGTTGAAGTAGCAGTAGAACGGCTTGTCCGCCTTGACCGACTTTTCCATGAACTTGATGGCCCGCTTCTGGTACTCCAGGTCGCAGGTCTTCTTGGTTTCCATGGTGAGTTGCTCGTCCTTGAGCGGCCACGCGCCCTTGCCCTTGACGCCCTCATGCATGTGCGAATAGCCGTCGCGTTCCGCGACGTAATGCGGGTCGGTCAGCCACATGCACTCGTCATAGGTGCGCAAGGGGCCGTACCATTCGTCAAAACCGTGATCGGTCGGGAAACGTCCGTCCTCGGCGCCGATGTGCCACTTGCCGTAGATCGAGGTCGCGTAGCCGGCGTCCGACAGGATCGAGCCGATGGTGCGTTCCCACTTGACGATGCCGCCGCCATTGCCGCCGAGCGCGATGGTGTGGTTGCCCGAGCGGATCGGGAAGCGTCCGGTCATCAGCGCCGAGCGGGTCGGCGTGCATTGCGGCTCGACGACGTAATGCGTCAGCTTGACGCCTTGCTTGGCGAATGCGTCCATGCGCCTGGTGTCGGCGCCGCGCAGAATGCCGCCGCCGTAACAACCGAGTTCGCCCATGCCGAGGTTGTCGACGTGAAAAAACAGGATGTTTGGTTTCCTTGCCATTGAATTCTCCGTTCTTTGATGCAGGCGCAAGCCGTCGTTGACGCGCGCCTGATCGCGTCTCACATTGAGAGCTGTGGTTGATTGCTGTGTGTTCTCGCGCCTGTACGGCGGCGACGTTCGGAAATTGAGTTTAGAAGATTTCGCCTACTCCTTTCGGTCCCACTTTCATTCCGAAGCCCGACAGGCCTCGATCCCTGATCTCCGGCGCCATGGCCGCGAGCGACTCTTCGCGAATGAGGCCCTTGAGCTCCTGCACCAGGTTCATGAACTCCGGCGTGTCGGTCATCTCGGCGCGGCGCGGACGCGGCAGCGGCACCTTGATCTCGGCCTTGATGCGTCCCGGCCGCGCGGTCATGACGTAGATGCGGTCGGACAGGAAAATCGATTCCTCGATGTCATGGGTGATGAACAGCACCGAGATCTTGAACTGCTGCCAGATGTTGGTGAGGATCTCCTGCATCACGACCCGTGTCTGGGTGTCGAGTGCGCCGAACGGCTCGTCCATCAGCAGCACCTGCGGGCTGGTCGCCAGCGCGCGAACGATGCCGATACGCTGCTTCATGCCGCCGGAAAGCTGGTCCGGGTAATGGTTCTCGAACGACAGCAGACCGGCGAGGTCGAGCAGCGCCCGCGCCGTCGTGTTACGCTTGCCGACATCGACACCGGCCATCTTGAGGCCGAACTCGACGTTCTTGCGAACCGACAGCCACGGAAACAGCGAGTATTGCTGGAACACGACGCCGCGGTCCGAGCCGGGCTTGGTGATCGCCTTGCCGTCGAGCGTGGCCTCGCCGCTGGTCGGCTTGACGAAGCCGGCCACGATGCTGAGCAGGGTCGACTTGCCGCAGCCGGAGGGGCCGATCAGGGAGACGAACTCGCCGGGCTGGACATTGAGCGAGACACCATCGACGGCCACGACCTTGTTGTCGTTGGCGCCGAACACCACGCCCATATCACGTACGTCGATAAAGCCCTTCTGGGTTTCAGCCATTGCCATTGTCATCGCTTTCCTCCGGGCGCAAATGCCAGCCAGGGCATCAGGAGATTGCCGACCATTCGGATGATGCCGCTGCAGGCCAATCCAAGAAAACCGATCGTGATCATGCCGAGCGCGATCGCGGGGTAGTCGACCAGCGAGTAGGCTTCCCAGGTGAAGTAGCCGACACCGAACTGGCCCGAGATCATCTCGGCCGCGATCAGGGACACCCACGCCACCCCCATGCCGACGGCAAGGCCGGTGAAGATGTGCGGCAGCGAGCCGGGCAGGATCACGTTCAGGAACAGCCGGAGTTCACTCGCGCCGAGGCATCGCGCCGCCCGGAGCAACACCCCGTCGAGCGAATGCACGCCGTGGATGGTGTTGAGCAGGATCGGAAAGAAGGCGCCGATGAAGGTGATGAAGACGATACTGGCCTCGTTGTTCGGCCACAGCATGATCGACATCGGAACCCAGGCAATCGCCGGGATCGGCCGCAGCACCTCGACCACAGGCATGAACAGGTCGCGGACGCGCTGGTATTTTCCAATGGCAAGTCCCATCGGCACGCCGATGGCCATCGCGATGAAGAAGCCGAGCAGGATACGCCGGACGCTGATGGCGATGTTGACGAGGTACTTGTTGGAGAGCCCGACCTGCGTCAGCTGCTGAAACACCTCGTACGGCGTCGGAACGTTCTTGAAGCGAATGTAGAACTCAAGCCGGTATTTGGTCCCGAGATACCAGAACAGGAACAGCGCCCCGAGCGAGATGCAGGCAAGGGCTGCGGTGATGATCCGCTCGCGGGTGATCTTCGCCAGCAGGCCCCTCGCCACCTTGGTGAGCGAAACCGTAGGAACGAACTCCGGCTCCGGCGCCGCCGGTTTCGACGGCGCGGCAGGGGCTTCCGCTGCGGGAGAGCGCACGACCGCCGGCGCCGGCTCGGGATGCTTGTCGGCCATCGGGAGCGTCACAATCTTCGCGCCTGCCAGGCTGCCCATTGCTGCCTCCTATTGTCCGACGTTGATGGCGCCGAGCACCTCGGCGTAGGTCGCAAGCTTGCCGCCGTTCTTCGCCGCATAGTCTTCCGCATCCTTCTTGAGCAGGAACGGCACCACATCAGGCTTCTTCGGATCGCTTCCGCCGACGGAATAGAACGCGGCGTCGGCGAAGACCTTGATGCCGAGCTGGTGATCGACCAGATAGACGGCGTTGAACTTCTTGCCCTCGGCGCCGTACTTCTTCACGCCGAGCAGCGTGCAAACCGGCGAACTGAACGGCACGATATCGCCGCCCTGGATCCAGATCTCGCCCGCTTTTTTGGGATCGTTGACCGCGGCATTGCAGACCGGATCGGTACCCGTCACGTTGTAGGTGTCGAACGAGGCAAGCTGCTTGTCGTAGTCCAGCCCCTTGTCCTTGAAGACCTGTCGAACGTACTTGTCGTTGACCCATGCGCCGATGTTCAGCTCCTTGATCATGTTCAGCTTCTGCAGGATGGCGTAGTTGCTTCCGATCGATTCGACCCATTTCGGCTTGATCGTCGGATCCAGCGTGTGCACGCCGCCAGGCCCGAGGAAGATGTAGACCACTTCCTTGTTGATCCTGGTCCACTCCTCGATCTTCTCGGCGGCGAACTTGGGATTCCTGCGCATCCAGTCGTTGGCTTCCATCAACGCGTTGATGTAGGCCACCACGATCTCCGGATACTTCTCGCCGAAATCCTTGCGCACGACGACGCCATGGAAGGTCGGAGTCCCGGTCTCGGCGCCGTCATAGATCTTGCGGGCAAAGCCCTTGAACGGCAGCAGTTCGGCGAACGGCACGAAATCGCCGTGCGCGTCGATGCGCTTTTCCTGCAGGTTGGTGCTGCCGACTTCCGGTGACTGCGAAACGAGGTTCCAGAAATCCGGCGGCAGCCCCTTCTTCTGCAGCGACGTCAGCATCATGCCGTGCGCGGCCGATCCGAACGGCACCGACACGTTCTTGCCCTTGAGATCGGCCAGTTCGTAGAACGGCGAGTCCTTGTGGACCACGATGCCGTTGCCGCCGCCGACGGCGTTGTAGGCGATGATGGCGACGAGTTGGGTTTCGTTCTTCGTGGCCTGCCCCGTGGCACCATTCACCATCAGCGGATAGTCGCCCATCATGCCGATCTGGATGTTGTTGGCCATCATGCCGTTGGTGATCGGCGGGCCCGAAGTCGCGTTCTGCCAGCTCAGCTTGTACTGGATGTCCTTGTACTTGCCGGTCTTCGGCAGGTGCTTTTCGAGCAGGCCAAGCTCCTTGAGAACGACGCCACCCGTCACCGTGTTGGTGGTCGTGTTCTGGGTGCCGATGCCGATTTCGAGGGTCTCCGCGCCCGCCGCTGCAGGCACGAAGCCGATGGCTGCCGCAACGAGCAAGGGAAGGAAGCCAGGGAGTTTTGACGCAGGGCCGACGCTCATCGAACAAATCCTTTCGAACCGAACTGTGCTGTTTGCCGCCCGCCCATGCGAAGCCTCCCTCCCGCGGTGGTCCGCGGCAGGGTTGCTCGGCACTGAGCAGGGTGACTGGATTGATGGGGTTGGTGGGGCAAGCGACATGCCGCCGGGCCCGCGACGACGCCACGCAGCAGGCTCGGTTCGCGAGCGGTGTGGTGAGCGAGAGAAGTGGGCGTCATTGCCATGCACTCGTTTGCTTCCATCGGGGGACGTCGAAACGTCCGGTGAGCAAACTCTGAACGGCGGCCTTCGATTCCGAAACGACGAACGCCTCGAACCAGCAACCTGTTGCGAAGAAACTTCCAATGCTCAAAAAATGGACAGGTTGAGCACTCGATTTGACTACTGAATGGGCGCTCCGGCTAGGAATTGGACGAACGCTCCCTCTCGGCGCGGCAATACTCAGGCATCGTCCGAAGCCGCGGCCTTGGCGAGCTTGCCGTCGCGGATTTCGCTCAGGAGTTCGGCGTTGCTGATCACGAGGTTGGCCCCATGCGCGTACAGGATCCCGAGCTCGGTGAATCGCTTGATGCTGACGGTGACCGATTGGCGCGTCACACCGGTCATGTGCGCGAGGTCGGCATGGGTGAACGAGGCCGCGATCAGCGTGCCCTCACGCTCCTCGACGCCGTAGAGATTCATCAGGTGCAGCAGCAATTGCGCGAGGCGCTCGGTCGGCGAACGCGTCCCGAGCATTTGGGCGAGTGCGGAATAGCATTGCCCCTTGAAGCTCAGGCCCTCGATGATGCCGATGGCGAGCGCCGGAATCGTCATGGCCATGCGGCGCAGCACATCCCCCGGCAGATGCAGCACGGTACTGTTGACGGCAGCCATTCCGGACCAGACGTGCAGGCCCTGCTTGAAGACTTCCGGACCGCCGACGAAATTTCCGGAGTGCCAGTAGGCCAGCGTGATCTCGCGACCCGAGGGCGCGGTGTAGAAGACCTTGATCCGCCCGCTCTCGATCAGGAAGATGCCGTCCTGCGGACTGCCCTGGCTGAAGAGCTGCGCGCCGCGGTAGAGCACCCGTCGCTTTCCCGAACCCAGCACCTGGGCAATTTCGGACTCGCTCAATCCCTGGAAAAGGTACGGCGGCCCGCTCCGCTGCGCCCCCGTGTCGGTCAGCAACAGCGCGCCGAACTGCGCGGGCGCCACAGCCTTGCTTGCGCCCGACGCCGGTTGCCGCGAGTGGTGCTTGCTGATCATCCCGGACCACCTGGTTTACGCCGCACCGGCCGGGGCATGTGTTCCCGGCCGATATCGGCAGCACCGGAAACTGTGCAATTGGCGCGCCAGATCGACATTCAATGGCAGGGAACTGGGATATGTGTGCCCATATATCGCGGCATCGGCCCCCGCCGCTTCCCGCATCTCGTATGGCGTGCCGCTGCGACAAACTGGCCAATCCGGACCGACTTGGTTAACATCCGCGAAGACGCCCACCCCTCTCGCCGACGAGCCTTCCTGTGAGCAAGCCTGCAAAATCAGCCGCCAGGAGCGGCGGCAATATCTATATCGGCATCGGCGGCTGGACCTTCGAGCCGTGGCGCGGGGTGTTCTATCCGGAGAAGCTCACGCAGGCGAAGGAACTATCCTATGCCGCGTCGAAGCTGACCTCGATCGAGATCAACGGAACCTATTACGGTTCGCAGAAGCCGGAGAGCTTTCGCAAATGGGCGCGTGAAGTGCCCGATGGTTTCGTGTTCTCGTTGAAAGGACCGCGCTTCGCCACGAACCGGCGGGTGCTGGCGGAGGCCGGCGATTCCGTAAAGCGCTTTTATGACTCGGGCGTGCTGGAACTGGGCGACCGGCTCGGCCCGGTGCTGTGGCAGTTCGCCCCGACGAAGAAGTTCGACGAGGCCGATTTCGGAAAATTTCTCGAACTGCTGCCGCGCAAGCTCGAGGGACGCGCGCTGCGTCACGTGGTCGAGGTGCGGCATGACAGTTTCTGCGTACCTGATTTCATCGCCCTGCTGCGAAAATTCGAAACACCTGTCGTGTTCGCGGAGCACGGAAAGTATCCGGCGATTGCCGACATCGCCAGCGACTTCGTCTACGCGCGACTGCAGAAGGGCAGTGACGAACTCAAGACCTGCTATCCGCCGAAGCAGCTCGACGCCTGGGCTGCGCGGTTTCAGGCCTGGGCCGCGGGCGGCGAGCCCGACGACCTGCCGCGCGTCGATGCCACCAAGCCGAAGAAGACGCCGCGTGACGTGTTCGCCTACGTGATCCACGAAGGCAAGGTACGCGCACCGGCCGGCGCGATGGAACTGATCGAGCGGGTGAAGTAACCGGGGCTGGCTTGGACGACTGGGATGGCCCGCAGGAAGCGCCTTTTCACCATCGGTTATGAGCAGACGCCCTCCAGGGCGGTGCTCGACGAACTGGAAAACGCCGGCGTCAAGCTGCTGGTGGACGTGCGTGCGATCGCCTCCTCGCGACGGCCCGGCTTTTCCAAGAACCAGCTTGCGGCCGGCCTCGACCAGCGCGGCATCTCCTACCTGCACCTCAGGGGGCTGGGGACGCCGAAGAACGGCCGCGAGGCCGCGCGCAGCGGGAAATTCGGGCTGTTGCACGATATCTATTCGGCGCATCTGAAGACGGTGCAGGCGAGAGAGGAACTGGACGAGTTGTCGGCGCTGGTGAGAAAAGCCGGCCCGGTCTGCATTCTCTGCTACGAGCGCGACCACGCCCATTGCCACCGGCGATGGATCGCCGAGATCATCGAGGAACGCGATAACGTGAAGGTGGAGAACCTCGTGGCGCCGCAGATGTAGCCGGACCGTCATTGCTTGCCAACGGGTCGCGCGAATGCCCGCCCGATGACAGGCTCCGCGAAGCAATCCATGTCTTTGCACGGGATAGATGGATTGCTTCGTCGCGCAATGACGGCCGCTGTCGTTACTCTTCCGCCGCCAGCCAGAATGTTCCTTCCATCATCTTGACCGACCCGCCGCCGACATGGATGGACTCGATCGCGCCGTTCTTCTTGCGCACGCGCGTCAGCAGCAGGCTCGGCCGGCCCATGTCGACGCCCTGCCCGATCCTGAGTTTCAGCTCTCCGTCCCTGGTGGCGTCGAGATCGGCGAGCAGCGCGGCTGCCGCCGCCGTCGCGCTGCCCGTTGCAGGATCCTCGGACAGTCCGCTGGCGCCCGGATGAAACATCCGTGCCTGCAGCTCGCACGGCGTTTCGCTCGCCGGCACGTCCCTTGTATAGAAATAGACTGCGTCGCTGCCGTCGCACGGGAAGGTCTTCGCGAACGCTACGGCATCAGGCTTTGCCCGCCGCAGCGCCTCGCGCGAGGCAACTTCGATCGCCAGGAACGATAGCCCCACGGAAATCACCTGCGGAGGATGGCGGTCGGTCTTCACATCGCCGGCCGACAGCGACAGGCAGGCCGCCGCCTGCTCGGCGCCCAGATTCGAGAGCCGCTTCAGCGGCTGCGGCGCCGTCAGTTCGGTGCTGACGACCCTGCCCCGCTCGGCCTCAACCTCGACCGGCACCAGCCCCGCCAGTTCCTCGAACAGGAGCCGCGCCGGTGGCTTTTCCGCCATTGTCGCCAGGACGAAGGCGGTGCCGACATTGGGATGGCCGGCGAAGGGTATCTCACGGTTCACGGTGAAGATGCGCACCTGCGCATCATTGGCAGGATCGCGCGGCGGCAGCACGAAGGTCGTCTCGGAGTAATTGAACTCGGTGGCGATCGCTTGCATCTGCGCCGTCGAAAGCCCGGCGGCATCGAGCACCACGGCGAGCGGATTGCCGCCAAAGGCACGGTCGGTGAAAACGTCCACGGTGACATAACGACGTTGCATTTTCGATACCCCTCTATCCCAACCGCCAGACCGCCATCGGCCGCTCATAGCCCCTGATCTCGACCTCGCCGAGCGAGACGGCATCGCGGCATGCTTCGCCGAGTGCATCGCGAACCGCATCCGAGATCAGGAACTGCGAATTGAAATCCTTGTTCAGCGCCTCCAGCCGCGAGGCGAAGTTCACGGTGTCGCCGATCACGGTGTATTCCTTGCGCCGCGGCGAACCGATGCTGCCGGCGACGACCTCGCCAAGATGAATGCCGATGCCGATGCGCAGCGGCCAGCTCGTCGCCTCGTTGATCCGCGCATTGGCTTGCAGCATCTCGCGCGCCGCGGCGACCGCGCGATGCGCCGGGTCCGGCGCTTCGAGCGGGGCGCCGAACAGCGCCAGAAATCCGTCGCCAAGAAACTTGTTCACGATGCCGCCGTGGCGGTCGAGGATGTCGACCAGGATGGCAAAGGCGCCGTCGAGCCGATCCACGACTTCCTGCGGCGTGCGGCTGCGCGCGCCGGCGGTGAAGCTGCGGAAATCGACGAACATCACCGCGACGCGGCGGATGTCGCTGTCGGTCCTGGTGCCCTCGGCCATCAGGCGTTCGACCACCTGCGGCGAGACGTGCTGGCCGAACAGGTTGGTGATGCGGTCGCGCGCGGTCGCCGCCATGATGCTCGCCTCGAACTGCCGCCGCAACTGGTGGCCGACCGCGCCCGCGAGCACGCCGCAGATCAGGACGATCAGGCTGCGCGCAGCGTGATAGAAGACGATGGGCTCGGCGTCGGCGCCCGTGGCCGAATGATAGAACATCGCCATGCAGAACAACTGCACGGCGGCAACCGCGCCGGTGAAGGTGGAGAGCCAGAAGTCCAGCCGCAGCGTCGACAGGATGATGAAGATGAAGTAGATCATCGGCGCCACGAAACCGAGCGCAGCTATCGATCCCATGTTGTCGATGTGCACGGCCAGCGCGACCGTCGGCATCGAGGTTTCGATCAGCGCGCCGATATAGCGCCGGTACAGCGGCAGGTCGAGCCCCCGCCGCATGTGCCGCTTGATGGCGCCAATCACCCACCATTCGAACAGGATGAAGGGAACGATGATCGAGAAGAGATAGCTCGGCGTGAGCTTGCCGTGCCAGACGCTATTCACCGCTCCGGGTGCGACGAAGTAGACGATGCCGACGGTGACTCCGAGCATGAGTGCCGTGACCATCAGCACCTTGATCCGCAGCAGGTCGGTCGCCATCACCTGCTGCGTCAACGCGCGCTGGAAGTCCTCCGGCACCGGCGGCTTTTGCTCGCTTGTCTTTCTGGTCCACCCCCCCACCATCATCCACCCGTAATCAGCATTAGTCGCACACAGCGTGTTTAATTTCGGTTGTCATTGCGAGCGAAGCGAAGCAATCCATTCTCACCGCTTGCTGAGACATGGATTGCTTCGTCGCTTCGCTCCCCGCAATGACGCGATGTATCGACTCTTCACCGCGCCAGCCACGCGCACTTATACTCTCAATCGAGCGTGCGACGGAAGCGCGTCACTGCGACGGTCATCGCAAACAGCATCAGTGCAATGAGTGCAATCGTGTCGTACTGGAGGTTCTGGATGGTCGCCCCCTTGAGCATGATGGCGCGGACGATCCGGATGTAATGCGTCAGCGGCAGGACTTCGCCGAGATACTGCGCCCAGACCGGCATGCCCGCGAACGGAAACATGAAGCCGGACAACAGAATGCTCGGCAGGAAGAACATCATCGACAGCTGCATCGCCTGCAACTGGTTCTGCACGATGGTCGAGAACGTGTAGCCGATCGACAGGTTGGTGGTAATGAACAACGTCGTCAGCAGCGCCAGCATCACCATGCTGCCTAGGATCGGCACTCCGAACAGGCCGACACCGATGCCGATGATCAGCGAGGCCTGGATGGCTCCAACCAGCACGTAGGGAATGATCTTGCCGAACATGACCTCCACCGGCCGGATCGGCATCGAGAGCAGGTTCTCCATCGTGCCGCGCTCGATCTCGCGCGTCACCGACAGCGCGGTGAAGATCAGCATGGTCATGGTCAGGATGGTACCGACGAGGCCGGGCACGATGTTGAGCCGCGACTCGGCGGCCGGGTTGTAGCGGGCATGCGCCCTGATTTCGAACGGAAGCCGGGGCGGATCGCCGATGTGGAGGTCGTGCGCCAGCGCGGTCTGCACCACCATGCCGAGCGAACCGAGCGCAGCACCGGCGGCGACCGGGTCGGTCGCGTCAGCCGCGACCAGCAGCGCCGGCTTGTCGCCGCGCCGCACCGCGCGCTCGAAGCCGCGCGGGATCTCGACGCCGAACAGCACCTTGCCGGACTGCAGGAGATCGTCGAATTCGGCGACGCTGTGCACCTCGCGCGTGAAGCGGAAGTAGCTGGTATTCTCCAGCGCCTTCAGCACCGAGCGCGCCAGATCGCTGTCCTCCTGGACCAACACCGCCGTCGGCAGATGGCGCGGCGTGGTGTTGATGGCGTAACCGAACAGCAGGAGCTGCATGACCGGCATCATCACGATCATCGCGAACGAGACGCGGTCGCGGCGGAGCTGGATGAATTCCTTGACCAGCATCGCGTAGCTTCGCCGCCAGAAGCCGAAGCGCGGCTCCGGGACGCTGCGATCCTGGTCGGTGGCTTCGACCGCACTCATTGGAAGTTGTCCTTTGAGCGGCTCATGAGATCGATGAACACGTCCTCCAGCGATGGCTCGCTATCCTGCCAGAGCCTCCCGTCCTTGTTACGATAGGGCGCAATGGTCGCCTCGAGTGCGGATTTGTCGCGCCCGGAGACATGCAGGCTGGTGCCGAACGGCGCCACCATGTCGACGCCCGGCTGGCCTGCGAGTTCGGTCGCCAGCCCATTGAGATCGCCGCCCGTGACCGTCCAGGTCGAGAGCGCCGATTTTTCGATCACCTCCTCGACGGTGCCGTGTGCCAGCAAATGGCCGTAGGCGATATAGGCGATCTCGTGACAGCGCTCGGCCTCGTCCATGTAGTGGGTCGAGACCAGCACCGTCAGCCCTTCGGCGGCGAGCGCGTGGATTTCGTTCCAGAAATCGCGCCGCGCCTTGGGATCGACGCCGGCAGTCGGCTCGTCCAGCAGCAGCAATTTCGGATTGGGCAGTGTGCAGGCGCCGAGCGCCAGCCGCTGCTTCCAGCCGCCCGAAAGCTCGCCGGCGAGCTGTTCCTCGCGGCCGTTAAGGCCGATCCGCCGGATCATGTCGCGTGCCGCGCCTCGCGCGTCGCGCATGCCATAGAGCCGGGCGACGAATTCGAGGTTCTCCCGCACCGAAAGATCCTGGTACAGGCTGAAGCGCTGCGTCATGTAGCCGACGAGACGCTTGATCTTGTCGGCGTCGCGGCGGATGTCGTAGCCGAGGCAGGTGCCCTCGCCGGCATCCGGCGTCAGCAGACCGCACAGCATCCGGATGGTGGTGGTCTTTCCGGAGCCGTTCGGGCCGAGGAAGCCGTAGATCGAACCGCGCTTCACCTGCATCGAGAGGTCACTGACGACCTTATGGCTGCCAAACGACTTCGAGAGGCCCTCGACATTGATTGCGATGTCGGGCGCTGATACAGGTGCGGCATTCATCGCTTGCCTGCCACTGGCGTCCGGGGATTCAGGAACACACTGATCGGCTGGCCGACGCGCAAGGCGTCGGGCCGGCTGGGCCGCGCCTGGATCAGGTAGACCAGCTTGTTGCGCTCATCGAGGCTGTAGATGACCGGCGGGGTATATTCCGCTGTTGTCGCGATGAAATAGATCTTCGCCGTGAGATCGGTCGCGCAATTGTCGCAAGTCACCTTCACTTCGTCGCCGATTGACAGCTTCGGCAATTCCGCTTCCGGCACGAAGAACCGCAGCTTCATGTTGCCGGGCGGCATGATCGACAAGACCGGCCGCTGCGCCTGCACCATCTCGCCTTCGCGGAAATAGATCTGCTGGATGGTGCCGGCGATAGGCGCAGACCCCTTGCGCCGCGCCAGCCGCGTCTGCGAGGTGTTGACGCGAGCTTCGGCCACGCGCAGTGCAGAAAGCGCGGAGTCATAGTTGGCCTGCGTGCCTGAGCCGGTCTTGCTCAGCGAGGCCGCGCGATCGTAGGACTGCTGGGCATTGGCGAGCGTGGCATTATTCTGGTAGAGCTCGGCCTGCTGCAAATCGTCGTCGACGGAATAGAGCGGATCGCCGGGCTTGACTTCGTCGCCCTCGCGCACGTTGAGCTTGATAACGCGCCCGCTTTCGTCCGGGCTGACGAAGATCATGTCGGCCTCGACCCAGCCCTGAAAGCCCGGGTCCCTGCGTTCCTTGCAACCGGCGAGCACCGAGGCCAGCGCCAACGCGGCCAGGACCGCCAGCGTTCGCGACGAAGTCATGTCGTCCTCCGTTCGCCAAAGATCAGATCGAGATGCACTCGAAACATCTCGATCGCGTCCAACGGCGCGTGCCTGCCGAACAGGCTTTGCCAGATCACCGCGATCAGCGCAGGCGCCACCAATATCTGCGGAAAGCGCGCCAGGTCCTTCTGCTTGATCTCGCCGCGCGCGATGCCGAGTTCGATCAGCGCGCGCATGCCGGCGAGTCCTCTCGTCACGACCTCGCGATAATAAAAATCGGCCACGGCGGGAAATCGCGGCCCCTCGGCCAGGATCAGGCGCACGAGGTCGCCGCGCCGGGTCGTCGCAACTTCCTTGATGAGATTTTCCGCAAAACCCTCGATCATGTCGCGAGCCGATGCGCTCGGCGGTGGCGGCGAAGAGCTGAGGCGCACGACCACCGGCACTATGGCCGTCCGGATCAGTTCCTCGAACAGCGACTCCTTGTCCCTGAAGTGCAGGTAAATCGTGCCCTTGGCGACGCCGGCGCGTTTGGCGACGTCGTCAAGCCGCGTCGCCGCAAAGCCGCGGGCGATGAACTCGTCCATCGCTGCCTCGATGATCGCCCCTCGCCGCTCGGCCGCGCGCTCGGCGCGATTGGAGGCGGGCTTGGAGGCGGCCGATCTCCTGGACTCGGGCCGGCGGATCTCCGGCTTCGGAGCGGATTTCCCTGGATTTCTGGAACCTGCCTTTGTCATGGTTCATTTATGACTGACTGGTCAGTCATTGTCAACACCGACCATCGGATCGGACTTTCACATGGGCGTGACCTCACATCGGCATAGCGCGGCGCAGGCGGTTACGAAGATTTTGCGCGAGCTTTCAGGACCGTTGCATCCCGCGAACGCGGGGTATCCATCGCGCCGCGGCGCCCCCCGGTCGTTGCGAGCCAGCGGGTTGCGCGGAAGCGCGCCCGGCGGCAGTTCCGCGAAGCAATCCATTCCTTCTTTCATCGCGAGATGGATTGCTTCGCTGCGCTCGCAATGACGGTGGACCGCCGAAACCTCCGGAGATGAATTCGCTTCAGCGCAGATCGAGGCTGCCCTTCCCGCACCGTTAGTTGAACGCGGGCTGGACTCGGCACACGATCGGATCGAAGCTTTGCGGCGGAGGAGAAGAACCTGGATCGCCCACCACCGACATCAACAACGGAGGTTCGTCATGCCGGATGCCGTCGAAATGAAAGACCATGTCTACAAGATCCTGGAACTGGTCGGGTCTTCCGAAAAGAGCATCGAAGATGCGGTACAGAACGCCATAACCCGCGCATCAAAGACCATTCGCGACATGAAATGGTTCGAAGTCGTGCAGACCAGAGGCCACATTGAAGACGGTTCTGTTCGCCATTATCAGGTCACCTTGCGGGTTGGATTTACGCTGGAGAGATAGTTCTCGGCGAGCCGCAGGGCGAACTGGGGTGCGCGATGCGCGCACTTGACGAGAACTCTTGTTCGATGCTCCGACGGATGAACCTGTATCGGCAACCGGCGCATCCCGGCTTGGCTGGTAGCGCGCCGGGAACGTTCAAGGCGACACAGCGTTTTTATGTTGGAGTGGAGGCTCCCTCATGAGTAACGAGCCGAATAGCTACCGTACCGCTGTCATACTGTTCGCCGTTGCGGTGATCGTCGCAATGCTCGCTGCACTCGTCACCACGATCGAGCGGATCGATACGAGAACGGCCAGCAACGAGAGCCCTCCCGGCACGACGGGCCTCGCCAAGCCGCACCCGCCACTGGACCGCGCTCCGGGCAAGCCGATAGTCGGGAATTGAGTGGCCGCTTTCCTTGCCGGGGAATCGGCCGCATGCTTCTGGCGCGCCAATGACGATCGGCGGAATGGGTCCGCCTGCTCCGGCGCGCTTCCAACGTGGCCCCTTGGGCAAGCGAGTCGTCCGATCGACAAGCGCCCGACCTCGCAGTCGCCAGGCTCTTTCCATCGTTGCCATTATTTCTGCACTATTTGAGCAGCAGATAAACCAATCTAGCGCTTTGGGGAGGACTCGCTGTGACGAAGTCCGGAATGGCGTTAATGCTCGTGGGGATGCTCGGGTCTGTGCTCGGCGGTTGCATGCAAGCGACGCTGGCACCGGTATCCAATGCCAATCTATCATCAAGGGACCGGCAGTTGCTTGCCCGCGCGCCTTACGCGCGGGCAAGCATCCCCGAGACCTATCGCCGACACATTGTCGACTACACGCGCAAGGAGCAGCCGGGGACGATCCTGGTCGATACCAATGCACGTTTCCTCTATTACGTCATGCCGGGCGGAAAAGCGGTACGCTACGGTGTGACCGTAGGCGAGGAAGCGCTGGCCTGGTCCGGCATCGCCACGATTGGCAAGACGGCCGAATGGCCGGACTGGATTCCGACGGAGGAGATCCAGGAGCGGCTTGGCCCCTATCCGAAACGCGTCGCCGGAGGTCCCGCGAATCCGCTGGGAGCGCGGGCGATATACCTCTACCAGGGCAACAGGGACACCCTGTATCGCATCCACGGCACCAATCAGCCCGAATATATCGGCCATGCCATCTCGTCCGGCTGCATCCGCATGACCAACGAGGATGTCATCGATCTCGTCAACCGGGTGAAGCCCGGCGGGATCGTCGTCGTCCTCCCGCCGGGCCGCAGCGCCTGAGAGAAGACCTGTCGCGGGGGGAATCGCGGTTCACCACGGTCCTTCGATTCCGATCAGTTCGGAATCGAAGGCTCAGGTTTGACCTTGACGCACGTTCATCAGGCATCAAAGTCCGAGTTCCAATCCGTTGCATTCTGGCGACACTTCCCGAAAAAATAGTCATCCCATCACTCTGCGTCATTGCGCGATTCCGTATTGATCCGAAAGATCGGCCCCGTCGCACGCTTGGCTGGGCAGTGCGGCTCCGGTTGAGTCTTTGGAGGCAACGGGATGAAGAACCCGCAGCGAATTGCGCAAGTGACGTCGCTACTGTGCGGAGCCGCCGTGCTCTCGGGCTGGGCCATCGCCGGGCTTGCAGGCGTCGGTTCGGCCCGCATCGAGAATGCCGCCGGTGCCCTGCCGATCGAGATTCGCCACCCACCACCTCTCGTCGCCGAGCAACGCGCTGACAAACCGCAGGCAGTGAGCGACGCCGCTGTCGTCAGCGCCGACGCAGTGACGATCACAGAACCCGTCATGAAGATGGCCGCCAGCACGACGGTGGTGGCTTCGGCCGATCCGTCTATCATGGTCGAGACTGCGTCTTCCGATCCATCACCGGTGCTACCGCCCGAAACACCGTCCCAGCAGGTGGCGGCCGCGAGCACGGCTGATCTGTCGTCAGACGAGATCAAGGACGCCCCGGCGAGCACGATCGAGATCGTCGACGAGTGCCTGGTGGTGGACATCTGCATCGACCGATACCTGTGGGCGCTCTACCAGCGAACGCCCAAGCAGGACACCATGAAGGTGCAGGAGAAGCGGAAAGTCACCATCCAGGTTACCGTCAAGAAGAAGCGCAAGAAGATAACCGTCAGCAAGGTCGTCACGCGGACTTTCACCAAGCTCGTTCCCCAGGACTTCACGTGGAAGGATCCGCACGCGGCCGAGAAAATCGGCATGCCGATGATGGAATACGTGATCGGAGGCATGGACCGGGGCTTCAAGCTGAAACTCTTCCATACGCTTTATGCGGCCGAGCAGGCCGGGCTGCAGCCTGGCATCACCAGCGCGTTCCGCGATGACTACCGCCAGTCGATCGCAAGCGGCCTGAAGGCGGCGAGCAACAGGTCATATCATGGCGGCAGTTCCCGCGGCGGCTATGGTCACGGGGTTGCGGCCGATGTCGTGAGCGTCAGGGGCAGGACGAAGGCGGAGCGATGGGTTTCCACTGAAGCCTTGTGGAAATGGATCGACGAACACGGCAAGGAGTATGGAATCGGGCGTCCGTATCTCGATAGAGATCCGCCGCATGTGGCGCCGATCGACGGCAAGGAATACGCCTCGCGCCGCGGCGGCGCGAAAGCTCAACACGCGCACGCGGACGTGAAGAAGAGCAGGCAGGTGGCTGCGCGGGCCGATCGCAGCGCGAAGCGAACCGCTTCGGCGCAGCGTCGCAAACCCGGCGTGCAGGTTGCGCGCGCCCAGGCCCGGAACTGACCGCGTCAACCAGGCGCGCCGGCTTTGCCGGCGCTTCCACCAATTCTGAACAACTCACTTGATGGCAATTCGCTTGATGGCAATTCACTCGATGGTAATTCACTTGGCAAACGGGTTCACCCAGCCTCCCCGGCCCGTCGGCGCACGTGGCGGATAGGCCGCCTCGAGATAGTTCAGCACCGTCTCGCGGTCCTTGCCGTCGAGCGGAGGCATGTTGTGGCGGCGGACCATCAGGTTGATGGAATCCTCCCATTGCGCGCGCGTCATTCCCTGCTGCGCCACCAGCTTGAAGCCGTGGCAGGCGGTGCAGGCGTAGAAGGCCTCATCGCGGCCCACGCCGGCGGCAAACTCCTCCGGGCTTTCGTCGCGCGGCGTGAAGGTCGTTTGCGCAATGGCCGGCGCGATCCACAGCAGTCCGGCCATTGCGATCCACGCGAGACGCTGCATCATCCCACCAGCACCGCGACGCGATGCATGGCGTTGCCGCCATAGCCTTGCGGATTCCAGAAGCCGGCCTGATGCGGCTGCATCGCCCCCTTTGAATCGGTGGCGCGCGCCCAGATTTCGAAATAGCCGTCGGAAGGCAGCTTCACGGTCGCGGTCCAGCGCTGCCAGTCATATTTGTTCTTCGGCTTCTCGAGTTTGGCCCGCTGCCAGCTCGCGCCGAAATCGGTCGAGACATCGACCTGCTTCACGGTGAGATCGCCGGCCCAGGACGCGCCGCGCAGTTTCAGTTCCTTGGTGCCGGTGGCGAACTTCGCGCCATTGGCGGGCTTGCTGATGATCGAGCGCACCGGCATTGACTCGAGAATCCTGAAATTCGCCGGATCGCCCTTGCCGCCGGGCACCATCGGCTTGATGGCGGTGCGGTAGGAGAATTCCGTCATCCCGGGACCGTCATGCTCCTTGTCGCGGATGGTGATCCGCGTCAGCCACTTCTGCGAGGCCGAGCCCGCCCAGCCCGGCACCACCAGGCGCACCGGCCCGCCATGGATGTTCGGCAGCGGCTGGCCGTTCATGCCCCACACGATCAGGGTGTTCGGGTCCATCGCCTTCTCGATGCGCACGCCGCGCGAAATGGTCGGCTTGCCGGCGTCTCCCGACAGATGCAGATCGGCGGCGTAATGTGCCGTGTATTTCGCGCCCGGCTTCAGGCCGGCCTTCCTGAGCACATCGGCGAGCGGCACACCGGTCCATTCCGCGCAACCCGCGCCGCCATTGGTCCACTGGTTGCCGCGCGCCGGCGGCGAGAAACCCGAACGCCCGTTGCCACCGCACTCCAGCACCATGCGCCGCGTCACCGCCTTGTATTTCGATTTCAGCTCGCCGAGCGTGATCTCGATCTTGTTGTTGACCTCACCGTCGATGGTGATTTTCCAGGCGTCGGGATTTTTGGTCTCCTCCGGTATCTGCCCGTTGTTGCGGATGTAGAATTTCTCGATCGGCGTAGTGTCGTCATCGAGCAGGCTTTCGGGCGTCTCGGCCACCAGCGGCTTTTCGCCGAGCACGACGAGCCCTTCGTTCTTGCCGGGAAACTTGAGGAGCTGCGGTCCTTTCGCCGCGGCGGGCGCGGCAGCCGGAGCCGCCTGGGCATGCGCTCGAGGTATTCCGTCGCCACTTCCAGGGAGCGGCAGCGCGCCGCCGATGATCGCGCCAGTCGCAGCCAAACCCGAATTGCCCAAAAATCTGCGGCGGCTGACATCCAAAGTGTTGCTGTTCGCCGAGTTCCCCTCGTCGCGCACCATTGTATTCCTCCCTATGCCCGCTCCCGGGCTTTGATTGCCGGATTTCCCTCCGGAAAGCCGACAGGCAGGAGTATTTGCGCTTTGCTGGATTGCCGCAAGACCACTGCGGCGTTCTGCCAATCAGAAGCAGGCGCCGAGAATTCTGATGCGGCAGGATTGAACGGTTGTCTTCTGCTTTGCCGCAGCTGCTGTCTTCCTGGCTGCCGCACCAGCCGGCTTTTCGTAATCGCCCGCGATCACCATCGCCCAATAGGTGCGCGAGCTCGGGCTTCTGGCACTGGCAACGCCGACGCGGGAAGCCTTATGGAGCAGCAGGTTCTTTCGATGGCCCGGTGAGTCAATCCACTGGCCGAGCGTCTTCTGGAAACTATCGTAACCGTAGGCGATATTTTCCGCAGCCCGCCCCGCCTTCGCGGGCGCGACCCGCGAGTTGAAGGATCCGAGGACTTCGTGGTCAAGTTTTTCCCTGGCAGCCATCGCCTTCGCCTGATCCAACGCAATGCGGTTCAGCGTTGAATCCATGGTGACCCGCCCCTCCCCTTGCTTGAGACGGAAATCGGAAATCAGTTCTGCGGGAGACGCCGCCAGTGCCTGCAGGCTGCCAAAAATCAGCGGCAAGGATAGCAAAATGGCCAAAAGTCTTTTCATCGCCCCGATGAAGCTCCCCGAAATTATTCTGCGTAAGGCGCCGCCCAATCATCGTTGCCGGCTGACGCAGAATAGCTTTTCTGTTCAGACTATCAAATATCGCGGAAAATGAGGTTTGGAGTCAGGCGCGCTTCGGTGCGCGAAGCGCATACAGCCTTTGGTAGATCATCGATTCCGGCAACCAATCAAGCAGGATGTGTCCAAGCGGCAGCTTGATCAGGCCGGCGATGATTTTGGACGAAGGCGGGTGCCAATAGACCGAAAGGTTATAAAATCCAAGGGACGCAAATCCGAGCGTCTTGAACTCGTGCATCAATCGCCTGTGACCAAAGTGCCTCGTGTAATCCACGATCGGACCTGAAAGCAGAAGTATCTTGCCGGCGTGTTCCCGGGCAACTTTTTCCAGGAACGCTCCGCGCTCCGGCAGGGACAGATAGTTGACGCATTCGATGGCGGCGATCACGTCATAGCCCTCGAACGAGGCTTGCAGAAAATCGGCGCTTTCAAACCTGGCATTTGGCAGGCTCAGCGACTTGGCGCGCGCAATCGCTACATCGCTTATGTCGATGCCAACGACGGATCGCGCCTTCCTGAAAACGGTCCGGGTCAAGTGGCCTTCACCACAACCGAGTTCAAGAACGGATTTGCCCCGGATGAATGATCTCATGCATCGCCGCAGGACCTTGTCCCTGAAGCGCGCGTGGGAGATGTGCCAGGGATCGGGAGCAGCGTAGTAGAGATTAAATTCTGCAGCCGTACGCATTACTGATATCCGCCGGTTGAAAAACAGACGCCAGATTCGGAGCTCCGGAGCGAATTGCCTGTCGCGCGCAACTTGCGTTTGGCGCAACGCCTATTGCAGGTTCACCCTTTCGCGCCACTTCGCTTCGAAAGTGTCAGAATCCCTCAGAGCCCGGGCTCCTGCATCCATCAGGGCCTGTGCGTCCAATGGATTGCCGGGATTCTGCGTGACGGTGGTTAAAACTTTTTCCTTGGGAACGGAGCGCGCAGACACTTCCTTGGGCCATTCAAGCAACGCCTTGGAGAGCATGGGCTTGCCCTGGTACCAGCACTTTCGTCCGTCGATCAGACGATAGGACCACCATTCCCCGTGTGGATTGGATGGCGCCGCGCTGCGGCAGTGCTGCTTGGCCTGCGCATCCGGCACCCCGACCGACAGGAGCGTGGCGGCCAAAGCGATCGACGGGAGCTTGCTCATTGACGCACAGCGAGACTTTGTCGCTGCAGGCGGCTTACGGCGACCACCAACTCGGGGCTTTCGAGAACTTCGACCAATCTGTCGAGGATGCGTTCGTTGTTCTGCGGCCGCGGCCGAAGATACTCCTCGAGTATAAGTTGCGCCTCGTTAATCGCCTGAAGGGCCAATTGTTGATCAGTCATCTCTTCCTACCCCACCAACCAAATGCGCCACGAGGCAAAGGGAACGAGAAATCAAGCCGCTTTTGGGAAATATCCCCGCCTTTTCGACACAATTGATCAAATTTTTGTTACAAAACGGGAGCCCGCAGGGCGCAATGGCGGCACCCTTCCGGCGAAAGCACGCGCGTCATTCGCGAATGGCGATAGTCATCATGACTCTGCACAACTTATACAAGAAGCAACGAAAAATCGCACCAACTGCTTGCGGTCAATGCGACGAAGTTGAAGGTCCTCGGTACCCGTTAAACTTGCGGCGATCGAACGGTGCTTCTGCCCGCACCCGCTCCAGCACTCGCCGCGTCTTGTTGATGTCAGCCCCCGCGATTTCGGGGGCGAACTGCCGGCAGATCGGCTCAAGCAGGGCTATGGCGCGCTCCAGCGCCGCTTCCGCGAGCTTGCCGAGGTAGATCGGGAAAAACGCCCTAGCTGTGAAACTTCAGTCCGTCGAGGATCTTGTCGATCACCTTGCGCTCGGCCCGCATCGCCAGCCCGACAAGGTTGAGTTCGGCGCGGATCACCGCCTTCACCACCTCGCGGTTCGCGGCGTCATGCGTGGTCTTGAACATTTCCTCGGTATACACCGCGGGCGTGACGCCTCTTGCCAGCGCGCGTTCGAGCGCGCGTGAAAGCGCCGGGCGGTCGGCGCCGTAGATCAGGATCGGCTGGCCGATCAGCGACAGATACTTCGTGCCCGATGCGTCGCCATAGGGCTCGCCGATACATTCGGGAAACGCCGCGGCGACCCCACCGGCAAGGAACGAAGCGACGTTGAGCTTCTGCCACACTTCGAGGTCGGTCCGGATGACGACCGCGATCTTGGTGTCAAACTGCATGAGTACTCCCGATGAGACCCCGTCATTCCGGGTCGATGCAACGCATCGAACTATGGGGCGCGCTTGCGCACCTGAAAACCTCGAGATTCCCCGGTGCGCAACTGCGCACCTGAGGTCTGGTCCTTCGGACCATCCCGGAATGACGGTAAGACTATCACCCCTTGGCGTCGCAGGCCCAGGCGCGGATCACGCATTCCTTGCCGCCGAATTCGTAGCACTTCCTTGTCGCTGCATTGAGCGAACTGGATATCCTGGGCTTCACCGCATAGCCGTGCGCGCCGCAGGGATTGGTCAAATCAATCGCGAGCGCCGCACAAGCGCGCTTCATCGTCAGGGCAGTGCAACTGCCCTTGCACTGCTTCAGCGCCGCGGCGCGCGCCGCCGCCTCCGCAGGGTAGTCATAGGCCTGGCCGTAGGCACCGCATTTTCCGACCGCGAACGCACCCGCCGCACCTGCCTTGGTGACGAAGCCCGAGACGCCCAGCAACAAGGTCAGGACAACAATGAACAACGCGCGGCGTTGTGCCGCGACGGTCGAAACGATCAAAATCCCCTCCCCCGAGGTAACGACAGCGAATCTAAACCAGCGGGAGTTTCAAGTTGGTGAACGAAGGTTGCTTGACCCCTCACGGTGAGGAGGCGCGCAGGCGCCGTCTCCGGACGACGCTTTGCATCGCCGGGCGAACCATGTGGCCCGGCTGGTGCCATTCATCCTTCGAGACGCATCGCTTTCGCGATGCTCCTCAGGATGAGGTCTAACGTGTCGGAACGACGCGATCTGCCCGCCTACCCCTGCCGCGCCGCTTCCAGTGCCTGCGGCGTATCGATATCGAGGAAGGCGCTGTTGCCCTCGACCGGAACTTCGGCCACGGCCTCGGTGTGCTTGGCGATCAGGTGACGGGCGCCGACATCGCCGTCCAGCGTCATCAATTCCTTGAAGAAACGCCGCGACCACAGCACGGGATTGCCGCGGCGACCTTCGCTGACGGGCACCGCGATCAGATGGCCGCGGTCCGGCGCGAAGGTCTCGATCAATCTGTCGATCAGTTTTGCATCGATCAGCGGCATGTCGCCCAGGCAGACGATCGCACCGTCAGCGTTGTCAGGCACCGCTGCGATGCCGGCCTTGACCGACGACGCCAGCCCGCCGGCAAAATCCGGATTGCGGACGAATTTTACCCTGAGGCCTGCCAGCGCCTGCTCGACCAGATCGGCCTGATGACCGGTGACGACGATCACGTTGGTCGCCTTCGAGGCCAATGCCTGCTCGGCCACGATCCGCGCCAGCTTCTTGCCATCGATTTCGGCCAGCAGCTTGTTCGGGCCGCCCATCCGCGTCGAGCGGCCGGCTGCGAGCACGATGGCCGTAACGTTGCGGTTGGCCTCCGTGTCGATGTTGGTGCGCGGCTGCGGCCTTGTGACGATCTCCATCAGGAGACCGCCGACGCCCATGCCGGTGAGTTCAGCGCGCGTTACTTTCAGCCCGGCGAGAAGCCGCATCAGCACCCAGTCAAAACCGTTCTCCACCGGCGAGCGCGCGCAGCCCGGCGCGCCCAGTACCGGCACGCCGCCGGCATTGCCGATCAAAAGCAAATTGCCGGGATCGACCGGCATGCCGAAATGCTCGATCGCGCCGCCGATTTCGGTGATCGCCGCCGGTATCACGTCGCGGCGGTCGGCGATCGCCGACGCGCCGAACACGATCACCAGTTCGGCGCCGAGGCCGAGCAATTCCTTGATCGATGCCGCGAGCAACGCCTCGTCATGCGGCACGCGCCGCTCGGCAATGATGCTTGCACCGGCGGGCGCCAGCCGCTCCGTCGTCACGCGCAAGGTCTTGTCGATCACTTTCGGCGCGAGTCCCGGCAGCAAGGTGGAAACCACGCCGACGCGCTTGATCACATAAGGCGCGATCCGCAACGCGCCCTCGCCCGCCACCGCCACCGCGGCATCGCGCAGCGTTGCCTCGACGCCGAACGGAATGAGTTTCACGGTCGCGATCATCTCGCCTTCGACGACAGGCTTGAAGGCAGCTAGCGTCGCGAAGGTGATGGCTTCATCGACGCCATTGATGCGGTCGACCGCGGCGCGGTCCACGACCAGCACGCCGGCCTGCGCCGCGAACAGGTTGGAGCGGCCGGTAAAGGCACGCTCGACATTGACGCCCTCGCCCGCAACGGCCTCTGCGATGCTGGCAGCCGCCACGTCTTCGGAAACGTCGCCCTGCTCCAGCCGCACCACGACGATTTCCGTAACGCCGGCCTTGTTGAGCGCCTCGACCTCGGCCGGCCCGATCGTGGTACCTTTCTTCAGCACCAGCGAACCCTGCCGCAGCGTATGTACGGTGACGCCACCAATCGCGTCGACAGGACTGGCGGGACCGAACTTCATGCCGCCTGTACCTTTGCGGTTTCCTTCGGCAGCCGCAGTTCCGCGGTGATCTCGGCCATGATCGCGACCGCGATCTCCGATGGCGACACCGCGCCGATGTTGAGCCCGATCGGCGCACGGATTCGCCCGATGTCGGCGTCCGTTGCGCCCTGCGCCTTCAGCCGCTCGGCCCGCTTGGCATGGGTCTTCCGAGAGCCGAGCGCGCCGATATAGAAGCAGTCGCGCGCAAACGCATGCAGCAGCGCCGGATCGTCGATCTTCGGATCGTGCGTGACGGCGACGAACGCCGTGTAATGATCGATATTGAGCGGCGGCAGCGCCACGTCGGGCCATTCCGCGATCAACGGCACGTCGGGAAAGCGCTCGGGGCTCGCGAAGGCGGTGCGCGGATCCACCACCGTCACGTCGTAATCGAGCGCGCGTGCCAGCGGCGCCAGGGCCTGGCTGATATGGACCGCGCCGATGATCACGAGGCGGGCGGTCGGCGCGTAGACGTTGAGAAACAGCTTCTTGCCGCCGCTCTCGATCATGCCGCTCTTGCCCATGCGAAGCTGCCTTGAAAGCTCGGCGCTCAGCGGGTCAGTGGCGATATCTTTCGCCTTCACCAGCCGCTGCTCGCCATTGGCAGTATCGGTGACCACGATCACCGGCCGGCGCGCGGCGCGCTCGACGTTTACCTCGGTCAGGGTTTCGAGTTTCACGACTGGCCCACCTTCTCGACGAAAACGCGGATGGTGCCGCCGCAGGACAGGCCGACATTCCAGGCGGTCTCGTCGGCGACGCCGAATTCCAGCATCCTGGGCTTGCCACTGGCAATCACGTCCAGCGCCTCGGTGACGACAGCGCCCTCGACGCAGCCGCCGGAGACGCTCCCCAGGAACGTGCCGTCGTCGTTGATGACGAGGCTCGATCCGGCCGGCCGCGGCGCCGAGCCCCAGGTCTCGACCACGGTCGCCAACGCCACGCCGTGTCCGGCCTTCTGCCAGTCCTCGGCGGCTTGCAGAATGTCTTCGTCGCGGTTGAGCATGTAGGGCCCTTTCAAGCTGCTGAACGGATGCGGCTCATGTGGTGCGGCGGAGGCGGCGCGGAGAGCGCCTCGATCAGCCCTTCCATCGAGTTCAAATTATGCACCGGGCGGAATTCGTCAACGTGCGGCAGCATCATTTTGATGCCCTGCGCCTTGGCTTCGAAGCCCCCGTAACGCAACAGCGGATTGAGCCAGATCAGGCGGCGGCAGGACCGGTGCAGCCGGTCCATCTCGAACGCCAGCGAGGTGTCCGCCTCCCGCTCCAGCCCGTCGGAGATCAAGAGCACGATGGCGCCCTGCCCCAGCACCCGCCGGCCCCACAATTTGTTGAAGGTATGCAGCGAGGTGGCGATGCGGGTGCCGCCGGCCCAATCCTCCACCGACGACGAGCAGCTTGCCAGCGCTTCGTCCGGGTCGCGCGCCCGCAGCGAGCGCGTCACGTTGGTCAGACGGGTGCCGAACAGGAACACCGAGACCCGCTTACGGGCGTCGGTGATGGCATGGAGGAAATGCAGGAACAGGCGGGTATATTCGCTCATCGAACCCGATATATCGAGTAGCGCCACGATCGGCGCAGGCTTGTCGATCCGGCCGAGCTTTCGGATGTCGATGATCTCGCCGCCGGTGCGCAGACTGCTGCGGAGCGTGCGGCGCATATCGAGCCGCAGGCCCTTGGCGTCGGGCTGGTAGCGGCGGGTGCGCAGTTCCGCCTGCGGCAGCTTCATGTTGGCAATGGCGCGGGTGACCTCGGCGATCTCGGCCGCGCTCATCTGCGCAAAGTCCTTTTTCTGCAGGATCTCCTTGTCTGACACCGACAGCCGCAACTCCTGCTCCTGGGCCTGCGGGGCTTCTTCGCGCGTCGAGGGCTGGGCCAGCGCCTCCTGCACGCGGCGCGAGGCCGGTGGAGGCTTCTTCCTGGCGTGATCCGGCAGCGGCACCGAATCCAGCATGTGCTTCCAGTCTTCGGCGGCGCGGAAGAACAGCTCGAACGCCTGCGCGAAGATCAGCATATGCTCGTGGCGCTTGACGAAGATCGCTTGCAGCGTGGCGTAGACGTCGGCGCGGTTCCCGATCTCGATCACCTGCAGCGCGTTCAGCGCGTCGATCACTGCGCCGGGGCCGACCGGAATCCCGGCCGCGCGCAGCGCGCGGGCGAAGCCGACCACATTGTCGGCCATGTGCCCGGTCGGCGGATTGAGGTGATCGATGGTGGTCATGGCAGAACTCTGCTTTCGTCATTCCGGGGCACGCGAAGCGTGAACCGGAATCTCGAGATTCCGAGTTCGATGCTGCGCATCGCCCCGGAATGACGAGTGCTGTTTCGACCAGCGACCTAGTCGCTCGTCGCTTCCTTCAAAACCTTCTGCAGCGTGTCGCCCTGCATCCGCGCGATGTCGTCCTGGTACTTCAAGAGCGCGCCGAGCGTGTCGCCGACCATCTGCGGCGTCAGTGAACGGGCGTCGAGTTCGGTCAGCGCGGTGGCCCAGTCGATGGTCTCGGCGACACCTGGCGACTTGTAGAAATCCTGGTCGCGCAGCGCCTGCACGAAGCGGACCACCTGCTGCGACAGCTTTGCGGAGATACCCGGCACGCGGGACTTGACGATGGCGAGCTCGCGCTCGGCCTCGGGATAATCCACCCAGTGATAGAGGCAGCGGCGCTTCAGCGCGTCGTGGATCTCGCGGGTGCGGTTCGAGGTGATGATGACGATCGGCGGCTGTGGCGCCTTGATGGTGCCGAATTCGGGAATCGTAACCTGGAAGTCGCTGAGAATTTCCAGAAGATACGCCTCGAACGCTTCGTCGGCGCGGTCGAGTTCGTCGATCAGCAGCACCGGCGCCCCGGCGACGTCAGGCTCAAGCGCCTGCAACAGCGGCCGCTTGATCAGAAAACGCTCGGCGAAAATGTCCGACGACAATTGTTCGCGATCGGTATCGCCGGCGGCTTCCGCCAGCCGGATCGCAATCATCTGCGCGGCGCTGTTCCACTCATAAACCGCAGAGGCGACGTCGAGGCCTTCGTAGCACTGCAGGCGGATCAGCTTGCGCCCGAGCGCCGCCGACAGAACCTTGGCGATTTCCGTCTTGCCGACACCCGCTTCGCCTTCGAGAAACAGCGGCCGTCCCATGCGCAGCGACAGGTAGGCCACCGTCGCCAGCGAGCGCTCGGCCAGATAACCGCGCGACGTCAGCAGTTCGATCATGCCATCGACGGATTTCGGAAACGCCGACGCACTCATGGGAGAACCAGCCTGGAGGAACCTGGAATTGACAACTACTTCGCCGTCGCAGCTTCGACCGCACGGCGCGTCAGCACGCCGATCAGGTGCGCGCGGTATTCGGCGCTGCCGTGCAGATCGCTGTTCAGTCCCTCGGCCGACACGTGGATGCCGTCCAGCACCTTGTGCGAGAAGCGCTTCTTCAAGGCTTCCTCGAAGGCGGTGGCGCGGAACACGCCGTCCGAGCCCGCGCCGGTGACGGCCACGCGCACGTCAGACGGACGCTTGGCGACGAACACGCCGACCAGCGCGTAGCGCGACGCCTGGTTGCGGAATTTGATGTAGGCCGCTTTCTTGGCCAGCGGGAACATCACCCTGGTGATGATCTCGTCGTTCTCGAGCGCGGTCGAGAACAGGCCCTGGAAAAACTCTTCCGCCTTGAGGCGGCGCTTGTTGGTGACGATGGTAGCGCCCAGCGCGAGTACCGCGGCGGGATAATCCGCCGTCGGATCGTTGTTGGCGAGCGAACCGCCGATGGTGCCCTTGTGGCGCACGGCGGGATCGCCGATCTGGCTTGCCAGTTCGGCAAGCGCCGGGATGGCTTCGCGAACGGTGGCGGAATTCGCCACATCGGCATGCTTGGCGGTTGCGCCGATCACCAGCGAACGGCCCTTGATCTCGATGGCATCGAGCCCTTCGATATGAGAGAGGTCGACCAGATGCGGCGGGCTGGCCAGCCGCTGCTTCATGACCGGCACCAGCGTGTGACCGCCGGCGATCAGCTTGGCGTCTTCGTTCTTCACCAGGAGATTGGCGGCTTGCCGCACGGTCGCCGGGCGATGGTATTTGAATTCGTACATGAGAACTTCCTGATCGCGGGTCGCGATGAAATCGATTAAGCGAGGTCGGACTCAAACAGGGGCAGACCAGGCAAGGTCGGACTTATGCGAGGTCGGATTTCGCCATCGCCTTGGCGCCGGCGGCGATCGAGGCAACGATGTTCTGATAACCGGTGCAGCGGCACAGATTACCCTCGAGCTCTTCGCGAATGACGTGGTCGGAGAGGTCATGTCCCTTGCGATGCACCAGATCGACCGCGGTCATGATCATGCCGGGGGTGCAGAAGCCGCACTGCAGGCCATGATGCTCGCGGAAGGCTTCCTGCATCGGATGCAGCGGCGCGCCGTCAGCCGCCAGGCCTTCGATGGTCTTGACCTCGTGGCCGTCGGCCATGACCGCGAGCGTGGTGCACGACTTCACCGCCTTGCCGTCGAGATGCACGACGCAGGCGCCGCACTGCGAGGTGTCGCAGCCGACATGGGTGCCCGTCAGCCGCAGATTCTCCCGCAGCAACTGGACCAGCAGGGTACGGGGATCGACATTGGCGTTGACGGGGTTGCCGTTCACGATCAGGGAAATCTTGGCCATCAGCACTCTCTTGAGCCGCACTGCCGGATATGGAGGCAGCGCAGGCGTTTTAAAGTCATTCCAAAGGCCATAATATGGGCCATCCCGGTAATGAGCAACCTCGGGAGCCCCTCGCCTGGGGCATGGCCTGACAGACTTGACGATCCTCCTCGACCGGGTTCGGCCGCGCAGAATCAGCCAATCAGCCCTGCACGGCCTTGCCGAAATTGGCGAAGAATTCGTCGGCCAGCTTCTTGGCCGCGCCATTGATCAGCCGCTGCCCGAGCTGGGCGAGCTTGCCGCCGATCTGCGCCTCGACATTATAGCTGAGCAGCGTGCCGCCATCCTTTTCGGACAGGGCCACCGTGGCGCCTCCCTTGGCAAAGCCGGCGACGCCGCCCTCGCCTTCGCCCGAGATCCTGTAGCCGTTGGGCGGGTCGAGATCGCTCAGCATGACCTTGCCCTTGAAGCGGGCCGAGACCGGCCCGACCTTCATTTTGGCGACGGCGCGGAAGCCGTTATCTTCAGTCTTTTCCAGTTCCTCGCAACCTGGGATGCAGGCCTTCAGCACTTCCGGATCGTTCAGTTTGGCCCACACGGCCTCGCGCGACGCCGCAAGCTGGACTTCGCCGTTCATCGTCATGGCCATGGGCTGCCTCCTCGATCGCTTCAACCTGATTACCCCAAGTAAAGCAGGCCCCGCCCAAAAGGAAGGCCGCCGGTGACGATGAGCAATGCTAATTCGCACGTGCAGCAAAGGCTGACCCGCAACGGACCATTGGCAGCGGCAGGCGGTAATGGTTAGGTCGCGCGCAGATGAGCACGCCCCTCTCCCCCCTGTTTGCCCCTCTCCTGTCGAGCGCTGCGATGCGCACGGCATGCGACGATGCGGCTTGCCTGCAGAACATGCTGGATTTCGAGGCTGCGCTGGCGCGCGCTGAAGCCGCGCTCGGAGTGATCCCGGCCGATGCGGCCGGCCCGATCGCTATGGCTTGCAGGGCCGAATCGTTCGACCTCGCCGCGCTTGCCGACGCCGCAACCAGATCCGGCAACCTTGCGATCCCCCTCGTCAAGGCTCTGACGTCGAACATCGCAAAAGTAAATGCAGAGGCGGCGCGATACGTCCATTGGGGCGCGACCAGCCAGGACGTCATCGATACCGCGACCATGCTCAGCCTTCGCTCCGGCATTGATGCGCTGCTCGCCGACACGGAGCGCGCCATCGCAGGCTTCGCCAGGCTGGCGCGTCAACACTGCGATACCGCAGTGGTCGCCCGCACCTGGCTGCAGCACGCCTTGCCGATGCCGTTCGGACTGAAGCTCGCCGAATACGCCGCGGCCCTGCACCGGTCGCGGACGCGGCTGCAGCGCCTGCGCCGCGAGACGCTCGCGTTGCAGTTCGGCGGCGCCGCAGGCACGCTCGCCGCCCTCGGCGACAAGGGACTGCAGGTGTCGGAGCGGCTGGCGACGGAGCTCAAGCTGCCGTTACCCGACGCGCCCTGGCACACCCATCGCGACCGCATCGCGGAAGCCGCCTCCGTATTCGCGATCCTTGCCGGCACCTGCGGCAAGATCGCACGCGACGTTTCGCTGATGATGCAGACCGACGTCGCCGAGGCGTTCGAGCCGTCCGGCGAAGGCCGCGGCGGCTCCTCCACCATGCCGCACAAGCGCAATCCGGTGGCCGCCGCCAGCGCGCTCGCCGCAGCCACCATGGCGCCCAATCTCGCGGCGACGATATTTGCAGCCCAGGTTCAGGATCACGAGCGCAGCGCCGGTCCCTGGCACGCGGAATGGCCGACGCTGCCGACGCTGCTGCTGGTCACGTCAGGCGCGCTGGCCGCGATCGTCGATATCGCCGAGGGACTGGAGGTCGACGCCGCGCGCATGCACGCGAATCTCGACGCAACGGGCGGCCTCATCATGGCCGAAGCGGTGGCCATGGCGCTTGCCGAAAAGATCGGCAGGAGCGACGCGCATCATCTGGTCGAAGCGGCAAGCAGGAAGGCAGTTGCGGACAGGAAGCATCTGCGCGACGTGCTGACGGCGGATTCGAAAATCACCGCGCAGCTCGATGCCGGAAAAATCACTGCACTGTTCGAGCCGATGGCCTATCAGGGCGTCTCGCAAACGCTGATAGATCGCCTGCTCGCTTCGCTGGACGAAGGTTGATGTCATTGCCGGGCTTGACCCGGCAATCCATCTTCCTGAATAGATTCTTGTTGGATGGATGCGCGGATCAAGTCCGCGCACGACGAAGGAAAAAGCCATGCCGATGATCGACGCCGACGGGTGCCTGCTCAACGTATCCGTCGAAGGCCGCGACGGCGGACCGACGCTGATGCTGTCGAATTCGCTGGGCTCGACCATGCAGATGTGGGAGCCGCAGATGAA
>JAFAGM010000123.1 GCA_023422775.1 Pseudomonadota bacterium
AGCTTTTCGCCAAAGATCTGCTCGATCGGCTCGATCATGCGCGGATGCGCGCCGAGAGCGCCGAACGCCTCGTTGTAGAGATGCGCGGCAAACGCGGTGCGCGGCGCGCCGCTCTTCTCGCGCCACACCTCCGGGCGGTTGGCGTCGTAGATGCTCACAGCTTCGCGCGCGAGATAATCCACTTCCTCCTGGCTGAACAGTTCGGGCAGGAACAGCCAGCCTTCACGGTTGAAGAATTCGATCTGCTGTGGCGTCAGTTTCATGGCGTTCTCTCCTGTGGTTTTTGTTTTACTCTCCCCTCATGGTAAGGAGCGCATCTTTGCGCGTCTCGAACCATGAGGCCGTAGCCATTCTTCGAGACGCCGCTTTGCGGCTGCTCAGGATGAGGACTGTTTACGCGGCTTTATCCGTCGCTCTCAGCCTTTCCTCCGTCATCCGCCCGGCGGTCTGCGCATGCGCCAACGCCGCAGCTTCCGCCGCCTTGGCGTTGCCGGCAAGAATCTGCGCGGCGATCGCCTCATGCTCGCTCCAGGCGCTCTCGCGATAATCCAGTTCGGCGAGCACGGTCGCCATCGAGCGGCGCATATGCGGCCATTGCGGCGCGATCATTTCCTCGATCGCGGGATTGCCGGCGAGCCGATAGATCGCGCTGTGAAAATCGACGTCGAGTGCGATCAGCCGTGCCAGCGGCGCATTCCCGTCGAGCGTCCGCCCGGCCCGCAGCGCCGCCTCGATCTGCGCGCGACCGGAAGCATCGGTCCTGGCCCGCCCGGCGGCAAGCCGTGCCGCCAGCGCGTCGATCGCGCCGCGCACCTCGTAGAGCTGGCCGATGCGCTCGGGGTCGAGCCGGGTGACCTCGAAGCCGCGTCGGCCGCTCTCGGCGACGAGGCCCTGGCGATGCAGCAGATGCAGCGCGTGCGAGACCGGCTGGCGCGAGACGCCCAGCTTTTCGGCAAGCTCGTTCTGCCGGATCCGGTGCCCCGGCGGCAGCGAGCGGTCCGTGATCGCCTCGAGGATCCGGGCGTAGACCTGATCGATCAGGTTGGGCAGCGGATCCAGGGGGATCATGTGTGCGGTCCATTTTGGAATACGGAATTCCGAATTCGGTTGTGGTACTCCTCGGCTGGGTTGCCGTCAACATGGTTTACGAGGCATCCGGTTCTAAAGAACCTCCACGTCGAATGCCTGGATACGCTCCGCGTCGGCCACCGCTTCCACTGCGGCGATCCGCTCGCCGCGGAGGGTGAGCCGCACCACGACGCGCAGTTGCCCGCCAAGGATGACGGCAAGCGCCAGCGCGCCATCGACCAGCGCCGGCCTGGCGGCTTGCGCGCGTCCCTTGAAGGTTGCGGCCACCGCCGCGGCGCCGCGGATTTCCGCAAGCGAGCCGAGCCGCTGGGCGGCCTGATCGGCGCGGAACACCACGTCGGGGTCCAGCACCGCGAGCAGGCCCTCGAAGTCGCCATCGCGGGAGGCCTTGAGGAAGGCATCGACGATCTTCTTGTGCCGGCTGAAATCGGAGTCGGGCGGTGGCGTGCCCTGCACCCGGCGGCGGGCGCGGCTCGCCAATTGCCTTGCTGCGGCTGGCGTGCGGCCGACGATCGGCGCGATCTCCTCGAAGGGGACTGCGAACATGTCGTGCAGCACGAACGCAAGCCGTTCGGCCGGCGCCAGCGTCTCCAGCACCACAAGGAGCGCGGCGCCGACGGAGTCGGCCAACCCGGTATCGCGCCCATGTTCGTCGTCGGCGACCGGCTCCGGTACATGCGGACCCATCGGATCCTCGCGCCGCGACTTGCGGGCGCGCAGCATATCGAGGCAGACGCGGGCAACGACCGTGGTTAGCCAGCCGCCGAAGTTTTCAACCGAACTCGTGTCGGTACGGTTCAGCCGCAGCCATGTCTCCTGAACGGCATCATCGACTTCGTTCGTGGAGCCCAGCATCCGGTAAGCCACGGCGCGGAGCTGGTTCCGGCTGGCTTCGAACTTCTCGGCCAGAAGTTCCTTCTCATCCAGATTTTTCTTCTGCATCGGTCACATTCCCATGTCGCGTTCCGTCATGGCTATGACGAACGAAAGCGCGTCGATGTGACAGCAAGTCGGCGCCGCGGCGTCAAAACGCAACAATCCGAACGGAGAGTAGAATGATGCACGCACGTATGAATCACCCGGTCATGGTTGTTCCCGACGCCATGAAGGCGCTGCAGGCGCTGGGTCAATCGACCAAAAACGGCCTGCCGGAAAAGCTGCTCGAACTGGTGCACCTGCGCGCCAGCCAGATCAACGGTTGCAGCGTCTGCGTCGACATGCACGCCAAACTCGCCAAACGGGCGAGCGAGACCGACGAGCGGCTGTTTGCGGTGGCGGCGTGGCGCGACACGCCCTATTTCTCGGAAGGCGAACGCGCTGCCCTGGCGCTGACGGAAGCGCTGACCCGGATCAGCGACCGCGCCGATCCCGTACCGGATCAGGTCTGGGCCGAAGCCGACAGGCATTTCGACGAGCCTGAGCTCGCGGCGCTGGTCCTGGCGATCGCCAGTATCAACGTCTGGAACAGGCTGAATGTCGCTGTGCGCCAGCCGGCCGGCGCCTGGAAGGGCTAGCCGCGACCAAATTCCGTTCAATTTTTAGCGCACCGGACCGTGCTTAATTCACCGGTGCGCGCTAAACAGCAAGCCCGGCCGGCTCGGCCGGGCTTTTCGCTTTGTTGTTTTATCCCGTTTCCGGTCATGTCCATCACCTTAGAACACCAGTCCATGCTGCGACCGACGATCCGAAAGCGAATCCTCGGCATCGCCCTCGGGTTGATCCTCCTGATGGCGATCACGTCGGCGCTGTCGACGGTGATGACGCGCAGGATCGCCCATCAGCTCGACGAGTTCAGCGGCGGATATGTCGAGGCGTATGGGCATCTGGCGCGGATGAACATCCGTTCGGTTGAGCAGGCGCTGGCGCTGCGCCGGCTGATGATCGCCAGGATGCAGTCGCCGCCCGACCAGTCGTCCATGGCGGATCAGCAGAAAATCCATGAGGCGAAGGGACAGGAAATAGAGCAGGAGGCGCGAGCGGCCCGCGCGCTGATCAATGCGATCATCGACGATACCTCGATTACCTCCGATGATGCCCGGCTCGGTCGGCTCGACGATCGGATCGAGCGCGTGATCAGCGATCTCCATCGCTATCTCGGCGAAGAATACAAGCGACTGCTGTCGCTGCTCGAGGCCGGGAATATCCAGGAGGCCCGGGCCAGTATGGTCCGTGCCGACGGGCTGCGCGACGACCTCGACCAGAGGATCGAGGTGATCCGCACCGACATGCTTGCTCAGGTCCGCGGCGATGCCGTGATGACGATGCGCGACCAGAAGACGGCCATTGTCATCTCCATAGTCCTCACCTTGCTTGCTGGCATCCTCGGATTGATATTCTCGCTTTTCATCAGTACCGGCATCACTGGTCCGGTGCAGCGCCTGCTGGACGGCACCCGCGCCGTGGAAGCCGGTCGGCTCGATGGATCGATCGACGTCACTACGCGCGACGAGATCGGCCAGCTCACGGCGGCCTTCAACAACATGGTCGAGCAATTGCGCCACAAGGAGCGCCTGCGCGAAACTTTCGGCCGCTACGTCGATCCGCGCGTCGTCGAGGGGTTGATCGAACGGCAGTCGCAAACCGCCTTCGACGGCGAGCGGCGGGTGATGACGGTGCTGTTCTGCGACATGAAGGGCTTTACCAGGCTGAGCGAAGGCATGACGCCGCAAGGCCTCGTCAAGGTGATGAACCACTATCTGTCGACGATGTCGGGGCCGATCCGCAGCCATCGCGGCATCATCGACAAGTATATCGGCGACGCCATCATGGCCTATTGGGGCCCTCCGTTCACCGAGCATGGCGAGCAGGCGCGGCTGGCCTGTCTTGCCGCCATCGAGATGGCCAATCGCGGCGCGGCGCTGCGGACCGAGTTGCCCGAATTGATCGGCGTGCGCGCGGTGCCGAGCGACTGCGACGTCCGCATCGGCATTGCCACCGGCGAGGTGCTGGTCGGCAGCATCGGCTCGGAGTTCATGATGAGCTACACAGTCATGGGCGATGCGGTGAATCTGGCGTCGCGGCTGGAGGGCGCCAACAAGACCTATGGCAGTCACTCGCTGGCGTCAGCGTCTGCGATTGCCGCCGCCGGCGATGCGATCGAGGCTCGCGAGATCGACCGGGTGGTGGTGGTCGGCCAGACCAAGCCGGAATCCGTATTCGAGATCATGGGGCGGCAGGGTGAACTGACCGAAAAGCAACTGGCGTTGCGGGAGCGCTATGCCGAAGGCCTCGCAGCCTACCGTGCGTGCCGCTGGGATGACGCGCGCCGCGCCTTCCAGGCCGCACTGGAAGCCGTTCCCGGCGATGGCCCGTCGATGGTGATGGGCGCGCGCGCCGCAAATTTCCAGGCCAATCCGCCGGCCGCCGATTGGGACGGTTCGTGGCAGCTCGACCAGAAATAAAGGCGTCGGTGGCGCGTCTAGCTCGCCAGAAAACCCAGCACGATCTCGCTATATCTCTGCGGCGCCTGTTCGAACATCGGATGCGTCGTGCCCGGGATCATTTCGGTACGCGACCCCTTCACGTTGGCCGCCAGCGCGTGCAGCACCTGCGGCAGCGTGCCCTTGGTGCTGGCGCCGCCGATGAACAGGGTCGATGTCCTGATCGATTCGGCATCGGATTTTGAGAACGGCGGGCGTTGGTCGCGCGTCTGCCCGATCAGCGTGGTGGCGTTGTCACGCAGCATTTGTTTCGGCGCCGCCGGAAGCCGTTTCCAGGCGCCGGGGCCTTCCAGCGCATCGATGAACATCTGCAGTCCGCCGTCGATGTCGCCCCTGGCGATCAGCTCGGCGGATGCCGCGATCCGTGCCGCGAGCGGTGAGGGACCGGGCTTGTGGGCGGGGTCCAGTGTGGCGTCGAGTTCGCCGCCGGGTTCGGCGAGGATCAGCTTGCGCAGCAGATCGGGCCGCCGTTGCGCTACACGAAAGCAGATATGGCCGCCGCGGGAATGGCCCATCAGGTCGACCGGCTTCGTATCCAGCTTCTCGATGAAGGCGATGACGTCGTCGACATGCTGGGCGATCGAATAGGTGTCGCCTATGCCGTCCCAATGATCGGGAAAGAAATGCCGCAACGAAGGCGCGACCACGCGATGCTTGCGTGTCAGCGGGCCCAGCACGCACGACCAGATCCGGAAATCGCATAGCGAACCGTGCACGCACACAAGTGGGGGAGCGTTGGCTGCACCTTGGCCGACCTCGAGATAGGCCATGTCGTATCCATTGACGTTTATCGTTTGCATGTGGCTCGTGAGGTTAAGGAGGGGCCAAGGGCCATTGAATGGCGTCGCGAGAACCCCAGATCACCGGAAGTTGTTCATGCCGTCAAGTTCCGCCGGAATCCGGGTGGATAGCAACAATCTCCAAGCCTAGATTTGCTGATGACAGGAAACTGGGTAGGCATTGAACGGGAAACGATGGAGCCAGCCATGACCGGGCACCATTTTGCAATATTCGACACCGCCATTGGCCGCTGCGGCATCGTGTGGGGTGAGCGCGGCATCACCTCGGTGCAACTGCCGATGGGCGACGAGAATAAGACCCGCATCCGCCTGCAGCAGCGCCATGACGATCTCATCGAGGCACCGCCGCCCGCGAAGGTGCAGGCGGCCATCGACGGCATGGTCGAACTGCTCGCAGGCAAGCCGAACGACCTTGCCGACGTCGTGCTCGACCTCGACGGCGTTCCCGAATTCAACCGCGGCGTCTACCATATCGCGCGCCAAATTCCGCCGGGCAAGACGATGACATACGGCGATATCGCCAAACGTCTTGGTGGTGTCGAATTGTCGCGCGACGTCGGCCAGGCGCTCGGGCGCAATCCCTGTCCAATCGTGGTGCCGTGTCACCGCGTTCTGGCGGCGGGCAACAAACCGGGCGGCTTTTCCGCCAATGGCGGCGTGGTGACGAAACTGAAGATGCTGGCGATCGAAGGCGCGGCCGTGAACCACACGCCAAGCCTGTTCGATTGAGATATTTCCTCACCTCTCCCACAAGGAGAGGTGAGGCCGAACTTCACTTGCCCTTGAAATTCGGCGTTCGCTTCTCGTTGAAGGCGAGCACGCCTTCGCGGCGGTCCTCGGTCGGGACCATGCGGTTATAGGCCTCGATCTCGAGCGCGAGGCCGTCCCGCAGCGACAGTTGCAGGCCGCGATGGATCGAGAGCTTGGCCTGACGGGTAGAGATCGGGGCGTTGCGCGCGATCCGCGCCGCGGTCGCCAGCGCCGACGGCAACAGTTCCGACAGCGAAAATACCTCGTTCACGAAACCCCAGGCGTGGGCTTCGGCCGCGGTAAACGGCTTGCCGGTCAGGATCAACTCCTTGGCGCGGCGCTCGCCGACGGCGCGCGGCAGCGTTTGCGTGCCGCCACCGCCCGGCATGATGCCGAGCGTCACCTCGGTCAGTGCGAAACGGGCGGTCTCCGCGGCGTAGAGGAAATCGCAAGCTCCCGCGATCTCGCAGCCGCCGCCATAGGCCGCGCCATTGACGGCGCCAATGATCGGGACAGGGCAGTCGATCAGCGCCCGCACCATCCGCTCGAAAATGACGTGCTGGCGCGTCCACGCCTCGTCGGTCATGCCACGGCGTTCTTTCAGGTCGCCGCCGGCGCAGAACGCCTTGTCGCCGGTGCCCGTCAGAACGATACAGCGCAGGCCTTTCGGATCGAGCGCGATGTCCTCGAAGCAGCGAACGAGATCGCGTCCCATCTGGGTGTTGAGCGCGTTGGAGGCGTCCGGCCGGTTCAGGCGAACGACCGTGACGTGCTCGTCGATCCGTTCGAGGGCCAGTGTTTCGAAACCTGATGTTTCCGAAGCGGAGCTCATAGGGCCTCGCAGGAAAACCCATTGCCGGCGCGGCGAATCCTGCCTGTGGACGGAGAGGGAAAATGCGCCGTGCAGCATAGCGTATCGCTGTCGCAATAGCGCTCCAGAAAGCCGCGCCGCGTTGCCGCAGCCTGTGGCTGATCGACGTCGAACTTTGCGGATAGTTCGGGATAGCGCGTCTGCAGCGGCGAATGCATCAGGTCGCCGGAGAACACCGCTGCATCCCTGCCGCGGCCGAAGGTGAAGGCGACATGGCCGGGCGTGTGGCCCGGCGTCGGCAGGATGCGCGCGTGGTCGCCGATCGCGTAGTCGTCGCGCACGACTTCGGCAAGCCTTGCCTCGACCACCGGCAACACGCTGTCGGCAAACGGCGGCACGGGAGTCTTCGCGTGGGTTTCGGTCCAGTAGTCGAACTCGGTCTTGCCGAAAACATAGCGCGCCTTGGGGAAGGTCGGCACCCAGCGGCCGTTGTCGAGCCGCGTGTTCCAGCCGACATGGTCGACATGCAGGTGCGTGCACATGACAAAGTCGATATCGTCGACGGAAAATCCGGCCGCGGCCAAGGCCCGCATGTAGGTATCGTCGGTCTTCATGTTCCATTTCGGCCGCTGCGGCCGCGGCTTGTCGTTGCCGATGCAACTGTCGATCAGGATGGTGTGATGCGGCGTCTTCACCACGTAGGACTGGAAGCACAGGATCAGCACGTCGTTGGCATCGAGTGCGCCGGCCTTCTGCATCCATCCCCGGTTCTCCGCCAGCAGTTCCGGCGTCAGGCCCGGCAGCATTTCCAGCGCCGGCAGGAAGGTGGTTTCCTGCTCGATGATGCGGTGGATGGTGAGATCGCCGACGGTGAACTTGAGGCTCATGCTGCTTTCCTGCTTTCTTCCGGCCTACGCTGGCGGCGGGACCGAGACCTTCACCGACGGCCGTTCCAGCATCTTCTGATGGAAGGCGTCGAGCTTCGGATAGGCCTTGCGCCAGCCACAGTCGGCAAAACGAAAATCGGCATAGCCGAGCACGCAAACGAGGCCGATTTGCGCGATGTTGAACGGGCCGGACAGCATCTCGGGCCTGTTCTCGAACCGCGCCATGCCGGCCCACGCCCGGTTCCAGTGATCGTCCGACCACGCCTTCCACCGCATCGGCTCCGGCCGCACCATGCCCTCGTAGCGGCACAGCAGCATGGAATCGAGCATGCCCTGCAGCAGCGAATGGTCGCTCTTGACCTTCCACCTGTCGGGGCCGGATGCGGGGATCAGCTTGCCGCCGCCGGCGAGCTCGTCGAGATATTCGACGATGACATAGGAATCGAGGATGACGTCGCCATTGTCGAGGATCAGCACCGGCAGCTTCTTCAGCGGCGTGATCTTTGAGTATTCCTCATTGGGCTGACCCGGCGCGACCGTGGCGGAAACGAATTCGATCTTGTCGATCAGGCCGGTCTCGATCGCGGCGATGCGTACCTTGCGGGCGAACGGCGAGGCGGGGGAGAAGGTGAGTTTCATGGGAATTCCTCGAGATACGCAAATGGGATTTCAGGCGTCATTGCGAGGAGCGTAGCGACGAAGCAATCCATTCTTGCTGTGCGGCCCGATGGATTGCTTCGCTTCGCTCGCAATGACGTGGCTGGCGCCGAAGTCCGGCGCCAAGGCGCTCACGCCGCGATGATTTCCTGGCGCTGCTCGCCGAGGCCTTCGATGCCGAGGGTGACGACGTCGCCGACATTGAGGAACTGCGGCGGCTTCATGCCGGCGCCGACGCCGGGCGGGGTGCCCGTGGTGATGATGTCGCCGGGCATAAGCGTGAGAAACGTCGAGACGTAGGAAATGCACTTCGCCATCGAGAAGATCATGGTCGAGGTCGATCCGGTCTGGCAGCGCTTGCCGTTGACGTCGAGCCACATCGAGAGCTTCTGCACGTCGGGGATTTCGTCCCTGGTGACGAGCCACGGGCCGACCGGGCCGAACGTGTCGTGTGATTTGCCCTTGGTCCATTGGCCGCCGCGTTCCGTCTGGAAGTAGCGCTCGGAGACGTCGTTGCAGACGCAGTAGCCGGCAACGTGATTGAGCGCATCGGCCTCGGAGACGTACTTGGCGCGGGTGCCGATGATGGCGGCGATCTCGACTTCCCAGTCGAGCTTCTTGGATTCGCGCGGCTTCTCGACGGCGTCGTTCGGACCGGACAGCGAGGTGTTGGCTTTCAGGAAGAAGATCGGCTCGGGCGGAATCGGGTTGCCGGTTTCCTTGGCGTGATCGACATAGTTGAGGCCGATCGCCACGAATTTCGAGATGCCGGTGACCGGGGCGCCGAAGCGCTGCTTGCCATCCACGGCCGGGAGTTTTGACGCGTCCAGCGCGGCGAGCCTGGCCAGAGAGGCCGGCGCATAGGCCTCGCCGTCGAGATCCCTGACGTGCGCCGACAGATCGCGCAACTGGCCGGATTTATCGATCAGGCCGGGCTTTTCCGAACCCTTGGCGCCGTAACGAACAAGCTTCATTTCTATCACTCCCTACGGGTTTTCTTGGAAATTCTCGACGTGGAATGCTTTTGGAACAGTGGGGCAGGAAATTCAACTGCCGACCTGCTTCGGCCTGCCACATACCAGACCCTCATCCTGAGGAGGCCGCGGCGCGGCCGTCTCGAAGGATGTAGCCACGCTGCGACCACATGGTTCGAGACGGCGCTAACGCGCCTCCTCGCCATGAGGGCAGAAAGACTAGAGGGCGATGAACTTGAAGGCGTCTCCCTCGCGCTTGATATGGCCGGCGTTGAAGTGCCCGCCGATCACCAGCGTCGCCGTGTCGGCAAAGCGCGAAAACAGTTCGCGGCGGGTCACGGCGGACTGTTTGGGGTCGGAATCCGCGGTCGACGACCACCCGAGATGGGCCATCTGGCAGGGATGGTGGGCGACGTCCCCGGTGAGCAGGCCTTCCTCACCGTCCGACCTGATATGAATGCTCATATGGCCGGGGCTGTGGCCGGGCGTCGGGATCAGGGTGATCTCGTCGGCCAGCCTGGCATCGCTGGCGACGAGGTCGGCCTTGCCGGCATCCGCAATCGGTTTCACTGAATCGTCGAACACCGCCTGATGCGCCGGCTCGTGGCTGTGGTCGCGCCAGTGCTCGAACTCGGTCCTGCCGAACACGTAGCGGGCGTTGGCGAAGGTCGGCACCCATTTGCCGCCGACGAGGATGGTGTTCCAGCCGACATGGTCGACATGCAGATGCGTGCACAGCACGGTGTCGATGCTGTCGGGCGGAAAACCCGCCGCCGTCAGGGTGTCGAGAAACGGATCCTTGCGGTTGTTCCAGGTCGGCACGTTGCGGCCCTGCTTGTCGTTGCCGAGCCCGGTGTCGACGATGATCCGGCGCGACGGCGTTTCGACCAGCAGCGAGTGGATCGACATTTTGAGCCGGCCTTCTTCGTTCGCATAATGTGGAATGAGCCAGGGCAGTTTCTGGATTTCCTCGTTGGTCGCGAGCGGCAGGATGAAGCGGGTGCTGCCGACGGTCTCCAGTTCGACGACCTTTGTGATCTTGACCTTGCCCACCTTCCAGTGCATCCGGCGCTTCCCTCTATTGTTGTTTTCGTTCCGGTTTCGGTTTTACCGCGCGCAATCCACGATGACGGTGCCGAGCTTGTCGCCTTTCTCGACCGCAAGGTGCGCCTTTGCGGTGTCCGCGAGCGCGAATTGCCCGGCGACGTTGTGAATGCGCGTGCCGGCCGCCAGCCATTTCGTGATGTCGGCCTGTGCCGCCGCAAGCAGCGGCGGCGGCAGCGCAAACAGCACCAGCGCGCGCACCGCGATGCACTTCTCCATCAGATCGCGCATCGGCACCACGGGCGTACGGTTGCCGTTGGTGGCGTAGACCGCGATCGTCGAATTCATGCCCATCAGTTTCAGCGTGGTCTCGATGTTGCCGCCGAAATCGACGTCGATCACGCGGTCGACGCCGCGCTGGCCGGTGAAGGCCATCGCTTTTGCGACCACGTCATCCGTCTTGTAGTTGATGACGAGGTCGGCGCCGGCGAGCCGCGCCTGTTCGGCCTTGGCCGAAGAACTGACGGTCGCGATGACTTGCGCACCACCCCACTTCGCGAGTTGCACCGCATAGTGCCCGACGGCACCGGCGCCGCCGGTAACCAGCACCGTCTTGCCCGCGATCGGGCCGTCGCAGAACAGGCAGGTCCAGGCCGTCATGGCGGGGATGCCGAGGGTGGCGCCTTCCGCAAAGGAAAGCTGGTCCGGCAGCGGCGTCACCAAATGCTCCGCGAGCGCGATGGATTCAGCTGCGGTGCCGAATGCGCGGCCGTTGCGCTGGCCGTTGAACAGCCAGACGCGCTGGCCGGGCTTGAGCCGCGTGACGCCGTCGCCTGTCTGGTCGATGATCCCGGCGCCGTCGCTGTTGGGAATGACGCGCGGATGTTCCATCGCGCGATAGCCGCCGCCGCGGCGGCCGACATCGGCCGGATTGACGCCGGACGCCTCCAGCCGCACCCGCACTTCGCCGGGGCCGGCCACAGGCGTCGGCATCTCGCCGTGGACCAGCACCTCCGGTGCCGGTCCCATTCGTTCGTACCAGACCGCCTTCACAGCGTGCCCGGAAACGCGCCGCCGTCGAGCAGGATGTTCTGGCCGGTGATGAAGCCGGCCTTGTCGGCGCACAGGAACGCGCAGGCGAGCCCGAATTCCTCCGGCGTGCCGAACCGGCCGGCGGGATTGAGCTTGGCGCGCTCCTTGAGGATCTGTTCGACGTCGACGCCGCGCTTTTCCGCTTCACCCTTTGCTGTGCCGCGCAAACGATCGGTATCGAACGGGCCCGGCAGCAGGCCGTTGATGGTCACGTTGTTGATCACGGTCTTGCGTGAAATTCCGGCGACGAAACCGGTGAGGCCGGCGCGGGCGCCGTTGGACAATCCCAGGATCTCGATCGGCGCCTTCACGGCGGCCGAGGTGATGTTGACGATGCGGCCGAACTTGCGCGCCATCATGCCGTCCACCGTCGCCTTGATCAGTTCGATCGGCGTCAGCATGTTGGCGTCGATCGCCTTGATCCAGTCGTCGCGGGTCCAGTTGCGGAAGTCGCCGGGCGGCGGGCCGCCGGCATTGTTGATCAGGATGTCCGGATCGGGACAGGCCTTGAGCGCGGCCTCGCGTCCGGCCGGCGTGGTGATGTCGCCGGCGACCTCGTTCACGGTGATGCCGGGGTTGGCTTTGCGGATCTCGTCGGCGGTCTTCTTCAGCGCCTCCGCGCCGCGTGCCGTCAGCGTGACATGCACGCCCTCGCCAGCCAGCGCCATGGCGCAGGCGCGGCCCAGGCCCTTGCTCGATGCGCATACGATGGCGCGGCGGCCTTTGATCCCAAGATCCACTGTTTCACTCCCGTTATGTCAGGTGATTTCTAGAAGTCCGATGGGACTACTGTAGCCAAGTCGAGCGCGCCTGATAAGCGCCGAGGCCCGCCGATAATGCATATTTCGATCCCGGAAACCGGCTCTCTCGCAATGACGGTGCGATCAATTCGCCCGCATCCCGGCCCTGATCATGTCGGCGGCCTTCTCTCCGATCATGATCGTTGGCGCGTTGGTATTGCCCCCGATCAGCGTCGGCATCACGGAAGCATCGACCACGCGCAGGCCTTCGACGCCGTAGACCCTGAGCTTCGGATCGACCACGGCCATCGGGTCGTTCACGCCCATTTTGGCTGACCCGACCGGGTGATAGACGGTGTCGACGCGGGCGCGCAGCAGGTTGCGGATATCGTCGTCGGTGCGCACGCCCTCGGTGAACATGTCCTTCTTCTGCAACGCGCGCAGCGCCGGCGTCTCCATCAGCCGCCGCGTGGTCTTGAAGCCCGCGACCATGGTTTCGAGATCGTCGGTCTCGCCGAGGAAATTCGGATCGATCAGGGGCGCGGCAAGCGGATCGGCGCCGGCAAGCGAAACGCTGCCGCGGCTCTTCGGCCGCAACAGGCAGACGTGGCAGGAAAACCCCGTGCCCTTGTGCCGCTTGCGGCCATGGTCGTCGGCCATTGCCATGCCGAAATGGAGCTGGATATCGGGAATGTCGAGGTCCGGCCGCGTCTTCAGGAAGCCGCCGCATTCGGCGAAGTTCGACGTCATCGGCCCGGTGCGCTCGCGCCGGTACTGGCGGATCGCGCGCAGCAGCCGCGGCAGGGCCTTGAACGAGATGCCGTTGAAGTTCGGATTGTCGGACATGTAGCCGAACACGAAATCCGGATGGTCCTGCAGGTTCTGTCCGACGCCCGGCAGGTGATGCACGGTGGCGATGCCGTGCTTTCCCAGTTCAGCGCTGTCGCCGACACCCGAGAGCATCAGCAACTGCGGGGTCTGGAATGCGCCGGACGAGACGATGACCTCGCGACGGGCGCGGATCCGCTTCAATTCCTTACCCTGCCGGTATTCGACGCCGACCGCGCGCTTGCCTTCGAACAGGATCCGGGTGGCATGGGCGCCGGTCTCGACGCGCAGGTTGCTGCGGCTACCCATGTGCGGGTGGATATAGGCGCGCGCGGCGCTCCACCGTTCGCCGTTCTTCTGCGTCACCTGGTAGATGCCGAGCCCTTCGTGTTCGTCGGCATTGAAGTCCTCGCACAGGCGAAATTGCGCCTCCTGCGCCGCCTGCAGGAAGATCTGCTGCACGGGATTCTGCGTGCGCAGTTTGTTGACGGCGAGCGGCCCGCCCTTGCCGTGATACTCGCCGCCGAAATCGGCGTTGTTCTCCGCGCGCCTGAAGTAGGGCAGCACGTCGGCGAACGACCACCCTGAATTGCCCAGCGAAGCCCATTGATCGTAGTCGGAGCGGTGGCCGCGGATATAGACCATCGCATTGATCGCCGACGATCCGCCGAGCCCCTTGCCGCGCGGCTGATAGCCGATACGGCCGTTCAGGCCCTTCTGCGGCACGGTGTTGAAGGCCCAGTTGTTGACGTTGCCGGCGACCATCAGCACCAGCGCAAACGGTGTCGTGACCACCCAATTTTCGTTCCGGCCGCCGGCGTCCAGCAGCGCCACCGACGTCCCCGGGTCTTCCGAAAGCCGTCCCGCCACGGTGCAGCCGCCGGAGCCGCCGCCCACCACCACGAAATCGAACGTATCGGCCACGTGCATCCCCCCCGGATTTTGTGTTCTGGCGGACCTTTTTGGGCCGCGCTTTTGGGGGGCAAACCTCCGCTTTTGCGGCCATTAAGGCAAGGGCGGTTCCGTGGGACGGCTTTGGCCCCCTAACCCATGCATTTTGCGTTCGTTTTTGCTGTCATAAAATCCTCAAAAGCGGGTATTGCCCCTTTCCAAAGCAGGGGGAGGTTGATACATAGCCCTCGCACCCGATGGCTTTGCCCGGGTTGCCTTCTCAGGAAGCCTCCGGACGGGACCGATCGGCGCCGAACAAGCGTTGGCCGAATTCGCTTCGGGTCTGGTTTTCTGGAAGGCTTGCAACGGTTTAACGCGGGGTGGAGCAGCCCGGTAGCTCGTCAGGCTCATAACCTGAAGGTCGCAAGTTCAAATCTTGCCCCCGCAACCAAACAACGTGCTGATCACGTCAGTTCAATTCCAAAGGGCCGCTCGTCGAGCGGCCTTTATTTTTGACGAATTGCACCCCCCCGGCGACGCGAGGTGAGTTTCGAATCTGGATCGCATAAGTCCCGGTTTGGGGAGACCTGAGGCGTTGTGCGCGTGCTATCCTTGTCGTTCAGTAAAGGAAAATCTGGCGAGGACTGGAATGCGTGGACGTCGTGTGCTGATGGAATCCCTCATGTCGCACGGCGTGCGTCATATCTTCGGTAATCCGGGAACGACGGAGACGCCGTTGCTGGACAGTCTCGTTGCCTATCCGCAGATCGAATACATCATGGCCCTGCACGAGGGCGTGGCGGTCGGCGCGGCGAGTTTCTACGCGCAGGCCGCCGGCCGCACCGCGGTTGCGAACGTCCATGTCGCCCCCGGGCTCGGCAATGCGATCGGAGCGCTCTATGGCGCGTTCAAGGCCAACTCGCCCCTCGTGGTGACTGCGGGTCAGCAGGACACGCGCATGCGGCTCGCCAATCCCGTGCTGGGCCATGATCTCGTTGCCATGGCTGCGCCGGTCACGAAATGGAGCGTGCAGGTCGAGCGTGCGGACGAGCTTGCGCCCATCCTGCGTCGCGCCTTCAAGGTGGCGACCGACGCACCCAAGGGACCCGTGTTCGTATCCCTGCCGATCGACGTCCTGGAACAGGAGACCGCAGTCGAAGCCATGGGGCCCGGAAAACTGTGGCGTTCTTCGCACCCGGATCCGAGCGGTGTCGAACAGGTCGCTTCACTGGTCCTGAAATCGAATAGTCCCGCGATCATCGCCAGCGACGACGTTGCCAGGTCCGGAGCAACCGACGCGCTCGTGAGGCTTGCCGAGACCATTGGCGCATCGGTCTGGTTCGAGGGCTTGCGGCACCATGCGTCCTTTCCGACCAGCCACCCCAGCTTTCGCCAGTCGCTTCCGCCCGACGCGGCGCAGGTTCGCAAGGCGCTCGATGGCTCCGACCTCATCATCCTCCTGGGCGGACCATTCTTCGAGGACATCTGGTATGCCGAAGGGAGCCATTTCCCCAAAGGCGCGCTCATCGTCCAGATCGAGGAATCGCCCGAGCGGCTGGCTTTCAATCATCGCCTCGATGGCGGGATCGTCGGCGAAATGTCCGCCAGCATCGCGCTGCTGACGGATGCGGTGCGCTCGCAGGAGAACGAGGAGTTTCGCCTTGCCGTGAAGCGCCGTAACGAGACGCTCGTCCAACTGAGCGCGCGCGACAGGGAGGCGCACCGGGCGCGGCTGGAGAAGGGCTGGAGCCGGGAGCCCAGTTCGATGCCGCGCGTGATGGCGGAACTCAGGCGTGGACTCCCCGATGATGTCGTGATCGTGGATGAAAGCATCACCGCAAGCCTCGACCTTGCACGAACGTTCGACTATCGCGGGCCCGGAGACTATTTCAGCGGGCGCGGCGGCGGCATCGGTCAGGGCTTGTCCGGCGCGCTCGGTGTCAAGGTGGCGATGCCGGATCGCCCGGTTGTCGCGATCTCCGGCGACGGTTCGGCGATGTACAGCATTCAGGCGTTGTGGACGGCGGCGCACCACAAGCTGCCGATCGTGTTCGTGATCCTTTCGAATCGGGAATATCGCATCCTGAAACACAACGTGGACGTCTGGCGTCAGAAATTCGAACCCGGCACGCAGCATCCCTATCAGCAGATGGATCTGGCGGGGCCAGAACTTGATTTCGTGAACCTGGCAGCCGGCATGGGCGTCAAGGGCATAAGGGTCGAGAATCCCGACGCCATTGCATCGACGCTGGCGAGCGCGGTCGCGGCAAACCAGCCGTTCCTCATCGAGATTGCGGTTGAAGGCAAGAGATGAAGAATCGGCGGCGCCACGCTGACGCACGGAAGCGGTCGTCCGCCGTGTTCAGCAAGGATCAGTGCGACCGCGTGCCGCCCACGGCGCGTGGTCTCGACTGCGGATCGGCCCGCCCGCCACGGCTGCCGAGCGTCACGGACGGATATTCCCCGAACAACGATTGGTAATAGTGCGCGAAGCGTCCGAGCTCGATGAAGCCGTGCTGCATCGCGACCCGTGCGACTGTGGTGGTTGCGGGATCGCTATCCCTTAGCACGGAGTGAATGGCGCAAAGCCTTTTGCAGCGCAGGAACGTGATCGGTCCCATGCCGAGCGCGTCGAAGAAGGCGCGATGCAGCGTTCGGCGCGTGATGTTGAGGTGGGTGCAGATTTCGGAAATATGGACCGGTCTGAGGCCGGCCGCATCGAGATACTCATCGACATTCCCGACCAGTCGCATCGCGGAGGGCAGAGGGACTCTGGTGTCCGCAGGTAGCGAATGCATGATCGTTCCGGTTACGGCGTCCATGATGGACCGCTTCCAGAAGTCGACGACAGCATCCGATAGCGTATCCTGGTGTCGTGTCAGGTGGGAAACGATCCAAGGCAGCCGGCGTGTCGCGATGACGCTGATCGAAGGGTCCGCCCGATAATGGTTTCTGTCGAGCCATGCGGCGGGATCGCTCAACCTCGCTTCGCCGCTGAACAGCGAGGTGACCTCGGCGAGATCGAGACGGATCGCTGCATAGGTCGAGGCGCCACGGAAAATTCCGTCGTGCTCGGTGCTGGGAGGAATCACCGTGACGTCCGCCGGGCGCACATCGAAAGACCAGTGGGTGACGCGGTCTTCCGAGTAGAGCAGCATTCCGACAACGAGCTTGTCGTCGGTCGGCGCGCGCCGGGTGCGAACGCCGACGGAAAACGAAGCGACGCTGAGCGAAAAATCTCCGATGCCGACACGGCTCAACAAACCACGAAACTTTCCACGGCCGAGTTGCATCACCTCGACTTTGGACCCTTGAATCGCCTGTTGAAGACCCTCGAAGCTGTCCAGGCTGCAGCTGTTTACCGAGATCGGCCGAAGCATGCTCGGCCCCCTGTCGTTCAAGATTAAACTACGTCCTGATCTGTCCGGTACCGTGCAGATTGGCACAAACTGCACATCACAACAACGCCGAGTTGTCCTAGCATCGCTCGATCTTCGACGTATCGGGCGTGAACTCCGATTTAGGTCGGGGAGACGCAGGGGAGGGTTATGCGCTTCGAAGTGGTGTTCGGTCATTGCTGGAACGCGAAGGCACTAACGACGGTATTCCGGTGAGCCATACCCAGGTAACTTCCAGCCAAGAGAAGTGGAATGTCCCATGGTGAAATCTGTATGCGTTGTGTTTACGGCGAGCCTGCTCGGAATCCTGACAGCCGTACCTGCATCGGCTCTTGTTCTGCAGGCGAACGGTTCGCTGCAACAACAGCTTAGACAGCAGGATCAACTCATTACTGAAGTTCGCGCGCGGGGTGGAGGTGCCGTTCGCCGGACCACCGTTGTCGGTCCGCGTGGCGGCGCCGCGAGCCGCACCACCGTCGTGCGCGGTGGTGCCGTTGCACGAGGCGGTGCCGTGGTGCGGCCGGGTTATGCCGGCGGAGGCGTCCGCTGGGCGCGGCCCGGCTGGTACAGATGGCCGGCGGGCGGTGCGATCGCCGCCGGTGCGGCTCTGGGTTTTGTGACGGCGGCCTCGGCCGCGGCGTGGGCAGGAGCGGCACCGGCGCCCGGCATGTGCTGGTATTATACCGATCCGAGCCGGACGCAGGGGTTCTGGGACGCCTGCCCGTAGCTGGCTTCGTCTGGAGTCCATGCCATGACGATGTTGCGGCCGCCAGACATCGTGCGGAACGATCCGCCGTCGGAGGATAGCCTGACCGGTGACATGGTCAGGATTCCCGGCGGTACGTTCCGGATGGGTTCCAACGACCATTATCCGGAAGAGGCTCCGGTCCATCGCGTGACGGTCGATGAATTCTGGATCGACCGGACGCCGGTCACCAACAAGCAGTTCAAGGCTTTCGTCAAGGCGACCGGCCACAAGACGTTCGCCGAGATCCCTCCCGATCCAAAAGATTACCCCGGCGCGCTTCCGCACATGCTCTACGCCGGCTCGCTGGTCTTCTCGCCGCCGCCGCGAGTCGCGAATTTGCGCGACTGGAGCCAGTGGTGGACCTTCATGAAGGGCGCCGACTGGCGGCACCCTTACGGGCCGAAGAGCAATATCAACGTGCTCGACCATCACCCGGTCGTGCACGTTTCCTTCTCCGATGCGCTCGCCTACGCGAAGTGGGCGGGCAAGGATCTGCCGACCGAAGCCGAGTGGGAGTTCGCCGCGCGCGGTGGCCGTGACGGTGAGGAATTCGCCTGGGGCGACACGCTGATGCCTGACGGCAAGCACATGGCGAACATCTGGCAGGGAAATTTTCCCGTGCAGAATCTTGGCGAGGATGGCTATGAGCGCACCTCGCCGGTGACGACGTTCCCGCCGAACGGCTACGGCGTCTACGACATGATCGGCAACGTCTGGGAATGGACCTCCGACTGGTGGTCGCAGAAGCATGAAGCCGATGCGCCGAAGGCGTGCTGTGTTCCGCGCAATCCGCGCGGCGGTCCCGAAGCGGCAAGCCTTGATCCATGTCAACCGAACATCCTTATTCCGCGCAAGGTTCTGAAGGGCGGGTCGCATCTGTGCGCGCCGAACTACTGCCGGCGCTACCGCCCGGCTGCGCGCCACGCCGAAGCCGTGGATACCTCGACAAGCCACGTCAGTTTCAGATGCGTCGTGCGTCCAGAAAACGCGAAAGGAGCGGATAGCCGCTAACCAGAGGCCACGGTGCAAGCGATCACTCAGCTCACCAATAACGCGATGCCCGGTGAGAGACGAAGCTGAATGCGGTCGACTGAAGAAGGCTCAATAAAGAAAAGCAGTAAAGGGAGAATGCGGAATGAGCGACGACGTCAAGCCTATGACAAAAGCCGTGCTTCGCACCTTGTTCGCTGCAGCGCTCGTTGCAACATGCCTTTCCTCCCTCGCGCGAACGCCGGCACTGGCCCAGCAGCCGGCGGCAGCAAAGCCGAATATTCTCGTGATTTTTGGTGACGATGTGGGTCAATCCAACATCAGCGCCTATACGCACGGCCTCGTTGGCTACAAGACACCCAACATCGACCGCCTCGCCAGGGAAGGCATGATGTTCACCGACTATTATGCGGAGAACAGCTGCACGGCCGGGCGCTCGACTTTCATCACGGGGCAGGCCTGCCTGCGGACCGGGCTTTGCAAGGTCGGTGTTCCCGGTGCCCTGGTCGGCTTGCAGGATCGCGACATCACCATCGCGCAGGCGCTCAAGCCGCTCGGCTATGCGACCGGGCAGTTCGGCAAGAACCATCTCGGCGATCGTGATGAATACCTGCCCACCAAACACGGCTTCGATGAATTCTTCGGCAACCTGTACCACCTCAATGCGGAAGAAGAGCCCGAACGGCCGTACTATCCCAAGAACGACACGGCCTGGGTCAAGGCCAATTCGCCGCGCGGCGTGCTCAAGGCATCGGCCGACGGCAAGATCGAGGACACCGGCCCGCTCAACCGCAAGCGGATGGAAACAGTGGACGACGAAACCACCGCCGCCGCCATCGATTTCATGCAGCGGCAGGTCAGGGCCAACCGGCCGTTCTTCACCTGGATGAACACGACACGCATGCATGTCTTCACCCATGTTCGCGAATCCATGCGCGGGCAGAGCGGCATGCCGGGAAACGAATATGCCGACGGCATGATTGAGCACGACGGCGATGTCGGCAAACTGCTGAAGGCGATCGACGAGCTTGGGATCGCCAACAATACCATCGTCGTTTACACGACAGACAATGGGCCGAACCAGTTTTCGTGGCCGGATGCAGCAACCACACCCTTCCGCAGCGAAAAGGATACGAATTGGGAGGGCGCGTTCCGTGTTCCCGCCTTGATCCGATGGCCGGGTCGAATCAAGGCCGGCGAAGTATCGAACGAGATCGTCTCCGGACTCGACTGGTTCCCGACATTGCTCGCCGCAGCCGGCGATGCCGACATCAAGGATCGGCTGGTCAAGGGAGCCAACATCGGTGGCAAAACCTTCAAGGTTCATCTCGACGGTTACAATCAACTTCCGCATTTGACCGGCCAAACGACCAAGTCGGCCCGGGACGAGTTCTTCTACTTCAATGACGACGGTGAACTGGTTGCGGCGCGGAACGGCAATTGGAAGATCGTGTTCTGCGAACAGCGCCAGCCGGGCGGAATGCAGGTGTGGGCAAACCCCTTCACCTGTTTGCGTGTTCCGAAAATATTCAACCTCCGCATGGATCCGTTCGAACGCGCGGATATCGTCTCCGACCAGTACTATGACTTCATCATCAAGAACGCCTATCTCGTCGCGTACGGCGTGTCGCGTGTCGCCCCGTTCCTGCAGACCTTCAAGGAATACCCGCCCAGCCAGCGCTCTGCGAGCTTCAGCGTCGACCAGATGGTCGATGCACTGATGAAGAATCTCGACAAGACGGGTGCGAAGTAAGACCCGCTGGAACGCCATGCGGCCTCGACGCCGCAGGGCGACAAGGACGAGCCGGCCGCCGCCGGGGGCGGCCGGAAAACTCATAGGGCGCGCGACACATGAACGATCTCCGCACAAAAGCGCCGCAAACTGAAGCCGTGCCGGCAACCGTGAAGCCTTCGGCGGCGCGCGAGACGCTGCTCGATCTCAAGGCGCGTATCGGAAAATCCGTGCTTGGCCAGGATCACATGGTCGAGAGCATGTTGATCGGGCTGCTTGCGAACGGCAATCTCCTGATCGAAAGCCTGCCGGGCCTCGCCAAGACCCGCGCGGTGAAGACGCTCGCGAAAAACCTCGCGGCGGATCTGTCGCGCGTGCAGTTCACGCCGGACCTGCTGCCGTCGGATGTGACCGGCGCGGAAATCTACGTGCAGACCGACAAGGGCGGCCAGTTCCAGTTCCAGAAGGGGCCGATCTTCGCCAATCTGGTGCTGGCCGACGAGATCAACCGCGCGCCGGCCAAGGTGCAGTCGGCGCTGCTCGAGGCGATGGAAGAGCGTCAGGTCACCGTCGCCGGCAAGACCTACAAGATGCCTGAAATTTTCATGGTGCTGGCCACCGAAAACCCGATCGAGCAGGAGGGCACCTATCCGCTTCCCGAGGCGCAACTCGATCGCTTCCTGATGCACGTCGTCATCACCTATCCGGATGAGGCGACCGAAGGCGAGATCATCAGGCTGAATCGGGAGGAGAATGCCCGGAAACCGAAGGACCACACCGCCGAACCGCCGCCCGTTCCGCAACAGGCCATCCTCGACGCACGCGGCGAGATCGACGGCATCTTCGTCTCGGATCTGGCGCAGAAATACATCGTCGATATCGTCTACGCCACGCGGTTTCCCGGCCGCTACGGCGATCCCCTCGGCAAATGGATCCAGATCGGCGCCAGCCCGCGCGGCAGCCTTGCGCTGGATCGCTGCGCTCGCGTGCGCGCATGGCTCGACGGTCAGGAGTTCGTCACGCCCGACCATGTCCGGGCAGTGGTGCATGACTGCCTGCGGCACCGGCTGATCCTGAGTTATGAAGCGATCTCGCAGGGCGTCAATGCCGACCAGGTGATCGACAAGATCACCGAACTCGTTTCAGCCGCGTGAGGTCGCCATGGCCGACGGGACAGCCAGCACACAGGGTGTCTACGTCAGTCTCGATGATCTGCTCGCGCTCGAGTATCGCGGACGCAAGGTCTCTTTCCTGCCGAACCAGCCGGTGCGCAGCCTGCTGTCCGGCCGCTTCGCGTCGCGCATGCGGGGCCGCGGGCTGAACTTCGAGGAAATCCGCGACTACCGCGCCGGCGACGACGTCCGCTCGATCGACTGGAAGGTGACGGCGCGATTGCAGAAGCCGCATATCCGCGTCTTCAACGAGGAGCGAGACCGGCAGGCGCTGCTGGTGGTGGACCAGCGGCTGCCGATGTTCTTCGGCAGCCAGCGGTCGATGAAATCGGTCACGGCGGCGGAGGCCGCTGCGATCAGCGCATGGCGCATTCTCGGCGCAGGCGACCGTGCCGGCGCCATCGTGTTCGATGATCGCGGGCTGACCGAGTTCCGGCCGAGGCGCAGCCGCGCCACGGTGCTGCAGATCCTGTCCGCGATCGTTGCATCCAATCAGGCGCTCGGTGTCGGCCGAGGCCTCACCGCATCGCCATCGATGCTGAACAAGGCGATTGCGCAGGCGCAGCGGCGCGCCCTGCACGATGCGGCGGTCATCATCATCAGCGATTTCGACGGCGCTGATGACGAGACGCACAGGATGGTGGGCGCAATAGCCCGCCACAACGACGTCGTCGCGCTGCTCGTCCACGATCCCCTGCAAAGCGACCTGCCCACGACGGCCAGCATGACGGTGACGGACGGCGAGTTGCAGATCCATCTGGAAGTGGGGCGCGAAAGCGTCCGCCAAAGTATCTCGCAAGCCTTGCAGGAACGGCTCAAGGGCGTGTTTGCCTGGACGCCGGAGCTTGGCGTTCCCGTGCTGCCGCTCAGCGCCGCCGAGGATACCGCCCAACAGCTTCGTCATCTGCTCGGCGCTCTGCAGAACCAGAGTGAACGTGGCGGTCACAGCCAGATGGGGGCGAGCCTTGGCTGACGCGCCAACCAAACCGGCCGATCCGCTCGCAGGCCTGATCGATATTCCGCTCCCGCAGGAGGTGACGCTCTGGCCGCAGACCTGGCCGCTGCGTATCGCAATCGCACTCGCCGCGGTGCTGGCCGTGTGGGCGATCTGGCGGTTTGTGCATCGCTATCGCGCCAACCGGTACCGGCGGGAGGCGCTCTCCGAGCTTGTTCGGATGCGCCAGACGCCCGACGCGGCGCCGGATCGGTTGGCAGCTCAGCTCGCTGTGCTGGTGCGGCGCACGGCATTGGGAGCTTTTCCGCGTGAGACCATTGCCCCTTTGACCGGAACGGCATGGCTGGCATTTCTCGATCGTAGCTACGGCGGTGACGAGTTCTCGCGGGGACCAGGGCGATGGCTCGTCAGCGCCCCCTATCAACAGACCGCGCCGGACCGGGACCAACTGAATGCGTTGCGCGGCCTCGTCGACCGCTGGATCAGGGTGCACCATGTTTGAGCTGGCCTGGCCATGGATGCTCGCCTTGCTGCCGCTGCCGCTACTGGTGTGGTGGTTGCTGCCGCCCTACCGCGCGCGGCAGGCCTCGGTGCAGGTCCCGTTCTTCGACCGGCTGGCGGCCGCCACCGGGCAGACCCCGCAGCGAGGCGCCGTGGTGCTGCAGCGTCGGCGTGTTCAGATGGTCGTCGCGACCCTGATCTGGATCCTCCTTGTCGCGGCGCTGGCACGACCGCAATGGGTCGGCGATGCCGTGACGCGCGAGATATCCGCGCGCGATCTCATCCTGGCGATCGATATTTCCGGCTCGATGGAGCAGAAGGACTTTCGTGCCGCCGATGGCGCAACGCTCACGCGCCTCGATGGCGTCAAGCGTGTCGTCAAGGATTTCATCGCGCGGCGGCGCGGCGATCGCTTGTCGCTGATTCTGTTCGGCACCAGGGCCTATGTGCAGGTGCCGTTCACGCAGGACCTGCAGACCGCCCAGCAACTGCTCGACCAGGCCCAGGTCGGCATGGCCGGACAGCAGACGGCGATCGGGGACACCATCGGGCTCGCGATCAAGACGCTGGAGGGAAGCCGCGCGAAGCAGAAGCTCCTGATCCTGCTGACCGACGGCAACGACACGGCGAGCCGCGTGCCGCCCGAACACGCCGGCGACATCGCGCGCCAGAAGGACATGGCCGTCTACACGATCGGCGTCGGCGATCCCGCGGCCTCGGGCGAGAACCGCGTCGATCTCGGTGTGCTGCAATCGGTGGCGGCGACGACGGGCGGACATTTCTTCCGCGCCGAGGATGGCGCGCAGCTGCAGGCGATCTATGCCGACATCGACCGGCTCGCACCGGCGAAACTCGACACATTGTCGTGGCGTCCGAAGCTGCCGTTGTTCCAGTGGCCGCTTGGCGCCGCGGTCGCTCTCGGGTTGGCGTTGTGGCTCGGCCTGTTTCTATCGGGTGAGCGGGAACGGAAGGGAGCGCTACGTCATGCATGACGCAGCCGGCATTCCGTTCCACCTGTTGCGGCCGCTGTGGCTGCTCGCGCTGATTCCGGTGGCGGTGATTTTCGCCACGCTGCTGTGGCGGCAGAGCCCGCGCGCGCAATGGGGCGGAGTGATCGCGCCGCATCTGCTGCAGCACCTGATCGTGCAGCCGGGGCAGGGGCGCGGCGTCAACCCGCTCTACCTCGTAACGGCCGGCCTGGTGCTCGGCATTGTCGCCTTGTCGGGGCCGACCTGGCGGCGCGAACTGCCGCCGTTCGTCGAGGACAAGGCGCCGCTGATGATCGTGCTCGCCCTGAGCGGATCGATGAACCAGCCGGACGTTGCGCCGACGCGTCTCGAACGCGCCAAGCAGAAGATCGGCGACTTGCTTGCCGCCCGCGCCGGTGCGCGAAGCGGGCTGATCGCCTACGCCGGCACGGCCCACCTCGTGATGCCGCTGACCGACGACAGATCGGTCATCGCGCCGTTCCTGGCGGCACTGACGACCGGCCTGATGCCGGCCGATGGAAAGAACGTCGCATCGGCGGTTTCGCTGGCGACGGAATTCCTGGCGGCCGAACCGGTCGCCGGCACCATCCTCGTCGTCGCCGACGATCTCGATGAACCCGCGATCCGCCAGGCCGCCGGCCGCAACGGCGTTGCGATGTTGAAAGTGGCGCCTGCCGAGTCAGGCGAAGGAATGGGTATCGGCTCCGACGTCGTGCGCGTCAGCGTCGATGGCTCCGACATCGAGGCGATCGAGCGCCGGATCGAAACCCGCTTCCAGGCGGCGCAGGGCGATGCGTTCGGCATGCAATGGCGCGACGAGGGCTACTGGCTGCTGTTTCCACTCGCGCTGCTTGGCCTGCTCTGGTTCCGGCGCGGAACGACGGTCGCCTGGGTGGTGATGCTGTTCGTTGCCGTGCAGGCGATGCCCGCAAAAGCGCAGGAACAGCAGCATCGTTTCACTGACTTGTGGCTGACGCCGGACCAGCAGGGACGAATAGCCTTCGATCGTGGCGATTACACCACGGCAGCGCAACGCTTTGCCGATCCGATGTGGCGCGGCATCGCCGCCTACCGCGCGCTCGACTTCCTGACCGCGGCCGAGGCGTTCCGCAAGGTCGAGACCGTGGAGGGCCGCTTCGCGCTCGGCAATGCCGAGGCACAGAACCATGCCTGGGAAAGGTCGATCAAGGCGTATGACGAGGTGCTGAAGGCGCAGCCCGGCCATATCGCGGCGAAGGCCAATCGCGCGATCGTGGTCGCGCTGTTCGAGGCACAGGAGGAAAAGCGCCGTAAGCAGGAGCAGGACGACAGCGCGCCGCCGGACCAGAAGGCCGATGAGATGCGCGTCGATCCCCGGCAGAAGGGCGGCAAGCGCATTCAGGTCGCGCCGCAGGACGTCACCACGGCCGGGGCGGCGGAAGCCTGGATGCGCGCGGTGCAGACGACGCCTGCGGATTTCCTCAAGATGAAGTTCGCGATCCAGGCGGCTGGCGTCCCGGCTGCAGGGAGCAAGCCATGAAACGCGCCCTTGCCATCGCGATTCCTGCATTCGCAGCAGCAATGGCCTGCAGCGCATGGGCGCAGCAGGCCACCGCACCCGAGCCGGTGCTGAACGTGACCATCGATCCCCCGCGCGTCGTGGTCGGGCAAAAGACGACGCTGCGGATCGACGTGCTCGCGCCGAACTACACGACCTCGCCGCCGGAACTGCCGGGTTTCCAGGTCCGCAACGCAGTGACGCGGCAACTGCAGAGCGTCAATCTCTCCGAACAGCACGACGGGATGAATTATGCCGGCGTGCGCTTCGAGTTTGCGATCTATCCGCAGGAGCCCGGCGCCTTCGCCATCTCGGATCAGAAGGTGAAGGTGAAATACGCGGCAGAGCCGCCCGCCGTGCGCGAAGAACTGCTTTCGCTGCCGCGCGTGTCCTTTGACGCCTTCATTCCGGATGCAGCCGCCGACCTTGACCCATACGTCGCTGCCGGCCGGCTACGGATCGAGCAATCCGTCAGGCGTTCGTCGGAGCAGCTCAAGGTGGGGGATTCCGTCACCCGCATTGTGACGGTCGAGGCGGACGAAACGCCGGCAATGCTGTTGCCGCCGGTGACTTTCCCGGCGGTGGATGGGCTCGCGGTCTACCCCGCCCAACCTTCGCTGCAGGACAAGACCGAGGGGCGAACCGATGCGCTGACGGCGACGCGGACGGATTCCGCGACCTACATTTTGCAGCGGCCCGGCGACTATGCGCTCCCGGCGATCGATATGCGCTGGTGGAATGCAAGCGAAGGGCGCGTTGAGACCGCGCATCTCGACGCAGTGACGATGCAGGTCGCGGCCAATCCGTCCGTGCAGGCAGGCGAGGCAAGCGCGTCGAAGACGCGCTTTGGCTGGGCCGGGATCGTGGATCTCATCGCGGACCACTGGCTGTTCCTGCTCCTTGCCGCGATCGTCATCGCGGGCCTTCTCCGGGTCGCGCCCGGTATGGTGCGAGGGATCGCAGCCTATCGTCGCCGCCGGTGGCAGACGTATCTGCAATCCGAGGCCTACGCCTTCAGTCGATTCCGCCACGCAGTCCGGCACCGCGACGCGAGGGCCGCCTATTTCGCGATGCTTGACTGGCTGCCGCATGTCGGCGCGACAACCCCGGATCACACGGTCGAAGTCTTCAAGGCGGTGGCACAGGACCCCGCGCTGGACCGTGAGATCGACGCGATCGAAACCGAACTGTTTGCAGCAAAGCGCAACGCAGGCCATTGGTCGCGATATCAGCTGCTGCATCAGGTGAGTGCCGCCCGGCGAAGATTGCGGCCGCATGCGGCCAGCGGCGGCAAAATGCGCTTACCCCAACAACTGAACCCGGTCGGTCTCGCCAGCGCGACCGTCCATAGCGGCAGAAAGCCGGCCCGATGAAAGGAGCATGGAAAGGCAGATCGAACACAGCAAGACGTCCGGATCGATAGAACGAGTAACCTTGAGCAACATGGAGCGTAGAATGAGTAGTGAAGCCAAAAGGCACGACCGCACCGCTGCCGAATCCAGGCGTGGTGACAACGCAACTATCGATCGTCGGGCGGTGTTGCTCGGCTCGTCATCTATTGTCGCGACGGCAACGCTGACGTCGCAGGCATTCGCGCAGGCCCCGAAGGCTGCGCCTGCTGCGGCTCCGGCGGCGCCAGCTCCCGCGGCACCGGCTGCCGGGCGCAAGCCGAACATACTCGTCATCTTCGGCGATGATATCGGCATTCCCCAAATCAGCGCCTACACCATGGGCATGATGGGGTACCGCACGCCCAACATCGACCGCATCGCGCGGGAGGGGGCGATCTTCACCGATTCCTACGGCCAACAGAGCTGCACCGCCGGCCGCGCGTCCTTCATTCTCGGCCAGGAGCCGTTCCGGACCGGGCTTCTCACGATCGGCATGCCCGGCGATCCCCACGGCATCCAGGACTGGATGCCGACGATTGCCGACGTCATGAAGACGCAAGGCTATGCCACCGGCCAGTTCGGCAAGAACCATCTCGGCGATCGTGACGAACATCTGCCGACCAAGCACGGCTTCGACGAGTTCTTCGGCAATCTCTATCACCTCAACGCCGAAGAGGAGCCGGAGGGCTACTTCTATCCGAAGGATCCGAACTTCCGTAAGCAGTTTGGCCCTCGCGGCGTCATCAAGTCGTCCGCGGATGGAAAGATCGAGGACACGGGGCCACTGACTACAGCGCGGATGCCCACGGTGGACGAGGAGTTTCTCGGCGCCGCGAAGGACTTCATCGGCCGCCAGGCGAGGGCAAACCGGCCGTTTTTCGTCTGGTTCAACTCGACGCGAATGCACGTCTTCACCCACTTGAAGAAGTCGTCCCTTGGCAAGACCGGCAAGGGCATTCACGCCGACGGCATGGCGGAGCACGATGAAATGGTCGGTGAGCTGCTCAAGCAACTCGACGATCTCGGCATCGCCGACAATACGATCGTCCTCTACACGACCGACAACGGTGCCGAACTCGCGCTGTGGCCCGACGGAGCCCAGACACCGTTCCATGGCGAGAAAGGCACGACGTGGGAGGGCGGCATGCGCATCCCGATGATGGTGCGCTGGCCGGGCGTGGTGAAGCCGGGAACGCAATACAACGAGATCATCTCGTTGATCGACTGGTTCCCGACGCTGGCCGCAGCAGCCGGCATTCCCGACATCAAGGAAAAGATGAAGGCGGGCTTTGCCGGCGCAGGCGGCAAGAGCTTCAGGGTTCATCTCGACGGCTACAACTTCATGCCCTTCTTCAAGGGCGAAACCCAGACGCCGCCTCGCGATTCGATCTACTACTTCGATCAGGGCGGCAATCTCAATGCGATCCGCTGGAACGATTGGAAGCTCAGCTTCGCCACGGCATCCAAGGGAAACATCGCGACCGCTACGCGAGAAGTGCCGTCGTGGGCGCTGATCGCCAACCTGCGCATGGACCCCTACGAGCGCGGCATGGAGGAGGGAGGAGGCGCGATCGATTTCCTTGCGCGGAACATGTGGCTGATTGTGCCGGTGCAGGGAAAGATCAAGGAGTTCTTCTCCGATTTCGACCAGTTCCCCTATCAGGAAGGCAGCACGCTGAACGCGAGCGGCATCAACTACGGGTTGCTTCGGCAGCAGGCGGCCCTGAAGCGGCTCAAGGAGCTTGAGCGAATGAAACCGCAGTAGTCCTGGAGTGACGGCGCGGCGAAGCAGGCACCCGCCGACTTCGTCGCGCCCTCCTCCGACGGGACCACCGTCTACAGGCTCAACGCAAAGGACGTTCCGGTCGACGGCTTCTGGTCGATCAGCCTCTACAACGCTTTACCGTCCACGGGCGGAGATCCTGAACGGCAAATGGAAATTTCCGGAGCCGAAGCCTTTGAGTCGAGGGATTGACGATGAGCGGTCTCGATATCTTTGCCTGGATTATCCTCCTCATACTGGCTGTCAGCGCGCTGGCGATATTCTTCATCGCCGGCTGGCTGCCCGGCCACATCGCCAAGACGCGCGGACATCCGCATGCCGAGGCGGTGATGGTTGCCGGCTGGGTGACGTTGATCTTCGGCTTTGCGTTATGGCCGATTGCGCTGATCTGGGCCTATGTCGACGTGCCGGCGTCGCGTGACGTGGAGGCCGGCCGATGATCATCGCCATTTTCAACGTCTACCTCGTCCTGCTGTTCGCGATTGTGAAGCTCGGTCTCGTACGGTTCAACCTGTTTTGGAAAGTCTCGCCGCTGATCGTGTTGCTGCTGCTGATGTTCGGGCTGTTCATTCCGATGGGATGGGGCGCGCCGCAGGGCGCAGCGCTTGTGGTGCGCAATTCGGTCGCCATCGTGCCGGATGTCGCCGGCGAGGTGGCCGAGGTCCCGGTGACCGCAAATACGCCGCTCAAGGTTGGCGACGTGCTGTTTCGGATCGATCCGGTGCCCTTCAATGCGCAGGTCAATGCCATCAAGGCGCAGTTGAAGCTGTCTGCCACGCGGCTGCAGCAGATGACGCAGCTCTTCGAACGCGACTCGGGCAGGGGGTTCGACGTCGAACAAAGACAGTCCGAGGTCGACCACCTCACGGCGCAGCTCGAGGGTGCGCAATGGAATCTGGACAAGACGGTGGTGCGCGCGCCTGCCGACGGCTATGTCACCAACCTGGCCTTGCGCAAGGGCGCGCGCGTCTCGAGCCTGCCGCTCGCGCCGGTCATGGCGTTCATCGACACCTCGGATACGCTGATCGGCGTCGAGATCGCGCAGAACGATGCGCGCTACGTGCGGCCCGGTCAGGAAGCCGAAATCACGTTCAAGGCGATGCCCGGCAGGATCTATTCGGCGAAGGTCGAAAGCATCCTGCAGGCGGTGGCAACCGGACAGGTGCAGGCATCCGGTCTGGCCGTTACGCCAAAAACGATCCTGTCGGTGCCGTTCGTCGTGCGGATCAGGCTCGACGATGCCGAGTTCGCCCGCGCCTTGCCGGCCGGCGCCACGGGCGAAGCCGCGATCTTCACCGATCGCGTCAAGGCTGCCCATATCATCCGCAAGGTGCTGCTTCGGCAAACCGCGATCATCAACTACATCAATCCATTCTAGGCGGCCGATTGTCATTGGCCGATCGGTGCATTCTGCGCTACCACTCCGCCTGACTGGAGTGCTCCCGATGCCGGTATGGACTTGCGAACAATGTGGCGCGCAGTTTCCTGAAAGCGCGGCGCCGCCGCCTGCATGTCCGGTCTGCGAGGACGAGCGGCAATACGTGAACTGGAACGGCCAGCAATGGATCGCGCGCGAGGAGATGGCGAAGCGTCACAAGCTCGCCTGGCGCGACGATCTCGGCATTCCCGGCATCGCGGTCGAGCCGGGTTTCGCGATCGGGCAGCGCGCGCTGCTGGTGCCCGTGGCCGATGGCTGCGTGATGTGGGATTGCGTCCCGATGGTCACGCGCCAAGCCATCGAATACGTCCGCTCGCTCGGCGGCCTGAAGGCGATCGCCGTCTCGCATCCGCATTACTACGGCGCGGTTGCCGACTGGAGCGAGGCGTTCGGCGGCGTGCCGGTCTATCTGCATGGCGACGATCGCGCGTTCGTCACGCGGCCGCATCCTGCCATCGTGCCGTGGGCCGGTGACATCAATCGGATCGCCGAGGATCTCCTGCTGGTGCGGACCGGCGGGCATTTCGCCGGCGGCACGATCATGCATTGGGGCGCGGGCGCAGATGGCCGCGGTGCGCTGCTGACCGGCGACGTCGCGATGGTGGCGATGGATCGCCGCTCGCTCAGCTTCATGTACAGCTTTCCGAACTACATCCCGCTCAATGCAAACGCGGTGCGAAGGATCGCGCGTGCGGTCGAGCCGCTGGCGTTCGATCGCATCTATGGCGCGTGGTGGGGCCGCAACATCAGCGAGAACGCCAAGGCGGCATTCGACATGTCCGTCCGGCGATATCTCGGCGCGATTTCGGACTCCTAGCGCATCGACCTGGCCAATGCGGCGAAACGGCGCTCGACATTTACCGGTCGCGCCGGCTGCTTCGCAATCGGTTGGTCCTTTGGCTCGTTGAGCCATCCCGTGAGCCGCGACATCAGGCCTGCCTGTTCGGAGCCGGAGTGCTCCTGAACGAAGGGATCGGTGTAGCAGCGGGCCCCCGCCGCCTTGGCAATCCTGGCCACGGCTTCGGTCATCGCCGGTGCGCCGGCGGTGTAGACCACATCGTCCGGTGTAAGCTGCGGCAGATGATCGGTCGGCCGTCCGCTGCGAACCGCATGCGAGATCTTCTGCGGCTCCGATACCATCGGGATCAGCTTCACGTTGGGAAACAGCGCCAGCCGGCAGAGCGCAGCGTGCATGTACAACGAACGGATGCTCCGCGCCTGCACCACGAACACCATTTCCCGCTCCGGCTGCTCCATGATTGCGGCGACCGCGACCGACCACATCGGCGCGAAGCCGGTGCCGCTGGCGACGAGCACGATGCGGCCGGGATGACCTGTCCGGAAGAAGGCGCGGCCGAACGGTCCCGTCAGCTTGACACGGTGCCCAGCTTGGATATCGCGGCCCAGCGCCGACGACACCAGTCCGTCCTTTACCTTCCGGATATGAAAGTGTAGCAGCCGATCTTGCGGGCGGCCTTCCAGCGGATAGGTCGGGCTGTAGGACCTTGCCGGAAATCCGTGAAACTGCAGCTTGCAGTACTGGCCGGGAAGGATTTCCAGCGACTTCGGTAATTCGACGTCGATGCCGATTACGTCGGGCGCGAGCTGAACGGTCTCGGTCACCCGCGCCGGCACGGTGGTCGGCTCCGGCGCCGCCTCGATCGCAATCTGCAGATCGGAGACGATCCTCGCCTGGCAGGCGTGGATCATGTCGTCGCCACTTGTCTGGCCGCCGAATACCTTGCCGTCGACGAGGTGTACCTTGCAGGCGCCGCAGATCCCGGCGCGGCAATCGTGCGGAAGATCGACGCCATTCATCAGCGCCCAGTCGAGCAGCAAGTCACCGCAGTTCGCGAGAAACGGCTCGTCGTTGACGGTGACCTTGCAAATCTTCTTCATTGTTCCACCTCGAGACGAATGGGCCGGACGTGTCTTGTGTGTCTGATCTGGCTGTGGTCGAAAGCCGCGAGCCGCATGAAGACGCCGGTCCTGACCGGCACATCGAATTTGCTTGAAGCATCGAGCCGGCGCTTCACCTCGAGCGCCCAGTAGCCGGAGGCCCAGCGGGCCGCGCATCTGACGTCGGCGCGGTCGCCTGAAAATTCCCCGTTGACGATCACGCCCGGGATCACGGTCCCGACAGGGATGCGGGCGTTCGCCTCGGCGGAGTAGGGCACGGACTCCTGCTCGGTCATGTACCAGCGCGCGCCGTCGCTCTCGCCGTGATCGGGATCGAGATCGACCGCGCCCATCGCTGCCGTCGTCGTCTCGGCGACCCTGGGCAGTCGAAGCGGGGCGATCAGGCGGCCGCGCTGGGGACCGCCGGATGTGTCGGCCTCGATGGTGAAATTGTCCTTGTGGTTCGTCGCTCCCGGATCGGCCGCAAAGCCGCCCCGGTAGGGAACGACGCTTGCCGTCTGCATCGGCGTCGGATCCGCCGGCGGCCCGATATGGGCGTCATCCATCCAGCCGGTAGCGCCTCCGCTGGTGGCCTTCCACTGCCAGACATCGACGTAGCCGCCCCCCGTGAAATGCAGTCCGCGACCGCTCATGGTCGATGGCGCGTTCGCAACCGGCCGCGGCCCGGCGTGGAAGGTTCGGTCGCCTGCGAGGGTGGCGTCCGACGTGGTCAGCAGCACCGAAAACTTGTCTTCGTTGTACTGATGCTCGTCTCCGATCCGATAGCCGGAGTGAAGCAGGTGCCATCCGTCGGCTTCCTTGACCAGCGGAAGATGTTTCAGCGAGCGCGTCGAATCCTCCCAGGTGAAGAGGAAATACGCGAAGGTGCCGTCATGCACCGCGCGAACCGTGATCCTGGTTTCACCCTTGCCGTCGAAATTGCCGCCTTCGCCGGTCAGGAGCGAGAACGGCCTCACGCCGCGCCAGGCCCGGTCCGACGTGTCGCCGTCGAGGGCCGGCGCGTCGGCGGCGCTGATGCGCGCAATCCGCAGGCGGTCTACCGCAAACTGATCGGTCGCCACGATGAACCCGGCGCCGGCGATCGCCGCGGCGGCTGCCACGACGAACGCGTTGGCCTGTAGCGTCGGATTTCGCGATCGCGCAGGGCCTGGCCCCGGGGGCCGCGCCGGATTTCCTTCGGGGGCGCGACGCGCGTCAGCCCGCGGCTGGAGCGGGTGCGACGGGGCTTCCGGCAGCGCTTCGTCGTCTTCGGAGTGCGTCCCGCGCGCGGACTGCTCGGCCAGCATCCCGAGCAACTCAATGGCATCGAGCCGCGGCGGCGGGGCGGGCAGCGGAGCGGGGCGGAAGATGCGAAGCAGCTGCGCGACACCGCCGCTCCTGTATTGGGTCAGAACATGGAGAACGATAAAGGCCAGGATCACCCAGGTCCCGACCCAGTGCAGCATCGCCACGTCGTAACCGGAGTAGAAGCCAAAATAGAGCAGGCCGCCGCTGACCAGCAGCATCACCATCGTCCCAAAGAAAATCCAGTACATCAGCGCGATGAGTGCGCCCAGCCTGGCCTGCCCGCCGCGGAACAGCCCACTCAGGCGGACCTTGTCGAGCTTGACGCGCCGCGTGAGGCCGGAGCGAACCATGTAGACGACGTAACCCACGGCTACCGCGACCAGCACGACGGCCGCCTGCATGTGCAGGTCCCATACGCTCGCGCGCGGCAGCACCAGATCCAGCACGTTGATCCAGGTACGCTCGGGCGTCTCGGTCGCAATCCGTAGTCCGCTGAGCAGTGCAACGGCGAACGCCGCGACAAACACCCAGTGCAATATGATGGTGCCATAGTCTGTCTTACGCTGCCTCACGCATACGCCCCGCTACTTCCTCTTTCCGGGGGCAGCAGCCGCCGGCCGGTTCTGCTGCCGAGTAGAAATATTCTCCAACGCCATAACCGGGCCGACTCCCGGCGTCCCCGCGAACTCGTGCGGGAATGCCGGAAGTCGCGCCGCGCCGCTATTCCCAGATGACGTGCAGATGGCTCGCCGGTTCGGGCGTGCCCGAATGGCTCTGATCGGCGACGATCGTGGGCGCATCATCCGTTCCGATCGTGGCCGGAACATCGTTGACCGGTGCGGCGGACGTATGTGGCAACGCGTGGGCATCGATGTCGCCGGACTGCTGTGCTTGCGGATTCGGCTGAACCTGCGCAGCCAGGCCTGCCAGATCGATATCGCCGGTCACGATATCGGTGATATCGCCCTCGGCCGCAGGCGAGGCGCCTGCCTCGTTGATCTGGGCGAGCTCGATCTGGATCTGTTGCACGATCTCCTCGGCGTCGTCGACGGTCAGCCCGCTGAACAGATCAGGGTTCGCGGCTATCAGCTCCTCCATCTGAGCGATCGCGGCATCGAGATCGCCGGTGGCCTGTGCCGTATCGGCGGCATCGGTCTCTGCCGGATTGACGGTATCCGTGGGATCGGTTTGGGTCGTCGTGTCCGCCGTCGCTTCAGCGGGAGCTGCGGGCGTTGCCGCTGGTTCGGTCGGTTCGGTTGGTCCGTTCTGCGGCGCCGGGTTTGCCAGCACCGGATCGGTGTTGACGGCATTGATGATACTGAGCTGGCTGACGCGCAGCGCCTGCTCCATGCCGGGAACGCCGGCGCCGTTCGCCGCGGCATTGGCCGACGCGATCGCGGTGGTGATATCGGACAGGATCGCCTGAACATGGCCGAGCGTCGCTCCGGAATACTGCCCGGCGCTGACCTCGGCGAGCAGGCCATTCTTGAGGGCAACGAGATCGTTGGTCTGGGGCGCGACGCTGCCAAACGCCAGGTGGCTCGCTTCGACGCCGCTCTGCCCAAGTCCGTTCACCGGTGACCGCATCGCATCGCCGGAGATCGTGCCGGGATCGAGAAGGCTGGGCGCGGTCGAGGAGCCGCGCGCATGATTGGTCGGCTGCGCTTCGTCGAACACCGTTATGGCGGGCGGCGATCCTGGAGCAACCGCCGAACTTGTCGCCTCATCCGCTGGTGCTTCGCGATCGATCTCTCGAACATATTCCCTGTCAGCGGAGCCCGCCATCTTTCGTCCCCTGCTATTCACTCAAGTTCATGATGCATAGGCACAATCGTCCGCCACGGGCGGGGTTTTGCACATGATGAAGGATCGTTTAGCTTCGTGGCGTCAATCGGCCCACACCGCGACCATTGAGTGCGCAAGCAAGGTCTTAGACAGACGAATCCGTGACACCCGTCCTGATTGAAGACGATCAATGACGCGCGCGAGACAGACAAATCCGGAAACCTTGTCGGCGCTTGTCGGAAGGCGCGGATTGCAGGCGTTGTGCGCCAGAACGTCATCTGGTGGAGCGCCTCATATGCTCGTCAAGAAAACGCTCGCCGGGAAGAACATTTGTGCCGCGTTTTTGTCGAAGCCTGAACTTGAACAATCCCCTCATGTCTCAATCTCGTCGAAAAATGGACGGCATCGCTCGTCAAGGAGGTTGCAAGAACACTTGAGCGTCGAGCGAGTGGAAGGGCTGTTCAATGAGTATCGCTCCGGGGCGGGCAAAGGCTGCGCCCTCCCGCGCAATATCCGGACTGTTCTCGACGCTGGCTTCCGATGATCCCGTCACGCTGGCGTTGCGCGACAGTGCGCGGCGCATGATCGGCGTCGCCGTATTCAGCGGCGTGATCAACATCCTGATGCTGTCCGGTTCGATCTACATGCTGCAGGTCTACGACCGCGTGATTCCGAGCCGTAACCTCGCGACCCTGCTCGGCCTGTCGTTGATGGTGCTCGTCGCCTATGTCGTGCAGGGATATTTCGATGCGATGCGGGCGCGAATGCTCTCCCGGATCGCCACGCTGTTCGACGGCGCGCTGCAGGGATCGATCCATTCGGCGCTGGCCGCCCTGCCGCTGCGCGGAGTGAAGGCGGTGCTGATGCAGCAGCCGCTGCGCGATCTCGATCAGGTGCGCACCTTCATGTCGGGCATGGGGCCGACGGCGTTCCTCGACATGCCGTGGATTCCGGTGTTTTTGATCGGGCTGTTTCTATTCCACCCCTTGATCGGCTTCGTGGCGCTGCTCGGCACCGCGGCGATCATTGCCATGACGATGCTGACCGAACGGATCTCGCGCGGCTCGGCGAAGGCGGCGATGGACATGAATGCGCAGCGGCAGGTGCTGGCGGACGCCACGCAACGCAACGCGGAGATCGTTCGGGCGCTCGGCATGACCGATCGGCTGGCGGCCCGCTGGGCGCAGGCCAACGAGCGCTACCTGCAGGAAAATATCCGCGCGGCCGACGTGTACGCCAATCTCGGCGCCAGCGCGAAGGTGCTGCGCTACATCCTGCAATCGGGAATGCTGGGTATCGGCGCCTATCTCGTCGTGGCCGACAAGGCGTCGGGCGGCATCATGATCGCGTCGTCGATTCTGATGGGACGTGCATTGGCGCCGATCGAAATCGCGCTCGGCAGCTGGAAGCAACTGGTTGCCGCGCGACAAGGCCTCGCGCGCCTGCGTGACATCTGCAAGGCCACGGCGCCGCCGGCGGCGCCGCCGGTCATGCTGCCGCGTCCGTTCCGTGAATTGTCCGTGCAGAATCTTGCGGTGGCTGCGCCGGGCTTCGACATGCCGATCGTGTCCGGTGTCTCGTTCTCGCTCAAGGCCGGCGCCGGACTGGCGCTGCTCGGCGCCAGCGCATCCGGCAAGACCTCGCTCTCCAAGGCGCTGGTCGGAATCTGGCCGGCGCATCGCGGCTCCGTGCGGCTCGACGGCGCAGCGCTCGACCAGTGGCGCAACGAGGATCTCGGCCGCCACATCGGCTATCTGCCGCAGGACGTCGGTCTGTTCGACGGCACCGTGGCCGAAAACATCTGCCGCTTCGACGAGAACGCGACCTCCGACGCCATCCTCAAGGCGGCGCAGATCGCCGGCGTCCACGATATCATCCTGCGCCTGCCGGAAGGCTACGCAACGCGCCTCGGGGCAGGCGGCATTTTGCTGTCGGCGGGGCAGAAGCAGCGGGTCGGCCTCGCGCGGGCGGTGTTCGGCGATCCTTTCCTGCTCGTGCTCGATGAACCCAACGCCAATCTGGATGCAGACGGCGAGAACGCGCTGACCCGTGCCATCGGGATCATGCGCCAGAACAAGTCCATCGTCATCGTCATATCGCACCGGCCGAGCGCGCTCTCCGCGCTTGACATGACGATGGTTCTCTACGACGGCAAGTTGATTGCGTTCGGTCCGAGCGCGGAAGTGTTTGCACGCGTCAAGGCGGCAAACGGCAAGAAGGAGCCGGCTCCGCCGCAAGCGAAAGCAGAACCGCGGCCCTCGCTCGCCGAGAGTGTTCCGTCATGAAGATGATCGACCCGATGTATGCCGACGAACGATCTGCGCGGCTTCGTATCAACGAGCCGGATGGCGACGCCTCCGGGCCGCAGGGCGAGGCGCTGATCCTCGAACTGCAGCGATTGCGGCAGGCCTTCGAACATGAAAACCGACCCGAACCGGACCGGCCGCAACCGCGACGCGGCCCCCCGGAAGGCCCGCGTCCGCAGGGCCGGCGTCAGTCGCGCCAGCCGCGGCCGAAACGCTCCAAAAAGAAGGGCAAGATGGGACGGGTGCTGGACGCGTGGCTCGCGCCGTTGGGTTTCCAGACCGGTTCTGCAGATGGCGATGCGGCGGCGGCGCGCGACAGCGGGGCGGTACGCGAACCGGAATTTGCCAGCCCGCAGCGCACGCGGGGCCCGATCATCGCGCCCGACGATCCGTCGCTCATCAATATGCCAGGGACCAGGCAACGGCCCACACAACGGCCTGCACCAGGGCCGGCGTCGAAGCCTGCTTCCAGGCCCGCGGAAAAGCACGCATCGCGGCCCGTGCTGGAGATCGAGCCCTCGCTCGAGATGCGCGATCCGCTTCGCATCGAGGCCCCGCGACTCGCCCCGTCGATCCCGGCCGGCGTCGTCGTTTCCGACCATCCCGCCGGGCGCATGGTCGATATTGCCCGCCAGGGCGTCAGCAAGAGCGTTGCGTTCCTCGTCAACCGCGACGGCTCGGCGGATACCGCCGGCCCGCCGGGCGAGAGCATCGTGCAGCGGGCCGGCCGTGCTTATGAGCACGAGCTGCGCACCGGGCTGCGGGCGCTGCTGGTCGTCGGCGGGCTCGCGTTCGGCCTGATGGTGCTGCTGCCGCTTTCGGGCGCCGTCGTGGTGCCGGGCAACCTGGTGGTCCAATCCAACGTCAAGACGATCCAGCATCCGACCGGCGGGGTGGTGTCGCAGATTCCGGTCCGCAACGGCATGCGGGTCACCACCGGCGATCTTCTGCTTCGGCTGGATTCGACGCAGGCGCAGGCCAACCTGCAGGTGGTAAGCAAGCAACTCGACGAGGTGCGCGCGAAAATCTCGCGGCTGGCCGCCGAGCGCGACGGTCTGCCCCGGCCGGTCATACCGGCCGAATTGTCGGCGCGGCTGGAAGACGGCAACGTCAAGAACCTGCTGGCTTCGGAGGCTTCGCTGTTCCGGGCGCGGGTGACCGCGCGCGAGAGCCAGAAGGAACTGCTGCAGAGCAAGGTGTCGCAGCTTGGCCAGGAGATCGAAGGTCTCGAATCCCAGGTCGCATCCAAGGCCAAGCAACTGGAGCTGATCACCGGCGAACTCACGGGCGTGCAGGAGCTGTTCGACAAGCGTCTCGTGCCGCTGGCGCGGCTCACCACCCTGCAGCGCGAGAGCGCCAGGATAGAAGGCGAACGCGGCCAGTTGATTTCCACGATTGCCGAGACCAAGGCGAAGATCGGCGAAGCGCAGCTTCAGATCGTCAGGCTCGACCAGGATGTGCGGACGGAGGTCGTCAAGGAACTCGGCGAGGCGCAGGGCAAGGAGGCCGAACTGTCCGAGCGAGGCGTTGCTGCGCGCGACGTGCTCGATCGCATCGAAATGCGCGCGCCGACGTCGGGAGTGATCCATCAACTCGCCGCCCATACCATCGGGGGCGTGATCCGCGCCGGCGACACCATCATGGAGGTGGTGCCTGACTCCGATGACCTGCAGATCGAGGCGCGGCTGCAGCCGAACGATATCGATCAGGTGCGCAAGGGCCAGCAGGCCTACGTCCGCTTCTCGGCCTTCAACCAGCGGGTGACGCCGCAGTTGATCGGCGAGGTGTCGTATGTCTCGCCCGACACCACCCGCGATACGCAGACCAACATGTCCTATTTCACGGTCCGGATCATGCTGCCGGAAGAAGAACGCCGCCGGCTGGCCGGACTGCAGCTCAGTTCCGGCATGCCGGCCGAAGTGTTCATGCAGACCGGCAGCCGGACCATGCTCAGCTACCTCTTCAAGCCGATCATGGACCAGTTCCAGCGCGCATTTGTCGAACGGTAGAAGGGTCGGGCGGCGGCGTTCGGGTTCCCGTCAATCTTGCCACTGCAGATGGTATGGCTATATCAGGGCTTTCCACCCGCCTGTTTGCCAGTGAGCCCGATATGACCACGACTACCACTGCCGAATCCCAGCCGTTCCAGGCCGAGGTTGCCGAACTTCTGAACCTGATGGTGCACTCGGTCTATTCCGAGACCGATATATTCCTGCGCGAGTTGATCTCGAACGCGTCGGATGCCTGTGACAAGCTGCGTTACGAGGCAATCGCCGCGCCCGAATTGATTGCGGATGGCGAACCGCCAAAAATCCGCATCGTGCCGAACAAGCAGGCGGACACGCTGGCCGTCGTCGATAGCGGCATCGGCATGGACCGGCAGGAACTGATCGATAATCTCGGCACCATCGCGCGCTCCGGCACCAAATCCTTTCTCTCCCGGCTCACCGAAGCCAAGGACGGCGCCGGCCTGATCGGCCAGTTCGGCGTCGGCTTCTACGCGGCGTTCATGGTCGCCGACCGCATCGTCGTCACCTCGCGGCGCGCCGGCTCCGACCAGGTCTTCGTCTGGTCCTCCTCTGGCGGCAGCGGGTTCGAGATCGCGCCGGCCAGCGAAGAGGACGCCGCCCGCGTCACGCGCGGCACCGAGATCGTCCTGCATCTGAAAAAGGATGCGGCGAAATATCTCGAGGCTCACGAGATCGAGCGCATCGTTCGCGCCTGGTCCGACAACATCCAGTTTCCGATCGAACTGGTTCCGGAGGAGGGCGAGCCGCGCCAGATCAATTCGGCCAGCGCGCTGTGGCAGCGGTCGAAGTCCGATCTTTCGGCGGAGGACTACAAGCAGGCCTACCAGTCGATCGCCGGCGCGTTCGACGATCCCGCGATGACGTTGCACTATCGGGCCGAGGGCCGGCAGTCTTATGCGGTGCTGCTGTTCGCACCGTCGACAAAGCCGTTCGACCTGTTCGACCAGGCGCGCAAGGGCAAGGTCAAGCTCTACGTCCGCCGCGTCTTCATCGCCGACGACGCCGATCTTTTGCCGGCTTATCTGCGCTTCATTCGCGGCGTGATCGACAGCGAGGATCTGCCGCTCAACATCTCGCGCGAGATGCTGCAGAACAATCCGCAACTCGCGCAGATCCGCAAGGCCGTTACCGGCCGCGTAATTTCCGAACTCGAAAGCCTCGGCGAGAAGGAGCCGGAGGCGTTCGGGAAAATCTGGGAGGCGTTCGGCCCGGTCATCAAGGAAGGCATCTGGGAGGATTTCGAGCGGCGCGAGAAATTGCTGGGCCTGTCGCGCTTCACCACGACGAAAGGCGAGAACCGCGCGCTCAAACAGTATGTCGACGACCTCAAGCCGAACCAGACCGACATCTATTACCTCACCGGCGACAGCGTCGAACGGCTGAAGTCGAATCCGAAACTGGAGTCCGCCACCGCGCGCGGCATCGAGGTGCTGCTGCTGACCGATCCGGTCGATGCGTTCTGGACCTCGGCGCCGCTCGATTTCGGCGGCAAGCCGCTGAAGTCGCTGAGCCAGGGCGATATCGATTTCGGCCTGATTCCGCTGTTGGACGACAAGGCCGACGACAGGAAGGACGAAGCCGGTACCGACGAGGCGATGACGATTGCGCTGATCAAGGATGCGCTCGGCGACCGCGTCTCCGACGTTCGCGCCTCGCAGCGGCTGACCGCGAGCGCGTCGTGCCTGGTCGCCGGCGGCGGCGCGCATGACCGCATGCTCGAACGGCTGCTGGCGATGCAGAACAAGGGCCCGGTCACCAGGCCGATCCTGGAAATCAACATGCGCCACGCCCTGGTCGCGGCGATTGCCAGGGACAAGGAATCCGCAAGGGACCTGTCGTTCCTGCTGCTGGAACAGGCGCAAATTCTCGACGGCGAACTGCCGGAGGACCCGGCGGCGTTCGCCAACAGGCTCAACCAGCTGGTGCTGCGCGGCATGGCCAAGGGTTAGCAAAGGGATCAGATCGTCGTGCCGCGTGAACCGGGTTTGAACCTCGCCCGTATCTGCTGGTGCATGATCCGGATAACCGGGGTATCGCATCGCCATGACGACGCCTGACGGCACCGACATATTCTACGGCAGGATTCCGGTCTTTCGCGGTTTCCACCGCCTGATGGACCCGGCGCTTTACACGCCGTTGCCGGACGACTGGAATATCGGCGTCGCCGACATCGTCGAATCGACCAGGGCGATCGCAGATCAGCGCTACAAGGCGGTCAACATGGCCGGCGCGGCCGTGATCGCCGCCGTCACCAATGCGCTGGACGGCCGTGAATTTCCGTTCGTGTTCGGCGGCGACGGCGCGAGCTTTGCGGTCTCGCCCGGCGACTTCGACCGCGCGCGCGAGGCGCTGGCGGCGACCGCGGCCTGGGTCGCCCAGGATCTCGATCTGGCGATGCGGGTCGCGTTGGTGCCGGTAAGGGAAATCCGTGCGCGCGGCCTCGATGTTCGTGTCGCCCGCTTCGGCCCGTCGCCCAACCTGTCCTATGCGATGTTTTCCGGCGGAGGGCTCGGATGGGCGGATGCCGCGATGAAGCGGGGTGAGTTCGCTGTCGCCGCGGCACCGCCGGGCGTGCAGCCGGATCTGTCGGGCCTTTCGTGCCGCTTCGAGGAAATCCCCGCCACGCGCGGGCTGATCTTGTCGGTGCTGGTGGTGCCGGCCAGGGGCGCCGATCCGCTCGACTTCCGCAAGGTCATCGAGGACGTCGTCAGGCTGGTCGAGAAGAGCCCGGATGCCGGACGCCCGGTGCCGTCTGAGGGACCGCCGCTGCGATGGCCGCCGGCCGGGCTGGAATATGAGGCGCGCGCCGCGCGCGGCGGATCGTTGCTGAAGCGGCGCACCGTCGTGCTCGCCTTTACGCTATGGGCCTATCTGGTGCTGCGTCTTGGGATCAAGGTCGGCAACTTCGTGCCGAAGAACTACATCCGGCAGGTGGTGGAGAATTCCGACTTTCGCAAATACGACGACGGCCTGCGCATGATCCTCGATTGCACGGTAGAACTCGAGCGCGCGCTGACGCAGCGTCTTGAAGATGCCGCCTCCAGCCAAATCGCGCGCTATGGCCTGCACCGGCAGGATGCCGCGATGATGACCTGCTTTGCGCCGTCGGTGATGCGCAGCGACCACGTCCACTTCATCGACGGCGCCCGCGGCGGCTACGCCTCGGCCGCCACCGCGATGAAGGCGATGGCGGCGTAGGCGTGCGTGACCACCGTTGACCTCATCCTGAGGAGCCGCGTAGCGGCGTCTCGAAGGATGAATGGCACCGGCGGGGCCTCGTGGTTCGAGACGGCGCTTGCGCGCCTCCTCACCATGAGGGTCTGGTAGCTGACTTGAATTCACCGTCCCACGCGCGTCCAGGTCTCGCCGCCGCAGAGCGCGCCGACACAGCCTTCGACCCTGAGCGCATCCGGCGCCGTCACCGAAACGCTGCTGGCGTAAGTGGAGCCGTCGTCGGCGTTGTAGATCTGTCCCGACCATTTGCCGGCAGCGACGGGCTTCATGCCGCTGAACAACGGCAGGCCGATCATCGGCCGCTTTCGCAAGTTAGGATTCGGATTCTTGTCGTCGACCTGGGGCTTGCCGGTGCCGGGATCGATCGGGTCCCTCAGTCCGACGATCACGCCGCAGATGCCGCCGCCGCATTTGCTGACCCGCACGCGCGCGTCGCCGGCCTGGGTCTGCCAGACGCCGGTCGGCGCGCCTGCGCCTTGCGCGCGGGCGGACGGTGCGGCGAAGAATGCTGTGGCGATCGCGATGATGAGAGCCGTTCTGCAAGCCATGAATCGTTCCTTCGAAAAGCAGGCCTGCATGGCAAACAAATCGGGTCAGTGCAACGTCGGATTGAGCACGACTTCTTGAGCGATCACTTGCCCCAGCGGGTCAGGCGAACCGACAGGGCGGTACCGAGGCCGTAAACGGCCATCGCTGCGCCGACGAGCGCAAACAATGTCCACGCCGGTGCGCCTATCGAGGCGAACCACCAGCCGCCGCCGCCGACCAGCACCAGTCTGGCGGTGCCGGCCATCACCGGCCCGCCGACCTTTGCCGCACCTTGCGAGGAGAAATACAGGCATGCGCCCAACCCGAAGAAGGCGAATGCCGGGCCGGCCCAGGTGAAATACGATGTCGCGGCGGCGGTGACGCCGGGATCGCTGGTAAACATCGAAATCCACAGCGACGGCCTGGCTGCGACGATCAAGCCGATCGTACCGACCGTGATGCCGGACGCGGCGCCCGCGATCCATGCCACCTGCCGCGCGCGCGTCACGAGGCCCGCGCCCATCGCCATGCCGACCATCGGCACCGAGGCGACGCCGAATGCAAACGCGATCGGCGTCAGCAGGAATTCCAGCCGCGAGCCCATGCCGTAGCCGGCCAGGATCTCGGTGCCGTAGCCGGCGAGAATTTTGGTGAAGATCAGGACCGTCAGCACGGTTTGCAGCGGCGACAGGCAGGACACCGCGCCGACCCTGAGGATGTCGATGAACATGGCGCGCTGAAACTTGAATCCCCTGAAGTTAAGCGTCAGCCGGCTGTGGCCGCCGATCAGCCACCAGGCCAGGAAGGCGGCTCCGAGCGCGAATGCGGTCAATTGTCCGGCGGCGACGCCCTGCATGCCGAGCCTGGGCAGGCCGAACAGCCCGAAACCGAGCGCGCCGCCGACCGCGACCTGCACCAGCGCGGTGCCGATCAGCGTCACCGACGGAATGCGCATGTCGCCGGTGCCCCGCACCACCGAGGCCAGCGTATTCACCAGCCAGATCGCGATCGCGCCGGAGAACAGCACCTGCGAATACGCCATCGCCTGTTCGAGCACGCCGCCGCGCCCGCCGAGCAGGGTGTAGAAAGTGCGGCCGAAGGCCAGCATCATCACGGTGAAGAACAGTCCCGCGCAGGCGCCGATCATCGCCGCATGCAGCGCCAGCGTCGCCGCACGGTCGCGGTCGCCGGCGCCGATCGCACGGCTGATGGCGGAGGAAACGCCGCCGCCCATCGCGCCCGCCGACATCATCTGCGTCAGCATCACGAACGGAAACACCAGCGCGATCCCGGCCAGCGGCTCGGTACCGAGCCGGCCGATATAGGAGGTCTCGGCAACCGCCACCAGCGTCGTGCCGAACATCGCGATCGTGTTGGGGATCGCCAGTTTCAGCAGCGTCGGCAGGATCGGTGACGTCAGGAGGCTGCTGACCGCCGCAGGTGGAACGGCCGCGGGGCGCGCGTCGAGCGGAGCCTCAAGGGTCATTGGGTTGTCAGTTCCGCAAATCGGAAGAATGCATTATGGGTAACATATTATCGCTCAGCCGGAGTGCAGGCCAGTCACGCCCGCGCAGGGGTCACCACGGCAGGCCGCATAGGTCGATTATTCCGTCGCGCGGCTTGCGCGTGAAATCGAATACGTATGGCGCCATCGCTTCGAAGCGGATTTTTCCTCCCGGCTGCTCGGCATGGACTTCGCCCCTGAACGCATGCCAGCCGCGCGCCGCGTAGAATGCTTCATTGTGCGGCTCGCAGAACAGCAGCGCAAAGCGTACCGCCTCGTGGTCGCGCATGGTCCTGACGGCTGCGTTGAGCGCCAGCGATGCATAACCGCGGCCGCGGCAATCCTCGCGGGTAGAGACGCCGCCGATCCCGCCGATGTGGACCTTGCGCCCGTCCCACATCGCGTCGCGGAAATGGATGCCGACATGGCAGGCCAATCCGCCCTTGGGCGAATCCTCCGGCGCGTCGATCAGGACGCGCAGGTCGGCCTGGGCCCACTTGACGTGACCCCACGAAAGCTTTTCGACAACATGAGCCGGCCAGACCGCGTTCATCAGCGGTTCGGCTCTCGGCCATGATGCATCTCCGTTCAGGACGTCGATCTCGATGCTCATTTCGCTGCCTTTTCGTGCCGTACTCCGCGGCTGCCAAATCCGTTATACGCTGGGCGCGGAGGGGCGTTACCGAAGAACCGTCCGCCTTTCGAAAATTGGCGGTGTTTAAGATCGATGGAACCTTCTATAAGGGTCTCCGTTACACCCCCGTACCCCATCAGTTCGGACATTACCCATGACCTTCACGCTGCCCAACCTCCCCTATGCCCATGACGCCCTTGCACCCCATATGTCCAAGGAAACGCTGGAATATCACCACGACAAGCATCACCAGGCTTACGTGACCAACGGAAACAACGCGATCAAGGGGACCGAGTTCGAGGGCAAATCCCTTGAGGAAATCGTCAAAGGCTCGTTCGGGAAGAATCCGGCCGTGTTCAACAATGCCGGCCAGCACTACAACCACCTGCATTTCTGGAACTGGATGAAGCCGAACGGCGGCGGCAGCAAGCTGCCCGGCCGTCTGGAAAAGAAGATCACCGAGGACCTCGGCGGTCTCGACAAGTTCAAGGCCGATTTCGCCGCCGCCGGCGTCGGCCAGTTCGGCTCCGGCTGGTGCTGGCTGTCGGTCAAGAACGGCAAGCTCGAAATCTCCAAGACCGCGAACGGCGAGAGCCCGCTGGTCCACGGCGCGACGCCGATTCTCGGCTGCGACGTCTGGGAGCACTCCTACTACATCGATTATCGCAACCGCCGTCCGGACTATCTGAAGGCTTTCGTCGATCATCTCGTCAACTGGGATTACGTCGACGAGTTGTTCGGCAAGGCTTGAGTTGCACTCCGGACGTCAACGATACCGTCATTGCGAGCGAAGCGAAGCAATCCATCCTTTCTTTATGCTGCGAGATGGATTGCTTCGTCGCTTCGCTTCTCGCAATGACGGAGCTGCTTTCAAAGGGGCGGTGGCCGTGGCTGCCGCCCTTTTTCATTGGTGTGATGTTCTTTCCATTCTTGCGGCGAGCGCTTCCGTGCGGCACAAGCGGTTTGCCGGTGACTTTGCGGATCTGGGAATACTGCGATGAGCTATTTGCTGGTCTTTTTCGGTGGCGGCCTCGGCGCGACGCTGCGCCATCTCGTCAACGTCAGCTGCGCCCGTTGCCTCGGCACGGCATTTCCCTGGGGCACCTTCATCATCAACATCACGGGCTCCACCGTGATGGGGCTGATCGCGGGCTACCTCGCGTTCAAGGGCGAGGCGTCGCAGCCCTGGCGGCTGTTTTTGATGACCGGCGTTCTCGGCGGCTACACCACGTTTTCAGCCTACTCGCTCGATGCCGCGCTGCTCTACGAGCGCGGCGAACTGGGGCTCGCTGCACTCTATGTGATCGGTTCGGTCGTGCTCTCGATTGCCGGACTGTTCGGCGGCCTCGCCCTGGTGCGCCACTTCTCCTGAGCGCGCGCAAACCAGCGTGACGCGCCCGCATGGGCATCCCTGCGATGTGCATGGATATCTGCCAGCTTCTGTTTGCTTCGCCCGATGGCGGGGACTAAGCAGGGTGGATTCTCCTCATCGGCCGACCCGTTGCCTTGTCAGAACCACCGATAAAAGACCCGGCGCCTGCCGACGACGGCGAGACGCGCCCAAAGCGCGCCCGCAAGTCGGTGGGCTGGTCGATGATTTTCATCGGCGCGCTGGTTGCGGTCTGCGTTGCGCTGGTCTGGCGGCGCGACGGCATCGACGGCGTGCTCAAGATTCTCACCCACGACCTGTTCCTGTTCGGGGAAATCCTGCCGCGGGTGCTGGCGGGCTGCCTGCTCGGCGGTTTCATCGCCGAAATCCTGCCGCACGATAAAATATCGCGCGCGCTCGGGCCGTCTTCCGGCCTGAAGGGTCTTCTGATCGGAACGGCGTTCGGCGCGATCCTGCCCGGCGGTCCCTTCACCGCCTATCCGGTGGCGGCGGCCCTGCTCACGGTGGGCGCCGATTTCGGCGCCACCATCGCCATGGTGGTGAGCTGGACGCTGATCGGCTACGGCCGCGCGGTCGCCTGGGAGTTGCCGATCCTCGGCACGGATTTCACGCTGTGGCGGATCGTGATCTCGCTGCCGATCCCGGTTCTGGCCGGCGCGCTCGGCCGCTTCGTCTATGTGCGGATGCATCCGAAGGGCGAGCCTTCGTGAACATCTCCGCGCTGATGATCGACATCACCCTGTGGGGCTCGGTCGCAGTCCTCGGCTTCATGGCCTGGCAGCGCGGCCGCGTGGTGCTGGTGTCGTCGATGCGCGAAGGCTCGATGGATTTTGTCAACATCGTGCCGCGCATCGCGCTCGGCGTGATCGGCTCGGGTTTCATCGCCGCCGTGATCCCGCCGGAAGTAATCACCGGCTGGCTCGGGCCCGACAGCGGCTGGCTCGGCGTGCTCACCGCCGTCATAGCGGGCGCGGCCACGCCGGGCGGCCCCGTGGTCGGCTTTTCGATCGGCGCGGTCGCCATGAAGGTCGGCGGCGGTTCGCCGCAGGTGATCGCCTACGTCGTCGCCTGGGCGCTGTTCGCCTTCCAGCGCATGATCCTCTGGGAGATCCCGTTCATGCCGGCGAAGTTCGTCTGGTTTCGTGCTGCGGTTTCGCTGCCGTTCCCGTTCCTCGCGGCCGCGATCGCAATGGCGATCGGGAAACCCTGAAGTCGCGCAAAACCGATCACAAGGCTTCCTGAAGGAAGCTGAACCCACCGGCGCCGATCACGATGCCGATCGGGAAATTAAGCGCGTGCTGGAATGGGTCTCGTTAACCATGCGCAACCTGCCGCGGCGAAATGCCGGACGCTTAGCAGGCGGTTAACAGTTTTGCGCAAATGATAAACGATCAGCGCAACATTTCAGATCGCCGCAAGAACTGCGGGCGGAACTCAGGCCCCTCACCAAAGGGATTAGCATGAGAACGCTTCTCATTGGTCTTCTGGCCGCACCCCTGATTGGCTGCAGCGTCCCGTTGTCACCGCTCGCGAGCACCGATTCGTGCTCGGATGCAAACAGCTTTCTCGCCAGCGCGAGCAAGCCGGTTGAACCTGTGTCAACGCCGTCTAAATCCAGCACGGCGGCGACTAAACCCAAGCCCGCCATCGCGGCGAAAACGGAAGAGCGCTCGGTGGCCGCCGCGCGCGAAAAACCTCAGCCTGCCGAGAAAAAGCCGGCATCAACTGTGATCGAAGCGAAAGTCCAGGCCCCGGCGCCGGGCCGGCCCGTCGAGCCGCCCGATCCCGTCATCGTCAAGGCGAAGGCCACGATCGCTGCGAAGCTGGAGGAACCGGCATCCGCCGAGTTCGGCGAGATCAAACGGGCGATGCGCAAGAACACGCTCGGAAAGCCCGTCGATACCATTTGCGGCCGCGTCAAAGGAAAGAAGGCGTCGGGCGAGGGAGGGGACTGGCCGTTTCTGTACCTCGTGACGGACGACGAAGCATATGTCGTCAATGGCCCCGCGAATTCGGCGGCGGCGAGCGCGTATCGCAATATCTGCAGCGAGCCCGGAACGACGGAGCTTGCGCCGGCAACCGCTTCAAAGGATCGGAAGGTGCTTTGACGAGGGGCAGCGCCGGGCTGATCCGTGCTATGGGGCTTTCGAGCGAAGTGGATACCGGTTCGCGCTGAGAAAACGCGTCAAAACAACAATTTGGAGCTTCGGTTCTGATTCAATCAGAACCGACAATGCTCCAGGCTTTCAACACTGGTTGGGCTTACCGGAGGGGATCGTGAGGCGACGTGAGTTCATCGCGCTCCTCGGCAGTGCCGCGGCAGTCCGGCCGCTTGCTGCGCATGCGGTGCGCCCGGCAGCGCGCGTCCTCTATTTCACGGACACGCGCGCTACCAGCGCATCCTCACCGACGCCATCCTGAGGTCGATGCGAAGATCGTCGTAGGACGAGGCGATGCAGAGCATCGAACTGTGGTGCGCAATTGCGCACCTGAGGTCTGGTCCTTCGGACCATCCCGGAATGATTGGGCGGCAGGTGCCACACCCATGCGTGGACTTCCGTAATGTTATAATATAACGTCAATCCATGGCTCACGCTCATTCCCACGACCACGGACACCACCACGGCCACGTCCATTCCCATGGCCCGGCGACGCCGCATCCGGCGCAGGCGGCCCCCTGGTCGATCCTGCGCATGACTGTCGCCGCCCGGCTTGGCGCGGCTGCCGCGGTCAGCGCCGCCCTGTGGGCGGTCGTATGGCTGGCGATGAGGTGAGCATGGCCGCGCAGCTGAAATTTCAGAACGTCACGCTCGGCTATGACCGGCATCCGGCGGTGCATCACCTCAATGGCGAGGTTGCGACAGGCGCGCTGGTAGCTGTGATCGGTCCGAACGGCGCCGGCAAGTCGACGCTGTTCCGCGGGCTCGCCGGCATCCTCAAGCCGCTCTCGGGATCGATCCATCTCGGCGGGCTCGATATCCGTGACATCGCCTATTTGCCGCAGACCGCCGACATCGACCGCAGCTTCCCGATCTCGGTATACGATTTCGTCGGCACCGGGCTGTGGCGCAGTGTCGGATTCTTCGGCGGCATGGGGCGCGCGGCACGCGACAGGATCACGCAGGCGCTCGCTGCCGTCGGCCTCAACGGATTCGAAAGCCGCAGCATCGGTACGCTGTCCGGCGGCCAGATGCAGCGCATGCTGTTCGCGCGCGTGCTGCTGCAGGATGCGCGGCTGATCGTGCTCGACGAGCCGTTCAACGCGATCGACGCCAAAACCTCCGCCGACCTGCTGGCACTGGTGAAGCGCTGGCACGGCGAGGGCCGCACCGTGATGGCGGCGCTGCATGACATGGAACTGGTGCGCAATCATTTCCCGGAAACCCTGCTGCTTGCACGCGGGCCCGTGGCCTGGGGCGCGACCGCCGATGTGCTGACCAACGAAAATCTGCTGGTCGCATTGCGGATGTGCGAGGCGTTCGACGATAGCGCCGCCGCTTGCGCGGAAGACATGCCGTCACGGGCCGCCTGATGTTCTACGACGCGCTGATCGCGCCCTTCACCGAATTCGAGTTCATGCGCCGGGCGCTCGCCGCCGTGATCGCGCTGTCGCTCGGGGCGGCGCCGATCGGCGTATTCCTGATGCTGCGGCGGATGAGCCTCGTCGGTGACGCCATGGCGCACGCGATCCTCCCCGGTGCGGCGATCGGCTTCCTGGTCTCGGGCCTCAACCTGTTTGCCATGACGACGGGCGGATTGATCGCGGGCTTTACCGTGGCGATCCTCGCCGGCGTGGTCGCGCGCACCACCGAACTGAAGGAGGACGCCTCGCTCGCGACCTTCTATCTGGTGTCGCTGGCGCTCGGTGTCACCATCGTTTCTGTCAAGGGCACCAACATCGATCTGTTGCACGTGCTGTTCGGCAACATCCTGGCGATGGACGACCAGACGCTGCTGGTGATCGCGTTCAACGCCACCATCACGCTGCTGGTCATGGCGGTGATCTATCGTCCGCTGGTGATCGAATGCGTCGATCCGGTATTCCTGCGCACCGTCAGCCGCGCCGGTGCGCCCGCGCATCTGGCGTTCCTGGCGCTGGTCGTGATCAACCTCGTCAACGGCTTTCACGCGCTCGGCACGCTGCTCGGGGTCGGGCTGATGATCCTGCCTGCGGGCATCGCGCGCTTCTGGTCGCGCGACATCACCGGCATGATCTGCATCGCGGTCGCCAGCGCGATCCTGTCGGGCTACGCGGGCCTGGCGCTGTCGTTCCAGACCCGCATCCCCTCGGGCCCCGCGGTCATTCTGGTGGCCGCCGGGCTGTATATCCTGTCACTCTTGTTCGGTCCGGTCAGCGGCCTTGTCAGGCAGATGTTCCCCGGCCGTCATCTCGAGGCGTGAAGATGCGGCGGCTTGGTCTACTTGTCTGTCTGGTATTGATCGCGTTCGTCGCGCCGGCCGGTGCGCAGGATCGCCTCAACGTCGTCGCGAGTTTCTCGATCCTCGGCGATTTCGTCCGCAACGTCGGTGGCGACCGCGTCAGCGTCACGACGCTGGTTGGCCCTGACAGCGATGCGCACGTCTACTCGCCGACGCCGGCCGACGCCAAGCGAATTGCGGATGCAAAACTCGTCTTCGTCAACGGGCTCGGTTTCGAGGGCTGGCTGCCGCGGCTGGTGAAATCCGCCGGCGGCAAGCCCGCCATCGTAACCGCGACGTCAGGCATCACCCCGCTCAGGGTCGGCTCCGCTGCCGATCCTCATGCCTGGCAGTCGGTCGCCAATGCAAAGGTCTATGTGGCCAATATCCGCGACGCGCTGGCGGCGGCCGATCCCGCCAATGCCGATACCTTCAAGGCCAATGCGAGCCGCTATCTGGCCGAACTCGACGCGCTCGACCGTGAGGTCCGCGGTGCCGTGGCACAAATTCCGGAAGGCCGCCGCAAGGTGATTTCGACCCACGGCGCCTTCGGCTATTTCGCCGCCGCCTATGGCGTCGCATTCATCGCGCCGGTGGGCGTCTCGACCGAATCCGAGGCCAGCGCCCGCGATGTGGCGGCGATCATTACCCAGATCAGGACCGCCAAAATACCGGCGGTATTCCTCGAAAACATCAGCGACCCCAGGCTGATCCGCCGGATATCGGCCGAGACCGGCGCCAGGGTCGGCGGAACGCTGTATTCGGACAGTTTGACGGGCGAAAAGGGCGATTCTCCCACTTACATTGCGATGGTCAGGCACAATATAAAGGCCCTGACCAGCGCGCTGAGCCCATAGGGCAGGGGCCTCCCTGCCTGCCGGCGTGCCCTTCAATTCCGCTCCGGAGCGACTATGGCTGAACCTGCTTCCCAGAAAATTCCAGTGACCGTGCTGACGGGCTATCTCGGCGCCGGCAAGACCACGCTGCTCAACCGCATCCTGTCGGAAAACCACGGCAAGAAATACGCCGTCATCGTCAACGAATTCGGCGAGATCGGCATCGACAACGATCTCATCATCGGCGCCGACGAAGAAGTGTTCGAGATGAACAATGGCTGCGTCTGCTGCACCGTGCGCGGCGACCTCGTGCGCATCATGGAAGGGCTGATGAAGCGCAAGGGCAAGTTCGACGCCATCATTGTCGAGACCACCGGACTTGCCGACCCGGCGCCGGTGGCGCAGACCTTTTTCGTCGACGAGGACGTCCAGAAGAACGCCCGCCTCGACGCGGTGGTAACCGTCGCCGACGCCAAATGGCTGAGCGATCGCCTGAAAGATGCGCCGGAAGCCAAGAACCAGATCGCCTTCGCCGTCGTCATTGTGCTGAACAAGACCGATCTTGTCTCCAGGCCCGAACTCGCCGAAGTCGAAGCCCGGATCCGCGGCATCAATCCTTATGCAAAACTGCATCGCACCGAGCGGTGCAAGGTTGCGCTCTCGGACGTGCTGGAACGCGGCGCGTTCGATCTCGATCGCATTCTCGAGATCGAACCGGAATTCCTCGACGCCGGCGACGGCCACGATCATCACCATGACCACGACCATCATCACGGCCATGACCATCACCACCACGATCACGGCCACAGCCATGGCGGCCTGAAGCATTACCACGACGAGGAAATGCAGTCGCTGTCGCTGCGGTCGGACAAGCCGCTCGACCCGAGCGTGTTCATGCCGTGGCTGCAGAACCTCGTCGCCACCGAAGGACAGAAGATCCTGCGCTCGAAAGGCATCCTTGCCTTCACCGACGATGACGACCGCTACGTGTTCCAGGGCGTCCATATGATGCTGGAGGGCGATCATCAGCGGAAGTGGAAGGAGGGCGAACCGCGCGAAAGCCGCGTCGTCTTCATCGGCCGTGAATTGCCGGAGCAGATGATCCGCGACGGCTTCGAAGCCTGTATCACCTCGTGATGAAAGAGTTCGATCCGGCCGCAGGGCCCTCCATTGCTTCCATCACCGACCGGGTGCGGGCGCTGCCGGTCGGCATGCCCGCAACCTCGCTGCATTTCCTCGGCAATGTCGCCGTGTTCATCGGCACTGAGGAAAACGCGGCGCTGGTCAACGAAGCTGGCGAAGTATCGACGGTCGCCATCCATGGCGGCGCGATCCTGTGCGCGGCGTCCGACGGCAAGCGCGTCGTCACCGGCGGCGACGACGGCAAGCTGACGGCACTTGACGCCAAGGGTACGGTGACGGTGCTTGCCACCGACGCAAAGCGTCGATGGATCGACAATGTCGCGTTGCATACCGACGGTGCCGTGGCGTGGTCGGCGGGAAAGACCGCGTTTGTCCAAAGCGGCAAGGGCGAAGTGAAGACCTTCGACATGCCGTCGACCGTCGGCGGCCTGGCGTTTGCGCCGAAGGGACTGCGCGTGGCGGTCGCCCATTACAATGGTGTGACGCTGTGGTTTCCCAACATGGCCGCGAATCCGGAATTCCTGGAATGGGCCGGCTCGCACCTCGGCGTCACCTTCAGCCCGGACAACAAGTTCCTGGTCACCGCGATGCACGAACCGGCGATGCACGGCTGGCGCCTTGCGGACAACCGCCACATGCGGATGAGCGGCTACCCCGGCCGTGTCCGCTCGATGTCGTGGAGCGCAGGCGGCAAGGGTCTCGCTACGTCTGGCGCCGATACCGTCATCGTCTGGCCGTTCACCAGCAAGGACGGGCCGATGGGCAAGGAGCCCGCGATGCTGGCGCCGCTGCAGGCGCGCGTCTCCGTGGTCGCCTGTCATCCGAAGCAGGACATCATGGCCGCCGGCTATAGCGACGGCACGGTGCTGATGGTCCGGCTGGAAGACGGTGCCGAAATCCTGGTGCGCCGGAATGGCGGCGGTGCGGTCTCGGCGCTCGCCTGGAACGCCAGGGGCACGCATCTCGCGTTCGGCACGGAAGAGGGTGACGCAGGGATCGTGGAACTGTAAGAGATCGCCTGATCCAGTGGGGGCGGGCGATGCGTTTTCTGACGACCTTCCAGTTAGCCGATTTCATCGACACGCTGGTCAGCCTGACCACGGCCTTCGTGCTCGGCACCTTGATCGGTGCCGAGCGGCAATACCGGCAGCGCACGGCGGGCCTGCGCACCAACGTATTGGTGGCGCTCGGCGCGGCCGCCTTCGTCGATCTCGCGATGCATCTGACCGGCGCCGATGGCGGCGTGCGTGTGATCGCCTATGTCGTGTCGGGGATCGGCTTCCTCGGGGCCGGTGTCATCATGAAGCAGGGCATGGACGTGCGCGGCCTCAACACCGCGGCGACGCTGTGGGCGTCGGCCGCGGTCGGGTCCTGCGCCGGCGCCGACATGGTCGCGCAGGCTGTGGCGCTCACCGTGTTCGTGCTGGCCGGCAACACCCTGCTGCGTCCGCTGGTGAACGCCATCAACCGCATTCCGCTCGACGAGAAGACTTCGGAAGCGACCTATCACTTCAAGCTCGCGGTCACGACCGAGGCGTTGCCCGCCAAGCGCGATCAACTGATCGAGAAACTGGAAAGCGCAAACTATCCCGTCGCGAGCATCGAGGTCGTCGAGACCGGCGACGATTTGCTCGAAATCGTTGCAAAGCTGGTCGCGACTGCCGTCGATCCGAATGAACTGAACGCGGTTGTCACCGACCTGCAGCGCCAGCCCGGTGTGCGCCATGCGACCTGGGCAGTGAGCACCGCGGAATAGTTCCGGCGCATGCGACGATTTCGCCCCTCCCGGTGCGGAGAGGCATGGAACCATGCATCGCAGCAATCGTTGATACCGCGAACAAACGTGCGGATGAACGTCATGGCGCCGGACAACAGGAAGCACAGCTTGCGAGGGGAGTTCGCGTTCGCGGCCATGCTGCTGGCGGCGGGCCTTGCGATCACGGCGCTCTCGGTGGCGCAGATCATGGCCGGCGATCCGCCGCAACTCGCGCAGTCGACCCCGCCGCTGCAATCGACGCCGGGCGCGGAAACCAGGCCTTCCGCGCCGGCCGATCCGACGACGACGGGCACGCGGCCGTCCACGCAAACCAGGCCATCCGACGTTCCTCCGGAGCCGGCCCGCCCGGACACCGACGCACAGAAAGCCGGCGCCCAGCCGGCGCTGCCGCCGGCCCCGGCGGAGAAGACCGCGCCGCCGATCCGGGAGCGATAATCCTTTTGTCGCTGCCTTGCGGCCTCTGAACGCCTTGTGTTGCTCCCCGACAAGCGGTTAGGCTTGCGGCAACAACGGCCGGCAGATCGAAAATAGCCGGCAGGCCAGGGAGCGACGCATGCGCGAGCTAACGCCGGCAACGATCACGGATGCCGTGCTCGATCGGATGGCGACAACGCCCGACCCGCGCCTGAAGGCGATCATGAAGCAATCGCGCAAGGACGAACCTGCGCCAGCGGGGGCGGCCGGCTGGATTCAGCCTGACAAGGTATCATTGCAATAGCCGGGCGAAGATCCGGCGGAAGCAGAATGACAACGGAAACGACACACAAGGGGAAATCATGAAACGCAGGACATTTCTCGGCGGCGCGATGGCGGTTGCGGTGGCTGGGCACGGTTCAGGCGCACTGGCCCAGCAGCCGCCCATCAAGATCGGCATGTCGATGCCGCAGACCGGCGGGCTTGCGGGCGGCGGCAAGGCTTCGCTGCTCGGGATCGAAATCTGGCGTGACGATGTCAATGCCAAGGGCGGGCTGCTCGGCCGCAAAGTCGAACTGGTCGTCTATGACGACAAGTCGAGCGCCGCGGAGACGCCGGCGATCTACGCCAAGCTGGTCGACGTCGACAAGGTCGATCTGCTGTTCGCGCCCTACGCGACGGTGCCGACCGCGCCGATCATGCCGTTCGTCAAGCAGCGCGGCCTGCTGCTGATGGGGAATTTCTCGTTCCAGGTGAACAGCAAGGTCGGCCACGACATGTGGTTCAACAACGCGCCGTGGGGGCCGGCCGACAGCTGGGCCTCCTCGTTCATCGATCTGGCGCAGAAGGCCGGCGGCAAGAACATGGCGCTGCTCGCGGCCGATCAGGAGTTTGCCCAGAATCTGGCGCTGACCGCCCGCGATGTCGCCAAGAAGCGCAACGTGCCCGTCGTCTTCGATCAGTCCTATCCGCCGAACACGGTCGAGTTCGCCTCCATCATTCGTGCGCTCAAGGCCGCCAAGCCCGATATCGTCTATGTCGCGTCCTATCCGCCCGATTCGGCCGGCATCCTGCGTGCCGTGAACGAGATCGGAATCGGCGACGACGTCAAGGTCTTCGGCGGCGGCATGGTCGGCCTGCAGTTCGCCGCCGTGATGGGCAATCTGGGATCGCTGCTCAACGGCGTCGTCAACTACAATACCTGGCTGCCGGAGCCGAGTATGTATCACACAGGCACCAAGGAGTTTTTCGAGGTCTATACCAAGCGCGCCGTCGCAGCCAAGGTCGACCCGCTCGGCTACTATCTGGCGCCGTACGGTTACGCCACGGGCCAGATGATCGAGGCGGCGGTCAACGCGACCAAGTCGCTGGACCAGAAGGGCCTTGCGAAATATTTGCGGGAGAACGAGCACAAGACCATCGTCGGGCCGATCGCGTTCGCCGCCGATGGCGAGTGGAAGGAAAGCGCGACGGTGCAGGCCCAGTTCCGGGGGGTGGTCGACAAGGACATCGAACAATTCCGGAAGCCGGGCAGGCAGGTGATCCTGTACCCCGACAAATTGAAGACCGGTACGCTCGTCAGTCCCTTCGAGGCCGCACGCAAGTAGGCCTCGGCTTTTTTCTGGCTCGGGAAAGAAGCCAAGGGGATTTCGAGGGGGGATCTGACGTGTTTTCGATGGACCTGCTGCTCGGCGCAGTGGTGCTCGGGGTGCTGCTCGGCTGCTTCTATGCAGCCGTCAGCGTCGGGTTGTCCGTTTCGTTCGGACTGCTCGACGTTCCCCATGTCGCGCATCCGGCGTTTCTGGTGCTCGCCTCCTACGGCGTATACCTGCTCAACGACAGCTACGACCTCGATCCGTTGCTCGCGGGGCTCGCCATCACGCCGCTGTTTTTCGTGTTCGGCCTGCTCACCTATCGCGTTTACTACGAGACCTTCGAGCGGCGCGGCAGCGACGCCGGCGTCCGCGGCATCGCGTTTTTCTTCGGTATCGCCTTCATCATCGAGGTGCTGATCATCCTTCAATTCGGCGTCGACCAGCGCTCGGTCACGGCGACCTATATCGGCAAGTCCTGGCGGTTCGGCGAGTTCCGGATACCGATCCGGCAATTGGTTGCGTTCGCGGTCGCGCTGGGGTTGACGGTCCTGCTCGCAGTGTACCTGTCGAAAACATTCATGGGCCGCGCGATCCGCGCGGTGGCGCAGGACGAGGAGGCGCTGCGGCTGATGGGCGCCAACCCGGTCCGCATCAAGCAGTTCGCCTTCGGCATCGCTACCGCCGTGCTCGGGATCGCCGGAGCGCTGCTGATCATCGTGGCGCCGATCGAGCCGACGCTCGACCGTGCCTATATCGGCCGGACGTTCTGCGTCGTGGTCATGGCCGGACTCGGCAGCATCAGCGGCACGCTGATTGCCGCCATCATCCTCGGCGTCTCCGAAACTATCGTTCTGACCATGTTTGGCGCCTCATGGGCGCCGGCGATCTCGTTCGCGATGCTTCTCGCCGTGCTTGCCGTGCGGCCGCAAGGCTTGCTCGGCCGATGACGAAACGTCGCAACAACATCGCGTTCTGGGCCGGCGTGGCGGTCTTCCTCGTCGCCGTCCTGTCGATGACGCAGTTCGTCCGCAACGAGTATCCGTTCTTCGCCGGCTACGTGATCCTGCAATTCATCGCACTCGCAGTCGCCTGGACCATCCTCGGCGGCTATGCCGGCTACGTCAATTTCGGCACCAACGCCTTTTTCGGCGTCGGTGTCTATACGGCGGTGGCGCTGTTCAAGGCGACCGGGGCGCCGCTCGTGGTGCAGATCGGAGTTGCCGCGGTCGTCGGCATGTTGCTCGGCTTCGGGGTCGGCCTCCTGACCCTGCGGATGCGCGGAATATTCTTCTCGATCGCGACGATTGCGCTGGCGATCATCATCGAGACCTTCGTGATGAACTGGCGGTTCGTCGGCGGCGCGGCAGGCATCCAGCTGCAGCGGCCGCCGGCGACGGCGCCGTTCGACAGCTACGTGAAGATGTTGTTCTTCGTCCAGGCGGTGCTGGTGGTCATTGCGATCTCGATCGCGCGCTACATCCAGAATTCCCGGATCGGTCGCGGCCTGCAGGCGCTCCGGGATGACGAACTCGCAGCCGAATGCACGGGCGTGCCGACGCTGAAACTGAAGCTCGTGGCCTGCATGATATCGGGCGCGCTGATGTCGGCGGCCGGTGCGCCCGCCGCCATGTACCTGCAATACGCCGATCCGTCCTCGACGTTCAATCTCACCTACTCCGTCTCGGCGCTGGCGATGTCGCTGATCGGCGGGACCGCGCACTGGATCGGCCCGGTGCTCGGCGCCATCCTGCTCGGCTCGACACAGCAGTTCCTCGCCGTGACCATCTCGTCCGAGATCAACGTGCTGGTGCTCGGCATCATGCTGGTGCTGTTCGTGGTCGCCGCGCCCAAGGGCATCATCGGGCTGCTGCGTCCGCGTTATCGTCTGCGCGCGGGAGGCAAGCATGACAAATGACACTGCGCCGGACACGCCGCTGCTGCGGGTCGACGCGATCACCAAGACTTTTGGCGGCTTCACCGCGCTCGACAACATCAGCGTCGATATCCGCAAGGGGGAACGCTTCGGGCTGATCGGCCCGAACGGTTCGGGAAAGACGACGCTGATCAACTGCATATCCGGCGCGCTGCGCCCGCAGGCCGGCAACGTGATTTTCTGTGGTGAGAACGTCAACGAACTGCCGCCGCATCTGCGTGCACGCCGCGGCATCGCGCGCAGCTTCCAGATTCCGCGGCCGTTCAAGAGCATGACGGTGCTCGAGAACCTCATGGTCGGGCTCGACTTCGCCAGGGTCGATTCAAGCCTTCCGGAGGAAGAGGTCGCGATGTCGATCCTGACGCGGATGGGGCTGGCGTCGAAGGCCGACGCGCCGAGCGACACGCTGAGCCAGGTCGAGTTGCGCAAGATGGAACTCGCCCGCGCGATGGCGGTGCGCCCGAAGCTTCTGATTTCCGACGAGGCGATGGCGGGGCTTTCCTCCTCCGAGGTCGACGAGGTGCTGGATCTCCTGATCAGCCTCGGCGAGGAAGACATCACCATCATCATGATCGAGCACATCATGCAGGCGGTGATGCGCTTCTCGGAGCGGGTGATGTGCCTCGACGCCGGCAAGATCATCGCCATCGGCGCGCCAGACGAAGTGATGGGCAACAAGCGGGTGCAGGAGGCCTATCTTGGCACTTAGTCTTGCCATCGAAGGCCTCGATGCCGGCTACGGCGCCGTCAAGGCGCTGCGCGGCGTCACGCTCCATGTCGAGGCCGGCGAGACCGTCGCGCTGCTCGGCACCAATGGCAATGGCAAGAGCACGCTGATGAAATGCGTCATGGGCCTGGTCCGTCCCGATCGCGGCCGGCTGTCGCTTTCGATCGACGGGCATGCCCACGATCTGGCAAGGCTCTCGCCCGAGGCGATCGTCGATCTCGGCGTGGCGCTGGTGCCGGAGGGGCGGCGGCTGTTCCCCAAGCTGACGGTGACGGAAAACCTGATGCTCGGCGCTTTCCGCAAGGCCGCCCGTTCGACGATCGATGGTAACCTCGCGCTCGTCTTCGAGACCTTTCCGGTGCTGAAGGAGCGTCGCAACCAGCTTGCCGGCACCATGTCGGGCGGCCAGCAGCAGATGCTCGCGATTGCGCGCGCGCTGATGTCTTCCCCGCGGCTGCTGCTGATCGACGAGCCGTCGGTCGGGCTGTCCCCGCTGTTGGTGTCGCAGACCATCGCCAAGATCGGCGAACTCAAGCAGCGTGTCGGCCTGACGGTGCTGATGGCGGAGCAGAATTTCAACCAGGCGATCCGGATCGCCGATCGCGGCTACATCATCGTCCATGGCGAGATCGCGGTTGCCGCGCGGTCGGTCGACGAGTTGAAAGCCAACGACATCGTCAAAAGGCTCTATCTCGGCGGTGTCGCCTGACGAATATGACGGGATCGTGTACCCGTTCCGATGCGTCCTTGATGTTTTTTGCGTCGTGCCGATTTTGCAGTCTCGCCTGTCGCGCTCTGTTACCCCATAATCCCGCGACCGTGCGAGACGAAGAACAAAGAAGGGGCAGCCATGAAGATCAATGATGTCAGGCGAACCGCCTATGCGATGCCGCTGACCAACCCGGCGTTTCCACGGGGGCCGTATCGCTTCTTCAACCGGGAATATTTCATCATTACCTACCGCACCGATCCCGACGTGCTCGCCGCCGTGGTGCCGGAGCCGCTGGAAGTAGCGGAACCGGTCGTGAAGTACGAGTTCATCCGCATGCCCGACTCCACCGGTTTCGGCGACTACACCGAAACCGGGCAGGTGATTCCGGTCCGCTTCAAGGGCGAGGAGGGCGTCTACGTCCAGTCGATGTATCTGGACGACGAGGGGCCGATTGCCGGTGGCCGCGAGTTGTGGGGATTTCCCAAGAAACTGGCCTCGCCGAAAATCGTCGTCGAAAGCGACGTTCTGGTCGGCACGCTGCATTACGGCTCGGTGCTCTGCGCCTCGGCCACCATGGGCTACAAGCATCGCGCGGTCGATCACGACGCGGTGCTGAAGTCGATGAAGGCGCCGAACTTCATGCTCAAGATCATCCCGCATGTCGACGGCAGCCCGAGGGTCTGCGAACTGGTCCGCTATTGTCTCGAGGACATCACCTTGAAGGAAGCATGGTCCGGTCCGGCCGCGCTCGGCCTGTTTCCGCACGCACTCGCCGACGTGGCGCGGCTGCCGGTGCGCGAGGTGGTGTCCGCGCTGCACTGCAAGGCGGATCTGACGCTGGGACTGGGGACCGTGGCGTTCGACTACATGGCGAAGTGAGAGGCAGGAGCTTCTACCTGCCTGCGCTCACTGCGCGCCCTTGAGCTTGCACGACGTCGAGCAGGTGGTGACCACGCCGCGCTCGCAGCTGATGCATACGTCGACGCACTGCTTCATGTCCTTGGGATTGTATGGGCTGTAGAGCTTCCGGGCGCAGTTCTCCACCGAGCCCGTGACGTCGTTATTGCTCTCAGGCGTGCACGAGGCCAGTGCAGCGGCCGACAGGACAATGGCAATGATGACGCGCATCTGGGTGGCTCCCACCGGGGCGCCGTCGCCTGGGAAGCAGCGGCCACGGCCCTCGGCCCTCGCGGAAATTTACCGTTCAGGATCGCGCGATTGCCTTAAGCGAGTATTACAGGAAACGTGTTCCCGGTGCGTACTTCTACGCGCCGGGAGCGGCGTAGGTCCGGTGATGTGCACTGCACTCCCCAAACGGGCGCCGGGTTCCCTACCGCACCAGTACGTTGCGGAACTGCCAGGGATCCGACGTGTCGATGTCTTCCGGGAACAGGCCGGGCCGGTCGGTGAGGGGCGTCCAGTCGGTGTAATAGCCCTTCACCGGGCCGAGATACGGCATCTGGATTTCCAAGAGGCGATCGAAATCCATCTCGTCGGCTTCGACGATGCCTTTGTTCGGGTTTTCCAGCGCCCACACCATGCCGCCGAGCACGGCGGAGGTCACCTGCAGGCCGGTGGCGTTCTGATAAGGCGCGAGTTTGCGGGTCTCTTCGATGGAGAGCTGCGAGCCGAACCAGTAGGCATTGTTGTCATGGCCGAACAGCAGCACGCCGAGTTCGTCGATGCCATCGACGATTTCGTTCTCATCGAGGATGTGGTGCTTTTCCTGCATCTTCGCAGCGCGGCCGAACATTTCATGCAGCGACAGCACGGCGTCGTCAGCCGGATGATAGGCATAGTGGCAGGTCGGCCGATAGATTGCCGTGCCCGATGCATCACGCACCGTGAAGTAGTCGGCGATCGAGATCGACTCGTTGTGGGTGACGAGGAAGCCATACTGCGCGCCGCGGGTCGGGCACCAGGTGCGCACGCGCGTATCGGCGCCGGGCTGCATCAGATAGATGGCGGCGCCGCAGCCGGCTTCGTGGGTACGCGCATTTTCAGGCATCCATTTTTCGTGCGTGCCCCAGCCGAGTTCGGACGGCTGCACGCCTTCCGACAGGAAACCTTCCACCGACCAGGTGTTGACGAAGACGTCGGGCTCCTTCAGCTTCTTGGATCGCTGGGTGTCGCGCTCCGCGATGTGGATGCCCTTGACGCCGGCCTGCCGCATCAAGTCCGCCCATTCGGCCTTGGTCTTCGGCCTCGGGGCATTGAGCTTCAGATCAGCGGCGACATTGAGTAGCGCCTGCTTGACGAAAAAGGAGACCATGCCGGGATTGGCGCCACAGCAGGAGACGGCCGTCGTCGAGCCCGCGGGCCGCGCCCTCTTGGCGGCCAGCGTCGCTTCGCGCAGGGCGTAGTTGGAGCGTGCTTCCGGGCCCTTCGAAGAATCGAAATAGAAGCCGAGCCAGGGCTCGTTGACGGTGTCGATATAAAGCGCGCCAAGCTCGTTGCAGAGCTCCATGATGTCGGTCGAGCCGGTATCGACCGAGAGATTGACGCAGAAACCCTGGCCGCCGCCTTCGGTGAGAAGCGGGCTCAGCAAGGTGCGATAGTTGTCCCTGGTCACGGCCTGCTGGATGAATCTGACGTTGTGCTTCTCGCAATGTGCCTTGCGGCCCTCGTCCTTGGGATCGATCACCGTGATGCGCGACTTGTCGTAATCCAGATGCCGCTCGATCAAGGGCAGGGTGCCCTTGCCGATCGAGCCGAAGCCGATCATGACAATGGGGCCGGTGATTTTCGCATGGATGGGCGAGGACATTGGTTTTTGACTCCGAGGGACAAGGTCGAACGCGCGAGGCCCGCGCGATCAGGGAACGAACAGTGGCGGCGGATCAGGCAATACCCTGTGAATAGCCGCTAAGTTTTGCCAATCAATGTCAGGCGGTCAATTCGGTCCGTGGACTTCAAGGACGGTGAGGGACCTCAGTTCACCCGAGGGCGTTTCGAAGCTGATGGCCTGCCCGGCTGCGAGGCCGATCAACGCGGCGCCGATCGGGGTCAGAACCGAGATGCGGCCCGCCGCGATGTCGGCAGACTTCGGATACACCAGCGTGACCTGCTTTTGCAGGCCTGTCACATCGTCCCTGAAAGTCACTTCGGATTCCATTCCGACGATGCCGGCGAGCGGTGCCGTATCGGGAACGACCGTCGCGCGTTCGATTTCTCGAGCCAGGAATTCGGCCGTGGCCGGAGAAGTCCCCGCGGCTGCTTCTGCAAGCTGCGCCAGCCGTTCGCTGTCGGTCTGCCGGATCCTGATCGGTGGAAGCTCTGTTCGAGGCACGTTGATCATGTTCTTCACATTCATTTGGACGCGGCATGCCGGCGGCATTACGCGATCAATAACTCGGAAAGAGGGAGATGCTGGGGTATTTAAATCGCAGGCAATCGAACCCGGACGGTCCAATGATATCCGTCCGGGCTACCTTCCTGCGTGAAGGTGACCGGCGCGCAGCAACAAACGTTGGCTATGCAGGTTCATCATGATCACCTAAACCTAGGTACGCTGCCGGCAAAGTCAACCGGTGTTCCCGTGATATTCGGACGCGCCGAGGCTCAAGTCCGCCGCTTCGCGGTCACTTCAATCTCGATCTTCATCTCGGGCTTGTAGAGGCCGGCGACGACGAGAAGCGTCGTGGCCGGGCGAATCTCGCCGAACACCTCGCCGCAGACCGCGAAGAAGGCATCCGCATCCGCAAGGTCGGTAATGTAGTAGGTCGCGCGGACGATATCGGCCATCGCGAAGCCGCCTTCCTTGAGGGCGGCCTCGATGTTCCCAAAGCAGTTCCGTGCCTGGTTTGCGACATCGGCCGGTATGGCCATGGTTGTGTAGTCGTAGCCGGTGGTGCCGGCCACGAAGGCGAAATCGCCGTCGATGACGGCGCGGCTGTAGCCGGCGGCCTTCTCGAAGGGGGAGCCGGTCGAAATCAGGCGGCGGGACATTGCGAACCTCGATCTCCAGGTGTGACGATCTTGGGAATGATCCGGGGCTGGTTTTGGCGCGGTTTAAGGGCTTTTCGGCTGGCCGCGCAACCCCTCGCGATCGCCCCGCCGGGCACGTCACCGCGTGCTGCCGGGGCGCATTCAACATGGCCTCAGGCCACGCGGGGCACGAGCAGCGCCTTCCGGGCCCGCCCTGCCTTTGTTTTCGGCAGCGGAGCGCCCGTGGCCGAGATCATGCCCCAGGCGCCGTCGAGCGCGCCCTCGCAAAACTCCAGGCCGAGCAGCCGGTCGCGTTCGAACGGGCCGGGCAGCGACAATTCGCCGGTCCGGGCGCCGGAGAAGCCGAAGCGGGCATAATAGGGCGCATCGCCGAGCAGGATTACCGCGCGATGGCCCCGCGCCTTCGCCGCCGCGAGTGCGTGGTCCATCAGCGCGGCCCCGACGCCGAGCTGGCGGGAGGATTCCTCAACCGCCAGCGGGCCGAGCATCAGCGCCGGGACGCCCCCGGCGCTGACGTGCCACAACCGCACGGTGCCCACGAGCCGGCCCTGGCGCACGGCCGACAAGGCAAGACCTTGGGCAGGCGCTCGTCCGTCGCGCAGGCGCTGGCAGGTGCGCGTATGGCGGCTTGCGCCAAAGCAGGCATCCAGCAGCGCTTCGCGCGCAGCGACGTCCGAGGCTCGTTCCGCACGGATCGCGAACGGAGCGGCATCGGCGAGGGAGGCAGTCGTGGTCTTCCGCAAAGCAGTCATGGCACGTCAATCCCCGCTCCGAACGGCGGCGAAGCCGCAGGGAGCGTTGTCAGAAAATCGGCAGATGAGGGGAGGGAGCCGGCGCACCGGCTCCCGATTGATCGAGCCTCTAGCGAGGCGTCAGATGTGGTAGGTCCGCAGCGGCGGGATGCCGTTGAAGGCCACCGACGAGTAGGTCGACGTATACGCGCCGGTGCCTTCGATCAGCAGCTTGTCGCCGATCTCGAGCGTCACCGGAAGCGGGTACGGCATCTTCTCGTACAGCACGTCGGCGCTATCGCAGGTCGGTCCTGCGAGCACGCACGGCGTCATGTCCGCACCGTCATGCGGGGTGCGGATGGCGTAGCGGATCGACTCGTCCATCGTCTCGGCGAGACCGCCGAACTTGCCGATGTCGAGATACACCCAGCGCACCTCGTCCTCGTCGCTCTTCCTGGAGATCAGGACGACTTCGGTCTCGATGATGCCGGCATTTCCGACCATGCCGCGGCCCGGCTCGATGATCGTTTCCGGGATCTGGTTGCCGAAATGCTTGCGCAGCGCACGGAAGATCGACCGGCCGTACTGCACGACCGGAGGAACGTCCTTGAGGTACCTGGTCGGGAAGCCGCCGCCCATGTTGACCATGGACAGGCTGATCCCGCGCTCGGCGCAGTCACGGAACACCGTCGAGGCCATCGACAGGGCACGATCCCACGCCTTCACCTTGCGCTGTTGCGAGCCGACATGGAACGAGATGCCGCACGGCTCCAGGCCCAGACGCTTGGCGAGGTCGAGCACGTCCACGGCCATCTCCGGATCGCAGCCGAACTTGCGCGACAGCGGCCATTCGGCGCCTGCGCAATCATAGAGAATGCGGCAGAACACCTTGGCGCCGGGGGCGGCACGGGCGATCTTTTCGACTTCGGCGGCGCAGTCGACCGCGAACAGGCGAATGCCGAGCGCGAAGGCGCGCGCGATGTCGCGCTCCTTCTTGATCGTGTTGCCATAGGAGATGCGGTCCGGCGTCGCACCGGCAGCCAGCGCCATTTCGATCTCGGCAACCGTCGCCGTGTCGAAGCACGATCCCATCGAGGCCAGCAGCGACAGCACTTCGGGCGCAGGATTCGCCTTCACCGCGTAGAACACGCGGCTGTCCGGCAAGGCCTTCGCGAAGGTCTGGTAGTTGTCGCGCACGACTTCGAGGTCGACGACGAGGCACGGCTCGGTGTCGAGGCCCTCGCTGCGGCGGTTGCGCAGGAATTCCTGAATACGTTCGGTCATGGCACTCTCCCAAACGGCCCAGCGACGGGCGCGTTCAAACAGTTCTCGGACCTGAGCGCCTTGGCCCTGCCGCACGATGGAGACGCGACAAAGCCTCGAACCCGAGGACCGAATTGTGCTGCCGTGGATTGGTTGGGAGATTTCCCGCCCGCACACCTGGCAATGAAGGACAAGCCTTTTCAGTAGCCCGCGCCGGCGGTGGAATGCCGGTAGAGACCAAAAAAGCCCGATCCGTCGTTGCTTTAAGTCGCGTCCCCCGTTGAGAGCGGGGTGCGCCGGTTCGCCTCCGGCTGCCAGTCACGGTTGCAAAAGATGGTGAGACCTTCAACGGCATCCCTGGAGAGAGATGCTGGCCGCTTGCTTCGTCCTAGTGGACGTTGCGACCCTCGGTTCTTCCATCCCTTGGCGGCTGTCCGGCCTCTTGTCCGGATACCCACCGACTGACACACGACCACAGGCACGTGCGAAATTGGGCAAGGCTGGAAATATGTGTTTTAAGCCCGCTTCGCAACATATTTTTTAGGGTGGGGACAAATTTCCCTAACGCGTGCTTACGAACGCGTTCGCAGCGCTTGAAGCGACGACAAATATGAATGGACGTTAAGATTCTCGGGCGATGCGCTGCTCGTTTAGTGCCTGTGCCGCAGCGGTTTCTCGCACGTCGTGTCAGGCGAGCTTGCTGCGGTGAGGCTTGCCCGCGTCGCGCACGAAAGCGCGTCAGCCGCGCTTCGTAAATGGCTCGATGCGTTGAGCGGTCCGGATGAAGCCGACCATGATCATCACGCCGATCGCAAACAGCACCGCCTGCAGGACGTGCGCGCTGGTGTCGTTCAGCCCGAATAGGATCGCGAGCGCCCAGCCGCCGGCGAAGGCCGCGCCGAACACTTCCGCGCCGATCAGGATCGCCGCCGAGATGACGGTGATGACGCTCGGCCAGACGATCTCGCGGGAGGAGGTGGAAGCGGGCTGTGGGCTCATGGAACAGGTCCTGTCTAAAGGGGGTGCAATCTCTCCGAAAAGGACCCATCTATCAAGCGTAAAAGGCCCAAAAATGCCGCATCGCGTGATATAGATTGCCGCATGTTCCAGAGCGTTTTCGCGTGAATTTGATACCGGTTTGCGCGAAGAAAATGCGTCAAAACAAGGCTTGGAGCCCGGTCGTGATTGGGCCAGGACCGAAGATGTTCCAGTGGATGAAACGGGAATTGTGATGTCAGAACCCCCGCAGACGCCTGCCCCGCCGGAAGCCGGCGCAAACCCGCTGCTCAAGCCGTGGCAGACACCGTTCGAGACGCCGCCTTTCGCCGAGATCGAGCCGGAGCATTTCCTGCCCGCCTTCGAGCAGGCCTTTGTCGATCATGCCGCCGAGATCGCGGCGATCACGCATGATCCTGCCTTGCCGGACTTCGCCAACACCATCACCGCGATCGAGCGCTCCGGCAAGCTGCTCTCCAGGGTCTCGGCCGTGTTCTACGACCTGGTCTCGGCGCACTCCAATCCGGCGATCCTGGAGATCGACAAGGAGGTCTCCTTGCGGATGGCGCGGCACTGGAATCCGATCATGATGAACGCCGTGCTGTTTGGCCGCATCGCGATGCTGCACGAGAAGCGCGCCACGCTCGGCCTGACCGGTGAGCAACTGCGGCTGCTGGAGCGTACCTACACCAACTTCCACCGCGCCGGCGCCGGCCTCGACGAGGCCGCCAAGAAGCGCCGGGCCGAGATCAACGAGCGGCTGGCGCAGCTCGGCACCTCGTTCAGCCACCATCTGCTCGGCGACGAGCAGGACTGGTTCATGGAGCTCGGCGAGGACGACCGCGCCGGCCTCCCTGAAGCCTTCATAACCGCGGCGAAGGCCGATGCCGAAGAGCGGGGCATGGCCGGCAAGGCGATCGTGACGCTGTCGCGCTCCTCGGTCGAGCCGTTCCTGAAGAGCTCGTCGCGCCGCGACCTGCGCGAGAAGGCGTACCGGGCCTTCACCGCGCGCGGCGACAACGGCAACGCCAACGACAACAACGCCACCATTGTCGAGATCCTCGCCCTACGGGAGGAGGCCGCGAAAATCATGGGCTTCCCGACCTATGCTGCGTACCGGCTGGAAGATTCCATGGCCAAGACGCCGGAGGCGGTGCGCGGCCTGCTGGAGCGGGTCTGGAAGCCCGCCCGCGCCCGGGCGCTGGCCGATCGCGACGCGCTGCAGGAGCTGATCGCGGAGGAGGGCGGCAACTTCACCCTCGCCCCCTGGGACTGGCGCTACTACGCCGAGATCCTGCGGCAGCGCCGCGCCAATTTCGACGACGCCGCGATCAAGCCGTACCTGGTGCTCGACCACATGATCGAGGCCGCCTTCGACTGCGCCACCCGCCTGTTCGGGATCACCTTCTCCGAGCGGAAGGACATCCCGGTCTGGCATCCCGACGTCCGGGTCTGGGAGGTCAAGGGCGCCGATGGCAGGCACAAGGCGCTGTTCTATGGCGATTACTTCGCCAGGCCCTCCAAGCGCTCCGGCGCCTGGATGACCTCGCTGCGCGACCAGCAGAAGCTCGACGGCGAGATCGCCCCGCTCATCATCAACGTCTGCAACTTCGCCAAGGGCGCCGGCGGCGAGCCGTCGCTGCTGTCGCCCGACGACGCGCGGACGCTGTTCCACGAGTTCGGCCACGGCCTGCACGGCATGCTCTCCAACGTGACCTATCCGTCGCTGTCGGGAACATCCGTGTTCACCGACTTCGTCGAACTGCCCTCCCAGCTCTACGAGCACTGGCAGGAGCAGCCGCAGGTGCTGCGGCAGTTCGCGAGGCATTACCAGACCGGCGAGCCGCTGCCGGACGACCTGCTGCAGCGCTTCCTCGCCGCCCGCAAGTTCAACCAGGGCTTTGCCACCGTGGAGTTCGTTTCCTCGGCGCTGATCGACCTCGAATTCCATACCCAGCCGGCCTCGGCCAGCCGCGACGTCGGTGCGTTCGAGAAGGCCGAGCTCGAGAAGATCGGCATGCCCTCGGAGATCGCGCTGCGGCACCGGCCGACGCAGTTCGGCCATATCTTCTCCGGCGATCACTATGCGTCCGGCTATTACAGCTACATGTGGTCCGAGGTGATGGACGCCGATGCGTTCGGCGCCTTCGAGGAAGCCGGCGACATCTTCGATCCTGCCACCGCCAGGCGGCTGCACGACGACATCTATTCGTCTGGCGGCTCACGCGAGCCCGAGGAGGCCTATGTCGCCTTCCGTGGCCGTGAGCCGGAGGCCGATGCGCTGCTGCGCCGGCGCGGTCTTCTGGAAACGCCGGAGGCGGCGTGATCAGCCGGCCCAGCCTCCACGAGTCGTCCCTGCGAACGCAGGGACCCATAACCCCTGTTGTTCGTTTGGAGGGAAGGTCTTTGCCACACTGCCAAAGGGATGGGGCACGGCGTATGGGTCCCTGCGTGCGCAGGGACGACATGTTGCGTGGGGTGTTGGGCTTGTTGGCCTTCATCGTCGCGTTGTCGGTCGGCGTGCCATCCGCCGAAGCGCATCCGCATGTCTGGATCGTCGCCAAGAGCGAGGTGATGTACGCGCCCGACGGCTCGATGACGGGCGTGCGTCACGCCTGGACGTTCGATGATATGTTCTCGACCTACGCGCTGCAGGGCATCGAGACCAAGACCAAGGGCGTCTACACCCGCGAGGAGCTGAGGCCGCTGGCCCAGACCAACGTCGAGTCGCTCAAGGAGTTCAACTTCTTCACCTTCGCCAAGGCCGACGGCAAGAAGACGAAATTCGTGGAGCCGGTGGACTATTACCTCGAACACAAGGATGGCGCGCTGACGCTGCACTTCGTGCTGCCGCTGAAGGCGCCGGTGACGCCGAAGCAGCTCGCGCTGGAAGTATTCGATCCTTCCTACTTCATCGACTTCAAGTTCGACGACAAGGATCCGATCAAGCTGGTCGGTGCGCCCGCCGCCTGCCAGATGCAATTCCAGCGGCCCAATGACGAGACCGCCAATACCCAGCGCCTCAGCGAGCAGAATTTCATGAACGGCGACAATTCCAATTACGGCGCGATGTTCGCCAACAAGATTTCGGTGAATTGCCCGTGAGGCGGATGCCTGCCGGCCTTGCGCGAGGCGTCGCCTTCACCGTTGCCGCGTTATCGGCTGTTATTGTGCTCGACGCGACCGTGCACGTTCTGATGGCGCAAAATCCGTTCGGCGGTCCGCGGCCGGCGGCCGAGCCGCAGGTTGGCGGAATCTTCGGATGGATTCTGGCAAAGCAATCCGAATTCTATCGCGAGATGTCATCGACGATACGCGCGGCGAAATCGGACGGCAGCGCGGTCTGGACGCTGCTTGCGATCTCGTTCGCCTACGGCATCTTTCATGCCGCCGGTCCCGGCCATGGCAAGGCGGTGATCTCGTCCTACCTGGTTGCGAATGAGGAAACCGCACGGCGCGGCATCGTGCTGTCGTTCGGCTCGGCGATGCTGCAGGCGCTGGTGGCGGTGGCGCTCGTTGCGGTTCTCGCCTGGCTGCTTTCTTCGACTGCCAGGACGATGTGCTCGGCGGAGAGGGCGATCGAGATCGTCAGCTATGCCCTGATTGCGGCCTTCGGCGCCCGGCTGGTCTGGACCAAGGGTGGCGGGTTCATGCGCGCGCTGCAGGCGAAGCCGGTGCCCGCGATGGCGGTCGCCCATCAGCATGATCACGGCCACGCGCACCACCATCACCATGATGACCATCACGGCCACGATCATCACTCCCATAACCATACTCATCATGCCCATGCTCATCATCACCATGATCACGCCCATGTCCACGACGAGCATTGCGGCCATTCGCACGGACCGACGCCGGATCAACTCGCCGGCCCCGGCGGCTGGCAGCGGGGCCTCGGCGCGATCTTCGCGGTGGGCTTGAGGCCCTGCTCGGGTGCGATCCTGGTGCTGGTGTTCGCGCTGGCGCAGGGCCTGTTCTGGGCCGGCATCGCTGCGACCTTCGTGATGGGGCTCGGCACCGCGATCACGGTCGCGACCATCGCCGTCGTCGCCGTGTCCGCGAAGGGGCTCGCCCGGCGGCTGAGTTCGGCAAGCGAGGGCGGCGGCACGCTGGTCATGCGCGGCATCGAATTCGGCGCCGCCGGCCTGGTGCTGCTGTTCGGCCTCGGCCTGCTGTTTGGTTATCTCGCCGCTGAGCGCGCCACGTGTCTATGACGTAATCCGGATTGCGCTACGCCCCATCCGGACTACGAAAAATCGATAAACAACACAGCCGGGAATCCCATGTCACGCGAGCAATTCTGGTTCTTTCATCCGTTTCGGGTGCGCTATTCCGAAATCGACGGCCAGGGCGTCGTCTTCAACGCGCATTACCTGACCTACTTCGACACCACCATCACCGAATATTTTCGTGCGCTGGGCTATGACCAGTACGCCGACGCCAAGCAGACGGGCGAGGATTACCACGTCGTCAAATCGCTGATCGAGTACAAGGCTCCGGTTCGGTTCGACTGGGAATTGGACGTCGGCGCGCGCGTGGCGCGGATCGGCAATTCAAGCCTCACCTTCGAACTCGCGATCTTCCTCAAGGGCAGCTCGGAGGCGCTGGTGACCGGCGAGATCGTCTGGGTCAACACCAACCAGCAGACCCATCGTCCGGTCCCGGTATCGAAGCAGATCCGGGAGAAGATCGCCGCGCGGGAGAAGCATCTCGGCGCGTGAGATGCCTGCAGAGTGCAGCAACCGTTGATCCCTCATGGTGAGGAGGCGCGTAGCGCCGTCTCGAACCATGAGGCCCCGCTGGTGCCATTCATCCTTCGAGACGCCGCTACGCGGCTCCTCAGGATGAGGTCTGGCAGGCGGCCGCGAGAGGGCTTCTGTCCTGACGGGATGCGATCCCGGCTTCAGGCCGTGTCAGTCGAATCGCGCCGTCGCCGTCTTGCCGTCGGGCGCGGTGAGCTGAACTGCGCCCTTGGGATTGGCTGGCAGATCCGTGGCCGCCGTTCCGCTGAGCTTATCCTTTTCCGAAGGCGCGAGCGTTATGCGCTCGGCCTTTCCGCCGAGAGTGAAGATGGCGACGGCCTTGAAGCCCTTCGGATCGACCGGTTTGCCGTTCTCGCCGACGATGAAGACGTCAACCGCCTTTTCCTTCGCTACGAGTTCCACATGGTAGGGGCCGGCATCGGCGATGCGCCCACCATGCAGACTTTTCGCCTCGTGTGCGTAAGCCGGCAGGGAGGCCAGCAGGGCAACACCCAGGGTTAGATCTCTGAACTTCATGCAAGTCTCCTTTCAACGATCAATAGGTGTGCGAAGCGGCGGTGTCCCCGAGGCGCTCCTCGGACTGCCGTTGCATCAGCCGCATCAGCGGCTTCCGCCCGAACATCAGAAACAGCACGGGCGTGACCAGCGCATCGAGCAACGTCGCGCTGACAAGCCCGCCGAAGATGGTCACGGCGACCGGGTGCAGGATCTCCTTGCCCGGCTCGTCGGCCGCGACCAGCAGCGGCAGCAGCGCCAGCCCCGCGGAGAGTGCCGTCATCAGGACGGGTGTCATGCGCTCGAGGCTGCCGCGGATCACGAGCTCCGGCCCGAACGCCATTCCCTCTCGCAATGCGAGGTTGATGTAATGGCTGATCTTGAGAATGCCGTTGCGTGTCGCGATCCCGGCGAGCGTGATGAAGCCGACCATGCTGGCGACGGAGAGCGGCTGTCCGGTTAGCGCCAGCGCCGCGACCGAGCCGATCAGGGCCAACGGTACCCCGCCCATGATGATGGCGGCCAGCACGGCGGAGCGGTAGCGGCTGTAGAGAATCGCAAAGATCAGCGCCAGCGATATCACGGAAAGGATGCCGATCCTGCGGCTGGCTTCCTCCTGAGCCTGGAACGTGCCTTCAAGGCTCGCCGTGACGCCCTGCGGCAGGCTCGAAGCGTCCAGTTCGGCGCGGATGCGGCGCACGATCTCCGCCATGTCGGTCCTGCCGTCCGAGTTGGCGAGGATGACGATGCGCCGGCGGCCGTTCTCCCGCAGGATCTGGTTGGGCCCGTCGGTCTCCTTTACATCCGCGATCTGGCGCGCCGGGATCCAGCCTGAAGGCGTCTTGATCAGGAGATCGCCGAGCTTCTCGGTGGTACGTAGCTGGTCGGGCAGCCGCATGACGACGTCGTAGCGCTTGTAGCCGTCGACCACGCGCGAGATGACGCGCCCGCTCGACAGCCGTGACAACTGATCGGTCACCGCGCCCGGCTGCACGCCATAGAGCGCGGCGCGGGTATAATCGACGCGGATTTCGAGCTGCGGGATTCGCACCTGCTTTTCGACCTGCAGGTCCTGGATGCCTTCGATCTTCGAGAGCCGCGAGCGAAGTTCCTCCGCGCTGTTTCGCAGCGTGTCGAGATCGTCGCCGAACAGCTTCAGGGCGAGTTCGGCGCGCACGCCCGAGAGCAGGTGATCGAGCCGGTGCGATATCGGCTGTCCGACATTGACAGAGAGCGGCAGCACCGAAAGCCGGGAGCGTATATCCGCGACGATTTCGGGCTTGGGCCGCTGCGAGCGCTTCAGATCGACTTCCAGGTCGGACGAATGGATGCCTTCGGCGTGCTCGTCCAGTTCCGCGCGCCCGGTGCGCCTTCCGACGCTGATCACTTCCGGCACGTCGAGCAGCAGGCGCTCGGCGATCGAGCCCACGCGCGTTGATTCCGAAAGCGAGACGCCCGGGTTGAACGCGATGTTGATCGTGAACGTGCCTTCGTTGAAGGCCGGAAGGAACGCGCGATTGAGACCCAGCGCACCCACACCGGCGCCCAGCACCGCCAGCGCCGTGACGCCGAGCAGCAATCCCCTGTGCGCCAGCGCAAGCCGGAGTGCGGTATGGTTCACGGATTTGAGCTTGCGGACCAGCCAGCTCTCCCGTTCCGCCAGGCGCTTCATCCCCGGCAGCAGGTAATAGGCCATCACGGGGGTGAGGGTGATCGAGACGAACAGGCTCGCGAGGATCGAGATGATGTAGGCGTGGCCAAGCGGCGCGAACAGCCGTCCCTCGATGCCGGAAAGCGCAAACAGCGGCACGAACACGAGCACGATGATCATCGTGGCGTAGACGATTCCGGATCGCACTTCGTTGGACGCGGAGACCACCACGTCGAACACGGAGCGGGGATTGCCTTGCTCGCGGTTCTCGCGCAGCCGGCGGAAGATGTTCTCGACATCGACGACGGCGTCGTCGACCAGTTCGCCGATGGCGATCGCCAGGCCGCCCAGGGTCATCGTATTGATGGACAAGCCAAGCAGCTTGAAGATGATCGCCGTGGTCAGGATCGAGACCGGGATCGCGGTGAGCGAAATCGCCGTCGTGCGCCAGTTGAGCAGGAACGCGAACAGGATGATGGCCACGACGAGGGCCGCTTCGAGCAGCACCCGCTCGACGTTCTGGATCGAGTTCTCGATGAAACTCGCCTGCCTGAATATGATCTCGTTGGCCTTCACGCCGGACGGCAGGCTGGATTCGAGTTCCGCGAGCACCTGCGTGATCTGTTGCGTCAGCTTCACCGTGTCGACGTTCGGCTGCTTCTCGACCGAGACGATCACGGCGGGCTTGCTCATGTAGCCGGCGTCGCCGCGCTTGACCTTGGGGGCGAAGTCGACGTTCGCCACCTGCCGCAACAGGATCGGCCGCCCTTCGATGGTGGTAACGACGATGTTGCGCAGGTCTTCGAGGCTCGTCGTGCGCCCGATATTCCGGATCAGGAATTCGCGGGTGTTCTGGTCGGTGAAGCCGCCGCCGGTGTTGGTGCCGAACTGTCTCAGCGCCTGCTCGATCTGCTCGTAGCCGACGCCGAGTGCGCGCAACGCGGAAGGTATTGGTGCAATCCGGTATTGGCGGACCTCGCCGCCGATCGGGATCACCTGCGCGACACCGGGTATCGCGAGCAGCCGGGGCCTGATCGTGAAATCGGCGATCTCGCGCACCTCCATGGGCGAAGCCGTCTTCGACGTCACTGCGACCAGGAGGATCTGGCCCATGATCGAACTGATGGGGCCGATCTGCGGGGTGACGTTCAGGGGCAACTGGCTCTGTACCTGCGCGAGACGTTCCGCGACCAGTTGACGGTTGCGGAAGATATCGGTTCCCCAATCGAACTCGACGTAGACGATCGAGAGCCCGATGCCCGAGACCGATCGCACCCGGCTGACACCGGGCACGCCGTTCATCTGGGTTTCGATCGGGAAGCTGACGAGCTGCTCGACTTCCGGCGGGGCGTAACCTTCCGATTCCGTCATGATGGTGACGGTCGGACGGTTGAGGTCCGGGAACACATCGACGGGCAACTGGCGCGCGGTATAGGCGCCCAGAAGGACGAGGATGCCCGCCATCGCAAGAACCAACAGGCGATTGCGGAGCGAGGCGCTGACCAGGAATGTGAACATGCGCGCCCCCTTTAGCGAACGTGATCGAGAAGGTCCGCGCCTTGCGACACGATCCGCTTGCCGGGCGTGAACCCCGATACGATCAACACGCGATCGCCGTCGAGCGGCTCGGTACGCACGCTCCTCGGCATGAACCGCTCGGGCGTGATGTGCTCGTAGACGAAGTCCTGGCCGTTGGAGCCGCGAACGACGCTGGCCCGCGGCACGGCGAGGCCTTGCTTGGCATCGTCGGTCGCGACCAGTACGGTCAGGAACTGGCCTGCGCGTAGCCCTGCCGTGTCGCCGGTTACGGCAAAATGCACCGGCACTGACTGGCTGCGGTCGGCGAAGCCGGTGCCCTGGTAGACGAGGTCGTAGTTCCTGCCCGTATAGGTCGACGCCCGCGCGCCGCGGGATGGTTCCAGGCTCTCGAAGCTCAGCGCCTCGACCCACAGCCGCGACGGATCGATGATGTTGAAGACGACGGAACTCGGCTGGACGATCTGGCCGGCCACGGCGCTGCCTTCGGCGATCACGCCTGCGACCGGCGCGATCAGCGCTTCGGGCTCGCGGCGCGACGTTTCTATCGCTGCGCGCCGCTGGCGGAGCCCCTCCAGCTCAAGCCGTGTGTCATCGAGCTGGGTGCGCGATATCGCGCCTGATGGCGCCAGCTGCTCGTAACGGGCGAACCTGCGCTCGACGATCGATATCTGCTGATCGAGTTCGCCCTGGCGCTGCCGCATGTCGGAAACGTCGATCGCCTGGATGGGCGGCGTGACATAGCCCAGGATATCGCCCTGCTTCACCCGTGTGCCCAGGCGGGGAAAGCCGCCGGGTGGTGCGGAAAGGCGGCCTCCGACGGCGGATTGCACGTAGCCGCTGGCGTTGGGATCGGGGATGATCCTTCCCGGAAGTTCAGTGACCTTCTTGTGAACAGCGTCTTCGGCGAGCAGCGTCCGCAGCGCAAATATCCGCTGCACCGTCTTCGGCACAAAGACCGCGCCGTCCGGAAGCCGCTGGGCGCGCTCGCCGGAGACGGTGCTGATGGCAAGCTCCGCCTTTTCTTCCTCGTGGCCGTGGCCTTCATGCGCCCGCAGTTCGCGCGCGCCGATGAGCACGGAGAGGACCGCAACAACGGCCATCGCCCTGCGCCGGCCGCGCAGGACGACGGCGGAGAGCAGAGCTCCCACGAGCGCGCCGCCCAGCACGAGAAGAACCGAGTTGGCGCTGATGTGGCTGTCAGGCTCGGCATCTCGTTGCAGGGCACCTTGCACGGCGGCTGGCGCCGTCTGGATCGTCAGCGGCAGGATGTCGGTGTCGCCTCCTGCCGTCACCGTGAAGATCAGGTCCGTGCGTCCGCCCCTGGCGAGCCACGGTGCTGCCACACGATAAGTGCCGTCGGTACTCTCCGTGGCTTTAACGGGACCGGCGGGGGATTCGACCTCGAGCGTTGCGCCGGTCACCGGTTCGTTGGTGGCGAAGCGGTCGAGATAAATCTCGAGATTTTCGCCACGGGCAACCGCAACGAGCTCGAACGCGCTGGAATCGGCCTCGCCGCGTGGCAGTGCGCCTGCCGCGGCCGGTGGCTGCTCCTTGTGGTCATGGCCCTCGTGCGCGAAAGCCGGTGCGACCGCGGCGCCGAGAGCCGCAGTCACTGCGAGAGCATGCAGGGCACGCCCGAAATGGGAAAGCATGTTGGCCGTCCTTCAAACTGAATTGCCGTCGCTTGCGGGCAGCACGGGGCATGCCTCGCAAACTCATGGTTCGGTTGGATTCAGATGAAGTGCTTTGGAGGCCGCCGGAGCGACTCCGGCTCGCGGTCCGGCCATATCCGTGACGGCGCAAATGCAACGCGGGTCATCGACCGGGGAAACGTCATGAGCGCGACGGGATTGGGCAATCCGGCCGCACAGCAGGCGGCACATGCGAACAGGCAGCAGGCGCCGGTGCAGTTGCGGTCCGACACCGGGATTGTCCCGTCCTGCTTCCACTGCGACTGCTGCAACGAAGCAGGCGTGGCCAGTCGTTCGGATTCCTGAGATGCGGCTTGAAATGCAGCGTGGCCGTTATGAACGGATGCCTGATGCTGATGGCCGAGATGGGCCTGGGCGACGGACGGCGCGAACGAAAGCGCGATCAAAACGACCGCCGCTCCCAGAATTCGCATGATCAGTTGCCTTGGCATGATACCCTTATCGTAGCACGGATGCCGCCTAGATATCGAGGTGGAACCGGGAATTCAAGGTCCTGTCCTGCTGCCGATGATGCAATCGCGAACCGGTTTCAACAGGCGATGCGCGACGCCGGCAACCTGAGGCCCGGTCCTCCTTGTGGCGTTCGGTTCGCCCGCGCCTCAGGTCGGCAGGTAATGCCGGATGGCCGGCAGGAAGAAGATCGCGATATTGATCGCGAAGCCGAGGCTCCAGAGGATCGAGCGCAGCGTCGGGCGGTTGCCGAGATAGGTGAAGACATAGGCGATCCGCACGATCAGGAACAGGACCGCGAGCTCGTCGATGTAGTGCTGCGGGGCCTGCCTGAATTCGGCCAGCAGCACGGCCAGGGCAAAGAACGGAAAAGCCTCGATCCCGTTCTGATGGGCACCGAGCGCACGGGCGCTGATCGGGTCTTCGTAGAACGCGGGATCGCGCGGCTTGGCGTTGTCGAAACGGCGATGTCCGGCCCATTTGACCGAGGCGATCGTCAGCAGGTAAAGCAACAGCGCTCCGAAAACGCACCATTCGGCGATCGTCATGGTTCCTCCCGCCCTCGGCGATATCCGAGCGTATCGAACCGGCCATTGCCTTGACAAGGATGGGCCAACACGCGAAGCCACTGAAATCATGACGGCAGCCACCACCATTGGAAGCGCAAAGCCTGTGCCTGCAATCGGGCGTGAACGCGTCGGCGTGCTGCTGGTCAATCTCGGCACCCCTGACACCGCGGACGCCAGCGGGGTGCGGGTCTATCTGAAGGAATTCCTCTCCGACCCGCGCGTGATCGAGGACCAGGGGCTGCGCTGGAAGCTGATCCTGAACGGCATCATCCTGCGCGTGCGTCCCGTCCGGAAGGCACGCGACTATCGGAAGATCTGGAATACCGAGAAGAACGAGTCCCCGCTCAAGACCATCACCCGCGCGCAGGCCGGGAAACTGTCGGAAGCGATCGCCGATCACGAACACGTCGTGGTGGATTGGGCGATGCGCTACGGCAACCCGTCGATCCGTTCGCGCATCGCGGCGCTGACCGCGCAGGGCTGCGACCGCCTGCTGGTGGTGCCGCTCTATCCGCAATATTCCGCCGCGACCTCGGCGACCGTCTGCGACGAAGTGTTTCGCGTGCTGGCCGACATGCGCGCGCAGCCGACGCTGCGGGTGACGCCGCCTTATTACGACGACCCTGAATACATCGAAGCGTTGGCGATCTCGATCAAGGCGCACCTGGCGACGCTGCCGTTCCGGCCCGAACTGATCGTGGCGTCGTTTCACGGCATGCCGCAGAAATATGTCGACCAGGGCGATCCCTACCAGGCGCAGTGCATCGCAACAACCGAGAGCTTGCGCGAGCGCATGGGCCTTGATGCGTCCGGACTGATTCTTACATTTCAATCGCGCTTCGGCTTCGACGAGTGGCTGCAACCCTACACCGACAAGACCATCGAAAAACTTGCGAAAGATGGCGTGAAGAATATCGCCGTCGTGACGCCCGGCTTCTCGGCCGATTGCCTGGAGACGCTGGAGGAGATCGCGCAGGAAAACGCCGAGATCTTCAAGCACAGCGGCGGCGAGCAATTCGCCGCGATTCCCTGCCTCAACGACAGCGATGCCGGCATGGACGTGATTCGCCAACTCGTGCTCCGCGAGTTGCAAGGCTGGATATAGCGGCTGGATTTAACCAAATCCAGCAACGGCCGGAGTCCGGATCGAATACATCTGGTGGCCTGCAAACCATTCCCTAGCTATATAATCAGAACGTGAGAGCGGCCGGCCGAATCGGCGCCGCGGCTGTGCCGACCAAGAGGGACCGTGCCCGGCGACGCATTTGCCGGCTTTGGAGGGATTTTATGACCGGCTTCGATATCTTCGCGATCGTCTTCGTTCTGCTCGTCATCGTCACGCTGTTCGCAGGCGTCAAGACGGTGCCGCAGGGCTACGACTGGACCATCGAGCGGTTCGGCAAATACACCCGCACGCTGTCGCCGGGATTGAACATCATCGTGCCCTATTTCGACCGCGTCGGCCGCAAGATGAACATGATGGAGCAGGTGATCAACATTCCCGAGCAGGAGGTGATCACCAAGGACAACGCCACCGTGACGGTGGACGGCGTCGCGTTCTTCCAGGTGTTCGACGCCGCCAAGGCGAGCTACGAGGTCGCCCATCTGGAGCAGGCGATCATCGTCCTGACCATGACCAACATCCGTTCGGTGATGGGATCCATGGACCTCGACCAGGTGCTGTCGCATCGCGACGAGATCAACGAACGGCTGCTGCGCGTGGTCGACGCCGCGGTGTCGCCGTGGGGACTGAAGGTCAACCGCATCGAGATCAAGGACATCGTGCCGCCGGCCGACCTCGTCGAAGCCATGGGCCGGCAGATGAAGGCCGAGCGCGTCAAGCGCGCCGACATCCTGCAGGCCGAGGGCCAGCGGCAGTCGGAAATCCTGCGCGCGGAGGGCGCCAAGCAGGGCCAGATCCTGCAGGCGGAAGGCCGCCGCGAGGCCGCCTTCCGTGACGCCGAAGCGCGCGAGCGCCTGGCGGAGGCGGAAGCCAAGGCGACGCAGATGGTTTCCGAATCCATCGCCAAGGGCGATGTCGCCGCGCTGAACTATTTCATCGCCGACAAGTACATCAAGGCGTTCGGGCAGCTTGCGGAGTCGCCGAACCAGAAGATCCTGATGCTTCCGATCGAGGCGACCAGCGTGCTGTCCTCGCTGGCCGGCATCGGCGAGATCGCCAAGGCGACCTTTGGCGAAGCCGCGACATCGGCCGCCGCCCGGCGGACGGGATCGGTGCCGAGCACCACGCCGCCGCCGGTAGCGCCGCAGCGATAGGATTTGAGGTTCGTGCCATGACCGAAATGTTTACGACGCTGGGCACCTGGAACTGGCTCATCTTCGGCTTCATCCTGATGGCGCTGGAGCTGCTGGCGCCGGGCGTCTTCATGTTCTGGCTCGGACTTGCAGCGCTGCTGGTCGGGCTGGTGTCGTTTGCGATCAATCCGTCCTGGCAGACGCAGCTTCTGATGTTTGCGGTGTTCGCTGTCGCGGCCGTGCCGGCGTGGCGATATTTTGCGCGCGCCGCTTCCAGCAAGAGCGTCAGCAACCCGTTCCTCAACAGGCGCACCGAGGCGATGGTGGGCAGGGAATTCACGCTGGAAAGGCCGATCGTCAATGGCACCGGCACGGTGCGGATCGACGATACGATCTGGCGCATCGCCGGTCCCGATGCGCCGGCCGGCAGCCGCGTCAGGGTGGTGCAGGCCGACGGCGCGAGCCTGACGGTGGCGGTCGCCTAGTTCAGCTCGGGATCCGTTTGCTCCACCGCTCCGCGAAACGATTCAGCGGCATGAAGGTCTCGTTCAACTCCCTGCCCAGTTCGGTCAGGCCATAGCCATCGCCGGCCACGAGTTCGATGAGGCCGGCCTCGCGCAGTTCCGACAATCTGGCCTGCATCACCGTCGGCGAAGCCTCGTCGCAGGCTGTCCGCAGCGCGCGCGACGTCAGCGATCCCTCGCGCAGCTCCCACATGATCCGCAACGTCCAGCGCCGGCCCAGCAGATCCAGCAGCGCCATGATCGGGCGGCCGGTTCGCGATCCCCGAACGGTCTTCTTCGCGGTGACAGCCGGCTTCGGCATCGAAAATCCCTCTTGCGTCTTGCTACTAAATATGTAGCGTATTGCTACGTTTATTGTAGCAATAGGAGTTGACCGTGTCCCAGCCTACGCCGCGCATCGCGCCGTTGCAGCCGCCTTATGCACCGGAGATTCGAGAGCAGTTCGACCGGATCATGCGCGGCGCGCCGCCGCTGATACTGTTTCGGGTCATGGCGGGCAACGCCCGCGCCTGGGAAAAATTCCGCGCCGGCAGCCTGCTGGACCGCGGGCCGCTGAGCCTGCGGGAACGCGAGATCGTCATCGATCGCACCTGCGCACGGACCGGGTGCGAGTACGAATGGGGCGTGCATGTCACGACGTTTGCGACAGCCGCGCACCTGAGCGAGGAGCAGGTCCGCGCCACCGTGGTAGGGGCTGCCACCGACGCGTGCTGGTCGGCGGCGGAACAGGCCATGATCGCGGCTGTCGACGCGCTGCACGAGCGGGCAACGCTCAGCGACGCCGAATTCACGGCGCTGTCGGCGCATTATGACGAGGCGAAGATTTTCGAGATCATCCTGCTGTGCGGCTTCTATCGCACCGTGTCGTATCTCGCGAACGGCCTGGCTTTGCCGCTGGAGGAGAAGGCGGCGCGGTTTCCCGCCCGAACCTGACCCCGTCATTGCGAGCGAAGCGACTTGTCCGCCGAAGCCTTGGCGAAGGCGGAAGCAATCCATATCTCAGCGCGGGGATAGATGGATTGCTTCGTCGCTTTCGCTCCTCGCAATGACGGGGAAAGGTCGTAGGGTGAGTTAGCGAAGCGTAACCCACCGATATGCGGGGACAGATCGTGGGTTACGCCTTCGGCTAACCCACCCCGCGATGCCTTCGAATTACGCCACACCCGCCCGCAGGAAATCGTGCAGATGCACGATGCCGACCGGCTTGTTCGCGTCCGTCACGATCAGCGTCGTGATCTTGGACGAGTTGAGGATCTCCAGCGCCTCGCCGGCGAGGACGTCGCGGTCGATCGTCTTCGGGTTTTTCGTCATGACCTCGTCGACAACGGCGGTCATCAGGTCCGGCCCCATGTGGCGGCGCAGGTCGCCGTCGGTGACGATGCCGGCGATGTGACCGCGCGCATCGACGATGCCGACGCAGCCAAAGCCCTTCGACGTCATCTCGACCAGCGCGTCGGACATTTTGGTGCCGAGCGGCTTCAGCGGCACCGCATCGCCTGTGTGCATGAGGTCGCGGGTGTATTTCAGCAGCGCGCCGAGCTTGCCGCCGGGATGCAGCACGCTGAAATCGACGGACGTAAAGCCGCGGCCTTCCAGTAGCGCGATCGCCAGCGCATCGCCGAGCGCCAGCATCATCAGCGAGGAGGTGGTCGGCGCGAGGTTGTGCGGGCAGGCCTCGCGCGCCTTCGGCAGCGTCAGCGCGACGTCGGCGGCCTTGGCCAGCGAGGATTCGCGCTCCGCGGTCATCGCGATCACGGGAATGCGGAAGCGCTTGGCGTAGGTGATGAGGTTCTTCATCTCCGGCTGCTCGCCGGACCAGGACAGCGCCAGGATGACGTCGTCGGGCGTGATCATGCCGAGATCGCCGTGGCTCGCCTCGGCGGCGTGGACGAAAAAGGCGGGGGTGCCGGTCGAGGCAAAGGTCGCCGCGATCTTGCGGCCGATATGGCCCGATTTGCCGAGCCCGGTGACGATCAGCCGTCCCTTGGCGTTCTGGATAAGCCCCGCGGCGGCGACAAAGGGCGCGCGGAGATCGGATTGCAGCGCCGCCGTGATCGCAGCGATCCCGCTGCCCTCGGCATCCAGCGTGCGCAGGGCGGACTGGACGGCGGCATCAGCAGGGTCGGTGCCGGATGATTTGGTCATCAGCGGTTTCGGATTGGCCATATCTGCTTCCAGGGAGGAGGCGCATGGCCCCGAACCTCTCCTTAGCATGGCCCGTTTGGCGATGCGACGCGCAGGATCCGCTCTCAACGCCTCATTAACCATAATTGTTTTAACTCCATTAACGATGGTTTCTCGGGAACTCCGGGATTCTTTTTCAAATAAGTATCTGCATTTGCTGGGGTATTTTTATCGTGATGTCGGGGCCAGAGGGGGGCCGGAGCAGGCGCGCGGGCCGCTTTCGCGCTGTCTTGCCGTGCCTTGCCCTGATCGCCCTGAGCGGAACTGTGGCCCGGGCACAGAGCGTCACCTCGGATATGTTCAGCCCGACGCGCGCCAACCGCGTGACTTCAGCGGATTCGCCGCTGCGCCGGACGTCGGCTGAGGCAAACGATCCCTTCAACGGTCTGCAGCGGCAGGATGGCGACAAAGACAGGCCCGCGCCGTCGCGGATTGGCCAGATCCCGAAGTATGGCCAGCCTGCCGCGAGCGGCGCCTCAACGACCGGTTTCGACTCGCTCAACCGCAAGCGCACCACGCCAATGCTCTATCCGGGCCAGCCGAAGCCCAAGGCGCCGGGCCCCGGCAATCGCGCCGCGCCGGTGACCGGCATCCTGCTGTCAGTTCCGCCGTCGCGGACCGCCAACAAGGCGCCGCTGCCGCCCGCCATGGCCGGCACGGTGGCCGGACAGCCGCCGCGCAAGCGGCTCAGGATCGACGACGATCCGTTCGGCCCGGTCGGCGACTACGCCGGCAGCTTCCTCGTCAAGTCCGCCGTCGAACTCCGGGGCGGATACGACACCAATCCAGGGCGGACGTCCGTTCCCCGGGGCTCGCCGTTCTATGTGGTCGCGCCGGAATTCGTCGCGTTTTCCGACTGGGAGCGCCACGCGCTCGTCGCCGACCTCCGGGGTTCCTTCACCGGCTACACCAACACATTTCCGCCGGTGCCCGGGGTGGGGTCGTCGGCGCCGACCAATCTCGACCGCCCGGATTTCATCGGCCATGTCGATGGCCGCCTCGACGTCACCCGCGACACCCGCCTGCTCGGCCAGGTGCGGTTGCGTGTCGCCACCGATAACCCCGGCAGCCCGAACGTACAGGCCGGCCTGTCCAGATATCCCGCTTTTGCGACCTTCGGCAGCACGCTCGGCGTCGATCGAAGCTTCAACCGCCTGCAGCTTTCGGCAGGCGCCGCGGTCGACCGCACCGTCTATCAGAACTCGCAGTTGACCGACGGCACCTCGAGCAGCAACGACGACCGCAACTACAACCAGTACGGCGGTCTCGGTCGCATCAGCTACGACCTGATGCCGGGCCTGAAACCGTTCGGCGAAATCGAAGGCAATGTCCGCTCGCACGACCTCCTGGTCGATCGCAACGGCTATCAGCGCAATTCCAGCGGCGGCAATGTCAGGGCCGGCACCAGTTTTGAACTGACGCGGCTGCTGACCGGCGAACTCGCAATCGGCTGGGCGGCGCGCACCTACGAGGATCCGCGGTTGCTGCCGTTACAGGGCCTGCTGACATCAGCCTCGCTGGTGTGGACCGCAACGCCGCTGACGACGGCCAAATTCCTCGCCACCACCTCGATCGACGAGACCACCGTGCCTGGCGTCTCCGGCGTTCTGACGCACAGCTACACCGCCGAGGTCGACCACGATTTCCGCCGCTGGCTGACCGCCATCGGCAGATTCACCTGGGGCTCCCAGCAATACCAGGGCGACGACCGCTTCGATCGCTTCTATTCGCTGTCCGGCGACCTGATCTACAAGCTGAACCGCACGCTCTGGGTCAAGGGCACGCTGCGGCGGGACTGGCTGGATTCCAACATCCCGGGCAACAGCACGGCATCGAACGTGGTGATGCTGGGGGTGAGGGTGCAGCATTGAGGGGCGGGTCGTCGCCCCTCAATGGATTCATCATGCCGTCCGTTTTAGGCGCGGCGCTTCGCAGCCGCGTCCGGCACATATGAGGTCCAGGGCGCGGCAATCTTTTCACCAGGGTATCTGGCAAGGGACGCCGATCTGGCGGCCGACCTAGCCGCGTTAGCTAGTTGTTCGCACCTAAAGTAGGAAAGAAACAAGGAAGCTGAGGATTACTCGCTCAAATTGTATCAAGGCTATTGACCCATTCTACGCATGTGACAACTTCTCCGAGCTCTTTACGCGTTTAGGTCTGACCGAAAAGTCGGATCGACCTCGTCGGGCGATCAGCCAGACGGCCAGTTATTGTGAGTGCTTATCGGCAGGAACGAGACGCTGAGGTCATCTCTCGGCTATCGCCTCGCCCTCCGGGCCGATGACCTCAGCCTCTCGTTCCTGCCTTTCTAAGGTAAAGAGTCTTGCCTGCTGAACTAACAAAATTGTTCAATGATTTGGATCACAGCAAACTCCGGGTGCGCAGGCCGTCGAAGTTCATTTTTTTTTGCGGAGGGAGGTTGTCTGACAAGGAAAACGCTGCGTCTAGCTTGCGACATTACCTCCTGAACGACCGCAAGATTTCGAAGCGTTTGGGAGCGGACGTTATTCTTGCAGAGAGAGCTAATCAGCTTTACCGCGACACGGACTATCACGATCTCATTACCTTTGAGGAGGATATCGCCAAAATATCGGCGATGGTGCTTGTCGTAGCGGAGAGCGAAGGCTCCTTAGCTGAGCTTGGCGCTTTTGCTTCCAATGAAATCACAAGATGCTCCCTCACGATAATCATTCAGGAGATGTTCGCAGCGTCCGAGTCCTTCATAAGATTCGGGCCAATCGAACGAATCAAGAGAGATGATATTGCGCGGGTCGGGTTCTATCCTTGGCGAATCAACAAGAAGAAGAATCTGATTAAGTCATCGGCCCGAGACCACGTTAGGCAAATCGTAAAATTCATTAATGCTGGCGTGGACAAAATCCCTGCGACGTTCGCTTATGAATCTCGCGCAGATATCAAGCAATTTATTGTCATCTACTGGGTGATCTATCTCTCTAATGCGATCACATTGGGGAAGCTCACCGAGTTTGTCAGTTCGATGTTCAGTGCGAGCAATCAGCACTCGATTCGTCGAATTCTCTATTGCATGCGATTGGCTGGGTGGGTGGACGTGTTGCCGTATTCGGGCCAAGAATATTACTACGTCCTAATCGATGTAGATCCGTTCGATAAATACGCTTTTCGACCCGGAGCCTCAGGTAATGATACCTTGCGTCGCAAGACTGACGTTAGTCTAGCGCTACAATCAGAGCTTGCTCTACCGCGTTACATCCGGGAATTGGCAGCGAAGAAGAGGAGGGCTGCCCCTTGAATCTTCTCGAAATGATCACGGTTGAGACTGGTTTGAGTGCTTCCGATGCTGACCGTATCATAAGGTCAGCACCTAAGCGTTATAAGCAGTATCAGATCCCGAAACGAACAGGAGGATATAGAACGATTGCTCAGCCATCGCGAGAGCTAAAGCTTTTGCAGCGGCTCCTTATGGATCAATGGCTGACGAAGCTGCCGGTTCACAGTTCCGCCATGGCGTACGTAAGATCAAAGAACATTTCGAATAATGCTTACGCGCACAAAAGAAACTCCGCGATTTTAAAGCTGGACTTTGAGAACTTCTTCCCAAGTATTCGCGTTCGTGATTGGAAGACGTTTGTGTCGGAACGGCCCTCTCCATGGGACGCTAGCGGCGACTTAGCGAGGGTTGCGAGCATTCTGTTTTGGGGGCAGGGGCGCCGTGAACCGATGTGCCTGTCAATCGGGGCTCCTTCGTCACCAATAATATCCAACTTGCTGATGTTCAGGTTGGATCGACAATTCTTTGAAAAAGCACAGTCACTAGGAGTATCCTACACGCGCTATGCTGATGATATTACGGCGTCTGCCCCCACCGTGGAACTGCTCGTTGAATTCGAGCGTTATGTCCGCTCGACGTTGAAGTCCTGTAAAAGTCCGAAGTTGAAGATTAATGAAGGCAAGCGGGGGATATATACCTCTGGGCAACGAAGAATGGTCACAGGCTTGATCTTGACTCCCGATGGCTCCATCTCAATCGGACGAGAACGGAAACGAAAGATAGCAGCCCTGCTACATCTTTTTGGATTGGGAAATCTTGATGTGGATCAGCTTGGATATCTGAAAGGCATGCTAGGCTTTTCGATTGCGAACGAACCTGATTTCGTAACCCGAATGAGACGAAAATACGGAAACGAGATTGTTGATGGTGTTTTAACGACGCACCTTCCGCGGCGAGGTGAACGACTCCCACAAGGTTAGCGTTTGAGACGTTTGAGCAGGCATGCTGCCAGCGATTGTCCGGAGCGCATCTCGCCGGCAGAGAAGATGTTGGGCAGCGTATTGCAGTCTGATGTGTTGGCGCGGACGTTGCCGCGCTGGTCAAGGTCGACCGCGAGGTCTTCAGCATGTTGGGCACCGGATGCAGGAAGCTCATGGCGAGCGGCACGAGTTGCGCCTTGAGTTCGAACTCGGTGCCCGGGAAGCAGCTTGAACTTGTCGTCGACCTGCACGCAATGCAGCTTCTCGACCTTGCCGCCGCCGCCCGAATACTTCTGCGTCAGCACCGCTGGTGACGGCCATCGGCGCCCGCCAAACAAAAACCCCGGCACATGGCCGGGGTCCTGAAATCTTGCCGAAGCAACGGCCCATCAAGGGCAGGGATGACGATAGCCGTCGTTGCCGAGAAAAGTCATGCTCTGGGGATCGAACGAACGATAGCGCTGCGCGCAATAGTTGATGGCATCGCGCCGCTGCTGCTCGGCGGCGCTCGCCGCGATCGCGCCGCCGATGATGGCTGCGCCGACACCGATGCCGACTGCCGCGCCGACGCCGCTACCTCGGCCCCAGCCTCCTCGGCCGCGACCACCCCAGCCGCGACCCCGGCCGCGCTGCGCTTGCGCCGGCGAGACGCCCGCTGCCACAAAGGCGCCGGTCGTGGCGACCATTCCGAATGCGTACATGATCACCAGCGTTCCGGCCGCCAGCATCCGCGTGATGCGCTGGCGCACGGAACCGCCCATTCCCTGTGCTCTCAATTCGTGTTCCTTCTCTGCAAGTTTGGATCGTGATGCCCACCTATAGAACCATGGGCGTTGGTCCGCATCAACCCGATGCGGGGATAAGACGCGCATTGGTGATCGTTCACCGCGGCAGTGTCGTCGACCCCATCAGGTACTGGTCGATCGCCCGCGCGCACAGGCGGCCTTCGCGGATCGCCCAGACGACGAGAGATTGCCCGCGGCGCATGTCGCCGGCGGAGAACACGTTGGGCAGCGAGGTCTTGTAGTCCGACGTGTTGGCACGGACGTTGCCGCGCTGGTCGAGGTCGACGGCGAGCGTCTTGAGCATGCCCTCGTGCACCGGGTGCACGAATCCCATCGCGAGCAGGACGAGCTGCGCATCGAGTTCGAACTCGGTGCCGGGAAGCGGCTTGAACTTGTCGTCGACCTGGACGCAATGCAGCTTCTCGACCTTGCCGTTGGCGCCCGAAAACTTCTGCGTCAGCACCGCGAATTCGCGCTTGGCGCCTTCGGCCTGGCTCGACGAGGTCCGCATCTTCAGCGGCCAGTTCGGCCAGGTCAGGCCCTTGTTCTCGTGCTCGGGCGGCGCCGGCATGATTTCGAGCTGGGTCACGGATTTCGCACCCTGCCGGAACGACGTGCCGATGCAGTCGGAGCCGGTGTCGCCGCCGCCGATCACGACGACATGCTTGCCGCCGGCCAGGATGTCCTTCGCACGCCCGAGCGGCTCGGAGGAGACGCGGCGATTCTGCTGCGGCAGGAAATCCATCGCGAAATGGATGCCGTCGAGATCGCGGCCGGGAATCGGCAAGTCCCGGCCGGCTTCCGCGCCGCCGGTCAGCGCCACGGCGTCATACTGGCCGAGCAGTTCGCGGGGATCGAGCGCGCCCTCCGAGGTGCCGCCGACATGGACGCCGTAATGGAACGTCACGCCCTCGGCTTCCATCTGCGCCACGCGGCGGTCGATGACGTGCTTCTCCATCTTGAAGTCCGGAATGCCGTAGCGAAGCAGGCCGCCGGCCTTGGCGAACTTCTCGTAGACATGGACCTCGTGGCCGGCGCGGGCAAGCTGCTGCGCGGCCGCCAGTCCCGCGGGGCCGGCGCCCACGATCGCGACCTTCCTGCCGGTCTTTTCGGGAGCGAGTTCGGGCTTCAGCCAGCCATTGTCCCAGGCGCGGTCGACAATGGCGCATTCGATGGTCTTGATGGTAACCGGGTTGTCGTCGATGTTGAGCGTGCAGGATGCCTCGCACGGCGCCGGACAAATCCGCCCGGTGAATTCCGGAAAGTTGTTGGTCGAGTGCAGGTTGCGCGAGGCTTCTTCCCAGTTGCCCTGGTAGACGAGGTCGTTGAAGTCGGGGATCTGGTTGTTGACCGGGCAGCCCGGCGTGCCCGGCGCCACCGAACCGGTGCCGTGGCAATAGGGGATGCCGCAGTTCATGCAGCGCGCAGCCTGGTCGCGGGTGTCTTTCTCGCTCAGCGGAATGACGAATTCGCGATAGTGCTTCAAACGATCGGCGACAGGCGCATACTTGCGATCATGCCGGTCGATTTCCAGAAAACCTGTGATCTTGCCCATTAAACCCTGACGTCCCTAACGACTTGCTTTCATATCATTCGCTGCTCGGACCCTCATCCTGAGGAGCGGCGTCTTCGCCGCGTCTCTAAGGATGAGGCCCCTGTGGTGACCTCATGGTTCGAGACGGCGCAAGCGCCTCCTCACCATGAGGGTCGAAATTAAGCCCCGATCGCGATCTTGGGTTCGGCGTCCGCGTTCGCCTTCATTTCCTTCAGCGCGCGGCGGTATTCCACCGGCATTACCTTGCGGAATTTCGGCAGCCAGACCTTCCAGTTCGCGAGGATCTCGGCGGCTTTCTTCGAGCCGGTCAGCTTGGCGTGGCGCGTGATCAGCACGTGCAGCCGCTCGACGTCGGAGTCGAGCAGGTTCTCGAACACGTCGACCCGCCCGTGCGCTTCGAGATCGCCGGTATGGTGATAGGTATTGGCATTGATCAGCTCTTCCGACAGCACCGGCTCGAGTTCGACCATCGCCATGTTGCAGAGCCTGTCGAAGCCGCCGGCCTCGTCCAGCACGTAGGCGATGCCGCCCGACATGCCGGCCGCGAAGTTGCGCCCGGTCTTGCCGAGCACCACGACGATGCCGCCGGTCATGTATTCGCAGCAGTGGTCGCCGGCGCCCTCGACGACCGCGATCGCGCCGGAGTTGCGCACCGCGAAGCGTTCGCCGGCGATGCCGCGGAAATAGCATTCGCCCTCGATCGCGCCATACATCACCGTGTTGCCGACGATGATGGATTCCTCCGGCACGATGCCAGAGATCTTCGGCGGCTTGACGATGATGCGGCCGCCCGACAGGCCCTTGCCGACGTAGTCGTTGCCTTCGCCTTCTAGATCGAAGGTGACGCCGCGGGCCAGCCACGCGCCGAACGCCTGGCCTGCCGTGCCCTTCAGGCTGACATGGATGGTGTCAAGCGGCAGGCCGGCATGGCCGTAGATCTTTGCCACCGCGCCGGACAGCATCGCGCCGGCGGAACGGTCGGTGTTGTTGATCTCCTCCTCGATCTTCACGGGTGCGCCGCGGTCGAGCGCGGACTGCGCCTTCTCGATCAGGCGGCGGTCGAGCACCTTCTCCAGATGATGGTTCTGGGGCTCGGCGTGATAGATCTTCTGGCCCTTCTGCTCCGGCTGCCGCACGAACAGCTTCGAGAAGTCGAGACCCTTGGCCTTCCAGTGCGCCACCAGCGAAGACTGGTCGAGCATCTGGGTCTGGCCGACCATCTCGTCGAACTTCCTGTAGCCGAGCGATGCCATGATCTCGCGAACTTCCTCGGCGACGAAGAAGAAGTAGTTGATGACGTGCTCGGGCTGTCCGGTGAAGCGCTTGCGCAGCACCGGGTCCTGCGTCGCGACGCCGACCGGGCAGGTGTTGAGATGGCACTTGCGCATCATGATGCAGCCGGCCGCAATCAAGGGAGCGGTGGCGAAGCCGAATTCGTCGGCGCCCAGCAGCGCGCCGATCACGACATCGCGTCCGGTGCGGAAGCCGCCGTCGACCTGGACCACGATGCGGCTGCGCAGCCGCTCGCGCACCAGCGTCTGGTGGGTTTCGGCAAGTCCGATTTCCCATGGGCTACCTGCGTGCTTGATCGAGGTGAGGGGAGAGGCGCCGGTGCCGCCCTCGAAGCCCGCGATGGTGACGTGGTCGGCGCGCGCTTTCGCAACGCCCGCGGCCACGGTGCCGACGCCGATTTCGGACACCAGCTTGACCGACACCTGACCGTCCGGATTGACGTTCTTGAGGTCGTAGATCAGCTGCGCCAGATCCTCGATCGAGTAGATGTCGTGATGCGGCGGCGGCGAGATGAGACCGACGCCGGGCGTCGAATGCCGCACGCGCGCGATCGTCGCGTCGACCTTGTGGCCGGGCAACTGGCCGCCTTCGCCGGGCTTGGCGCCCTGCGCCATCTTGATCTGCATCATGTCGGAGTTGACGAGATATTCCGTCGTCACGCCGAAGCGGCCCGAGGCGACCTGCTTGATCGCCGAGCGCATGCTGTCGCCGTTCGGCATCGGCTTGAAGCGATCGGCCTCTTCGCCGCCTTCGCCGGTGTTCGACTTGCCGCCGATCCGGTTCATGGCGATGGCGAGCGTGGTGTGCGCCTCGCGCGAGATCGAGCCGAACGACATCGCGCCGGTGGCGAAGCGCTTGACGATTTCGGCAGCCGGCTCGACCTGGTCGAGCTTTACGGGTTTGCGCTTCTCGTCCTCGGCGGTCTTGATCCGGAACAGGCCGCGCAGCGTCAGCAGCCGCTCGGACTGCTCGTTGAGGATCTTGGCAAACGCGCGATAGCGCTCCAGCGAGTTGCCGCGCACGGCATGCTGCAGCGTCGAGACGGATTCAGCCGTCCAGGCGTGATCCTCGCCGCGGGTGCGGTAGGCGTATTCGCCGCCGACATCGAGCGCGGTCTTGTAGACCTGTGCCTCGCCGAACGCATCGGTGTGGCGCCGCGCGGTCTCCTCGGCGATTTCGGCCAGGCCCACGCCCTCGATGCGGGTGTGGGTGCCGGCAAAATACTTGGCGACGAAATCGGCCTTCAGTCCGACGGCGTCGAAGATCTGTGCGCCACAATAGGACTGGTAGGTCGAGATGCCCATCTTGGACATCACCTTCAACAGGCCCTTGCCGATCGACTTGATGTAGCGCTTGACGATTTCGTAGTCGTCGAGCGAGCCCGGCAGACGCTCTTTCATCGCAATGATGGTCTCGAACGCCAGATACGGATTGATCGCCTCGGCGCCGTAGCCGGCCAGGCACGCGAAATGATGCACTTCGCGCGGCTCACCGGATTCGACCACGAGACCGACCGAGGTGCGCAATCCCGTGCGGATCAGGTGATGATGCACGGCGGCGCAGGCGAGCAGCGAGGGGATCGGAATCCGGTCCGAACCGGCCATGCGGTCGGACAGGATGATGATGTTGACCCCTTCGCGCACCGCGCCTTCGGCGCGCGCGCAGAGTTCGTCGAGCACCTGCTCCATGCCGGCCGCGCCGAAACCGGCGTGGAAGGTGGTGTCGAGCGTGCGCGACTTGAAATGCGTATCCGCGACTTCCGAGATCGAGCGGATCTTTTCCAGGTCCGCATCGGTGAGGATCGGCTGGCGCACCTCGAGCCGCTTGGTCGAGGCGAGACCCTGGAGGTCGAACAGGTTCGGCCGCGGCCCGATGATCGAGACGAGGCTCATCACGAGTTCCTCGCGGATCGGGTCGATCGGCGGGTTGGTCACCTGCGCGAAGTTTTGCTTGAAATAGGTGAACAGCGGCTTCGGCCGGTCGGACAGCGCCGAGATCGGCGTGTCGTTGCCCATCGAGCCCGCGGCTTCCTCGCCGGTGGCCGCCATCGGCGTCATCAGGATCGTGAGGTCTTCCTGCGAATAGCCGAACGCCTGCTGCCGGTCGAGCAGCGGCAGGTTGGAGCGCATGCCCTTGGTGGGTGCGTCGGGCAGTTCCTCCAGCACGAGCTGGGTGCGATGCAGCCAGTCGCTGTAGGGATGGCTCCTGGCCAGATCAGCCTTGATCTCGTCGTCCGGAATCAGCCGTCCCTGTTCGAGGTCGACCAGCAGCATCTTGCCGGGCTGCAGCCGCCACTTGGTGACGATCTGGTCCTCGGGGATCTTCAGCACGCCCATTTCGGACGCCATCACGATGCGGTCGTCGCTGGTGACGAGATAGCGCGCCGGACGCAGCCCGTTGCGGTCGAGCGTGGCGCCGATCTGGCGGCCGTCGGTAAAGGCGATCGCGGCCGGGCCGTCCCACGGCTCCATCAGCGCTGCGTGATATTCGTAGAAGGCGCGGCGCTGCTCATCCATCAGCGGATTGCCGGCCCACGCTTCCGGAATCATCATCATGACCGCGTGCGGCAGCGAGTAGCCGCCCTGAACCAGGAATTCGAGCCCGTTGTCGAAGCAGGCGGTGTCGCTCTGGCCTTCGTAGGAAATCGGCCACAGCCGGCTGATGTCCTTGCCGTAAAGCTCCGATTGCACGGAGGCTTGCCGCGCGGCCATCCAGTTGACGTTGCCGCGCAGCGTGTTGATCTCGCCGTTGTGGGCGATCATGCGGTAGGGATGCGCCAGCGACCAGGCCGGGAAGGTGTTGGTCGAGAAGCGCTGATGCACCAGCGCCAGCGCGCTTTCGAAATCCGGCTCGTGCAGGTCGGGGTAGTACTTGCCGAGCTGGTCGGCGAGGAACATGCCCTTGTAGATCACGGTGCGGCACGACATCGAGACCGGGTAATACCCGGCCATGCCGCGGTCGCGGCGCTGGTAGATCGCCTGCGAGATCGACTTGCGCAGGATGTAGAGCCTGCGCTCGAATTCCTCTTCGGTCTTCGCCGTGCCGTTGCGGCCGATGAACACCTGCATGTTGGCGGGCTCCGTCGGCTTGACGGTTTCGCCGAGCGAGGAGTTGTCGGTCGGCACGTTGCGCCAGCCGAGCAGCACAAGGCCCTCTTCCTTGATCTGTTCGGCGATGATGCTCTGGATCACCTTCCGCCATGCCGTTTCCTTCGGCATGAACAGCGCACCGATGGCGTAGTGGCCGGGCTCCGGCAACTGGAAGCCGATCTCGCCGGCCTTGCGCGAAAAGAAGGCGTGCGGAATCTGCACGAGAATGCCGGCGCCGTCGCCCGCGCGCGGATCGGCGCCGACCGCGCCGCGATGTTCGAGGTTGCAGAGAATGCTGATCGCGTCGGAGACGATCCGATGCGACTTCTTGCCCTTGATGTTGGCGATGAAGCCGACGCCGCAGGAATCCTTCTCCAGGCTCGGGTCGTAAAGGCCCTCGGCCTGCGGACGCCAATTGTGCTCGCGCCGGGAGTCTTCGTGCAAAGCGTCGGCCGGTTTCGTAGCCGCGGTCGCCGACAGCACTTCTGTCACGATATTTTCGCGCTCGAATTCCGACCCGCTCATCGCATTCCTCTCAATCAGGCTAAGGGCCTCACCGCATCGTCGGCACACCTTGGGTGCTTGCGGCACCCGTTGGGCCACCGCTCGTCCGCCGCGAGCCGCAATTTTTTAAATTCAGGCCTTCCCGTTCAACGTCCCTGAGGAACGGCCCTGCCTGCACTGCCCTGGAGCTCGTGGCACCACGGTTTCGTTGCAATCCCCGTGCCGGGACCGCCCCGCAATTAAGACAGTGATGCTGTCCTAACTACGACCATGCCAAATTTTTGTCTATCACACAAGCGGATGAAAGTCCTTGCCCGCATGCTTTTCCGAGGCCCAAAGCGGGGAAAAACCGCGGTCCGGGAATTTGCGGCAAACGCGCCCCGATCCGGCCCAAGGACCGCCGGATTTCGCAAGGAGATTCGATGCCGGCCGGCCGGCGAAGGAGCGAAAATGCTCCCGCGGCGAGGCCGGAGGCATAGGGCTTACAGGAGCATTCGCGAATGAAGTTGTTCACGGGATCTTTGGCGGCGGGGCTGGTACTGCTCGCGGCCGGCGCGCAGGCGCAGGTGCTGGGGCCCTATGGAAACGGGCGCTACGCGACCGTGTCGGACTTTGACGCGCCCTATGCCGCGGTTCCGCGCGAAATCCCCGGACCGCGCTATGGTTACGGTCCGAGCCTGCTGCCCGCAACGGAGGTCTATGCGGTGCTGCGCGACAACGGCTTTTCGCCGCTCGGCATCCCGCGGCTGCGCGGCTTCGTCTATACGATCGCGGTGCTCGACCGGGGCGGCGAGGACGGCCGCCTGGTCATCGACGCCCGCAACGGCCGTATCATCCGCTTCGTGCCGGCTTACCGGACGGGTGAGAATTTCTTCGAGGAGTCCAGGGTGATTCACGGGCTTCCGGCGGCTCCCGCGCCCGGCCATCTGGCGGGTTCGCCGCAGCCGCCGAAGTCAGCCCCAAAGGTTGCGAGCCGCACGGTGCCGGTGCCGAAAGCCAATCCGCTCGCCGCCAGGCCCGACGCCGAACCGGTCAAGCAGGCAGCGGCGCCCGCGCCAAAGCCGGCAGAGGTCCAGGCCGCGGCCCCGCCGGCCGTCACAACGGGTTCCGCGCCGGAGAAGCCCGCTCCGCAGATTGCGCCGACGCAGGATATGCCGAAGCCGCAGGGGCTGGAGTGAGCAAGACAGCGTCGCCCGGATTGTGCGCCGCTCCATCCGGCCACGAGCCGACAAAAAACGCCCCGGTTTCCCGGGGCGTTTTCGCATTCAGCCAATATCGGCCGAAGACTTGAGCTGCGTTACGCGGCGACCGAGGCGTCGACCACCTGCGGGGCCTTGGCGCCGGAGTTGATCGGAATGCTGCGGGGCTTCTTGGCCTCGGGGATCTCGCGGACGAGATCGACGTGAAGCAGGCCGTTCTCGAGCGAAGCGTTCTTCACCTGCACGAAATCGGCAAGCTGGAATACGCGCTCGAAGGCACGCGCCGCGATGCCGCGGTAGAGCACTTCGGAATTTTCCTTGCCGTTCTCGTTGGCGGTTTTCTCGCCCTTGATCGTCAGCGTGTTTTCCTTCGCGACGATCGAAAGCTCGTCTTGCGAAAAGCCGGAGACCGCAACGCTGATGCGGTAGGCGTTCTCGCCGGTGCGCTCGATGTTGTAGGGGGGATAGCCGGGGCTGCCGTCCGCGGTGGCCTGGTCGAGCAGGTTGAAGAAGCGGTCGAAGCCGACGGTGGAGCGATAGAACGGGGTGAGATCGTAGGTGCGCATGGGTAGTCCTCCATTGAGCGACTGTTGCAATTAACCCGCCCGCCATCGGGCCGGGCCTAGTCTGTGTGCAGCCTTCGTGTTCCGGTTCCGGACCACTGGTAGCGGCCTGCACAGAGATGATATGGGTTGGGTGAAAAGGCGTTCAAGAGGGGCGAAACAGGCGCCTTTTTAGCGCTCCTGCCTTGACTTTCCGCTTCCATCACCTAGCCGGTTCCTTCCCATGACGCTCGTCTCCATCCCCGCCAATCCGGTTCCGGAGGACGTCGTCTCGGGCACGATCAAGACGCCTGACGGAGCCGAGTTGCGCTTCGCGCGCTGGGCTCCGCCGGCGGGGCGCAAGGGCACGGTCTGCGTCTTCACCGGGCGCAGTGAGATGATCGAAAAATACTACGAGACGGTGCGCGACCTGCGCGATCGCGGTTTTGCGGTCGCGATGATCGACTGGCGCGGCCAGGGGCATTCGTCGCGCCGCCTGCGCGATCCGCGCAAGGGCTATGTCCGCGACTTTTCCGATTTCGAAGTCGACGTCGAGACCTTCGTGCAGCAGGTGGTGCTGCCGGATTGCCCGCCGCCCTATTTCGCGCTGGCGCATTCGATGGGCGGGGCGGTGATGCTGCGGGTCGCCCACGCGGGAAAGCGCTGGTTCGACCGCATGGTGCTGTCGGCGCCGATGATCGATCTGCCCGGACGCACGACCGCATTTCCGGCGCGCGCGCTGCTGCGGATCATGCGGTTGACCGGGCAGGGCGGCCGCTACGTGCCCGGCGGCAGCGACGCGCTGACCGGCACGCAATCCTTCATCAACAATCCCTTCACCAGCGATCCCGTGCGCTACGCCCGCAACGCCGCGATCCTCGAAGAGGATCCGACGCTCGGCATCGGCTCGCCGACGGTGGCCTGGGCCGATACCGCATTCAGGGCGATGCACACCTTTCGCGGCGCGAGTTATCCATCCGAAATCCGCCAGCCGATCCTGATGCTGGCCGCCAGCAACGACACCATCGTCTCGACGGCGGCGATCGAGGAGTTCGCCTATCATCTGCGCGCCGGCTCGCATCTGGTGATCGCGGGCTCGAAGCACGAGATCCTGCAGGAGCAGGATCGCTATCGCGGGCAGTTCTGGGCGGCGTTCGACGCCTTCGTGCCGGGTACGCCGCTGTTCAAGTGATTTCCTTCGCGTATTGTTGGATGCCGTTCCCCGGATGCTGCGCAGCGCGCCGCCTCGGCGGCGTGGTGTGCTGCTGATCCGGGGTCCACGCTGTGGCGGCGGTGGGTCCCGGCTATGCGAAGCAGCGTTTCACGCTGCATCGCGTCCGGGATACGCAACACGGATTCGACGGAAGGCTATATCTAGCCCGCAGGCTTCGGCAGCCGCGCGGTGATGCGATCGGGCAGTCGCTTTTCGACGAACAGGGTTCTGACTTCGGCGACGCTGAGGTAACGCTCGCTGCCTTCGCCCTTGCCGAGGATGTTCAGCAGCACCGGCCATTCGCCCTTCATGAGGATAGGGTAGTACCAGCGCGCCGCATCGCCGTCGCGCTGGAGATTGGCCTTCATGAAGGTGTCGATCTCCGCTGCCGTCAGCCCGCGCTCGACGCCGCCTGAAGGATCCTCGCGGTCCTTGCCGAAACCGGCGAGCCGGGCGATTTCGTCCTCGTGCACCTTTGCATCGGCGTCGAGAATGCGCGAACCGCCGCCGTGCTTGTCGAGGGGACCATTGCGCAGTTCGTCGAGAACGGCGCCGGAGGTTGCGCTCTTCAACACACGCAGCGGCCCGAGGCCGTTGGCAATGACGGCGACCAGCCTGGTCGCAAGCCGCACTTTCTTTTCGCCGAAGCCGGTTTGCCCGCTCGCGTCGCCTACGATTTCGGACAGTTTCGACAACGGCACGACATGGCCGCCGACATAGCCGTTGGCGACCAGTGCACGCAGAAACGGGCAGGGATTGTCGGCTGAAACGGGGATTTGCCCGGCCAGCCTGGCGCCCGGAGCGGCACTGATGCGGTCGTCAGGCATGCGGATCATCCTTGAAAGTCATGGAATATGAAAAAAGCATCCGCTCCGATCGGAAGCGCGTGCAGCGGCCGGAAAAACGCAAACTCAGGAAACGCAAACTCAGCGGCAAACTACTTCAGCGTGTGCGAAAGCTTTGGCGGGATTCGACGCGGTGTCAACCAACGGCCTCTCTCAGGAATCCGCGGCGAGCCTTGGCGAGGACTCGACCAGCGTCAATCGGCCATAGGGAAGGCCGGCCTTCACGAGGCCGTCGCGGAAATGGGCGATGTCGGCCTTGGACTTCCAGTGGAAATTCCGCAAATAGCGTTCGACGAACAGGCCCGGGTAGTTGCTCAGCACGACCCTGGCGGCATCCGCCGCCTCGTCGGTTCGTCCCAATTGAGCGAGCGCCGCCGTCCGGATCGTGAGCGCCTGCAGATGATTGGGATTGGCGTACAGCGCCTCGCGCGCCCATGACAGCGAAGCGTCATACTGGCCGAGCAGGTAATGGCTGAAGGCGTTGAACGCCGCAAACTGGTATCGGGGATCGCTGTTGCCGAGGTGCGCTGCCATCGTGAACAATTCGACGGCGGTCCGGTGTTCGCCGCTGTAGAGGTGACACGCGCCAAGCACGCCACGAGCGCCCATGTCGTAGGGGTTGAGCGTGACTGCGCGCTTCGCGGCGTCCATCGCCGCCTCGTGATGTCCTTCCAGTGCGTGGAGATAGGCCAGAATCTGAAACGCAAAGGACGAACGGGGATCGAGCCGGACGCTGCTCTCCGCGAGGCTCATTGCGTTGTCCCATACTTCGCGCGTGCCCTTCATCCACCCGAAATGGATTGCCTGGGTCTGGATGGTGGCGAGATAGGCGCGGGCGATCGACAGCGTCGGATCGAGCGCGATGGCTTCCTTGAACAGGTCGATCGCGGCTTCGAAATCCGCCTTGGTCTGCAGGTAATAGTGGGACAGCCCTTTGAGGAATCGATCCCATGCCGTGATGTCGTTGGACGAGGAGCGGGGCGGGGCGGAGGCTTCCGCCCGGTAGATTTCGGCCGCGATCGCCGCCGACAGGCTGGTGGTGAGTTCGTCCTGCATCGCGAACAGGTCGCCGATGTCGCGGTCGAACCGGCCGTTCCATAACTGCTCGCCGGTCTCCGGCGCGATCAGTTCGGCCGTGACGCGGATCTTGGCCGCGGCGCGCCGGACCGAGCCCTGGATCAGGTAGGTTGCGTCGATCTCGCGCGCGATCAGGCGCGTGCTCACGTTCTTGCCCTTGAACGAGAACGTCGAGTTGCGGCTCAGCACCCGGTAGAACGATTGCAGCGACAGCGCGTGGATCAGGTCCTCGGTGAGCCCGTCGGAGAAATACTCGTCGGCGCTTTCACTCAGATTCGCGAACGGCAGCACACCCACGATCGCCGTCCGATACTGGCCCGGAAGGTTGGCAGCCGATATTTCGTGCGAGGTCCTGGGCGGGGGGACGCTGGCCTCCGTTCCGCCGGGTTGCCAGGTCCAGACCTGGATCGATTCGTCGATGTTCTTGAACCGGTGGGGGCCGGCCTCGACCAGTGCGACGGTGAGGCGCTTGCCGGCCTCCTGGCAGGCCTTGCCCGAGACCGCGATGCCGCCGGGGGCGGCCACCGATTCGAGACGGACGGCGATGTTGACGTCGTCGCCGAACACCTCGTCCTCGTCGGCCATCACATCGCCCATGTGGATGCCCATCCGGAACTGCATCAGGCGGTCGGCGGGAAGGTGTTCGTTTCTCTCCGCCATCACCTTCTGCATCGCGACGGCCGCTTCGATGGCGCCGACGATGCTGGGGAATTCGAGCAGGAAGCCGTCGCCGGTGTTCTTCACCAGGCGGCCGCCGTGATTGAGGATGATCGGATAGATCGCGCTCCGGTGCGCCTTGAACGTGGCGTGCGTCCCCGCCTCGTCGGCCCCCATCATGCGGGAGTAGCCGGCGACGTCGGCGCAGACGATGGCTGCCAGGCGTCTTTCCATATCCCATATATCCCCAACGGCGCCCGGGCGGGCGGGATACCACTACGTGGTCGGCCAACTGATTCCAATGTTTATAAAATGGGCGGCATCCGACGGACGGCCGATTCTGACGCATAGTACCGCATTCCGCTCAGGATTGGCATGGCCGTCCAGGCATTGGTACGGTGACGCCATGAAATGACGGTGAAGTGAAAATGATGGTCGAAGCGCTCGGTATCCACCAACTCTGGCTGTTCGTCCTCTCCGGGGTGCTTCTCAACGTCACCCCGGGGCCGGACACGGCCTATATCATTGGCCGCAGCGTCCAGATGGGGTGGCGCGGCGGGGCGGCAGCCGCAATCGGCATCTGCTGCGGCTGCCTGGTCCATGTATTCGGTGCAGCGGTCGGCCTGTCGGCGCTGCTGATGGCGTCGTCGGCCGCCTTTACGGTGCTGAAATGGGTCGGCGCGGCCTACCTGTTGTTTACCGGCCTGCAGATGCTGTTGTCGCGCCCGGGTCCGGTCGCGGAGGCCGCGGCTCCCGCCGAGACCTCGCTTTCCCGCGTGTTCTGGCAGGGCGCCCTTACCAACGTGCTCAATCCCAAGGTGGCGCTGTTTTTCCTGGCGTTCCTGCCGCAATTCGTGGCTGCGGATTCAGGGCACAAGACGCTGGCCTTCCTGGCGTTGGGTCTGATCTTCATCTCCACCGGCACGCTGTGGTGTCTCGGCATCGCGGCCTTCGCGGCGAGGGCAGCCGGCCGCATCCGGCAGTCGGCCGGTGCGATGGCCTGGGTCAACCGCCTGCTCGGCGGGCTGTTCGTCTATCTCGGGATCCGCGTCGCGATGCTGGAGGGGCGCTGACGCCTTCGTTCATCCGTGCAGCTTCACCAGGGCGCTGCCGGCGAGATAGAGGCCGAGAAAGAACATCGCGATCAGGAACCAGCGGCGGAACACCTCCGGCTGCATCCGCGTCCGCACCGCCTGTCCGATGAACATGCCGGCGAACGACGCTGCCATCGCCACCGCGCCCGGCAGCGCGGTGGCCGCCGTCAAGAGGCCGGCCGCGGTGAGATTGAACGCCAGCGCCACGGTCGCGACCGTGAAGAACACGCCGAGCGCCTGCACCAGTTCGTCCTTCTCCATGCCGATCGCCTGCATGTAGGGCACCGACGGGATTACCTGGACGCCGGTGGCCGCCGAAACCACGCCGGTGATCAGGCCGACGATGCCGCCGACCCATTTCTCGTCGCGTTGGGCGACCTTGAAACTGATCTTGCCGAGCCCGAGGATCGCGTAGATCACCAGCAAGGTGCCGAGCACGACGGTGCCGTAGGGCGCATAGGGACCGGTCAGCAGCCCGGCATTGAGCCAGATGCCGATCACGGTGCCGACCATCAGCGGCCACAGCCGCCGCATGATGTCGCGCAGATACGGACCGCCGAAGGTCTGCCAGATATTGGTGACGATCGCCGGCACGATCACGATCGCGATCGCCTGTCCGGGGGCCATCGTCACCGCGAGCAGGCCCATCGACACGGTCGGCAGGCCGAGCCCGATGGCGCCCTTGACGAAGCCGGCCAGCAGGAATGCAAAAGCGATCATGATGAGGAGGGAATCGAACATGCGGCGACATTGACCTATCGGCTAACCGGGCACAATCTGGAGATTACGGAGAGAGCCTTCGGCGATGGCGAAGGCTGTCTCCTCGTCATTGCGAGCGCAGCGAAGCAATCCACTCTTTCTTGCTGCGGCATGGATTGCTTCGTCGCTTCGCTCCCTTGCGCAAACGCTTCACGTTTGTTGCAGGCAATGACGGCATACCCACGGACGGCTTTGCGTACAGTCCTCATCCTGAGGAGCGCGCACGGCGCGCGTCTCGAAGGATGGCGGCAGGCGAGATCCGGGCTTCATGGTTCGAGACGGCGCAATCGCGCCTCCTCACCATGAGGATTGAGAGGTTTGGATGCGTTTCGATCTGGTCGATCTTCAGCTCTTCATCGCGGTGGCCGAGACCCGCAGCATCACCAACGGCGCGGCAAAGGTTCATCTGGCGCTCGCTTCTGCGAGCGAACGGATCAAGGGGCTGGAGGAGGCGCTCGGCGTATCGCTCCTGAGGCGCGGCCGGCGCGGCGTCGAACTGACGCCGGCCGGAGAAAGCCTGCTCGATCATGCCAGGGTCGTCATCCACAACGTCGATACGATGCGCGGCGATCTCCAGGCCTATGCAAGCGGCGCCAGGGCCACCGTCCGCTTCCTCGCCAACACGTCGGGCCTTTCGGAATATCTGCCGAAGACGCTGGCCGTCTTCCTGAGCCAGCACCCCCACATCTCGATCGATGTCGAGGAGCGCGAGAGCTCCGATATCGCCCGCGGCATCCTGACCGGCTCCGCCGATCTCGGGCTCGCCGCCGAACACGCGCTGCCGGACAATCTGGAGCGGATCCCGTTCAGCGAGGATCGCCTGGTGCTGATAGCGGCACGCGGCGACGAACTGGCGAACCGGCGGCAGGTCGCTTTCAGCGAAGTGGTGGAGCGTGATTTCGTCGGCCTGCTCAGTTCGATCGCGCTGCATGCCCATGTCAGCGGACACGCCGCGCGCATCGGCGCGCGCTTGCGCTTTCGTGCGCGCCTGAACAATTTCGATGCGATCGGCCAGCTGGTGGCCGCCGGCATCGGCGTTGCGGTCATGCCCGAGGTCGCCGCAAAACGATGCGCGCGATCGATGAAGATCAATGTCGTCAGGATCAGGGATCCCTGGGCCAACCGGCGGCTCGTGATCTGCGCCCGCAGCTTCAAGTCGTTGCCAAGGCCCGCACAGCAACTGTCCGAACATCTGCGCAAGACGGCATCGCGCTGAAGACGTGGAGGCGATGGATGCGAGCCATTCACTTCGTCGTTCCGACGCCGGTATCCCTGGTCACCTTCGCCCGTTTTCCGGCTTCGGCGCCGCACGAGGCGAAATGCCTGATGCGACGGGCAAGACGTCCATTTTGTGCCTGTGATGGCTAGCCGTTGAGCAGCTTCATGGCCGCTTCGTGCACCCGCGGGTCGCCGGCGGCGATGATGCGGCCGCCGCTCTGGGCAGGCTTGCCCTCCCAGTTGGTGACGACGCCGCCGGCGCCGGTGATGATCGGGATCAGGGCCGCGATATCATAGGGCTTGAGTTCGGTCTCGATCACGAGGTCGAGGTGGCCGGCTGCCAGCATGCAGTAGGAATAGCAGTCGCCGCCATAGCGCGTCAGCCGCACCTCGTTCTCGACCCGGCCGAAGGCTTCGCGATCGGCGGCGTTCATCAACAATGGACTGGTGGTGTAGGAGGTCGCTTCCTTCAGCGAGGCGCAGCGCCGCACGGTGAGCCGGCGTTCGCCCGACGGACCGGAATAATGCGCCGAGCCGGAGTCCCCGGAAAAGCGCTCGCCGATATAGGGCTGGTGCATCATGCCGAACACCGGCGTGCCCTTGTGCAGCAGCGCGATCAGCGTGCCCCAGATCGGAAAGCCGGCGATGAAGGATTTGGTGCCGTCGATCGGATCCAGCACCCAGACATAGTCGGCGTCCTCGCGTTCGTTGCCGAATTCCTCGCCGACGATGCCGTGCTGGGGAAAGTTGGCCTTGATCAGGCGGCGCATGACCGCCTCGGCGGCGCGGTCGGCCTCGGTGACCGGATCGAAATCGCTCGCGCTCTTGTTGTCGATCGAGAGCGAGGTCCGAAAGAACGGCAGGATGGTCTCGCCGGATGTGGTGGCAAGGCGGCCGATGAAGGCTGTGAAATCGATGACCGTCACGGCTGTCCCTACCGGAAGAGAAGATACCGCCTCTTGCCTAGCCCAATCCGGGCTGCCGCGCACGGTCAACGGCGGGTTATTCGCAGCCTCTTGAGCAATATGCTTTCGAATCGTCTTTCGCTACGCTTCGTTTAAGCGTGGATTTTTGGTTAGTCCGTCCATCACGAAGTTGCGAGCTTTTGGCATACCAGCACTGCGGCGTGGTTTGGTCGAGGTCGGTCAATTCCATAAGTAACTGATAATATTTGCATATATCCCATATTTCGGGAGTGTTGCCGATCTGCCAGCCTGTTCCATATTGCGACGGAAAAGATCCGAAAACACTTGCGTTTTGTGCAGCGCGGCCGCATATTGTTGCGGTGCGGTAGCGCCTCGCGCTATCGCTGCCCTCCTTGGGCGTTTCCTCCCTAGACTTGGGCCGCTTGTTCATTCAAGCGGCCCTTTTTTCTTTGATCTGGGTTGTCGGACAGGCCGCGCTTCAAGTCGGCGGACCTGTACTTTGCATGGGGTTGATTTCGACATTTTTTTGCCTGGGCTCTGCGTGCGCTCTCCACGAGGGCGTGCGCGTGAGCGCGGTGGCTGCGGACGATCGGACTATTCCGCCGCCGCCTGGAACGGCCCGAGGTCGCCGAGCGGCACCTGCGCCAGCGCATCGGCGAGCGCAGCGAAGTCGGCGCGCACCTGCGCAAAGCGGGGACCGCGCTCGCGGCGGCGCTCGTCCATGTAGATCGCGCGGTTGAGTTCGAGTTGCACGGCATGCAAGCCGCTGGCCGGGTTGCCGTAATGCTCGGTGATGAAGCCGCCGGCATAGGGCTTGTTGCGGCCGGTCGAGTAGCCGAGCCTGCTCATGATGTCCTCGACGACATCGGGCAGCAGGCTGGCGCAACTGGTGCCGTAGCGGTCGCCGATCACGATATCGGGCCTTCGCGGCTCGTCGCGCGAAACGCCGACCGACGGCATCGAATGGCAATCCACCAGAATGACGGCGCCGAACGCCTGATGGGCCTTGTTGATCAATCGCCGGAGCGCCCGGTGATACGGCTTGTAGAGGGCCTCGATGCGTCCCAGCGCATCGTCGACGGAAAGCCGCTCGCGGTAGATTTCCTGCCCGTCGCCGACCACGCGCGGGACGGTGCCGAGACCGCCGGCGACCCGCATCGAGCGCGTATTGGCAAAGCTCGGCAGCCGGCCGGTGAACATGCGCGGATCGAGTTCATAGGGCTCGCGGTTTACGTCGACATAGGAGCGGGGGAAGTTGACCCGAACCGTCGGAAAGCCGCGCGCGGTGAGATCGCCGATCAGCTCGTCCATGAACGAATCCTCGGAGCGGCGCAGCGCAGCGAGGTCGATCCGGGAGGCGTTGAGGAATTCGAGAGGATAGACCGAGCCGGAATGCGGCGAATTGAAGATGATGGGCGCCCGCCAGTGCGAAGGCTCCACGATCTCGAACGGAGGCGACAGTTCGCCATCAAACTGGGTCATCGTCGGGCGCCGTCCCTTGAATGTCCGCTTTCCCTTGGAGACGATTGATCTCGCAACCGATTCTGCCGGAGGAGGGAGTTCTGTAGGGATGCATTGTCCGTAATCGCAATCATTATGCCAAGTGAAAAAAGCCCGAGGTTGCCTGGAAGGTGTCGCAAACGCCTGAAAACCGCCGCCTTGTTCTATCTTGGTACCATCAGCTACATAGATTGCGCCGCCCGCTACTGCCAAGACGCCGTTACCTTTCACCCGAAATTTACCCTCTGTCAGGCTTAGTGTGCCAATGATCCTCCAAGCCGGATGCGACGACTGACCGCCATGCACAAGATCCTGCTCGCCGAAGACGACAACGACATGCGCCGCTTCCTGGTTAAGGCGCTGGAAAACGCGGGGTTTCAGGTCTCGCCCCACGACAACGGCATGTCGGCCTATCAGCGGCTGCGCGAGGAGCCGTTCGAGATGCTGCTTACCGATATCGTGATGCCGGAAATGGACGGCATCGAACTGGCGCGCCGCGCCTCGGAACTCGACCCCGACATCAAGATCATGTTCATCACCGGCTTTGCCGCGGTGGCCCTGAATTCCGATTCGGAAGCGCCCAAGAACGCCAAGGTGCTGGCCAAGCCGGTTCACCTGCGCGAACTGGTCAGCGAAGTAAACAAGATGCTGGCGGCCTGAACGGCACCGGTTTCGCGCGAAATCGCGTCAGAAATTACTGCGAGGCGTCCTTGCGGGGGCGCTTTGGAGCCGATATACGGACCCCACCCAATACGATCAAAGCTGGAGCGGGATGACCTGGTCATTCCATTCCAGGGCGCGTAGCTCAGCGGGAGAGCACTACCTTGACATGGTAGGGGTCACAGGTTCGATCCCTGTCGCGCCCACCATCTTCTTCAATGATCCGGGTGCCCTACCTTCGGCCAAGTGGGCTGTTTCCACAAAATTTCTATGGCGCCCCTTGGCGGCCTTGATAGCGTCAGGATCGGCGCGCGACGCGGTCGATTCCGGTGCCTGCTGCCGCCTTGAAGGGCATGCGGCACTATGCCGTGTTGGTGGTGGCAGCTATCGGGTCAAACCATACCTGGGATGAAAGTTATCCCGGGCAAAAAGTCCGGCATAGGCGCTGATAGTGGGGGCTATGGCTTGGCTGACAACAGCACGACGGAGACGGCAGTAAACCACATGCCTGAGACTGCGCCGATGCGACCTGGTCGGCTGCGGCGCGTTTGCTACAGCTTCGAGTGTCTCGGCTGGCGAGCCGCCATGGCCGAGCTTGCGAACGGGCCGGACGCGCCTGAATCCGACAAGGAGTTCGATGCGCTGCATGGCACGGACACCGCCGGCTCGGTCGAGCCGGGCGATCTCGGCATCGGCAATGCCGAATCCCGCAAGCTTGCTATCCGCTATCTCCCGTCGCCGCTGCGGGTGACGTCCTGGATGCTCGATCGGATCGGCGCCGACCCCCGCGAATATTCGTTCGTCGACCTCGGTTGCGGCAAGGGGCGTGTGCTGCTGGTCGCCGCGCGACGACCGTTTCGCAAGATCGTGGGGGTCGAGATATCGACCGACCTCGCCACGATCGCCAGACGCAACGTCGATCGGTTCAGACCGTCGTCGGAACAGGTCCGCGCAATCACCGTGGAAAATACCGATGTTCGAACGTTCAGGATGCCTCCCGGCAACCTGTTGATCCACATGTATCACCCGTTCGATCCGGCGATCAGTGCAGCGGTCTTCGCCGGCCTCTCCGCGACCCGGAGTGTTCCGCCGCGGCGGATCGTCGTCGCGTACCTGACCTACACCCATGCCGTATCGTCGGTCGCGGAAATGTTCGCGGCGTTTCCCTGGCTACACCTGCGGCGCTATGAAGAATCGATCCGCGGCCGGTACAACTGGCTCTTCTACGAAGGCGTTCCCGCCGCTTAGGCCGGATGTAATGCACCACGTGGCAGCGCCGGCCCGACGAGACGATGTCCCAACCACTTTGCGGATCGAGGCGACACCCGGAGACTGCCGCGCCCACAGGACTAGCAAGCTAGATATGTGTCTGTTTGAATGCCATCTCGGCAAAGAACTTCTGCGGATAGCGCATGTACTGCCCGACGCGCCAGGCGGCGTCGAAGACCGCGGGGAGCGGGTCGTCGGAATCGTGAATGGCATCGACGACGCGGCCCTCGTACGTCTTGCGCCACTCTCGCCAGCGAGTGGCCTCCTCTCTGGACATCCTTTTGAATATTTGCTGCGCGGCAACTGACAGGGATAGGTTGAAGCCGTGGCAGAAAGCCAGCGACTGCTCCTTGTCCCGCAACGCAGCTTGGGAAATCAACCGCTCCAGTTCTCCGGTTGCACCGGTCGCGCCGGCATAGACCAATCCTGGAAGATCCATGCCGCGTGCTATATCGAACGCAAGCTGGTTGTAGAATCGTGCATTGAAATCGATCAGAAGCATTCGCTCCTGTACGACGACGAACTCCAGCTCGAAGGCTCCGTAATATCCAATGCGCTCGCACAGCCGAATCGTTTGCTGGGCAAGCTCCGGAATCACCTCGGCTTCCTCAAAGCACACGCCGATGCCGAGGCGGCGGGGAAGTTGCAGTATCTTCATTGCAGCCCGCATGGCGACATGCGAGCCGGACATGTCGCGAAATCCCGACAGTGAGTAAACTTCCTTCGCTGACCCGGGATAGTATCGCTGCAACATCGGCATCGCCATTTCGGGAAACCGCTTCGTGAAAGCGTTGCTCAAGCCAAAATGCCTGAACAGCCTGTCATAAACACTGCCGTGTTTCGCTACGGCGGAATCTATCAGCATCCCCTTCGCGCCGCTGCTGGCGCAAAGTTGCGAGCGTGGCTTGGCAACGATTTGAGCTCCCAGCTCGCGAGCAATCCTGTCAGCCTCGGTGGCGGATTGCGGAAGCCATGTTTCCGGCGTCTCGATGCCGACCGCATGCGCATGCTGGTGAAGCGATCCCTTGTCGAGAATGCACATCATTGTTTCGAGGCTTGGCTGATAAAGATCGAAAACGGAGCTCAACTCTTCCCGCCGATCCGCAAGTGCAAAGGAAACGGCATCGCTTGTCGCGTAAATCGCCCGGCGAATCCCGTCCCGGCCCATTGCCAGCAGCCAGTCCGGCCAATCGGCGGAGTCGAAGGGCGGAGAACTGAGGTAGGACTTCGAATAACGGGAGCGTCGCCCGGTACTCAGCAGCCAATCGTCGACCGCCACCACCGGGATGCCGGCGCGACCCAGGGAGCGTATGGCTGCGACTGTGCCAAAGTAGCTGGCATTGCACAGGACCATAGGAACTCGCGCGCCATCGGGATGCCGCATCAGAACTGACCAATCATTGCAAGGTCCGGCGTTTCTCGCTGGTCGTCGGTTGCTCTACCCGGTCCAGAGCAATGATGTCCTCGAACGTCTCCGCGCGGCGCAGTAGATGAACGTCCGAACCATCGACCATCACGATAGACGGACGAGGAAAGGAGAAGGAAGTTGCAAACGGCACGAAGTATGCCCCGGCGTCCATGATCGCAAGAGCATCGCCGATCGCCAGTTCCGGTAGAAGGGCTGACCACGACAGTACGTCACCGGGACTGCAAATAGGACCGGCGAGCCGGTATCCCAGGTCACGTTCGTGGTGCATCCGGGATGCAGGAAGGATGTTGTGAAATTCGGATCGCGTGGGTTCGGCAAGGTTGATTCCCGCATCGAGAATGGCCCAGCCGGGACTGGGGCCGCTCGCATTGAGCGATAGCACGCTTGCGATGAGAATCTGGGCGTCACCGGTCATCGCGCGCCCGGGCTCGAAGAAAACCCGGGGACATGGTCTCGCGGCCGCTGCGTAATGGGCTTCCACCTTCTCGACGACACACCGCACATACTCGCGGATGCGCATCGTGGCGTCGGGTACGGGTGCCGGAACGGGCGCTTGAAACGCCATGGATAGCTTTCGGTCGAACTCCGAAATCCCGGCCACGGTCGGCGTCGCCAGGCTTCCTCCGAAATCGAGAATCGCCAATTCGACGCCCAGCTCGTTTCTCACCCGATCGGCAAGCGCCAGCACCTCACCGACGTATCCAAGCACCTGTTGCGAGTTGCGTACCATGCCGCCGACATGGCAGTGGATTGCGGTGAACTGCAATGCGCTGCTTTCGTGCACCTGCTTGATGGCCGCAAACGCTTCGCCCTGGTCGATAGGCAGCCCGAACTGCCCGCTCCATCCCGAGGAAGCGGCGACACGTATGCCGATACGAGGGCGCTTGCCCAGCGCGCGCGCGACCTTGGCGACGACGTCAATCTCCTCGCGGTGGTTGACGTTGAGCAGAAGGAGATCCTGTGCAACCGCCTCATGAATGGCGGCGATTGATTTCGCCGGCCCGTTGAAGACGATGCGATCGGCCGGTACGCCGAGTTTCAAGGCCAGCCAGAGTTCATACTCGGAAATGACCTCTGCCCCGATGCCAAGGCTGTGCAGCAGTTGAAGCACGCCGGGGACAGGATTGCTTTTGTAGGAATAGTAGATTTCCGCTCGCGTGCGGCCCGCCTCGTTGATAGCGAGAAATTCCGACGCATTCTCCCGGAGCCGCCGGGCAAGCACGACGTGTAGCGGTGAACCCCACTTCTCACGCAGTGAAGGCAGGCTAACACCGTCGCTGGCCAGGTGGCCTGTCGGCGTCACAGTCAGTCCCCAGTGCGCAGGCGTCGGCTCGAACCCACCAGACTGGTACTGGCGAATGGCAGGTCCCAGAAGCTGCTTGATTTGCTTCCTAGCCTTCCTCAACATTGCTCTGCAGACTTTCTGGTATTCCGCACCTGGAGAGGAGAGCCCCTGGTAGCTCGCGTGGACGTGAACTCCCGCCCCTCCAAGCGACAGTGCACGGATTTGCTGCGGTCGTTCTTCGGTGGGGTCCTTCTAGGACGATAAGTCCCGGAATGCGCGCCAGTCACCCTCGACAGCCTCGAAACCCCAAAGTCTTTCACGCTGCGCGAGGGAAAAAGCTGCAATGAAAGCCGACCGCTGAAGCCATTCCTGAAAGAATACTGCTGTAAACGTGACCGCGAGACATACAGCAAAACCAAAACCTGTCCAGAACATCCACTGCTCTTGCCCAGAACTCGCGGGAGATCGTAACACGGTCGTCCGGAACTGGCGAAGATCGTGGGCAGACTTCGCGGGGATAACCTAGCGGCAAACTGCCTCAGCCAAGAGGGTAACGCAAGCCCGCGCTTCTCGGCAAGCATGCTGATCGCGCAAGGCGGCCCGCCTCAATCTCTTGCAGACAGGATTGCGCCGACCTGATTTCCAGGAATTGCCCGCGGCGCGACCACGCCAGGTAAGCGGCCATTAACCAAACGCTGCGTCGTCGTCGCTGGTGAAAAGGCGAGATCGGTCATGGCGCCGTGACTTGGTTCGCTCTCCCGCAACGCCAACCGCCGAAATGGTGGTTCGGTTGCAGGACCTGCTATCAATCAAGCGTTGCTGAAAACCGATAGCTCGATTAGCGCGCATTTGAACTATTTGAATTACGTTCGTCATACCCCCCTGGCACGACCGGGGATCGATCAGTCGGCCTTGGTGTGGCGAACTCATACTGAGGTCGATTTATGCGGATGTTGATGAGGCCTCATGGAGCAGCGCAAGTCACGACGGGTCATATTCGAGCGGGGGTATGACGCCCACATGATGGCGATCGACGGCACCTGGCGCCGGTCTTGCGTCATCGAGGACGTGTCGGATACCGGAGCGAAACTCTCCGTCGAGAGTTCGATCAAGGGTTTGCCGCTCAAGGAATTCTTTCTGTTGTTGTCGTCTACCGGGCTGGCGTTCCGGCGCTGTGAACTGGCCTGGGTGAACGGTGAAAAGCTCGGCGTCACCTTCAAAAGGCCGGCAGAGAAGAAGGCCAGGAACCCGCGGTAGCTGGTCGCTGCCGAGTTTCCGTTTCCCGCAATGGGTGCTTGCGTTTGCCGCAACCTGCCAGCCGGGCTCATGATCTCTTGATCGAAAATTTCCTCGGGTACGCCCGCGAGTTCCTCCCGGCGCGAGGTTTGATCGCGAGAAATGCCCACATCGGAAAGCCTCGTGTCAGTCGTGGTCTTTTGAGGCTGGATACAGCCTTCGGTCTTTCTTCCGGCAAATGCCGGCGCGTTGGACTTTCTGCCTGATACTCCACCGGTCGTGAAAAGCGGCCGTCCATGATCACCCCGTTCCACTTGCAGATCGCTATCCCGCGATCGTCGGCTAAACGTTCCGCAGCGCGTGAGCAATTTTCGCATCCGCGATGTTATGAAAACGGGATTGTTTGGAAAGCCGGCAGTCCGGATGTACCAATTCCGGTAACGGGGGGACGAGACCGATCCGCAAAGCGGTAGCAAGCCGATGGGTCGCTTTGGCCCGAGCGCTCCAGGTTCGTGGTCAGGGAGCAAGGCCGATCCCGATTCCGATCGCGATGATCGCGATCGATATGACGATCACCAGGACGTCAATCGTCAGCCACGTGGGTACGCGTTTCGCAGGTTGGGTCATGGCGTGTGCCCTTTGCGGCCCACGTTATGTACCGGATGGCCGCAACTGGCTGTGAACGAGTTCACACGTCCTATGTGGACGGCCCCTATTGGCAAGCATTTTTTGACGTTACGAACGATTTGGTCTGCAGCGGTCATATGTCCGGCCTTTCGGTGCGGCGCTATGACCGCTGGCCCTGATGATATCCGATTGCCGTGG
>JAFAGM010000112.1 GCA_023422775.1 Pseudomonadota bacterium
CCGTGCGAAGCGGTCGTCGTAGGCGAGGTCGGCATTGCGGACGAGCGCGCCGACGCGCACGCCGCCGTCGCCGTCCCACGCGATGGCGTCGAGGCCCGGCAGCCGGCCGATGTCGATCAGACGCCGCGGCCGCGCCGCGCCGACCTTCATCAGGTCGAGCATGTTGGTGCCGGCGGCGAGGTAGGCCGAGCCGGGCTCGGCGGCGGCGGCGACCGCCTCGGCGAGGCTCGCCGGGCGGAGATAGTCGAAGCGGTTCATGCCGCCCTCCGGTCGCTGTCGGCGCCGTCGCGCTCGGCGAGGACGCGGCGCGCCTCGAGCACCGCCTCGGTGATGCCCTGGTAGGCGCCGCAGCGGCAGATGTTGCCGCTCATCAGTTCGCGAATTTCATCGGCGGTCTTCGCCTTGCCTTCCGCGATCAGCCCGGCGGCCGAGCAGATCTGTCCCGATGTGCAATAACCGCACTGAAATGCATCGTGATCGATGAAGGCTTGCTGCAGCGGATGCAGCTCACCGCCGCGCGCAAGGCCTTCGATGGTGGTGATGTCGTCGCCTTCCCGCATCACTGCCAGCGTCAGGCAGGAATTGATCCGCCGTCCCTCGACGAGCACGGTACACGCGCCGCACTGGCCGTGGTCGCAGCCCTTCTTGGTGCCGGTCAGGTCAAGATGGTCGCGCAGCGCATCAAGGAGCGTCGTCCACGGCGCGACCGTGAGTTTTACCTCTGCGCCGTTGACGGTGAGCGTTATCGGGATTTTCTCCGGTGCTGCGGCGATCGGCCCGTTGGGATCCGCTGTGCCAGGGTGCGTCATTTTCATCTCCGCCTGGTTTTCCGCCTGGGGATGTCATGTCCACGCGTCAGTACGATGACTTTCGCCGGCCTGCTTGTCGTGCGCAAAGAAGAGGCTGGATTCCTCAAGCCCGGATTCTGACTCAGGCTACAACGAACTCGGGCGGCGAAGGTTCACGAAGACCGACGATGCCAAGCCCGGAGCTCGGCTGGAGTGCCGATAACTGTGCATTTGCGATAACGCCGGTTACACCGACTGGCCTTGCACGGGCCGTTGCGCTGCGCTCTCTCGAGGCAGCCCGGAGTGCCCGAAGTAACATTCCAACCGGATGAAATGTACGTGATTACAGCCGGTAAGCCGTGCGGAAGCCGCCCCAGTGGCGGCCCTTGACGCGGACCGGCACGTCGATCTCCCGCATCATCACGGTGTTGCCGTTGCCCATGTCGCGGGCATAGCTCTGGATCAGGTAGGCGCGCTGGTTGCGTCCGGCGGCAAGACCCGCCGGATCGTCGAAGATGCGGCGGTTGCGGCTGTTGGCTGTGTTCCAGGTGACGTCGCCGGGCCGCTGCGGGTGCGAATAGATCTTGTTGTGAACCGGCAGATAGCCGTTGCGGTCGATCATCGCGCAGAACGCCATCCGCGGGTCCCTGGCGAGGAACGCTTCCTGGAACGGCGGCAAGGCGCGATCGGCCCAGTCCAGCATCCTGGTGCGATACTGCACAGGATTGCTGCCCGGTATCGCGACATAGTCGGTGTCGAACATGTCTTCGATCGAGATCGCGCCGCTCGCCACGCCGTTCTCGAAGATCTTCGCCAGCGCGGTGCCCGCTTCCATGGCGCGGGTGACGGCTTCGGTGTTGTCGTCCTGGATCGACCACAGCCTGTCTTCGATCTTATCCATCAGCGCCGGATCCGGCCGATCGAACTGCGCGTGCGTGCCGGCCTTCGACCGCTGGATGATGCGAATCCGGCAGGCGCCGACATGCTCCAGAACAGCATTGAAGCTCTGGCCCTGCGCCAGCGCTTCCGCTTCTCCCCCGCTGACCAGGATGCCGCCCCGGGAAATTTCATAGACCGGTGCCGTTATCGTCCCGCGCGGCGAGGCGATCTCGATCTTGAGGCTGCAAGGCAGCCTTTCGTCCTTGCGGCGCTCGTGGCGGTCGCCTTCCTTCTCTCCCTGACGCAGCAGCACGGCGCAGCGCGACTTCAGCTTCTGCGCGAAAGTCGTGACGGCGCGTCCGGCCCTGGCGACGGTTTCGCCGTGCGTCTCGGCTTCCCTGGCCGCACTGTCGATTTCAGTGGCGCTGTCGCCGACCGAGGCGATGAAACCGGAGGCGGAAGCCGCGTTGTCGGCCATTTCTCCGGTGGTTGCGTTCTGCTCGGCGACCGCGCCGTTGACGTTCTCGAACACCGGACGGATCGCTTCGATCGCCTGCGAGATGCGGTGCACGGCGTCGACCGAGCCCGCGGCGTCGCGCTGCAGCGCCTCGATCTTCCTGGTGATTTCCTTGGTGGCGTCCTGGGTCTGCACCGCCAGCGCCTTCACCTCGGTGGCGACCACGGCGAAACCGCGCCCGGCCGCGCCGGCGCGCGCCGCCTCGATGGTGGAGTTCAGCGCCAGCAGTGTCGTCTGCCGCGCGATCTGCGCGATCAGGTTGACGACATTGCCGATCGCCGCCGAGGATTCCCGCAGGCGATCCACATTCGCGCTGGCTTCGCGCGCAGCCTCGCCGGCCTGGTCGGCGAGCTTGCCGGCGTCGCGGACCTGGGAGCCGATCCCCTGCGCCGAATGCGTGAACTTGTCGGCGGCATGCGAGAAGGTCGTCGCTGTGCGTTGCGCGGCGGCGGTGCGGCCGGTGAGGGCATCGGTGCGCCTGCGGATGGTGGAAAGTGTCGCCGCGGTCGACTCGGCGCCGCCCGCAACCGAATTGGCCGCGCGCTCGAGCTGGCGGATCATCGCGCCGAGTTCGAGATCCAGGAGTTCAAGAATCTCCCTGGCCGAATCGCCCTCGGCGGTCTGGATCGCGGCCGGAGCCTGCGCAGCCTTGGCTTCCGCGGCCGGCGCGGTGGTTTGCGGCACCTGCTTCTTGAACAATCCGAGCGCCATGGCATCTCTTGGAAGTTGAGGAAGGGTGGAACATCCTCTCATCCGGGCATGAAATCAGGGTTAACATCTGGCTGATATTCCGGCGGACGGGAGCTACTTTAGTAGCCGGGCCGGCCGCAAATCTTTGATTTCGCCGGATTGGCAGCCTATAAGGCCGCGATTCACCCCCATTTCTTCCCGGACGAACCCCAGAGAGCCCTGCATGGCCGGCCATTCCCAATTCAAGAACATCATGCACCGCAAGGGCAGGCAGGATGCCCAGAAATCGAAACTGTTCGGCAAGCTGGCGCGGGAAATCACCGTCGCGGCCAAGCTCGGAACCCCGGACCCCGCGATGAACCCGCGGCTGCGCGCGGCCGTGATCGCGGCGCGCCAGGAGAACATGCCGAAGGACAATATCGAGCGCGCCATCAAGAAGGCGACCGGCGGCGAAGGCGAGAACTACGACGAGATCCGCTACGAAGGCTACGGCCCCGGCGGTGTTGCCGTGATCGTCGAGGCGCTGACCGACAACCGTAACCGCGCCGCCTCCGACATCCGTTCCTTCTTCTCCAAGTCCGGCGGCAATCTCGGCGAAACCGGCTCGGTCGCCTTCATGTTCGACCGCACCGGCATCATCGAATACGACTCAAGCGTCGCCTCCGACGATGCGATGCTGGACGCGGCGATCGAGGCCGGTGCCGACGACGTGATATCAAGCGAAAGCGGCCACGAGATCTACGCCTCGCAGGAAACCTTTCGCGAGGTCGCCAAGGCGCTGGAAGCGAAATTCGGCGAAGCCCGCAAGGCGGCGCTGACCTGGAAGCCGCAGAACACGGTCGCCGTCGACGACGACACGGGCGAGAAGTTGCTGAAGCTGATGGACCTTTTGAATGAGCACGACGACGTGCAGAACGTCTATGCCAATTTCGAAATTTCCGACGCGCTGGTCGCCAGGATGGGCGGGTGATTTGGCCTCTCCACACTCCGCTGTCGTCGCCCGGCTTGACCGGGCGATCCAGTATTCCAGAGGCCCGGGTCAGGTTCGAGAAGTCTCGGCGTACTGGATCCCCGCCGGAGCCTGTCATCGGGCGGCCATTCGGCCGACCCGGTGGCGGGGATGACATGGGAGCGTGTGGCACGGCGATCCCACAGTAGGGGATTTCCGTTCTCTTTATGTTTCGTTCACCCCGCTCTGGCGTTATCACTACGCCATGACACCTCAATCGATTCGCCAACCCGTCCGGATCATCGGCATCGATCCCGGCCTGCGCCGCACCGGCTGGGGCGTGATCGAGACCGAGGGCAACCGCCTCGCCTTTGTCGGCTGCGGTTCGGTGGAGCCGCCGGGCGATCTGCCGTTGGCCCGCCGCCTGCTGGCCATTCACGAGGGGCTTGCCGCGGTCCTCGGCGATTTCAGGCCGGCGGAGGCCGCGGTCGAGCAGACATTCGTGAACAAGGACGGCGTCGCCACGCTGAAGCTCGGCCAGGCGCGCGGCGTCGCCATGCTGGCGCCGGCAATGTTCGGCATATCGGTTGCGGAATATGCGCCCAACCAGGTCAAGAAGACCGTGGTCGGCGCCGGACATGCCGACAAGAACCAGGTCGCGGTCATGCTCAAGATCCTGCTGCCGAAGGCCGAGCCGAACTCGGCCGATGCCGCCGACGCGCTGGCGATCGCGATCACGCACGCGCACCATCGCGGCGGCGTGGCGCTGCGGCTGAGGGTCGCCAGCCTATGATCGGCAAACTCAAGGGTCTGATCGATTCCTACGGCGAGGACTACGTGATCCTCGACGTCGGCGGCGTCGGCTATCAGGTGCATTGCGCGTCGCGCACGCTGCAGGCGCTGCCATCGCCCGGCGAGGCCGCGGTGCTGTCGATCGAGACCCATGTGCGCGAGGACCAGATCAGGCTGTTCGGCTTCCGCAGCGATCTCGAACGCGAATGGTTTCGCCTGCTGCAGACGGTGCAGGGCGTCGGCGCCAAGGTCGCGCTCGCCGTGCTCTCGACGCTGCCGCCGGCCGAACTTGCCAACGCGATTGCGGTGCGCGACAAGGCCGCAGTGTCGCGCACGCCCGGCGTCGGCCCGAAAGTCGCGGAGCGCATCGTCACCGAATTGAAGGACAAGGCGCCTGCGTTTGCCAATGTCGATCCGGCCGTCGTGCATCTCGCCGGCGCGATCGACGATCAGCGCGCGCCGCGCCCGGTCACGGATGCGATTTCCGCGCTGGTCAATCTCGGCTACGGCCAGCCGCAGGCGGCCGCCGCCATCGCATCGGCCTCGCGCAACGCGGGTGAAAATGCGGAAACCGCGCAACTGATCCGGCTGGGCCTGAAGGAGCTGGCGAAGTAGACTGCCGCCGGCCGGCCACCGACTGACTGAGGAATTTGTTCTCCACCATGCTGAGTAAAAACGACGAAGAGCTGATCGCCATCGCCACCGAGGCCATCAGCCAGCGCTACCGCAACCGGTGGCAGGAGGTCGGTGCGGCGATGCGGACCCGCGACGGCCGTATCGTCACCGGCGTGAATATCGACGCCTATATCGGCCGCATCGCGGTCTGCGCCGAAGCGATCGCCATCGGCCGCGCCATCACCGAAACCGGCGACCACGGCATCGAAACCATCGTCGCCGTGCGTCACCCCAAGCCCGGGGAGCCCGGCAAGATCGCGGTGGTCTCGCCTTGCGGCATCTGCCGCGAACTGATCCACGACTATGACGCCAACGCCCGCGTCATCGTCCCCGACAACGGCAAAGCGCCGAAGGTCGTCAGCATCGGCGAACTGCTGCCCAACAAGTACAAGCGGGGCAACGATTGAACACGCCCTCCCGCATCGTCACTCCCGAGCGCCGCTCCGATGACGTCGGCGACACCGCGCTGCGCCCGCAATCGCTGTCCGAATTCGTCGGCCAGGCACAGGCGCGGAAAAATCTCTCGATCTTCATCGAGGCGGCGCGCAAGCGCGGCGAGGCGCTGGACCACGTGCTGTTCGTGGGGCCCCCGGGCCTCGGCAAGACCACGCTGGCGCAGATCGTCGCGCGCGAACTCGGCGTCGGCTTTCGCGCCACTTCAGGCCCCGTGATTGCCAAGGCCGGCGATCTCGCTGCACTGCTGACCAATCTCGAAGAGCGCGACGTCCTGTTCATCGACGAGATCCACCGTCTCAGCCCGGCGGTCGAGGAAGTGCTCTATCCCGCGATGGAGGACTTTCAGCTAGACCTCATCATCGGCGAGGGACCCGCGGCACGCTCGGTCAAGATCGAGCTTGCCAAATTCACCCTCGTCGGCGCCACCACGCGCGCAGGGTTGTTGACCAACCCGCTGCGCGACCGTTTCGGCATTCCGGTGCGATTGAATTTCTACACCGAGGAAGAGCTGGAAAAAATCGTCACCCGCGGCGCCCGCGTGCTCAATATCGGCATGACGCCCGACGGCGCCAACGAGATCGCGCGCCGCGCCCGCGGCACCCCTCGCATCGCCGGACGGCTGCTGCGCCGCGTGCGCGATTTTGCCTCCGCGGCGGATGCCAGTTCCGTCGACCGCGCCATCGCAGACCACGCGCTGAGCGCGCTGGAGGTCGACGCCGCCGGCCTCGATGCCATGGACCGGCGCTATCTCACGACCATTGCCATGAACTACGGCGGCGGACCGGTCGGCGTCGAGACGATGGCGGCGGCATTGTCCGAGCCGCGCGACGCCATCGAGGACATCATCGAGCCGTTTTTGATCCAGTGCGGCTACCTGCAGCGCACCCCGCGCGGCCGGCTGCTCACCTCGCACGCCTTCCGTCATCTCGGCCTCGCCGAGCCGGCGCGCGACCCGGCGCAGTTTGGGTTGTTCGGCAACGGCGACGATTGATCGCTTCGAACCGGATCGCCGCAACCGCGCACTAACAGAATTGACAGGCGCTGCTGGTGGAAGCTGCTGGAGGCCTGCAGACGATCTGCACAAACGTACCGCAATTCGGGCTCAATCCGCCAACATCCTTGCGCTGCATCACGGTTGAAATCACATGCTGTCACGCCGTCGTTTTCTGAAGTTCATGGGTGGATTGGGCGTGCTTGGCGTCTCCACCACCGCCTACGGGTTCAGCGCGCCGGTGCTGCGGCTTCGCGTTGCGCGCTATCATGTTTCGCCGCCGAAATGGCCCTCAGGCCTGCAGCTCAGGATCGCTGCGATCGCCGACCTGCACGCCTGCGATCCCTGGATGTCGCTCGATCGCATCGAGGGTATCGTCGCGCGCACCAACGCGCTGAAGCCTGACGTGATCGTCATGCTCGGCGACTATGTGGCCGGGCATCGCCAGGTGACACGCTACATTCCCGCCAGTGAGTGGGCGCGTGCACTCGCCGGATTGAGGGCGCCGCTCGGCGTGCACGCCGTTCTCGGCAATCACGACTGGTGGGACGACAAGAACGTGCAACGCGAAGGGCAGGGGCCGACGATCGCCGCCCGCGCGCTGGAAGCCGTCGGCATTCCCGTTTACGAAAACGATGCCAGGCGGCTGAGCAAGGACGGCCACCCGTTCTGGCTGGCCGGCCTCGGCGATCAACTCGCCTACATGCCGGCGCGCCGCTTCAGGCCGCTGAAGCGCATCGGCGTCGACGATCTCGGCGCGACGCTTGCAAAGGTCACCGACGATGCACCGCTGATCCTGATGGCGCACGAGCCCGATGTCGCTCGGCGCGCGCCTTCGCGCGTGTCGCTGCAACTCTCCGGGCATACCCATGGCGGGCAGGTGCGCATGCTGGGCTGGTCGCCGATCGCGCCCTCCGGGCAGCAGCTCGCCTACGGCCACATCCGCATGAACTGCGATGTCATTGTCTCCGGCGGCCTCGGCTGCAGCCTGATGCCGTTCCGGCTCGGCGTTCCCCCGGAAATCGTGCTGGTGACGCTGGGCGCGGCACATCCGGCAGTGGCGTAGCCTCTCACGTCGGGTCGGGCTATATTCCTCGACGACCGGGGTAGCCGAGATGAGAATCACAATTTCAATCGACGAGCAGTTGTTTGCAAATGTGCAGCGATTAGTTGGCGTCACGGAAAAATCTGCTGCCGTGCGAGCGGCATTGAAAGCCTTTGTTGAGCGCGAAGCCGGTCGTAGACTTGCAGAGGCGGGCGGCACGGGGCCGGATGCAAATGCACCGCCACGCCGTCGTTTCTAGTCGCGCGCCAAGGATAACAACTCGAATGACTTTCTTCCTCGACGGCGAGATCCGCGACGGCCGCCATCACATGCAGGTCCGCGTCTATTACGAGGATACGGACTTTTCCGGCATCGTCTATCACGCCAACTACCTGCGCTTCATGGAACGCGGGCGCACCAACCATCTGCGGCTGATGGGCGCCGAGCAGCATGCGCTGTTCGAGCAGGCGCACGAAGAATCGTCCAGCTTCGCTTTCGTGGTCCGCTCGATGCGGCTCGATTTCATGCGCCCGGCGCGGATGGACGACGTGCTCGACGTGGTGACATGGCCGGTTGCGGTGAAGGGCGCCTCGATCACACTGGCACAGGAGGTGCGGCGCGGCGGAGAGGTGCTGGTCAAGGCCGAGGTGCGGGTCGCCTTCATCAGCGAGGGACGCGCAAAGCCGATCCCGAAATCGCTGCGGCTCCTGATGAAGGCCGATCTGGAATCGTGATCAGCCGATAGGCCGGCGCCTATCGACTCCATCAGGCGAAGCGCTAGATTTGCGCGCTCATCAGCCGCCGAGGGGCACCATGTCGCGTCCACCGCTTCCGCCGTTCACGAGAGAGACCGCCGCGCAAAAGGCGCGCATGGCGGAAGACGCCTGGAATTCACGCGATCCCGAACGCGTCGCGCTCGCCTATACCGAGGACAGCCGCTGGCGCAATCGCTCCGAAGTCTTTGAAGGCCGGCCCGCGATCGTCGCGTTCCTGACGCGCAAATGGGCGAAGGAGCACGACTATCGCCTGATCAAGGATCTCTGGGCGTTCGACGGCAACCGCATCGCGGTGCGCTTTCAATACGAATGGCATGACGATGCCGGGCAATGGTTTCGCTCCTACGGCAACGAGCAGTGGGAATTCGACGAGCACGGCCTGATGTGCCGGCGCGAAGCCTCGATCAACGACATCGCGATCGCCGGGAAGGATCGCCGCTTTCACTGGCCGGCGCCGGGCCCGCGCCCCGCGGATGTGCCGGGGCTGGGGAAGAGTCCGTTTTGATACGCTGTCGTCCCGGCTTTCGCCGGGACGACGAACTCAGAGATCTTACGCCGCCGCCTTGTGCCGCGCGAGTTCGGCCTTGTAGAGTTCGAACTCCTCGGCGATCGCCCTCGCAATGCTGGGACGGGTGCGCAGCCGCTCGTGATAGGCCTTCACGTTCGGCCATTTCGCCAGTTCGATCGGCGGCGTTGCCATCGTCCAGTTGATGATGGTGACGAGGTAGGCGTCCGCCACGCTGAAATGGTCGAGCAGGAATTGGCGGCCCTTCAGGTAGTTGTCGAGATAGTCGAGACGCGAAAGGCCCTTGCCGAGCACGTGCGACTTCATCTCCGCGGGCGCCGTCTTGTCGAGCACCGGCACGAACAGGCCCTTGTGCAACTCGGTGCCGATGAAGCACAGCCATTGATGCAGCCGGCTGCGTTCCATGCCTGATGCGGCCGAGATGCCGGCGTTCGGAAAACGGTCGGCGACGTATTGCAGGATGGCCGCGTTCTCGGTCAGCACCAGCCCGTCGTCGGTCCGCAGCGTCGGCACCAGCCCGAGCGGATTGACGCCACGAAAATCCGAGCCATCGTTCTGCACCATCTTGGTCTTGGGATCGACCTCGAGGTAGTTGGCCTCGGCGCCGGCCTCGTACAGGGCGATCCGGGTCGCCAGCGAGCAGGCGAGCGGCGAGAAATAAAGATCCATGGGTTGTCTCCTTGGCGGTTGATCAATCGCGGCCGGCAAGACGGTCCGGCGGCATTGATTTTCATACCGTCTCGCATAATATAAATCCGGTCAAGGAATTTATTGCGAAATGGTACAAAAAAGTAGAAAGCCGCCGGCGGCGAAGATCGACGGCTCCGCGCCACCCAGGCGCCGGGGCCGTCCGCGCACCTACGAGCCCGAAGTCGCGCTCGGCAAGGCGCTCGACTTGTTTCGCAAGGAGGGATTCGCCGCGACCTCGCTCGACGATCTCTCGGCCGCCACCGGCATGAACCGGCCGAGCCTTTACGGCGCGTTCGGCGACAAGCGCGAACTCTACATCAAGAGCTACCAGCGCTATCGCGAGGATGCGCGTGCTGCCATGGCCGGCATTTTCCGTGACGAACTTCCGATCCGCCAGCGCCTCGCACGGATCTATGCCGTGGCGCTCGACATCTATTTGTCCGGCGACGCCGGTCCGCGCGGCTGCTTCACGGTGATGACTGCGGCCTCCGAGGCGGTGTCCGATCCCGACATCTGCGCCATGGTGCTGGAAGGCCTTGCCGAACTCGACAAGGCGTTTGCAGCCTGTTTCCGGCGCGCCAAAGAGAAGGGCGAGTTGCCGGCGAGCGCCGATCCAGCCGTGCTGGCGCAACTCGCCTCCGCCACTATCCACACCATCGCCGTCCGCGCCCGCGCCCGGACCCCGCGCAAGGAACTCGAGGCGATCGTCAATGGCGCGCTCGATGTGATGCTGGGGCCGCCTAGCTAGATCATCCCGCCATCAGCATCAGACCACCAACTGCGGTAGCGCCAGCGGCAATGCGCATGGCGAGGTGTCCCTTCCGACCGGCCATCGTTCGGCCAGCGGCCAGACCGACACCAACTCCCGCGGCGTGAAGGAAGGCTGTCGCCAGAGCAAAGCCGGCACCGTAGGAAAGAAATGTGGCGCCACCGATTTCATCGCCGTGAGCGTGACCATGGAAGAAGGCGAAAAAGCCCACGATCATCGCGCCAGCAGCCGCCGATAGAGGCAGGGCTAGAGCGACAAGAAAACCCAGCACGATCACCGATGCCAGGATAACGGGCTCCACGAATGGTACCGGCAAGCCGACAAGTGCTGCCACAAAGCCGAGCAGCATAACGCCGACGAAAGCCGCAGGAACTGCAAACAGGGCCCGTCCACCAAGCATGGACGCCCAAAGGCCAACGGCAACCATGGCAAGGATATGGTCCGCGCCTGAAAGCGGATGCGAAAAGCCCGCTGCAAACGAGCCGTGTTCGGCGGGGTTTAGGTGGGCAAAGGCCGGACTTGCGATAAACGTCAACGCTGCCGCCGTTACAACCGCTTTCCTCATTTTCGTCTCCCTTATGAAACCGCTAAAATGATCCGAACACGGACCCCAGTATGAAAACCGCCACCAGCGATATTATGACGCTCACGATCACCGTCATGACCATATCGAAGTAGCTTTCCGCATGAGTTAGCTTACTGATTTGGAGCAAGAGCAGGACAGTTCCATTATGTGGTAACGCATCGAGCGTGCCGGCGCTGATGGTGGTCAAGCGATGCATCAGCTCCGGATTGATTCCGTACTCCCCAGCCATGCGCATGTACTCGCTTCCCAACGCTCCGAGAGCAATCGCCATGCCGCCGGAGGCCGTGCCGGTCAGGGCAGCCAACGTGTTCATCGCGACGATGAGGGACACAAGTGGACCGCCTGGAATTTCCAGAACCGCGTCGCGAACGACGGCAAATGCCGGCAAAGCCGCGACCACGGCGCCGAAACCCACAAGGCTTGCCACCGTCAGAATGGGCAGTACCGACGAATTCGCCCCCGCATCCAGGCTTTCCCGGAGATTGCCAAAACGCGCGATGTTAAGGGCGATGACGACAAGATTCGCAGCGGCGAGCGCGATTAAAACGGCCCAGACGCCGATTGACGAGCCGACGTTGATGCCCCAAGGCTCGCTTTCCAGAAAGGAAAAGTCGATCCGGGGCAGAATAACGAGCGCCATCAGGAAATTGACAACGATCACGGTAATCAGCGGCATGACGGCGAAGATGAACGGCGGATGGCCGTCGCTGCGCTTGCCGTGACTCAGCTCCGCTGGATCGAAATCGCCGGTTAACGTCGCCTGTTCACGCACCTTTTCCGTGATCGCAGCCGCGCCGGCATCGTCCACATATGTTTCGCCAGCCGCCCGGGCCTTCGCTTCCGCACGCTGGAGCCACCACATTCCGAAAGCCAGCGTAATAATCGAAGCAATGATACCCAGGCCGGGAGCGGCGAAGGTTGTCGTTCCGAAGTATGGCATCGGGATCGCATTGTTCGTCGACGGAGTGCCAGGCATGGCCGACATCGTAAACGTGAAGGCACCCAATCCGATTGCCGCTGGCATCAGCCGCGCGGGGATGTTCGCAGCCTTGAACATTTCGCGTGTCATCGGGACCAGCACAAAGAACGCCACGAATACGCTGACGCCGCCATAGGTTACGACCGCTGAAGCGAGAACCACCGACAGCATCGTTCGCTGAACCCCGAGTCGTTCGGTCAAGAACCGCGCGATCGAAGTGATGGAACCGGTATCATCCATCAGCTTCCCAAAAATGCCGCCAAGCAGGAACAGCGGAAACCACTGCGCGACGAAGCGTGCAGTGCCACCCATGAAGGTGGACGTCCAGTTGGCTAACAGTGGCTCGCCCGATATCAATGCCGCAAGGAGCGCGGCAGCCGGCGAAAGAAGAAGGACGCTCCATCCGCGATAGGCCAGCCACATCAACAGTGCGAGCGCGACAAGGATTGCAATCAGTCCCACCAGCGAAGCTCCATTCTCGGTCACATAATCCGCACTGAGCATTCGGCGCGGTTGAAACGCATGTTCTCAGGTTGCTGACTTCTCACCGAGGGAAGGGCCGATGCTGCCGTCTTCAATTCCCGACAAATAACGGTGCCGATTTTCCTCCGGCGTCGTTGCGGCCGATGGCAACACCGGAATGAGTACCTTGAAGCCGTACTGGCCAAGCAACATCAGCCAGGTGACGAGCACGAAGGTCGAGGTCAGGACCGGCATGCCGATCGGCTTCAGGAAGATCGCGACTGAGGCCCAGAGCCAGGTGGTCACGACGATACCGAACAGCGTGTAGACGAAACTCCGCCAGGTCAGGACCAGGAAGAAGCCGCCGAGCGCGATCGCGGTCAGCGCGGCGTTGTAACCGAAGAGCCCGTCGCGGATCGCGCCTTCCGGTCCGCCGAACACGGCCGCGACCAGCGCCGCACCGCCGGCGCCAATGAGAGCCATGCCGGCCGAGATGCGGGAGTTGACGGCGATGCCGACAATGATCAGGTAACCTGTGATCCAGTTGTCCTGAAAGAAGATCTGCCCGATGGCGTTGCCGATGCCCATGTACCAGGTGGGCAGTGCGTAGACTATCGCCGCGTCGTATTGGTCGGGCGAAACGGGCTTCGCCAGCGGTCCGGCTTCGATCGCCGTGAACTTCAACACGGCGAACAGAAATAGCCACCCGGTGAGGACGAAGGGCGCGGTCAAGGCCGCCACCTTGTGCGGCCCGAGCAGCGTGGCAAGGGCCTGGAACACGACCGTCGTCATGGCGGCCGCGAATACGATGTAGATTGTCATGTGCAGCGACGGTACCGCTCCGGTGCGGAAATCGGCGCTGGTGAAGGCGACGAGAGCGAGAGCGACAAGCACGCCGTTGAAGCCGAACAGGCCGTCGCGGATCAGGCCCCTGTCGGCCTTGAGCAGCATCGCCATCGCCGTCGCCACGACGACGCCGAGGACGCAGATCGTGCCGTAGATCCACGAGTTGAAGAACAGCGCCAGCAGGATGATCAATCCCGAGAGCGGGTTGTTCTGGAACACGACCTGGCCGATGCCGCGCAGGTTCCTGTCGACGAAGCCGAGCATCGGATGATCACGGAATCGGTCCTGGAGCGGCAAATCTATGTGGGTCACGTCTCTCTCCCGGAAAGAAACACCCCGCGGCCGCCTCCGGTCTAGTGGGTTGTTGGCTGCCGCTGAGGGCCCGTCAGAACAGGAAGTAGCGCTGCGTCATCGGCAGGCTGTCGGCCGGTTCGCAGGTGATAAGTTCGCCGTCGATCCGCACCTGGTAGTTCTGCGGGTCGACCTCGATCTTCGGCGTCAGCGTGTTGTGGATCATGTCCTTCTTGCGGACGCCGCGCGTACCCCTGACCGCGACCAGCTGCTTCTGGAGCTGGAGCTTGTCGCCGACTTTGTCGTCGAGCGCCGCCTGCGACACGAAGGTAACGCCGGTCTTGCCGCGCGCACGGCCGAGCACGCCGTACATCGGCCGGTAGTGCACCGGCTGCGGCGTCGAGATCGAGGCGTTCGGATCGCCCATCGGCGCCGTGGCGATCATGCCGCCCATCAGCACCAGCGACGGCTTCACGGCGAAGAAAGCCGACTTCCAGAGCACCAGATCGGCGCGCTTGCCGACCTCGATCGAGCCAATCTCATGGGCGAAGCCATGAGTGATGGCCGGGTTGATCGTGTATTTGGCGACGTAGCGCTTGCAGCGGAAATTGTCGTTGCGCCCGCTATCCTCGGGCAGCGCGCCCCGTTGCACCTTCATCTTGTGGGCCGTCTGCCAACAGCGCAGCGTCGTCTCGCCGATACGGCCCATGGCCTGCGAATCCGACGACATCATCGAGAAGGCGCCGAGATCGTGCAGGATGTCTTCGGCCGCGATCGTCTCCTTGCGGATGCGGGATTCCGCGAACGCCACGTCCTCGGGGATCTGCGGGCTTAGATGATGGCACACCATCAGCATGTCGAGATGCTCGTCGATGGTGTTGATCGTGTAGGGCCGCGTCGGATTGGTCGAAGAGGGTAGGATGTTCTCCTGGCCGGCCGCCGTGATGATGTCCGGGGCGTGGCCACCGCCCGCGCCTTCTGTGTGGAAGGAGTGGATGGCGCGTCCCTTGATTGCGGCGAATGTGTCGGCGACGAAACCACTCTCGTTCAGTGTGTCGGAGTGCAGCGCGACCTGGATGTCCATCTCGTCGGCGACGGCGAGGCAGTTGTCGATCGCGGCCGGGGTGGTGCCCCAGTCCTCGTGCAGCTTCAGGCCGATCGCGCCGGCGCGGATTTGCTCGCGCAGCGGTTCCGGCAGGCTGACATTACCCTTGCCAAGCAGACCGACATTGATCGGCAGATCTTCGATCGCCTCGAGCATCCGGTGGATGTACCAGGGGCCCGGCGTGACCGTGGTGGCGAGCGTGCCGACCGAGGGGCCGGTGCCGCCGCCGACCAGCGTCGTGGTGCCGCTCGCCAACGCTTCCTCGGCCTGCTGCGGCGCGATGAAGTGGATATGCGTGTCGATGCCGCCTGCGGTGAGGATCTTGCTTTCGCCGGCGATGACGTCGGTACCCGGACCGATGACGATGTCGACGCCTGGCTGGATGTCGGGGTTACCCGACTTGCCGATGCCGGAGATGCGGCCGTCCTTGACGCCGACATCGGCCTTGATGATACCCCAGTGGTCGAGGATGATCACATTGGTGATAACGAGATCGGCGACCTCGGCGGCGTTGCGCTGGCCCTGGCCCATGCCGTCGCGGATGACCTTGCCGCCGCCGAAGGTGACTTCGTCACCATAAACGGTGCGGTCTTCCTCGATCTCGATGATCAGGTCGGTGTCGGCAAGCCGGACCCGGTCGCCCTTCGTCGGTCCGTAGAGCGAGGCGTAGGTTTCGCGTGTGATGGTCGCCATCTCAAGCCTCCAGCTTTCCCATGACCTTGGCGTTGAAACCATAGACGACACGGTCGCCCGCCAACGCCACCAGCTCGACGGTGCGTTCCTGTCCCGGCTCGAAGCGGACGGCCGTGCCGGCCGGAATGTTGAGCCGGAAGCCCTTGGCCTTCGCACGGTCGAACAAGAGGGCCGTGTTGGTCTCGTAGAAATGGTAATGCGAGCCGACCTGGATCGGTCGATCGCCGGAATTGGCAACGTCGATCGACCGCTTTTCACGGCCGGCATTGAGTTCGATATTGCCGTCCTCGAGGATGAATTCGCCCGGGATCATGACACGCCCCTATGGAATTGGGTTGTGGACGGTGACCAGCTTGGTCCCGTCGGGGAAGGTCGCTTCGACTTGAATGTCGTGGATCATCTCCGGCACGCCATCCATGACCTGATTGCGGTTCAGGAGCGTGGCGCCGTAGGACATCAGTTCGGCCACGGTTCTGCCGTCGCGAGCGCCCTCCACGATGGCAGCGGAGATGTAGGCAATCGCTTCCGGATAGTTCAGCCTGACGCCGCGGGCCAGGCGACGCTCCGCCACCAGAGCTGCGGTGAAGAGCAAAAGCTTGTCTTTCTCGCGCGGTAAAAGCTCCATCGCGGCCCCCTCTCGACTGTTGCTATGTTGCCCAGATGCGCGGCGCGCTGGCCGCCTTTCCCTGGCATGACATCCGGAGCGCATCCCACGCCTGGACGAAGAGCGACTTCCCGTCGGAAACGCGGGGGCCGAGATAGCGGCACACCACGCCCTGCTCCAGCTGGCTCACGGAAAACACACCATCTCCCCGGCTCCCGATCACGCCGCGGACTCGTTCGGCCGCGTCCTCGGCTGTCGGTCCGGCATACATCATCGTACCCCATGTCGGCCTGCCGCCAAGCGCATGGGTTGCGTTGGCCAGATCCGATCCGCCTGGCAGCTTGAGGCGTTCGAACCAGATCGGCCTGCCATCACGGATGATTTCTATCCGCTGGCTGACGCTGCCGCTTTCAAAGCGTTCCCCGGCGGCCGGGCGTCCGAGGCAGATGAAGTCCCAACCGACATAGGTCGCACCTTCGGCGAGGGTGACGCGGGTGTCGATGACGGCATTGGCGCCGTCGAAGATGATAGTTTCCTGCGGAAGGTATTCGCAGACCGCGCCGGCGCCGACATCGATGATGGCGCGCTGCGTACTCACCCCGTGTTCGCTGCGATAGAATTTCGTCGCACCCGGCGTTGTCATCACGGCGCGCGCATCGGCGGCCAGGTGGAAGCGCATGTCGAGCTCGTCGCCACCGGCGACGCCGCCGGGCGGGTGCAGCAGGTAGACATGGCAGGTGCCATCCTTTTCCGGATGAAACGGCTTCTGGACGACAAGCGGGCCAAGATGGCGGTGACGCATCAGGCGGGTCTTGCCAGCATTCGGCGCAAACCAGAGTTCGAGCTCGGCCAGCCACCGGCTGGGCGCTGCCATATAACGCGCGCGCGCCGTCGTAACGGCATCGGGCATGGTACGTTCAGCGAGCGGCAACAGCTTCACTCTATGTATTCGGGCTACCGGCCTGCTGCTTTTTCAAGCCGATCATGAGACGGTCGTCATTTCAACTATCACACGGTGAATGGCTCGACAGCAACGGTAAAAACCCGCGGTTTCGCTTAAGTAGAATCCCGCGAATTGCGCTATCAAATCTGTCCACCGTGCACACGGTCTCGCTGCATGACCCGGCATCCCAAAACTGGGGCTGCCCTTTTCTTTGTTGTCCAAAGGAGCGAAGATTGTGCCGCATCGCATTCGCCTCGCGGCACTTGCGAGGATCAGAAGTTCGCTGGCGGTGTAGGCCAATTGCGATGGAATATAGCCCGATCAGGGCCGGAGAACGGGGAAGTGCATGTTGAAGGCTGGCGCCGTTAGGCGGGCATTGGAAGTTGCGACCGAAGATCAGGCCCAGCCGCTCGGCCAGGCCGTGCTGCCGCATGACGAGCGGCATGTGCGCCGGCGCACGATCGAGCTGGTCGACGGCCGGAAGGTGCTGGTCGACCTGGCCGAGCCTGTCGTGCTGGAGACCGGTGATCGCCTCGTCATCGAGGGCGGCGGCCAAGTGCAGATCGCGGCGGCCTCCGAGCCGCTCTACGAGATCTTCGGCCAGGATCCGGTGCACCTGATGGAGCTGGGCTGGCATATCGGCAACCGGCATCTGGCGGCGGCAATCGAGCCGACCCGCATTCTCATCCTGCGCGACCATGTCATCAAGGCGATGCTGGAAGGGCTCGGCGCACGGGTCCGGGAAATCGTGACGCAGTTCAATCCGGTGCGCGGCGCCTATTCCGGCCATGGCGCGCATTCGCACGGCCCTGATCATGGCGGCTCTTCGCACGAGAACGCCGGCCATAGACACAGTCATAGCCACAACCATGACGGCCACAGCCATAGTCACCACCATGGAAATGATCATGGCCCGGGTGGTCATCGCCACGACTAAAGTCCGGCCAGTCGACCGGACCGATCCTGCAAAAGAAAGCTTGAGCGCTCATGACATCGAAAAACGGACCCCTTCGCGTCGGTATCGGCGGCCCCGTCGGCTCCGGCAAGACGACGCTGACCGAGAAGCTCTGCAAGGCGATGCGCGACGAATTCTCGATCGCCGTCGTCACCAACGACATCTATACCCAAGAGGACGCGCTGATTCTGGCACGTCTGCAGGCGCTGTCGGAAGACCGCATCATGGGCGTCGAGACGGGCGGCTGCCCGCACACGGCGATCCGTGAGGATGCCTCGATCAATCTGCAGGCGATCGCCGAGATGAACCGCAGGATCCCGGGCCTCGACATCGTCTTCATCGAATCCGGCGGCGACAATCTTGCGGCAACGTTCTCGCCTGACCTCGCCGACCTGACGCTGTATGTCATCTCCGTCTGCCAGGGCGAGGAGATCCCCCGCAAGGGCGGGCCCGGCATCACCCGCTCCGACTTCCTGGTCATCAACAAGAGCGACCTCGCGCCTTATGTGAATGTCGATCTCGACGTCATGCAGAAGGACGCGGCGCGGATGCGCGGGAGGCGGCCATTCGGTTTCACCGATCTCTCGCGCGGCAAGGGCCTCGACAGCGTCATCGATTTCATCGTCGAACATGGCGGGCTGTCGAAGAACCTCCGCGAGGAAGCTGACCTGGCCGAGACGTGATCGATGGACGCCATCCCAGCTTTGGACAGCAGTCGAGAGGCGATGCCGTTGCATTTGCTGCGCCTGGTAAGCCAAGGCTTGCCTGTGGGAGGGTTTTCCTATTCCCGAGGTCTTGAAGCAGCCGTTCAGGCTGGGTGGGTATCCGACGAAAAAACGGCGCGTGATTGGATCCTCGGCACGCTACAGGCAAATGTCGCGCAATTGGATGGCGCCCTTTTTTGGCGCATGGCGACTGCCTTGGAAGCAGGCGACCAGGAGCGTTTCCGATCGGCAAACGCCTGGCTCGCGGCAGGTCGCGAAAGCCGGGAATTCCAGCGGGAAGACAAGCGCTTGGGAGAGGCGCTTCTGCGCCTCCTCGTCGATCTGGACGTCCCCGCTGCCCGACATTACCAGACGTATGACCTGACCTATTCCGCCGCCTTTGCCCTCGCGGCCAATCATTGGCGCGTCGCTCCGCGATCGGCATTGCAAGGGTTGATGTGGGTGTACGTCGAAGGGCAGGTGACGGCGGCCATTCGGCTGGTCCCGCTCGGCCATACAGCGGGCCAGCGAATTCTCATCGAGGCCGTCGAGTCTATCGAGCACGCAAGCGCCCGGGCCCGATCGATAAGTGATGACGACATCGGCAACCTGGCCCCGGCCCTGGCGATGGCGAGTGCCTGGCACGAAACGCAATACAGCCGCCTATTTCAGTCCTAGTTCGTCATTCCGCGATGGTGCGCTGGCACCAGACCTCAGGGGTGCAATTGCACCTCGGGGAATCTCGAGATTCTCAGGTGCGCAATTGCGCACCATAGTTCGATGCTGCGCATCGCCCCGGAATGACCGCACCTATGGTTTTCGCGGGAGCGTGTCAGGCCTTCACTCGTCATGACGCTGCAACTAATACCCCCGCTTGCGATCCACCACGTTCTCCAGCGCGCCACCGGTCTCGAAGCGCTCGATCTGCTGTGCGACGTATTTGGATATCTCGTCGGGATCGGTGTCGGCGGCGTTGTGCGGGGTCAGCACCACCTTCGGATGGGTCCAGAACCGGCTGTCTGCCGGCAGCGGCTCGGTGGCGTAGACGTCGAGCGAAGCGCCGCCGAGGGTGCCGTCGTCGAGACATTGCAGAATGTCCGCCTCGTTCTGCAAGCCGCCGCGCCCCGCGTTGATCAGCACCGGCGCGCCGAGCGGGCTGTCGCGATTGAGTTTCTCGAACAGCGCGCGGTTGAGGATGTGCCGCGTCTCCGGTGTCAGTGGCAGCAGACAGACCAGGATGTCGGTCCGCCGCAGGAACGGTTCGATCTGTTCCTCGCTGTGAAAGCAATCGATGTTGTCGATGGCCTTCGGGCTCCGGCTCCAGCCCGCGACGCGAAAGCCCAGCCGCTTGAGTACGTCGGCTGCGTCGGCCCCGAGCGTGCCCAGCCCCATGACGCCAACCGAGATCGCACCTGCCGCCCATTGCGATTTCGGGGCCCAGCGTCTTACGCGCTGCGATTCCCGTAGATAAAGCTCCTGCCGGTGATGCATCAGCACGTGCAGCACGACATACTCCGTCATCCGCGCCGTGAGGTCTGTGACCGCGACGCGCACCAGCGGCACGTCGGGTAAAGAGCGATCGACCATCAAGGCATCGACGCCGGCGCCGAGGTTGAAGATCACGCGCAAATTGGGAAATCCTGCAAGCTCGCCCGGACGCGGCTTCCACACCGCCGCGTAATGCACCTCCGCCGGGTCGAACGATGAATCCGGCAGCAGCAGCACACGGCGATCCCCGCAGACGTCGTCGAACCGGCTTTTCCAGCGCTGCGGCGACCAGTTTTCAGTTCCGCCATGCACCAGCAAGGCAAGTCCACCCTTGTTCATTGAAGTCCCTTTCACATCGCCGGTCTTTCGTGTCGCAAAGTCGGCGTGACCCGCCTCACATAATCGATCGCATCGTTTGTCTATCGTCATTTCATCAAACAAGGGAGACTTCACATGCGCAAATTGATCCTGGTTTCGGCCTTCGTTCTTGCCTCCGTCTCGGTGCAGGCCGTCGAAGCCCGCGAACTGATCCTGGTTGCCAGCGACTCTCAGGCGGCCGCCGCGCCAGTCCCCGCAGCTTCCACGCCGGCCGCCGCACCCGCCGCGACGCAAGCCTCGGTTGCCGCAACGGCCACGCCGGCCGCCCCCACCGCAGCCGCCGGCACCGCGACGCCGCAGGCTTCGAGGAAGCAGGTCTCCCGTCCGCAGCAGCCCCAGCTCCGTCGCGAGAGCGACGAACAGAAGGCGCGCCGGATCGCGGCGCGGTATGGCATCTCCTGGTGATACGCAAGTTCATCATCGTGGCTGTCATGTTCTGGCTGGCGCTGGCCTACCAGAACAGTCACCGAGACTTTGGCGGCGCCAAGACCGAGGCCGCCAGATGAGGACGGTCAGGAACATCCTGCTCATTCTCTGTGTGTGCAGTCTTTGTTCCATGGTGGCCGTTCACGTCTGCAGGCAGTTCAATCCGCCGCCACCGATCGTCGGTCCCTGAGCGGCCAGCGGAACATCTCAAAATTTCTTCGACGCACCTGTCGGCTGCGGGCATAATCGTTCGTCATCAAGACAACGGAGATCCTTGCGCCTCATGCTGTACGCCATTCTTTGCTATCACGACGAAGACACCGTCGGTTCCTGGACCAAGGAACAGGACGCCGCGGTGATGCAGAAACTTTCCGTCGTGCAGGACAAGCTCGCGAAACAAGGCCGGCTCGGTCCGGTGGCGCGGCTGCTGCCGACGACGGCGGCCACCACGCTGCGCAAGGACGATCCGCCGCTGGTGCTGGACGGTCCCTACGCCGAGACCAAGGAGCAGTTGCTCGGCTTCTATGTCGTCGACTGCAAGAACCTCGACGAGGCGCTCGACGTCGCGCGCGACCTTGCGGCGGCCAATCCCGGCGGCGCCTATGAGATCCGCCCCGTCGGCCTGCTCAGGCCGGGGAGTGTGCCGTCGTGACCGATGCCGCCTGGATCGACAGCGCACTGACCTCGGCGCGTCCCCAGGCGGTCGGTGCGTTGCTGCGCTATTTCCGCGATCTCGATACGGCAGAGGAAGCGTTCCAGAATGCGTGCCTGCGGGCGCTGAAGAGCTGGCCGCAGAACGGCCCGCCGCGCGATCCCGCGGCCTGGCTGATCATGGTCGGCCGCAACGTCGCGATCGACGATATCAGGCGGGGCAGGAAGCAGCAGCCGCTGCCCGAGGAAGACGCGATCTCCGACCTAGACGACGCCGAGGATCAGCTCGCCGAGCGGCTCGACGGTTCGCATTATCGCGACGACATCCTGCGGCTGCTGTTCATCTGCTGCCACCCGGATCTCCCGGCGACGCAGCAGATCGCGCTCGCGCTTCGCATCGTCTCCGGCCTGACGGTCAAGCAGATCGCCCGCGCGTTCCTGGTCTCGGAGGCCGCGATGGAACAGCGCATCACGCGCGCCAAGGCCCGGGTCGCCGACGCCGACGTGCCGTTCGAAACGCCGGGCGCGGTGGAGCGCTCCGAGCGCCTCTCGGCGGTCGCCGCGATGATCTATCTGATCTTCAACGAGGGCTATTCGGCGAGCGGCGATACCGCCGGGATCCGCAGCACCTTGTGCGAGGAAGCTATCCGCCTGGCGCGGCTGTTGCTGCGGCTGTTCCAGAGCGAGCCGGAGATCATGGGGCTGACCGCGCTGCTGTTGCTGCAGCATGCGCGAAGCGCGGCGCGTTTCGATGAGGATGGTGCGGTGATCCTGCTCGACGATCAGGACCGCTCGCAGTGGAACAAGCCGATGATCGCCGAAGGCCTGGCGCTGATCGACAAGGCGATGCGCCATCGCCGCAGCGGTCCCTACCAGGTCCAGGCCGCGATCGCGGCGCTGCATGCCCGTGCCGAAAAGCCCGAGGATACCGACTGGACCCAGATCGACCTGCTCTATGGCGCGCTCGAGATCATGCAGCCGTCGCCGGTCGTGACGCTGAATCGCGCGGTCGCCGTCTCCAAGGTGCGAGGGCCGGAGGCCGCGCTCGACATGATCGAGCCGCTGGCGCCGCGGCTGTCGAACTATTTTCACTATTTCGGCGTGCGCGGCGCGTTCCTGATGCAACTCGGCCGCAACGACGAGGCCCGCACCGCCTTCGACCGCGCCATCGCGCTGGCCAATACGTCCGCCGAAGCCGCCCACATCCGCATGCACCTCGACCGCCTGCAGCGCGACAGCCAGCTTCGCGCCAGGAAGGCGGGGAAGTAGCAGTCTCGTGTCCCGGACGCGGCGCAGCATCCCGGGCACGTTGTTTCGATATGCAAAAATCTTCGGCTTCGCTGTCGGCTCTTTCTTCCGTCGTTCGTCTTGAAAGCAGCAGCCCATTCAAGACAACGGGGACCCTATCATGACGACCATCGCCGAGACCGTTCCGGCCTCGAAGCCCGCGCGCTGGACCGGCCGTATCCTCTCCGGCCTCGTCATTGTGTTCCTGATGTTCGATGGCGCCATCAAGCTGGTGCCGTGGCCGGTGGTGACGGAAACCATGGACCGGATGGGCTATGGTTCGAGCGAGACGCTGGCGCGCAGCCTCGGCGTCATCACCATCGTCTGCACCGTGCTCTATTCCATACCGCCGACCTCGATCCTCGGCGGGATCCTGCTCACCGGCTATCTCGGCGGTGCGATGGCCGCGCATGTCCGGATCGGCAGCCCCCTGTTCACGCACACATTGTTCGGGCTCTATCTCGGCCTGATGCTGTGGGGCGGGCTGTGGCTGCGCGACCGCAGGTTGCGCGAATTGATCCCCTTTCGCCGATGACTTGCTTCAACGTTAAACCATTGCCAACTTCACAATGCTGCCGCAGGGCGATGGCACCCATGTCACCTGGGTGATGTATGGTCCCGCGTGAGCGCCACTGCGATCGTGTCCCGGACGCGGTGCAGCGCCCCTGGCGATGCGCCGCGGAGCCGGGACCCACGATGGACCCCGGAATAGCGGCGTACTTCTTACGCGCTGCGCAGCATCCGGGAAACGCAGGACTGACGGACAAACCCGAGGAGCAAGCGATGCAGCTCAATCCCTATCTGTTCTACGACGGAAACTGCGAGGAAGCGCTGAAGTATTATCAGAAGGTGCTGGGTGCCCAGATCGGGGCGATGTTTCCCTACGGGGACGGCCCGCCCGACATGCCGGTGCCGCCGGAGTGGAAGAAGAGGCTCATGCATGCGAGCGTCACGATCGACGGCGAGGTGCTGATGGCGTCCGATGCCACCCCCGGCGATTATCATCAGCCGCAGGGCTTTTCGGTCTCGCTGCAGGTCGAGGATCCCGCCGACGCCGAGCGCCGGTTCAACGCATTGGCCGAAGGCGGCACGGTGCGGATGCCGTTCGGCAAGACCTTCTTCTCCAACGGCTTCGGCATGTGCGTCGACAAGTTCGGCATCCCCTGGATGGTGAACTGCCCAAAGGAAGATATGTGAGTCAGCAGATTGCAGGGTGGGTTGGCGTAGCGTAACCCACCACTTCCCTCGAACGAGAGAAGGTGGGTTACGGCTACGCCTGACCCACCCTGCAAGACCTCACCTGCACCGCGGATAGATCGCCGCGAGTGCGCGCCCGCGCAACAGCAGCATCCGCGACGTCAATCCGCCGCGGCGGCTGATCCAGTCCCGTACCGGCGGCGGATAGCTCTCCAGCACGGCGCGCGAGGCTTCCGGTTCGGAATAGATCCGGCCGCGTCGATCGATCGAGCGCGCGGCGTGAAATCCGAGCACCGCGCGGCGCGTTACGCAGATGCGATCCTCCGGCACCGTCATCAGCACCAGCGTGCAGGCCGACAGGCATGGCCCGTCGATCACGACGCGCTCGCCGGATTCGCGGACCCGATCGAACAGGTCGAGGAACGGACCAACCTGTCCGCCCGGGCTCGAGAGGATGCGAACCTCGGCCAGCGCCGGCGGCATCGCCGCGGACAACGCGGCTGCGACAATGATTGCCTTGATCGCCGCTATTCGCATCTGCGGTTCCCTCGTGGGTTCGGATGGTCTTCGCAACAGTTACGCGCACATATGTGGCAAGGTTTCGTCATCCCGCCGCGCCGGAGACCCCGGCCTCGGCAAATGTGGCCATTCCGGCGTGGCAGGCCAGCGCTGCCCGCAACAGCAGGATCGCGACGCCCGCGCCCGACGCTTCGCCCAGCCGCATGTCGAGATCGAGCAGCGGCCGCAGTCCCAGTTCGAGCAGCAGGTCGCGATGCCCTGACTCGGCCGAGACGTGCCCGGCGCGGCAGTGGTCCAGCGCCGCAGAAGCAAGGCGCGCCAGCGGCAGCACCGCCGATGTCGCCACGAACCCGTCGAGCAGCACCGGGATGCGGTGTTGCCTTGCGGCGAGGACCGCGCCTGTTATCGCCGCGAGTTCGCGGCCCCCGAGGGCTGCTGCCGCCGCCAGCGGATCGTCGAGAATGCCGTGATGAAAATTCAGCGCCGCATCGATCGCCGCGCGCTTGCGCGCCAAGCCGCCATCATCGACGCCGGTGCCGCGCCCGGCCCAGCGCGCCGCCCCGCCGCCGAGCAAGGCCGTACACAACGCCGCCGCCGCCGTCGTGTTGGCGATCCCCATCTCGCCGACGGCGAGCAGGTCGCAATCACCGGGCACGGCGCGGCAGCCTTCGTTGACCGCGCCGAGAAACTCGTCGGCATCCATCGCGGCAGCTTCGGTGAAATCGCGCGTCGGCCGCTTGAGCTCGATCGGCACTATCAGCAGTTCGGCGCCGGCAAGTCCGGCGATCTGGTTGATGGCCGCACCGCCGGCGGTGAAATTGGCCACCATCTGCGCCGTGACGGCCGGCGGATAGGCAGACACGCCGCGCGCGGCGACGCCATGGTTGCCGGCGAACACGGCAACCGCGACGCGATTAAGGCAGGGCAGTTCGCGTCCCTGCCATTGCGCCAGCCAGATCGCAAGTTCTTCGAGGCGGCCGAGGCTTCCCGGCGGTTTTGTCAGATTTTGCTGCCGGTGCGCGGCGGCGTCCGCGATGAGCCGATCGCCGGCGGGCAAGTCACGACAGAAGGTGCGGATGTCGTCTAGACTGTCGAACTGCATGCGATTCTCTTCGGCGCGGAGAGGGCCGCACGCTAGAACGATTCTCCGGACAACTCCATGAATGAATGGCTCGTCGATTTCAGAACCGCCGTCGCCTTCCTGACGCGGCTGCCGATGCTGCATCCGGATGGCGCGATGCCGCCGAATTTCGTGCGCGCGCAGCGGATGTTTCCGGTGGTAGGTGCGCTGATCGGCGCCGCAGCGGGCCTGCTTTGCCTTGGCCTGCGCCATGTCGGCGTGCCGGATCTTGCCGCGGCGGCGCTGGCGCTCGGCGGCAGCGCGATCCTGACCGGCGCGCTGCACGAGGATGGTCTTGCCGATGTTGCCGACGGATTTGGCGGCGGACGCAGCCTTGAAGCGAAACTCGAAATCATGCGCGACAGCCGGCTCGGCACCTATGGCGCCGTAGGGCTGCTGGTGAGTTTTGCTGCAAAACTTTCCGCGCTGGCGGCTATTCCAGACGGCGATGTCGTTCCGGCGCTGATTGCCGCGCATGCGCTGGCGCGTGGCATATTGCCGGCGATGTCGATGAACCTGCCCTATGCGCGCAAGGATGGATTGGCGCGAAACGCCGGCCGGCCCGATGCCGCGACATCGGCAATGGCGGGCGGAATCGCGATCGCCGTCGCGCTGCTGTCGCTGTCATGGACCAACGCAATGCTGGCCGCCGTCGCGGCCGGCTTGAGCGGGCTCCTCATGGCGTGGTTGGCGATGCGGCAGATCGGCGGCCAAACCGGCGACGTTCTGGGAGGCGCCGAGCAGGTGAGCGAGACCGCGATCCTCGTCCTGCTCGCGGCAAGGCTGGCGCAGCCATGAGCGAGGCTGGCGCAGCCATGAGGGCCGAGACACATTTGTGGTTGATCCGCCATGCGCCGGTCGATGGTCCGCGTGGCGTGATTCATGGCCCGGACGCGCCGGCTGATCTCAGCGACGCGGCTGTCTTTGCCGCGCTGAAGGCAAGATTGCCTGTGGGCGCTTTGGCCATTTGCAGTCCGGCACGGCGGACGCGTGAAACCGCGCTCAGGCTCGGTCTCGATCCGGTCGAGCAATCGGCCTTTCGCGAGCAGGATTTCGGGGCATGGACTGGCCGCCGCCATGACGATCTCATCACCGAGCTCGGCACCGCCTATCATGAATTCTGGAAATCGCCGGCGAGCAGCCGTCCGCCCGGCGGCGAAAGCTTTGTCGATCAGATCGATCGCGCGCGGGCAGGGCTCGTACTTCTGCCGGCGGGCGATGCGGTGCTCGTGGTGCATTCCGGCACCATCCGCGCCATGCTTGCGATCGCACTCGATCTAGCGCCCGACTCCGCGCTGCGGTTCGTCGTCGATCCGCTCTCGCTGACCAGGATCGATCGCCTCGCCGGTGGCTGGCGCGTGGTTGCAGTGAACACGCGCTGACAAGCTTCCTACCCGTTCTGCCGCTGGCCGCGCAGCGTCGGCAGGCCGATGCCGGCGGCGTCGAAGCCGCCGTCGACGGCGAGGATCTGCCCGGTGATGTAGCTTGACCGGTCGCTGCACAGGAAGAAGATGGCTTCCGCCAGTTCCTCCTCGAGGCCGTATCGGTTGAGCGGAATGGCGTCGTGATAATCGGCGCGGATTTCCGGCGTGTGGACTTGCTTGGCCATCGCGGTCTCGACCGGGCCGGGCGCGACCGCGTTGACGCGAATGCCGAGCGATGCCAGTTCGACCGCGAGTTGCTTGGTCAGGTGCGCCAGTCCCGCCTTGCTGGTGCCGTAGGCCGAGCGCAGCGTCGAGGCGCGCACCGCCGAGATCGAGGTAATGTTGACGATCGCGCCGCCGCCATGCTCGCGCATCAGGGGCGCTGCCGCCTTCGTGCAGATGAACGGCCCGGTGAGGTTCACCGCCAGGATACGGGTCCAGTCCGCATCTGATGTGTCGAGCAGCGGCGCGAACACGGCGATGCCGGCATTGTTGACCAGCGCGTCGAGCCGGCCGAAGCGGTCGTTCATCGTCGCCATGGCGTTCGCCACCGCGCTCGCATCGGAAACGTCGCAATGCAGCGCCAGCGTATTGTCGGGGTTTGCGATGCCGGCGACCGCGCCGCGCAGCAATTCCGCCTCGATGTCGAGCAGCGCCACCTGCCAGCCCTCGGCGAGGAATCGTTTTGCGGTCGCGAGCCCGATGCCGCGTGCAGCGCCGGTGACGAGAGCAACTTTTTGCGGGGAGGGAGGCATGGGCAGGTCCGTTTTGGAGCGATGGGTTCCCGCTCCTATAGCCCATGCCCTGTCCCGTGTCGTGGCGAAGGTGATACACCACAAAGCCTCTACCGGAATGACGCAGCGAAAAAAATGCGCGGCAGATGTCGGGATATCCTCGCGTGAATCGTCCTGCCATCGAGCCTGTTGCCAACACCGGAGCTTCCATGTCGCTGACACTGCATTTCCACCCGCTGTCCTCGTTCTGCTGGAAGGCGCTGATCGCGCTGTACGAGAGCGGCGTTCCGTTCACGCCGTATCTGGTCGATCTCGGCAATTCCGAAGCGCGGGCCGCTTTCGTCAAACTGTGGGGGATCGGCAAGTTTCCGGTGCTGCAGGACGATGCGCGGAACGAAATCGTCCCGGAGTCGAGCATCATCATCGAATATCTCGACACGCACTGTGCCGGTCGGACCCGGTTGATCCCCGAAGATCCAGGCCGCGCCCTGCAGGCGCGGCTGCGCGACCGGTTCTACGATCTCTATGTGCATCTGCCGATGCAGAAGATCATGGGCGACCGGCTGCGGCCAGCGGACCGGACCGATCCGCACGGCGTCGAGCAGGCGAGGGCGCAACTGCGGACGTCCTACGCCATGCTCGAAGCGCAGATGGCACATGGCGGCTGGGCGGCCGGCGAGGATTTCACTCTCGCCGATTGCGCGGCGGCGCCGGCGCTGTTCTACGGCAGCATGGTGGTGCCGTTCGGCACCGAGCACAAGAATCTCGCATCATACTTCGAGCGATTGAAGGCGCGTCCCTCGTTCGCGCGCGTGTTGAAAGAGGCGGAGCCCTATTTTCACATGGTACCCAGGGAGCGATAGGAGAATCCTCATGGTGAGGAGCGCGTCTTCGCGCGTCTCGAACCATGAGGCGCAATATCTCGCCCGAGGCCATCCTTCGGGACGGCGCGAACGCGCCTCCTCAGGGATGAGGTCCGAATATGCCGCGTCCGGCAATTATCTCTGAAATAATCCTCACCGAAATGTCGGTGCCGTAAAACCCCGGTCGTCTTGTTGAAGAAGGGCCGACGCAGTCGGTTCAGCGAGACCCAAACGGAGCGTGACAATGCGATTCATGATGCTGATGATCCCCCTCGGATACGAAACCGCGGCGCCGGACGTTGAGCTTGATCCAGAGCGGGTCAAGGCGATGATGAAATACAACGAGGCGCTGAAGGACGCCGGCGTCCTGATCGCGCTCGACGGGCTGCATCCGCCATCGATGGGCGCGCGGGTTTCCTTTCCTGGTGGCAAGCCGCTGGTGACCGATGGCCCCTTCATCGAGGCCAAGGAAGTGCTCGGCGGCTACTGGATGATCGATGTGAAGTCGCGCGAGGAGGCGATCGCCTGGGCCAGCAAGTGTCCGGCTTCCGAGAACGAGATCATCGAAATCCGCCAGGTGCAGGAAATGAGCGATTTCTCCGAGGAAGTGCAGCAGGCCGCCAGGGGCTTTGACGAACTGCAGAAGGGGAATGCGAACAAGGCCCGGTGAGCAGCCTGGACCTTTCCGGACCCTGTCAGTCCGTTAACCTTCCTGAACGCGCGAAATCTGAACGCTCAAACCAAGTGACCTTTGCGGCCGGCTCATGTAAAAGCCTTTCACATGAGCTGGCGAAAGGACCAAGGCCGCGGCGAGCGCGGGTATCATCACGGCAATCTGAAAGAGGCGCTGCTGCAGGCCGCGCTTGGCCTGATCGCCGAGAAGGGCGCGGCCGGTTTCACCTTTGCCGATGCCGCGCGAATGGCCGGTGTCAGCCCCGCTGCGCCCTACCGGCATTTCCGCGACCGCGATGAACTGCTGTCCTCGATCGCCCAGCGCGGTTTCGAGCAGTTCGAGGCGCTGCTGACGCAGGCCTGGGACGATGGCCGCCCGGACACGGTCACTGCGTTCGAACGGGTGGGCAAGGCTTACCTTGCGTTTGCCCGCAATGAGCCCGCGTTCTATTCGGCGATGTTCGAATCCGGGCTTCCCGTCGATGCCAATCCGACATTGATGGCGGCCAGCGAGCGCGCGTTCGCGATCATCCGCGCTGCGGCCGAACGGCTTGCCGCGCTGGCGCCGCCCGGTATGCCGCGACCGCCGGCGATGATGATGGCGCTTCATATCTGGTCGATGTCGCACGGCGTGGCGTCGCTGTTCGGGCGCGGAGACGCGGCGCGGCGCAAACTGCCAATGTCGCCCGAGGAACTGCTGGAAGCCGAAGTGCTGATCTATCTGCGCGGCCTCGGCTTCCCGACCGACCGCCGGCCTCCGCTGACGCCGCCCGGCCCGCCGCCGGTGCCGCCGACCGGCGATCCGCCAGCAGGTCCTTGGGGCAAACCAAAATAATTTTCGAGGCGCGGCAAGCCGTCCGCTTGACAAAACCGCTGAATGGTTTAGGTATGTAAATGTTATTTACATTCACAACGGCGTGATCGCCGTCATGGAGAGGGAAATGGCCTACACCGCAGATGTCAATCGCTGGCGCGGTCCCGCGGAAGAGACCTATCGCCCACGCATGCTGGACAGTCCCTGGCACCCCGGCTGGATCGCCGTGACCATCCTCGGCTTCATCATCTGGTGGCCGATCGGGCTTGCCCTTCTCTTTTTCACACTAGGGAGCAGAAAAATGGGTTGCTGGAGTCATCAGGATCGCTGGCAGAACAAGATGGAGCGGATGCAATACAAGATGGACCGGATGCGCGGCCGCATGGAGCGCCGCGGCTTCGGCGGCTTCGGCTTCGGTCCGTCCTCGAGCGGCAACCGTGCTTTCGACGAGTACCGCATGGAAACCCTGCGGCGGCTCGAGGAAGAGCAGGTCGAGTTCAGGAATTTCCTCGATCGCCTGCGCCACGCCAAGGACAAGGAAGAGTTCGACCAGTTCATGGCGCAGCACAAGCAGCGTCCGACCCCGCCGAACGACCAGCCTCAGTCGTAAGGCGCGTCGCGAGAGCCCTTCAGCCGCAGGCATGATGCCCCCATGATGCCTGACGGCGGTGACAGCCGCTCATCTGCGAAAGCAGGTGGGCGGTTCGTTTTTGTATGCCTTGCTGGCGGTGGTTCGCCCCCGGTCTATATTGAGGTCTGACGCCACCGGGGCACCGAGCCATGATCCCACGCGAAATTGCAGCGGCCGATCAGCTTTGGCTGATGATCCGGCGCGAAGCTGAAACCCTCGTCGCTGGTGATCCGGTGTTCGGCGCCTCGTTGGCCGCAGCGATTCTCGACCATGCCGATCTTGCCGGTGCGGTGTCCCACCAGATCGGTGAGCGGCTGGGAAAAAGCCCCGATGAGCGCCGGCGCTTGACGCGCATCGCCCGCGAGGCATTTGCGGCCTCACCCGATCTGGTCGAGGCGGCGAGCCGCGACCTGCAAGGCATTGCCGTGCACGACCCGGCGACGAAGGGACTTTTGCCGCCGCTGCTGAACTTCAAGGGATACGTCGCGCTGCAGGCCTGGCGAGTCTCCAACCGGCTCTGGCGCGAGGGGCGCACCGACCTGGCGCTGCTGCTGCAGAGCCTGTCGTCCGACCAGCTTCAGGTGAGCATCCATCCCTCTGCGTCGATTGGTACCTCGGTATTCCTCGATCATGCCACCGGCATCATCGTCGGCGCGTTTGCCGTCATCGGCGACGAGGTCACGATCCTGCAGAACGTCACCATCGGCCGGAACCCGTCGGATCCGGACCATGCGCCGAAGATCGGCCGGGGAGTCCTGCTCAGCTCGGGGGCTGTGATCGTGGGCGATGTCAGCGTCGGCGACTTCGCCAGGATCGGCGCGGGCGCGGTGGTCGAGCACGATGTGCCCGCCGGGTGCACGGCGGTCGGCGTGCCTGCCCGGTTGACGAATTGCCCGGAACCGGCCGCGATCCTCGGCTGACGGCGGCCCCGCGCACGGCGCGTAACGGATTACGGCCGCAATCTTATCCAAGTTGCCAACTACCGCTCGCTCGCACAGACTCTGCAAGCTGATTCGGCAGATGACATGCGAGGAGATTGCCATGGCATTTTTCAAGCGCGAGCTTGGCCCGATTGAGCGCTTCGAGAATGCACTGAAGGAAAAGCTGGCGGCCCGTCAAAAACTGGCCGACCGGTTGAGCTTCACCGAAGCGGAACTTTCGGAAAAACGTACCGCGGCCGAACAACTCGCGGTGGCGGGCGCCGCCGCTTCGCGACTTGACCGGGCGGAAGCCAGCATGCGCGTGGTCGAAGACCGCGCCAAATCGCTGCGCGCCGCACTGGCGGAATTCGACGAACAGGTCGCATCCGCGGAACGCGCGCTGGCCGACGCCAAGGCGCAGCGCGACCGCGACGCCGTCGCCGACGAGATCGAGGCGATGGCCGCGGCGATCGAACGGGCCGCGCCGGGATTTGGCGCCGGCGCCGCCGCGCTGATCGACGCCGTCACCAAGAGCTCGATGTCGATACCGGAAGCAACGCGGTTCTCGACCAGCGTGGACGCAGTGCGCCGCGAGGTTCTCTCGGCGACGGATTTGATCTGCTGGGAGCTGCGATCCGCCGCGGTGCGCACGCGTGCGGGCAACGTCAATGTCGCAGCTCCCGCGCTGTCTGAATCGGATCAGCTGCCGCTGATGGAGATCGACCGGCAGTTGATCTACACCCTGCATCCGCTCCGCTGGAAGGAAGGCGGCGAGGTTCGCCGGGTCCCGGCCTTCGCGCTGGTCGGCCTGCCGAAGGCGCTGCTGCCCGCGGCGCTTGCTCATCAGCATGTCGATCATCTCAACGCCCGGCGCGTGCAGACCCTGATGCACCTGCATGGCAGCAACGGTCTGCAGGATGAACTGCAGCCCGACGATCCGCAGATCATCGATCTCGATGCGCTGATCGCCGAGGAAACGCCGAGCGTGCAGGCCGACGTCGCGTAAGGCGCGTGCAAGGCGCTCCGTGCCCCGGACGCGGCGCACCGCGAAGTGGTGCGCCGCAGAGCCGGGGCCCATCTATCCGCAGCAGCGCCCGGCGCGACGATGCTGCCGTTGCCTTTGCTGGCGACTGGTTCCATACATTCCGGCATGACCGGGCCATTGCTGGGGCGCAGCCTCGACCGCCTTGAAGACGCGCGCTTCGTACAGGGGCGCGGGCGTTACATCGCCGACCTCGCGGCGCCGAACGCGCTTCATGGCGTGGTCGTCCGCTCGACGCATGCGCATGCGCGCATTGCCGCGCTCCGCTTCGATGCGGCCCGTCGGATCCCGGGCGTCGCGGCCGTGCTGACCGGGGCAGAACTTGTCGCCGACAACATCGGCCCGCTGCCTTGTTCGGTGACCAGTATTCCGATGACGGCTCCGCTCGTGGTCCCGCCCTGTCACGCGCTGGCGCGCGAAGTGGTGCGCTATGTCGGCGAGCCCGTGGCGTTTGTGGTGGCGGATAGCGCCGAGAGCGCGCGCAATGCTGCCGAGGCCGTCATTGTCGAATACGAACCGTTGCCGCCGATCGTCTCGATCGCGGATGCCGTTCTGCCGGGTGCCCTGCAAGTCTGGCCGGAGGCAAAGCAAAACATCGCGTTCCAGTTCAACCGCGGCGACATCGGTCCGGTCGAAGTCGCGTTAAGCAGCGCCGCGCATGTCGTGGAATGCGAACTGGTCAACAACCGCGTGGTCGCCGCGCCGATGGAAACCCGTGGTGCGATCGGCGAGTGCGACGCCGCGAGCGGCCGCCTGCACCTGACGGCCTCGGCCGCCGGCGCGCACGGCATCCGCGACCTGCTCGCCGATTCGGTTTTTCACGTTGCCCGCGACAAGCTTCGCGTCAGCATTCCCGATGTCGGCGGCGGCTTCGGGATGAAGAACGTGCTCTATCCGGAACTGGTGCTGGTGCTGTGGGCGGCGCGCCGTCTCGGCCGTCAGGTGATATGGATCGGCGAGCGCGGCGAGGATTTCACGGGCTCCGCGCATGGCCGCGACAGCATCGTCCGCGCCCGCCTGGCGCTCGATCGCAGCGGTCGCTTCCTCGCGCTCGACACCAGGGTGCTCGCCAATCTCGGCGCCTATGTCTCGACAGTTGCGCCGGTCGTGCCGACCATGGCGATGGCGAGCGCGATGGGCGGCGTCTACGACATCCCGCTGATCGCATTTCAGACGCAGGGCGTGTTCACCAACACGACGCCGGTCGACGCCTATCGCGGCGCCGGCAAGCCCGAGGCGAACTATCTGATCGAACGCTGCATCGACATCGCAGCACACCAGCTCGGGATGGATGCGCTGAAACTGCGGCGCAAGAACATCATTCGCCGCTTTCCTCATGCAAGCGCGATGGGGCTCTCGGTCGAGCAGGGCAGTTTTGCGCACGCGATTGATCACGCGGCGGCGGCAGCGGCAGGATTCGATGCGCGGCGGAAGGGTTCGCGCAAGCGCGGCAGGCTGCGCGGCCTCGGCTACGCCTGCTTTCTCGAAACCGCGCGCGGCCAGCCCAATGAAGTGGCGGAAGTGCGCTGCGGCGAGGACGGCCTGATCGACCTGATGGTCGGCACGCATTCCAACGGCCAGGGCCATGAGACCACCTATGCGCAGATCGCGGCCGATGCGCTCGGCCTGCCGCTGGAGCGTTTTCGTTTTCGCCAGGGCGATACCGACGATCTCGACTCCGGCGGCGGCCATGGCGGCGCGCGCTCGATGCACCAGGGCGGCACCGCGCTGCTGATGGCGGCCGAGGGCCTGATCGAAAATGCGCGGCGGCTGGCGGCGCGGCTGCTGCAGGCAAGTCGAGATGCGATTCATTACGAAGCCGGCATGCTGCGCGTCGCCGCGACCGGGCAGGAGATCAGCCTCGATGAAGTGGCGCGCGCTTCCTGGCAGTCGCCCGGCGACGATGTCGCGCCGGGCCTGGCGCACAGGGCCACGCATCTCTGCGACCGCTACACGTTTCCCAATGGATGCCACGTCGCCGAAGTCGAAATCGATCCGGCGACCGGTGAGGTGAAGCTCGATCGCTACGTCATCTTCGACGACTACGGCCGCCTGCTCGATCCGCGCCTGACGCTGGGGCAAGTCCATGGCGGCGTCGTGCAAGGCATCGGGCAGGCGCTGTTCGAGCAGGTGCTGTTCGATGAGGAGACAGGCCAGATCCTGTCGGGCTCGCTGATGGATTATGCGCTGCCGCGTGCCGGCGATCTTCCTTCGTTCGAGGGCAGCCTGACATCTGATTTTCCAAGCAGCGCCAACCGCCTCGGCGTCAAGGGAAGCGGGCAGGCCGGCGCCATCGCCGCACCCGCCACGGTCATGAACGCCGTGATGAACGCGCTGACGCCGCTCGGCGTGCGCCATATCGACATGCCCGCAACGCCCTCCCGCATCTGGCAGGCGATAGCGGCTGCGGAAGCGCGGTAAGCCGGGACGGGGAACGCCTCTCCGACGTTGACCGGCTGAACCGGGAACCCAAACGGACATTCAACAACCAAATTTGGCTGTGACGCTCAGGGCGGTGCCGTTGTCGTCAAGGCTATTACACGGGAGAAGGCTGATGCAGTCGAAGTCACTGCGCGCGCAGATCGGGATCCTGATCCTCGCGACGAGTATCATCCAACTCGCCAACGGATTCTTCGGCACCTTCATCTCCCTGCGTGTCGCGACCGAGGACTTCGGCCCGACCGTGTCCGGCCTGGTGCTCAGCAGCTATTTCGCCGGCTTCACAGTGGGCGCCTTGCGTTGCGAACGGATCATCGAACGGGTTGGGCACATCCGCGCCTATGCCGCCTTCGCAGGCATGGTCGTCGCCGCGACCGCGGCCATGCCGCTGCTCGCGGGGCCGCTGCCCTGGTTCATCCTGCGCGCGGTCATCGGTTTTGGTTGCTCCGGCCTCTTCATCGCTACGGAGAGCTGGCTCAACGCCAAGGCCGAGCCAGCCGAGCGGGGGCGGATTTTCTCATTCTACATGTTCGGAACGTTCCTCGCTCTCGCGTTCGGACAATTGCTGATCGGCAAGGCCAAGGTTGAAACGGCAGAACCCTTCAACGCAATCGCTGTCCTGTTCGCCGTGGCATTGGTCATCGTGAGCACGACGCGGGCCGAACCGCCCCGCGTGATCGCGTCGACCTCGCTGCCGCTCAGGCAATTGTTCCACGCGGCGCCCGTCGCCGTTGCCGGCTGCCTGGTGAGCGGGCTTATCAGCGCCAGTTTTTACTCGCTCGTTCCCGCGTGGATGCAGGATGAAGGCATCGCACGCGAGACGATCGCGATCTCGATGTTGTTCGCGGTGCTTGGCGGGCTCGCGTTCCAGGTTCCGATCGGCCGGCTGTCGGATCGATTCGATCGGCGCGTGGTGTTATCGATGCTGAGCATCGGCTTTGCGGCCACCGCCATCGCGGTGGTCAATTTGCCGCATTCCCGCTCGGTGATCCTGCCCGCCGCCGCGCTGCTCGGCGGCTTCATGTCGACCATCTATCCGGTCTGTGTCGCCAACGCCCACGACCAGATGCCAGCCGATCAGGTTGTTGCAGTGACCGGCCGGCTCATCCTGGTCAGCGGACTAGGCTCGATCGTTGGCCCGCTGATCGGAACGAGTGTGATGGCGCGCTTTGGCATCGACGGCGTATTCTATTTGATGGCTGCCGCCGGCCTGCTGTTGGCTTTCCTGGCCGTAGCCCGTCGATTGGTGACGGCGCCGCCGACGCACCAGGAGCGAACCTTCGATATCCTGGCGCCGCAGGCAACCCCGCTCGCGCACGATCTGCTTGGCCCTCCGGTGCGGGTCCCTGCTTCGCAAAAGTCAGGGTAAGCGCCTGCCGCGGCGACACGCGACGCGGGTCCATGAACCTTTGCAGGGTTCCACGTTGGCAAGGCCGACCGAATGGCGTTACATTCGAAGTCCGCGAGTTGGCGTTGATCCGATCGGTTGCGACGCGCATGACGTCCTGGGGTGTGAGTCCGAAGTTGAGGCAGAACAGGCTGCGGCCCGCTTTTCTTGCCGTTGCGGGTCTGGCCGTGCTGATCGCGGCGGGGGATCGTGCGGCCGCGAGAGGCGGCGCGAGCGAACGCGCAATCGAGTCCGTTCAGTCGCGCAGCGCCGGCGATCCGGTCATGGCGATCGTTTCGCTCCGCAGCCAGCGCATCACCGTCTACGACGCCAAGGGCTGGATCCTGCGGGCGCCGGTGTCGAGCGGCACGAAGGGACGCGAGACGCCCGCCGGAATATTCAGCGTCATCCAGAAGGTCGAGGAGCATTACTCGAATCTGTATGACGACGCCTTCATGCCGCACATGCAACGCATCACCTGGTCGGGCATCGCGCTTCATGGCGGCGTGCTGCCGGGGCGTCCGGCTTCCCACGGCTGTGTGCGGCTGCCGTTCGACTTCGCCGAACGGCTGTTCGACGTGACCGCGATGGGCATGCGGGTGATCGTGGCGCCGGGCGACGTGGCGCCGGTCGAAATCGCCCATCCGCTTCTGTTCCAGCCCAGGCCGGGTGTCGTCGCGCTGGCCACCTCCCGTGCCGCCGAGGCAGAGCAGGCGACAAGGAAGGCATCCGAAGCGCGATCAGCCGCCGGGACCGCGTTGCGCGAGGCCGCGCAGGCGAGGGCGCCGGTTCGCGTGGCGGAAAATCAAAAGCGAGCGGCCGAGGCGCAGTTGGCTGCCGCCGAGAGCAAGCTCGGCTCCGGTCTTTCGGCGGAGGCAAGGGAACAGGCGGAGGACGCCAGGGCGCAGGCCGCCGCCAGGATCGCCGAACTGCAGCTGCAATGGGATGTCGCCAACGTGGACCTGCAACTGCGGCTCGATGCCGCCACCGCTGCGCGCGATGCCGCCGCCGCTGCGGAGACGGCGCGCGCCGCGGCCGCCGAGGCGGCCCGCCAGGCCGCGCGCGAACTGCAGCCGGTATCGGTGCTGGTCAGCCGCAAGACCCAGCGGCTTTATGTGCGGCAGGCCTTCCGGCCCATCCTGGAAAGTCCGGTGACGATCGCAGACCCCGACCGCCCGATCGGCACCCATGTATTCACCGCCACCGAGCGCACGACCGACGACGCCGGCCTGCGATGGAGCGTCGTCTCGCTGGTCGGGAGCGGCGACCGCGACGTGGAACGTGCGCCAACCAATGCCGACGGCGCAAAGGCCGCGCTCGACCGCATCGTGATTCCGCAGGATGCATTGGACCGCATCGCAGCCATTGCGCCGCGATCCTCCCTGATCGTCACCGACGAGGGGGTGAGCCCGGAAACCGGCAAGGGCACGGAGTTCGTGGTGG
>JAFAGM010000076.1 GCA_023422775.1 Pseudomonadota bacterium
TTGACGGCAGTACTCCGGATCAAGCCTACTTCAACTCGTTGCCGCTCCGCACGGCAGCCTAACCCCGGCAGAGGCTCCACTTATCGACGCGGAGATTCTGTTCAGACTATCGGGACCAGCTCAAACATCGGATTATGACGTCGGTCTTGGTTAAAGTGTCCATTTTGGACGCTCATCTGGTTGTCTGTCGCCGCCAGTTACAAGATCAGCCTACAGCAACGACAATCAAGGGGGGGGGGCACATGCTTGAATACCCGATCATGCACCGTTCGGAGCGGTTGGCATTGGCGAAGGCATATATTGCTCTCACCCGCGTGATGGTCGATTCTGTATTTGGTAAGAATCCTGCCGATCACTCGCTGCTATTGATCGGCGCCGCAATCATGGTTGGCCATGCAGAAAATAAACCCATGAATGCAACGAAGATATCGCATTACGTAGGCCTGCCGCGCTCGACGGTAATTCGCAAGCTCAACGAGTTCTCAAAGATCGGCATGGTCGTGCGTCACGGCAACGTCTATCTGCTCTCGGAAGAGCGCGCCCGCAACCAGACAAAGTACGTCACCGAGGCGATGCGTATTTTCGGTGCGGCAGAGAAAAGTTTGAAGGTCTCCAAACTCAATACTTAGGGCAGTCGTTAGTTGCAGCCTGACCATAACGATCCCTCCTTGATGACGCGGCAAGATGACTGTTCGCCACAATTCTGATTCTCGGTCTGCTGCCGTGCAATATTTGGTCTGGGCACTCGAGGAAATCGAAAAAAGCGGCGACCAGAAGGCCGCCCACCACGCCCGCATTGCCTTGGCCAAGCTGCGCAGGAGCCGCCGATCACCTGACGACACGGACGAATACGCTACATAGCCGCACCATCCAAGCTCAGGAAAACTTAGCGGGCCACGAACTTGCGGACCGGATGCCGCTAAGAGGGCTCGTGACCGGCAAAGCCTCTACCGTCGGACGCCAACGCGATTGACGCCCCCATTCAAATTTCCGCCGGCATTGTGCCGAACCGCGGCGCGCGCCACCGGACGAGGCCTGAGCACGACGCCTGCCCTTGCCACGCAACCTGCCGGATAGCCGACATACGTGCAGTAAATCACCGCCTCCGCGGGGGACGGCGTGATGGTGGCACCTGCGAGTCCCAACAGGACGCTGGCTGCAATTCCCGTTATTGTCGCTGACTTGATCGAAAGACCCTTTCGCTCACGCATGTGATCCTCCTTATTGCATTGCGAAGATGATTGGAGCCGCCTTATGTACGGCTGAATGTAACGTGAGTACCAAAGGCTGTTCGACGTTGACGTAGATCAACAGATCAATGCCTGATCCACTTTACCGAGGTGGCAAGCTTAAGGCTTCTCATCCAACGCTGGCGTTCGGACTGGCTCTCTAGCACTGACTCCCAGATTCCATGCGCACGTCCGGTCAGCCCCTGAATGCGGAATGTTTTGGCCGAGGCAAACCGAAGCGCTCAAAGTACTGAGAGACTTCTGAGATCGAATGGTCGCCGGAATGATACGCAGCGAGCGCCAGCGTATCGCCATCCAGGAACATCGCAAGTGCGACTTGGCTAACGACCCAAACGCCGCCGCCGACACGACGCCCCAGACCATGCTGAGGGCACCAATTCCGGATCGTAGTTTCTGACTTGCCGGCCCTCTTGGCCGCGGTCGCCAGGCTGATGCCCTCTCGAGGATCGTACGGGGTGAGCACCCTCCATGTGGTCTCCTCAGCGGGTTGCATGCTGTCCTCCGCAGAGAAGTACGGCGCCGGACATCGGCTTACGTCGATAGGTGAGCGCCGATCCCGACGGCCGCCGGAAGGCCGCCGTCTGCTCGGTCAGCGCGAATACCCTTCCGCCTCCAAGCAACATGACGAGGCCCATGACATCGTATCGGCCAGCCGGTGCGGCAGCGTGCACGCCGAACAGGTCAAGAGCATTCCAGCCGAGGTCGTAAGCCGCGCGCCCCCAGTTCGACAGCAGAGAATCCGCGTCCTCAACCACCTGGGACCATCGGCCTGCGCCGGCAAAATCGGGTGCCTGCATTTGTTCCAGCCCCTGCAGAATTGCATGCCATCCGGCGGGGTTGTCCTCGAAGATTTGGGCAGTTCGCCCCTCTTCGAAATTAGTGGTGGCAGTGGGGACAGTGGGGACACCAAGCATAAACGACTCAGATTCCTTGGCTTTTCTGTCCCCACTCGATGCGCGGGGCTGTCCCCACTCAAAATCGAGTGGGGACACGATGTTTTCGCGAGTGGGGACAGAATTATCCTTTTGTTGCAGAGACTTGCTGGATCTGTCCCCACTGCCACCACTGTCCCCACTTGTTTTGATCAGGCCCACGATGTCGCGGGAGAAGGCCCGCAAGTCATGCTTCATTTGCATCCTCCAGGAACGTCGAGCGGATGTGATAGAGCCGCATCTTTCCGTGGTCGGGGACGCGAACGGACTTCGCGTTATGCTTTCCCTCAGCGTCGAGATGCCCCTTCTGCCTCAGCATGGCCGCGGTGCGCCTCGGATCGAGGCCGGTACAGATTTCCTTCCATGCGGTCGTCGTCACGTAGTAGTCCCAGCCATCGCCCATTTGTTCGCGATAGCCCGCCACATCGCGGACCGGGATGCGTGACTGCGTTTCCTCCCAAGCCGGGATAAAGCGAGCCATTCCGTTGGCCATCAAGAACGATCGGACCTGCTCGATGCCGGCCGCGTTCTCCGCCGCCTCGTGACCGCCGCGAGCGGAAAGCCATTGCTCGAAACATAGAACTGCGGCCCTGATGGCATCCCCTCGCTCCCAAGGCAGGATCCCGTACAGGCAGCCGATCTCGCCTCCTGCGCCCACGAGGCCAAACCGCTGAGCGACCCGACCGACCTGGCCATCTGCACCAACGGGGACGTACTGATCGCAAAAGCTTCTCACGACGTCCGCGACCGTGGACCGGATTTGGTCGATCTCCGGCACGATAGCGGCCAGGTAGTCTCGAGATGCAACACCATAGTGCTGCTGCGTCGCCGACCTTAGATGCCGAGCCAGCCCCTCCGCCGAGGAAAATCCGTGAAGCTCTTCGAACATCCCCATGTCGGCACCAGCATCCGCTGCGACATCGACGATGCGGATTTGCTGCCCGGCGGCAAGGCGCCGACCACGACCATCCTCTGCCACCTTGTCAGCCAGTCCGATTTCACCGGATGACAAGAACAGCACGCGCCACCTCGCGGCCTTGCGTGCCGTCCCATCCCGCGAGCTGCGGGATTTTCCGGAGCCGTTGGCAAGCATGTACGCCGCCTCGCCAGCGTCCTTGGCTGCCAACTGGGACAGCTCATCAAGGCACAGCAGCGTGTCGGAGTGACCAAGGCAAACGCCCTCCAGACCATTGGCCGTGGCGCGCCATGACCGAACGTAGCCGTTTGCATCTCCACCGCCCCAAACGCTACCCGCCACATGAAGCGCCGTGCTCTTGCCGGTGGACGACGCCCCCTTGAAGTGGATGCCACCGCCCTCAGCCGCGCACGGACCGATGAGTGGGCCGGCGAACGCCGCGGACAACGCCAACACCAGCCGGCTGTTGCCGACCGCATACCGTGCAACGTTCTGCTGCCAGCCCTGCAGCGTGCCGGACTGTCGAAACGAGTGCTCATGAGCCGTCGCGCTTTGCAGCAGCAGCATGTCCCGCTTGTCCACACCGAAACAATCGTCCGGCATCACGAACGAGTTCCCGTGCCATCCAACCCGTTGGGTAGCCCTTGCGCGGTTAGGTGAACGAACCTGAAGCAGGAAAGAGTTGAACAAGCCGCGAGCCGTCTGACTGGGCGCGATGTAGAAACCGCCATCCATCAGGATGCGGCGAGCTTCTGACCCGTCACCCGCCAGCGTCGATCGAGGGAGCGCGAACTGGTGATCCCGGCCGTCGTGATCCTTCCAGTGCAGAAGGACACCCCAGCTTGCTCCATCCGCGTCCCGCGTCTCGGCCAGCACATCGCAATGACCGGCAATCAGGAGTGCTGGCTTATCGAGGTCGTCAGGATTTTGGTACATCAACCCGCGGTCCGAGAAGCTATAACCAAGCGGCAACGACAGCTTCTGCTCAGCGCGAGCGATCATTTGCTCTTCCTGGGCATCAAGCTCCGGCCCTGTAGCAACGCCCCCCTGCCAGGCCTCCACAGCCTCGACGCGCTGGATCAACTCTTCGAACGAGTTCCCGACAGCAAACCAGTCGGACACGTCCTGCTTGTTTGCGAGTTCCGGAAAGTGGATCACCCGCACGCTTTCGGCGACGGTCGCGGCCAGCGCTGCCTTTTCCTCCGCGTGCCGACGCCCATCGGTGTCGTTGTCGGCTAGGACGACGACCATGCGGCCAGCCAAGTACTGCTCACACCCGGGTGGCAAACCGTCTCCGGTGCCACCAAAGGTGAAGGCCGAACCGCCGCGCTTTGCGACGGAGTCCACATCCTTCTCACCTTCAGGCCAGAAAAGCAGGCTCTTGGAAGCGAAGGGATCATTACCGGTGAAGTACGGCACCGAGCAGAAACCTTCCGGCTTGCGATACTGCCAGCCGGCCCTCCCATCACTATCCGTAACCCGGAACACGTTGAACGCATCGTCCTTCGTGATCACTTTGATGCGAACCGGTATTCCGCCTTGACGGTAGACGTGCCTACGCTTCTCCCCATTACGCACGCGGGGGCCTTCATCGCCGGCCGGGATGAACCTGGGCTTCCCATCCTTGTCCGGTGGCGTTCGCGCTGGGAACGCGTGCGGCGCGGCGGCCGCTTCCTCAGGGGCGGCGGCGATCGATGCTGGCTTCTTCGGCTTGATCTCCCGAACGTTGCCGGTCAGGTTGGTGGAGCCGGTCGTCGGCTTGACGTTCAGCATGACGCCGATCTCGCGGGCCGCTTCGACCTTGGACTTGCGCTCAAGATAGGCCACCAGGTCGATGACATCGCCGCCTTTGTCACCCGTAGCGAAGTCGGACCAGACCCCGGTCGTCAGGTTCACTTTGAAGCTGCCGGGGCTGCCATCGTTGCGTGTGGGGTTGCGCGCCACCCACTCGTTGCCTTCCGAATATCCGTCTGGCAGGAGCCGAGGCACGATGATGTCGAGTGCTCCGAGCGCGGCAGAACTGACCGCCCTGAAATCAACGCGGTCCGCTTTTGCAAAGCTTTGGCTGATTGCACCCATTACTTTGCACCTCCCTTAACCGGAGATACTTCAGCGTTGGCCTGTGATAGCGCTTGTGCGGCGTCGGCCGACGACGGGAAGAACTCGCCGACCCGTTGGCCCGACGCGAGTTCCGCCGCAAACCGGCGCTTACTGTACTCGGTGATGAAGCCGATGGTTTCCCGGCCGGCTGAGACCGTGAGTTTGCGGAACGGCCGATCGATCAGGTTCTTGAGGGGTGTCGCGCTCATGCGGCCACCTCGGTCATTACCACCGTCACGGGCGTTTTGAGCCGATAGCGGCCATGGGTACCAGGAAACGGGCCGGTGTGCGGCTCGTAGTCGGTCGTGATGACCAGCCCGGCCTTACGAAGCTTGAAGATGTAGTGCGACCACCGGGGCGCCGGCTGGTCGATCGTGGTCACGCCTCGAGATCCGGCTTCGATCAGGTGCCGCAACGTCCACGCCTCGCGACCGGTGAAGGTCTGGCACGCGCCGCTGGGCATTCGGATGGTGATGCTGCTCACTGCTGCACCTCCGATCCGATGCCGGCGAGGCTTGCAACAAGATCCGCCATGGCTGGATGTACTCGGTACCGACGGGCAACGAACAGACCGGCGCGGCTGCTCGGGCGGGTGGTCGTAACTCGCCATGAAAAGAGCGGCAGGCCAGAAACGGATTGAGTTTTGCGAGTATGTTTGATACTGGTTTTCAAGTTCAAGACTCCTAGAGAGCCCGGCGCGCACGAACTGATCCTGGTAAGATGGGTCGTGCAGCCGGGTTTTCGTTTGAGGGGGTTTAGGCAGCGCGAGCAGAATCGACGCGGGGCAGGCTGGCTGCCCAGGCGTTGAGGTCTTCGACGTTGATGAGAGTTCTCTTGCCGAGCTTCCGGGCGATGAGCCGCTTCTCTCGGATTTCTTCCCGCAGTTTGGTCAGGCCGATCCCGGCCGCCTTGGCTGCTTCATTGACGCTGTAGGAAATACGTTCGGGCATCTGGGGTCCTTTCGCCATCTAAACCCGGACACCGTGCTTACGGCGGTGTTGGGCGTTCGATGGCGAAGGATTGATCGTTGCCAGTTATGCCAGAAGCGTTTGCCAAATTTGCCGAAACCGCCAAATTTGCCGAAACGCGTCTTATTTTTTGAGACCTAAGGACCGACGAATGTTGTCAGTGCTCGCGCCGCCCGGGTCACCCATGAGTTTAATGATAGGGCTGATTTTCTTCTCTATGTCCGCAATCGAGAGCAGCCGCGGGACTCGTCCATCCGACCAGACCGATTTAATGGCGCTAAATACCGCCTGCTGCTTTTTCCCCGGTAGAGAAACCAGCTCATAGAACTCGACCTCGGCTAGAGGCGAGTTGTCCTGATGGCTATCTGCCGAACTCTCTGGATCCTTCCTCAGCCCGTCGATCAGGGTTCCAAAACTCTCACGCTCAACAAAAATCAGGCAAAATCCGTCTCCTGCGAAGCCGATGCCGAAAGGATCCGACGGATTGATTTGGCACCTGCACAACCGATTCGCGATTTTCTCGGTATTCCACCACCAAGTGGGCATGTCCGTGAACTGGCCACCCTTGACCGGCCGATAGGCCGTCAATAGCGCGCCCGACTCGGCGCCATCGACAAGTGCTCGTTCGACACCTTTCATTCGGCTAACGCTTGCGCGTTGTGCGGCTTGCTGTTCTGAAAGTAGGTTCCGAGCTTCGGTCCACTCGTCCTGAGTTAGCTCTCGCGCATTCGCTTTTCCTCGCGGCGCCAGCCCTCGGTCCGGCCTATGTTTTTGTATCAAATCATAGGCTCGATTTTTTACCCCGACGTCGGCATGCCGCATTGAGATTGGAAGTGGGGGGGGAGGCTTCGAAACGATGTCTGGCACCCCCATCCAAGAGTCTGGGAATAAGGCCTTGCCGAGAACATCTAGCGCTCGCGCTAGAAATATGTGTGACGCCGTGTCCCTCGGCCAGTCTTCGGGCATTAGCCAAAATTCAAAGAGATGATCTGAAATCATGTCATTGACCGACCGGGTTGGACGATAGAGTTCAAGTGAGACGCCCACAGAACGAGAGCGCGGCGCTTTTCCGCGGCTCGTTCGTATTGGTCATAATGCTTCGACCCGACATCCGTCGGTGTGTGGTTAAAGCAAGCGTCCCGATCCTCCTTTGATATGCCGAGTGCGGATAGCCGCGTCGCCACAGTACGGCGAAGGTCATGAGGGGAGGGAGGGTCGGCCTTCCATGTCGCGAGCGCGGCGCCATCAATTTTGGTCAACACCCGACGCATCGCTACGGTGAGCGAGTGGCCAGTGATCGGACCTCCGGACTCGACAGGTGAGGGGAATAGATAATCGTCTTCGTCTGAAATCAGTTCGATCGCAGCGAGAACGGTAAGACGGGCCGCTTCCGAGAGCGGAACGAGATGAGCGCGGCCGTTCTTGGAGCGCTCCGCCGGAAGCAACCAGACGGCTCGGTCCGATTTGTCCAGATCGGATAGTTCGGCGCGGTTGATGCCGGCAGATTCGCCGGGGCGGCAACCAGTCAAGAGCACCAGGCGAAGCGCGAGCCCGACCTTCCGAGTAACAGGCGGCAGAACCACTCGGCGCCAAAATTGACGGATTTCATCGTCGGAAAGGACCCGCGTTTCTTGGTTCTCAACCCCACGCTTCCGTAGGCGGGAGCAGGGATTGGCGTCCATCAGGTCGGAGTCGACCGCGAAGCTGAAAACCATCGAGATCAGGGCTTGGACCCGGTTGGCCTGCACCGGGGAACCGGCCTTGACCATGCCTTCCACCAGTTCGATGACATCGCTGCGCCGTATGTGGTCGTAGCGGCGCTTACCCCATTTCGGTAGGACATGAAGGCGCAGGTTCCTGTCATCGGCGTCGGCGGACCGTTTGAACCGCCGGGCATGCTCTTCCATGTAGCGATCGGCGAGGGCCTGGAAGGTCTTGCTGCTGGCCTCCCGCCGGTCCTTGCGCTTCTCGGTGACTGGGTTGATCCCTTTGGCGACCTTGCCCCTGAGGGCATCAGCGGCCTCCCTGGCTTCCCCTAGTGACACGTCCGGATAGTGACCGATCGTGGACCTCGCATCCTTGCCCGACGCCGGGTCGCGGAAACGGAAGCTCCAGGATCGGACGCCAGCAGCAGTAACTCGGAAGGAGAGACCAGCACAGCGCAGGTCGGCTACCTCAATGCGCCCGGTGGCGGGAGGTTTAATGCCTTTCAGGGTGGTGTCAGTAAGGGCGCGGGCCACGCAGTTCCTATCTGCGTCCCCAGGGCCAGCCGCGGCCCCCAATATTCGCTGGGGACGCACTGGGGACTTCAATGGTTCCGATTGCGGCCGACCGTAGGCGACCGCACGCGACCGACAAAACCCTTATAATTGCTGCGTTTCATGATACAACAACTTCTCGCCATTGATCGCCAGAGAACGCCCAAGATTTATGTAAAACGACTGAAAATCGCAGTGTCGGTGGTTCGATCCCGCCCCTGGGCACCATCATTCCCAAAATCCCCGTATTGCGAAGAAGTCCGCACAGCTAAGTCTCGCTGCGGCGTAGCCGGCTATTAACCACGCTCGCCGGGCACGGCTTCCCTGTTTCGCGCCTTACGTGCATTCTGGTCTCGTCTCGTGGCCGGCCATGCAAATGAAGTACGACACAAACAATATCGACGAAGCCACATACCTCGCGCTGCAGGGCTATCACTTCACGGTCACGCGCACGGGGCCGATCTCTGCGTCGTTTTCATTTGACACTGACAAACACTTCAACGAAGTCCGTGCCCGGTTCTGGAAGGGCGAGGTGAGCGTGCAACTTCACCGCTGGCTCGCCACGCGGGCTGCTCTGAAAAACGAATGCGCCGGTCAGGCGTTATCGGTGAATTGTGTCGCATCGCCGTCGCTCGCGCCGGCAGAGCGTGAGATGGCGGCAGGTATAAGAACCGGTCAAGCTTATTGGTACCATGACGGGGACACGATCAAGAGTGCGATGTATGGCAACAGATCGCTGCATATATCGCGGTTGGCAGACGGCAATTTCTACCTGACGCGCGAGGACTCTCAACTTAAGCAGAACGCCATGCAGGTCAAGTAATCGAGGCAAATCCGCGCCGACCCCGATGAGCGAAGCGACATCCGGGTTTGGGTTGGCCGCATCTCAGCCGGCGGTACGTTGCACACTGTTCTTCATCGGGAGAAATTCAAACGTCCAGTTCACGCCGGCGGGAGAAAAATCCAGTGTGCCGTTGCCGTTCAGGGCGCGAGGGACGATCTGCTCGATCACGACGTGGCCGAAGCCTCGCCGTTGCGGCGGCGAGACGAGGGGGCCGCCCTTTTCAAGCCAATGGATTCGAACCTTCTCGTCTGTTTCGTTGACCTGCCAGCGGATCGACACCTCGCCGTGCGGTCCCGACAGGGCTCCGTACTTTGAAGCATTGGTCGCGAGTTCGTGCAAAGCCAGGCCCAGATGTTGTACGACGTCGGGTTTCAGGATGATCGGGGGGCCGGCCGCGTCGATCCTGCCTGCGTTGGTTTCGCCGAAGGGCCGCATCTGCGCCGATACGAGATCGTGGAACGACGCGCCGCGCCAGCCGTCCTGCACCAGCAGATCGTGACAATGCGCGAGCGCATGCAGCCGCTCCGAAAAGCGCATTTGATACTGCTTCACGTCGACCGCATGTCGCGCGGTCTGGTTGGCGAGCGCCATGACCACCGTAAGAAGATTCTTGGTGCGGTGTGAGAGCTCATCCATGATGAACCGGATGTGCTCTTCGCGGCGCCTCTGTTCGCTGATATCGACGTGAGTCCCGATCCAGCGGTAGACGGTCGATGTCGTGTCGCGCAGGGGAATCGCCCGGGTCAGGAATGGACGGTGTTGTCCATCCTTTCCGAGCAGTGACAGTTCCATCTCCAGCGCCGTTCCGGCTTGAAGGGATTCCGTCCAGCGGCGGCGGGCCTCCGGCAATGACGCAGGCGCGAGCAGGGCCTGCCAGTCAAACGCACCGACATCACCGGGCTGCGCGCCCGTGTAGTCGTACCAATGGCTATTGAACCAGAAAATCCGTCCGTCGGCCTCGGCCATCCAGACCAGTTGCGGGATGGAGTCGGCCAGGATGTGAAATTGCCGTTCGCTGGCCCGAAGTGCTGCTTCGACGCGCTTGCGTTCGGTGATCTCCTCGGCCGCGACGTTGACGCCCACAATCTTGCCGTCCGGCCCCCGCATCGGATGCCAGTAGGTGATCCACGCACGGTCTTCGACCTGATCGGGACGTTGCCCGGCTACCTCGATCCCGGTTACCGGCTCGCCCGTTGCCATGATCGAGCGGACGATCGCCTCGACCGAGTCGGCCAACGCAGGCACGCACTCTCGCACCGTTCGTCCCAGGTGGCCCTCGATCGAAATGCCGCATATTTCAGTGAGGTGCTGGTTGATTTGCAGGTAGCGGCAGTCAGGGGACAGGAATGCAAGCCCGATCGGCGCGGTATCGTAGATGTGCTGCAGCGCCGGCTGCTGGACAAAGGACAGGCCGGGCTGGGAAACCGGCTGACCCGCCGTCGCCTCATGGTCTGCCTTGTCCGCCAACAGACGCCTCCCTGGCGCTTCATGGTCCGTACCCTGCGCCTAATCTGTCGAAACACCAATCGGCCTACAACTCGAATTGCGGGAACTGATCGATGTGGTGCCGTCAGCGAGGAAAGCCTCCGCGGCACGGTCTGTCGACGATGCCGTTGTCGGAGACAGGGTGCAAGTACCCGAGCCTGCTGGAACAAACGGCCAGGGCCTTGCCAGGTTCCTGCACCTTGACCGTTTACAAAATCATACAACCGGAGGTAAAGAACAGGTTAAGAAAATCGATTTGAAATGGTAAAGTTTGGGACGCGCTCTGAGGAATGGGAACCTGTGGACCGCGAAACAGCCTAACCAGGCTTTGAACGTCGTGTCGGGTATCGAACTCTGGTCGCAAGATGCCCGGAGTCGATCGGTGCCGATCTGCGCTACTTGCTGCGCGCCACCGCAACTCGTGCTCCCTGAAACAGCGCTCTACTGATAGAGCCACCACCGTGCCAGCCATAATGCGGCTAGATAGATCGTGCCGAGGGCGGCTGCGAAGATCAGTGTGAGGGGCCACAGGTTGGATCCGTGGTACAGTGCGAATAGACTGAAACATAGTGCGGGCGCGGTCAGGAGCAGCGGCGCCAGCGCAGCCAGACGCCAACCGCCGGGCCATCGCCATATCGTCGCCGGCTGGACCACAAAATAGGCTGGCACGCCCGCCATGACGACGAGGCCGAGGATCATCTCCATCCTAGCCGGTCGGATTTGCGTTTCCCTTAATGCCGGAAGTCCGAAACGACGTTCTTGTTTCGGTTTGTGCCGATACTCGCAAACCGTCTCGCTTATTCGAGCTACTGCTCACGCCGCCTCGTAGGTCGCGATCTTCTTGATCTGCGGCGCGAGCTTGTCTTCGGCCGTTTCGAGGTCGTAACGCGCCTGAATGTTCATCCAGAACGCTCCCCCGGTTTTGAAGAACTTGCCGAGCCGCAGCGCGGTGTCGGCCGTCACGGGCTTTTCTTCGCGCGCGATGCGTTCGATCCGGGTGCGCGGCACGTGCAGTGCGGCCGCAACCGAGTAGGGCGTCAGTTTGAGCGGAACGAGAAATTCTTCCCGCAGGATCTCGCCTGGATGGATTGGCGGAAGTTTCTTTGCCACGTGCAAACTCCTAGCGATAGTCGATTATCTCCACGTCTTCAGGACCCGCGTCGGTCCACCGAAACACGATCCGCCACTGATCATTGATACGGATCGAGTGCTTGCCCGCCAAGTTGCCCTTGAGTGGCTCGAGACGGTTGCCGGGAGGCGCCTTCAGGGCTTCGAGGAAGTCGGCGGAATCGACCATGCGCCTCGTGTGGCGCCTTCACTTCTGTTCTTGCGCCTTCATCTCTTCCGCGAACGGCTGCAGCGCCTTGTTCATCTCGTCGAGACGCTTCTGCCATTCGGCGCCGGGCATGAACGCGAGCACGGCAGCGTCGCCGGGCGAGGCCTTGATGTACTCGGGGTCGCGCAGGCCTTCGGCGATGGCGGCTTCGAGTTTTTTGGCGACCTCGTCGGGAGTAGCCTTCGGCGCAGCGAAGCCGCGTTCGGCGGTCATCGTGACCGGGACGCCCAATTCCTCCGCGGTCGGAACGTCGGGGAGGGCCGACGAACGCTGCTTCGACAGGATGGCGAGGGCGCGGAGCGGTCCCTTGTTGCCGCCGTGCAGTTCGGGCACTTCGCTGACGCTGACCATGCCGATCTGCAGATGGCCGCCGAGAAGATCGGTCCGCTGCACGGCCGTGCCGCGGTAGGAGATTTCGTTCGGCTCCACCTTCGCAGCGCCTGCCAGCATGCGGATCGCCAGATGTCCGTTGGTGCCCGCGCCGTTATGGCCGAACGTCACCGATCCCGGTTTGCTGCGCAGCGCCGCCAGAACGTCGGCAAGCGTCGTAAATTTGCTGTCCGCGGGCACCACGATCACGCTCGGGTCGTCGACCACGCGCGCGATCAGGCGGATCTCGTCCATGCCGTACTGGGTCTTTCGCGTCATCGGGATGAAATTGTAGCCGGGCACGTTGACCACGCCGATCGAGTAGGCATCCGGCGCGGCGCGCTGGATCGTGGCAAACGCGATCTCGCCGCCGGCACCGGGCTTGTTCAACACGACGAACTTGGCCTTGCCGCCCAGTTTCTGCTCGACGATCGGCAATAGCTTGCGCGCCATGACGTCGGTCGCGCCGCCGGGCGCAAAGCCGATGACGACTTCGATCGGCTTGTCGTCCGGCCATCCCGCCCAGGCCGGCCCGCAAGCAACGAATCCCAATGCTGCTGCAACCAGCGCGACGACCTTACCATGCATGACATTCCAACCCTGTTCTTGTTGTTAGCCGGTCGCCCGTCGCCAAGGGCAGCGCGACCGATGAATGACGTGGATCGCTTGTAACTGCGGGGGTCGCCGAAGAACAGCGAGCAGCACGCATAGCCCCATGAGCGGGCTGTCCGCCGCAGCCATTTGCTGCCGCGACTGCCGGCTGATTTGCCTCAAGCGCAAGACCGGAGTGCCACTGCGGGATGCGACCGAACGGCACGAGACGTCAACGGTGGAGTAGATGGGCCGCGGCGAACTGATCGTCCGGTCGATCCGGACGATGACAGCGTTGTTTGACAAGTTCAATCCGAACGATGACGACGCGAGTTCGCGTGCTTTGGCCGTGATGGCCGGGCTTGTCCCGGCCCGCCGCGAAGATCGCAGCGATCACCGTCGGTACGCCATAGATGACGTGTCTTGCCTAGCGATCGCCCAGCACGAGATCGACGGTATGCGCGGCAATCTTCCGAAGCTGGGCCTCGTCACCGAAGGCGCGCTCCAGCACGGCGAGCCCGCGCGTGACGGTGGCGATGTGCAAGGCGGCGCTCTCGGGGTCTCCCTCGAACTCGCCGCGCGCGGCGCCCTCGGACAACGCTGCCTGAACCAGGCCGGTGATGTGCGCCACCAGATCGGCAAAGGCCTTGCGCGCGTTCTCGTCCAGCCCTTCTCCTTCGACAGACCCGAGCTCCATCAGTCCCCGCGTGGTCGGGCATCCGCGCGGCGGCGAGCCGGAGCGAAAATTCCTGATCGCCAGATCGAAGAACGCCGTGAGTCGCTCCCGCAACGTCCCCGAACCAAGCACCTTCCGGATCGCGCCGAGATATTCGCCCGCATAGCGCTCGTAGGCGACGAGAAACAGCGCCTCCTTGCTGCCGAAGGCGTTGTAGAGGCTGCCGCGCTGAACGCCCGCATCCCGCGCGATGTCGGAGAGCGACGTTCCCCGCACCCCCTTGCGCCAGAACTGCTCGAAGGCGACGCGCAGCACTTCGTCGTGATCAAACTCTCGCGGCCGCAAGCACCCCTCCAACTGTCGATCCGGCTCGTCACGCGAGCCAAAAGTATTTGACGCAACGTCAAGAATGTGTTTTCAACATCGTGTCAAAAATAGTTGGGGTTGATAACGCGTTTCGTCAACGGGGTGAACCACCCGTTGCGGAAGCCGCCGTATCGCGCCTCCACCGCACCGACAGAAGGGATCCACGATGCCGCTGATTCACATCTCGATGCGCGCCGGCAAGCCGGAAGCCTATCGGCAGGCGATCTTCGACAGCCTCTACCGCGCGATGCGGGAAGCGCTCGACGTGCCCGAGGACGACCAGTTCATGACCATTCGGGAGCATGCCGCCGCGAACTTCCGCACCAGCACTTCCTGCTATGGCGTCAGCCGGACCGAAGACGTCGTCTACATCCAGATCACCGTGTTCGACACCCGCACCACCGAGCAGAAGAAGGCGCTGTATCGGCGCGCCGCGGAGCTGCTCGGCGAAAACCCCGGCATCCGGCCGGAGAACGTGTTCGTGAACATCCTGGAGTCCGCGAAGGAGAACTGGTCGGTCGGCCACGGCTTGGCGCAATTCGCGTGAGGCCCGAATCCGGCCAGCTTCAGGCAACCGACACATCCTGGAGTTCCCGGGACATTCCCGAGCGCCTCCCGTGGTGTCGACGTATCTCGCCTACAATTCCATCGTCGGATCGGGCATGGTATTGGATCGCCGCTGGCGTTGCCTGTCGGATCGCAAAGGCATCTGCTTCCGAACCGGGAAGTTGCTCCATGACCGAATGGTACTTTGTCTGGGTCGAAGGTCTGCGCGGGCCCATGCCGCAGAAATGGTCATCGGACGGGCTTTGGGGGCAGGTCGGCCGTCAGGATGTCATCGTTCGTTTCGCGCTGACCGACCAGGAAGCGCATCTACCGCTCGACCAGCTTGCAAGGCTGCATCCGATTCCGGATCGGAAGTAACTGGCACCCGTCCAGCCGCTACTTGACGGTGTCGGTCCGCGCCCGGCGTCCCTCGATCGGATAGCCGGGATCGTTGAAGCCCGGCGTCGACGGATGACCGCTCACCACCAGCCGGTCGATCAGCGCCTCGTCTTCGGCCGTGAAGCGATAGTCGAGCGCCTTGATGTAGTCGTCCCACTGCTCCTCGGTGCGCGGACCCGCGATAACGCCCGAGACGAACGACGAGTTCAGCACCCACGACACCGCGAACTGCCCGGCGGTGATGCCGCGGGTTTCTGCGTGCTGCTTGATCTGTTGCGCGAGTTGCAGCGATTCCGGCCGCCATTCGGTCTGCATCATGCGCTTGTCGGCCCGACCGGCGCGCGTGTCCTTGTCGGGCGCCGCGTCCGGCCTGTACTTGCCGGTCAGCACGCCGCGCGCCAGCGGGCTGTAGGGCACGATGCCGAGGCCGTAATAGCCGCAGGCCGGAAAGTGCTCGACTTCCGGCATCCGGTTCATGGCGTTGTAATAGGGCTGGCTGACGATCGGGCGGTCGATGCCGTTGTCATCGCAGATGTTGCAGATTTCGGCGACGCGCCAGGCGCGGTAGTTCGAGACACCGAAATAGCGGATCTTGCCCTGGCGCATCAAATCGCCCATCGCGCGCACAGTCTCTTCGAGCGGAGTCGCGTGGTCCTCTTTATGTAGATAATAGATGTCGATGTGATCGGTCCCGAGCCGCTTCAGGCTTTCTTCCGCCGCCTGCAGCACCCAGCGCCGCGACAGCCCGCCGCGATTGGGATCGTCGCCGATCTGGTTGGCGAGCTTGGTCGCCAGAATCCAGTTGTGCCGGTTGTTCGAAATCGCGCGGCCGACCACCGCTTCCGAGTTGCCGCCATTATAGGCGTCCGCGGTGTCGATGAAGTTGATGCCGGCCTCGCGCGCCTTCGCCACGATCCGCGACGACGTTGCCTCGTCGGTCGGTCCGCCGAACATCATGGTGCCGAGGCAGATCGGCGAAATCTTCAGGCCGCTGCGGCCAAGGTTACGATATTGCATCGGGTGGCTCCTCCAGTTCTTCGCCGTCATTGCGAGCCACCCGGTCGGCGCGAAGCGCCGCCGGATGGCTCGCAATGACGGGACTAACCCTCGTTCTTCAATATCTTGAACACGCCGCTCGCCATCGCGATACAGCGTTTGTCGACGGTCACCTCCGTCGTGATGAAAATGAGGCTGCGCGTGGAGCGCACCACGTGCGGCTTCGACACCAGCACCTCGCCGATCTTGCCGGCTTCGACAAAATGCGTATCGAGTTGCACCGTCGCCAGCGTCGGCCTGCCCGAGACGTAGCGGGCGGTCATGCCGCAGGTTCGATCCGCGAAGGTCATGATCACCCCGCCCTGCACCAGGCCGCGGCGGTTGTGATGCTTGTCCTCGGTAATGAGCGCATATTCATGCTCGCCATTGACGGCGCGCTGCCACAGCGGGCCGATCAGGTGCAGGAATCCGCTGGTTTCGACGATCTTCCAGCCGTCGGATTTGAGTTTGTCCGCGGCCTTGGCCGTCATGTCGTGCTTTCCGTTTCCTGCGGGCTGTCATGTCGTCCGGGTCATTTCATCTGATGCGCTTGTGTTGTAGTCAAGCGGGATGGTCCGGTCATTTGACGATACCACCCGGCGGAATATCGCAGAGCTCTGCGCGGCCTTCACGCGGGCACCAACCGGCGAGGTGGAGACGGCGCTGAAGCGCGCCGCCGTCGCCATCGCGCTTACCGGGGCCGAGAACGGCCCGGGCACCACGTTTCTGCTGACCCGGCGCGCCGCGAGCCTGCGCTCGCACGCCGCCCAATGGGCGCTGCCGGGAGGGCGCTGCGACCAGGGCGAGACGCAGGCGCAAGCCGCGCTGCGCGAACTCCACGAAGAACTCGGCGTCGGGCTCGCCGAGCGCGACGTGCTGGGCCTGCTCGACGATTACCCGACCCGGTCGGGCTATCTCATCACGCCCGTAGTGGTCTGGGTCGGCACCAGCAGCGAAATTTCGCCGAACCCGGCCGAGGTCGCTTCCGTGCATCGCATTGCGCTCGACGACATCGAGCGCGAGGACGCCTTCAGCTTCACGAAAATTCCCGAGAGCACGCGCCGCGTGATCCGCTTCCGTCACGCCGGCCAGCACATCCACGCGCCGACGGCGGCGCTGATCTACCAGTTCAGCGAAGTGCTGGCGGGACGCCAGACCCGCGTCGCTGAACTGGAACAACCGGTGTTCGCCTGGAAGTAGCTGCCGTTGGCCGTCATTGCGAGCGAAGCGAAGCAATCCATCTCACGACGCGGGGATAGATGGATTGCTTCGTCGCTTTGCTCCTCGCAATGACGGAAGAATCTCCCGCAAGTCTGGGTTGCGAATGCGAATTGTTTCGGCGACGATAGCGAACCAACAACAAGAAACAATCTTCGGGAGTTCGCTCAACATGCTCAAACAGTGGTTTTGCGTCGCCGCCGCCATGCTCGCCGCAAGCGCAGCGATCGATTCAGCGCAGGCGCAGAATTACCCGGCGCGCGCGATCACGCTGGTAATTCCGTTTGCGCCTGGCGGCAGCACCTCGATCGTCGGCCGCGGCATCGCCGACAAGATGAGCGAACTGCTCGGTGAGAAGGTGATCGTTGACAATCGTCCCGGCGCCGGCGGCACCGTCGGCACCAAGGCGGTCGCGAAAAGCGATCCCGATGGTTACACGCTGTTGCTTGGCTACACCGGCACGCTCGCGATCGGGCCCTCGCTCTACAAGCATCCCGGCTACGATCCGCGCAAGGATTTCGTGCCGATCGGTATGATCGGCAATGCGCCGAATTCGCTGGTTGTGCATCCGTCATTCCCCGCAAAGTCCGTCGCCGAACTGATCGCCTATGCGAACGCCAATCCCGACAAGGTCAATTTCGGCTCGGCCGGGGCCGGCACCGCCAGCCATATCACCGGCGAATATTTTGCCCGCACCGCCGGCATCAGGCTGGTGCACGTTCCCTACAAGGGCACGGGACCTGCGCTGACGGATCTGTTGGGCGGCCATATTCCGATGGCATTCGCGCCGATCCCGGCATCGCATGCCAACATCGCGGCGGGAAAATTGCGCGCGCTGGCGGTGACCAGCACGGTGCGCTCCGGCCTGATTCCCGACGTACCGACGATGATCGAAGCGGGGCTCGCCGGGTTCGATGCCTCGCTCTACTACGGTCTCGTGGCGCCGGCCGGTACGCCGCGGCCGGTCATCGACAAACTCAACAAGGCCCTGCGCGATGCGCTTGCTTCCGACGAGGTGAAGCGACAACTGGGCAATGACGGAACCGAGATCACGCCCGGTACGCCGGAAGATTACGCCGATTTCATCGACAGGGATGAGAAGAAGTGGTCGCAACTGGTGAAGGCCAGCGGCGTCGAGCAGGAGTAGGGCCGAAAGTCGCGGCCATTCGGGGCTGACTTCGCGGGCACGCTTGCTACAAGGGGGCGATGCGCCTGCACCTGATTCGTATTGGTTCCGGATGTTTTGCGCTCGCGCTGCTCGCGGGTGCGTTGCCTGCCGTGGCCATGGATGCGTCTGAGCGATCGGCTATGGACGCGATGGCGCAGGCCGCCTCGCCGCAGGCGATCGCTGAATATCGCCGCAAGCTGAAGGAATATCAGCAGGCGCGCGCCGCGTTCGACGAGCAGGCGAGCGCTTACTGGTCCTCGATCTACGAGAAACGAAAGGGCCGTAACGCCAAGCGCAGGGAGCGTCAGGCGATTGCGCTCGACGATTACGTGCTGACGCAGCCGCCGGCCTATACAGGTCCGCCAAGGCCGGTGAATCCGGAGCCGGGGCAAGAGAAGCCGCCGCGCGAGCGCAAGCCGATCCCGGTCGTCGCCGATTTTCTCAAGGCAGCCGCCGAGCATTTTCAGTTCGTTCCGCAGCGGCCGGCGTCCGAGGTCGATTTCAAGCGCGCCTATGCCCGTTACGCCCTCGCGTCGGGATTGACGCGCGAGCAGGCGGTGCGGGTCTATTCGTTCGAGACCGGCGGCAGCGGCAATCACGACATGCAGTCGGGCCTGAGCGCGTCGCGGCCGGGCTCGCGCGCGATCTCGACCGCGATCGGCTACAACCAACTCCTGACCACCAACAGCGTCGAACTGATGGCCGAGCAGGGCCACGAGTTCATCAAGGAACTGACGGCCAGGGCCTCCGGTCTGTCGGGCGCGCCGCGCAAGGCGATGGACCACAAGCTCGCGGTGGTGAAGAAGATGGTGGCGTTCTCGCGCACGGTTCCGGACACCTGGTCGGAGCATGAAAAGCTCGCCAACACGCCGCAGGGCTGGGCGGTGCATGCCATGGTGCTGGACGTCGATGTCGGGCCGATGCTGCAGACCCACAAGCTCCTGACATCGGTCCATTTCGCGCGCGCCAAGGGCCACACTCGGCCGTTGACGGCGGCCGAACTCGAAATGATGAACCTGACCGGCGACGGCACCGGGCTCGACATGGTGACCATGCCGCAGGCAATGCGCGAGCGCGTACCGACCGCGAACTTCTTCCAGCGCGGCGGCTACGAGCGCAACCCCGTCGCGATCCGCCACAACACCGTGGCGAAACTGCTCGCGGTCACCGACGAGCGAATGGACTTCAACAGCAACAAGCCTGGCGCAAAGGAACTGGCCGGGGCGTTCTAGTCTGGTGACGCTGCCGAATTCTCCAAATCGTCATGCCTCACGAACGCGGGGCAGTGGCCGATCGTCCCTCACTCGCTCCCGAACATGAATTTGCCGTCGCCCTCGAGATAGGCGCCGGAGCGCATGTAGAGCTGTCCGTTCTGGCCGATGAAGAACAGCGTCCCCTTCGGCACCTTCTTGGCGCCCTTCAGCAGCAAGCCCGCATTGTTGGTGCCCAGCTTGTAAATGAGCGTCTTGCCGTCCCGGCCGTAGGCGTAGCCCATGTCCGATTTCAGCTCCCAGGGCGTCGGCGCCGCACCTTGCGCGAATGCTGATGTCGCTACCCCTGTCAGCGCGGCCGCCATCAAAATCGATTTGGTCGAAACTCTCAGCATCGTCATCCTCCCAGCGGCCATTAGCGGCTCCTGTCCCACGTTTTGAACAAATCACGAACGGCGTTATTCCGTCAATTGGCACCTTCGACGCATCACGTTGCAGTTGAGACTTTGTGATTCCCCACCTTCGACTTCCCGACTATGTTCCGGTCTCCGGCTGCGCGAGCTGCATTGCGAGAAATGTCATAGGGATGATTCGTATGAACCACGTCATGAAAATCGGATTCGGTGCCGCATTGTCGGTCATGGCGCTGGCTCCCGCCGCGGAAGCCGACGAATTCAAACTTTCCAACAACCAGCGGATCGCCTGCAGCCGCGGCCTGGCGCCGGGCAAGCTGAACACGGCGACCTGCAAATCCTACGCTTATGTCTTCAACGCCAAGACCTCCGAATACTTCCGTTGCCAGGTCTCGCTGGCGCTGACACGGGACAACAAGGAGGTCATCAACGTGCAGACCGACGGCGGTTGCACCAAGAAGGCTCGCATTTTCGATACCGATTCCAGTTATTCGTTCGACGCCACCGAAACCGAGGCACCGAACACCAATTCGTTCTTCGGGCCCGGCGGCTATGCGGTGTGGGCCAGCGACAACAATGCGCCGAAGGTGCGCGGCTGCATCATCATCTCGTCCGGGCTCGGCTCGGACATCGCAAAATGCATCGACATGAAGCTCGAATAGGTCGCCTCCGCGACGCCCGGATCGCCTAGTTCGGGCTGGATGCCATCTGCGGACGCGACCGGGCGAACTTTCTGATCGCCTGCGGCTTGCCGAACAGATAGCCTTGGACCTGGTCGAATCCCATCTCGTGCGCGGCGAGGAAATCTGCGCGGGTCTCGATGCCCTGGGCGATGGCGCGGGCGTCGTGGTCGTGGGCCAACTCGACGATGCGGCGGCAAACCGTCTGTTTCAGGCGGTCATCGGAGCTGCCGTTGACGAACTGGTGGTCGACCTTCAGTTCGACGAACGGGAAGCTTTTCAGCTCCATCAGGGACGGCCACTCCGCGCCGACATTGTCGATCGTGAACGCGATGTTGTGCAGGCGCAGCGCCTTTGCGACGTCGACCGCCAGTTCCGGATTGTCGATCACCTCGTTGCTGTCGACTTCGATCAATAGCCCGCCGAACGCGGGATGGGTGGGGATGGCGCGGCAGAGGTCGCGCATAGCTTGGGTATCCGCGAAGAAGGACACCGGCAGGTTGATCGATAGATCGACCGGACCCTGGCTCTCCAGCAGATGGCGCCAGTCCTCGATGGCGCGGCCGACCACGAATTCGGACAGGGCGCGAAAATGCGGATCCTTGTCATCGGGAATGAAATACGCCGGCGGGACCACGCCCCAGGCAGGGTGCCGCATCCGGACCAGCGCTTCCGCGCCGCTGGGGACCAGCGTTCGGATATTGATCTTCTGCTGGTACCAGAGTTCGAGCCAGCCCGCCTTCAGCGCCTCGGCCACGTCGACCGCCGGGCTCGGGGCCGGCTCGGCGGGCAGCATGGCCGCCACGCTCTCGCGCAGGCTTCCCGTGCTGAAGGGTGTCTGCAGCGAGGGCAGCATGGCGATGCCGTATTCCTCGCCGATCTGCCGGATCGCCCTCATCATGATCGACTGCGGCTGGCCGATGACCAGAACCTTGCCGGTGAAGTTCTTTCGGACCACTGTCTCGAGAATGTCGCCGGGCTCGACGCCGTTGGCGCATACGCTGAGCACGAGCAGATCCGGCTGGTGGATGTCGATTACGCTGGCGAGATCGCTGGCCTGACCGCATTCGCTGGTGACGAATCCAAGATCCTCGAGTGCGTCCGACAGAAACAGTCTGAGGTGCTTCTTGCTGTCGATGACACAGGCACGCGGCGTCAGCTTGCGGTGCCCGAAAGGACCAGCCTGCACATCCCCGTGAAAGTTGATCTGACTCATCATCGCCCTCCCATCCGACAGATACCCCGGATGCAGTCGTACATCCGTGTTGGGGCGGCAATGATGGAATTTTTCGGACGTGACGAGTTTTACTTCAGTAAGGTTAAAGCAGAAATTTAACGTGGGAATCGTAGCGCAATTGCCGAAAATTGTTGGCATGGCGGAAGCCGGCGCATCTGTCCGCTCCTTTCATCGATTTGAACGGATGGTGCACCGCACTGACCCGTGTATCCTGCTTCTTCAATTGCAGCGGCCCTCGCACGCTTGCTCGCCGCACAGGGCGCAGCGAAGCATTCGACCGTGCCGGCACGCGGGCAGGTTCTCGCCCGCAAAAAGAAATGACCGCGGCCCTTGGCGGACCGCGGTCATCGAGATGTGTGCCGGAGGAAGCGAAGCGCTTACTTGCCGATGCCCTTTTCCTTGAAGTATTTCATCGCACCGGGATGGAACGGGATCGGCGACCGTTCCTGAACCTGGTTGTCGAGCGTGAAGCTCTCGGCTTCCTTGTGCACGGCAACGATGTCGGCCTTCTTCTCCACCAGCGTCTTGACGATGGAATAGGCGTCATCGTTGCTCATCTTGTCGCCGGTGACGATCAGGTTCCAGACCTCGGCGATGGAATTGTCCTTGTCGTAGCCCGGATAGGCGCCCGCCTTGATCGTGCTGGCGCTGTAAAGCTTGCCGTATTTGGCGTTCATCTTCTCGGCCAGATCGCCGTGATCGATCAGCTTCATCTTCAGGCCGGGTGTTGCGGCGAGATCGGTGACTGCGGCAGTCGGGATGCCGCCGACCCAGAAGAACGCATCGATCTTGCGGTCCTTGATGGCGTTGACGGATTCGGCGACACCGAGCCGCTCGCGCTTCATGTCCTTGTCCTTGTCGAGGCCGGCCGCCTCGATGACGCGGAATGCCATGACTTCGGTGGCGCTGCCGGGCGATCCGGTCGAGACGCGCTTGCCCTTCAGGTCAGCCATGGTGTTGATGCCGGTGCCTTCCACCGTCACGACATGCATGCGGTTCGGATAGACGACGAGCAGCGCCTGCAACGGCACCTTGCCGCTCTTGAACTTGTCCTCGCCCTTCAGCGCATCGAGCGCGGCGTCGGCCATGGTGAAGCCCAGTTCGCTCTTGCCGGCGCCGATCAGTTTGAGGTTATCGACCGATCCGCCGGTGACCTCGGCGGTCGCCTGCACGTTGGGAAGGTTCTTCGAGAGCACGTTGGCGACGGCGCCGCCCAGCGGGTAATACACGCCGCCGGTGCCGCCGGTCCCGATCGACATGGTCTTCTGCTGCGCGTGGGCTGCGCCGGCAAAGGCAAGCCCCAGAGTCATCGCCAGGATGGCTATAGTCTTCTTCATTTTTGTCTCCTCGATCGCTTTTACGTTGTGAGCGCAGGCCGCCCTGGCGACCGCGTTCTGGCCTGCCACAGTACGACGCCAAGGCCGATAATCAGGCCGGGCACATAAGTGTAGCTGATATCGCGGCCGATGATCCATTCGACGATTGCCTCAATGAGGCTCGGAAACACCAGCAGCAATCCGGATAGCAGAAGCAGGCCGCGCTCGATCGCTGTATTTTGTCGCAGTGCCCAGTTCTGGGCGAACGCCGCCAGAGCCAGCAGGCCGAAAGTCGTCTTGATCGTGATCTCGAGGATATCGATCCACGACCCGCCCTTCGGGATCGACAGCAGCAGTCCGACCCCCTGCGGGTCGAGCACGAATACGAACGGCACCAGAAACGCTGGCAGCGTGTATTTCCAGGACTGCAGGGTGGTCCTGTAGGGATCGCCGCCGGTGATGGCGGCGGCCGCGAACGGCGACAGCGCGGTCGGCGGCGATACCTCGGACAGCACGGCATAGTAGAAGATGAACATGTGCGCGGCGTAGTCGGGCACGCCGAGCTTGATCAGCGCGGGCGCCGCGATAACCGCACAGATGATGTAGGAAGCGGTCACGGGCACCGCGAGGCCGATGACCCAGACGATCAGCGAGGTGTAGATCGCCGTCAGCAAAAGGCTGCCGCCCGCATAGCTGATGACGATCGACGAGAATTTCAGGCCGAGACCGGTCAGCGTCACGATGCCGACGACGATGCCGGCACAGGCGCAGGTGGTCGCGGCATTCAGCGCGCCGATCGAGCCGTCGGCCAGGGCTTTCACCAGCTTGGCCGGCATCAGCGCGGTTTCCCTGCGCAGGAAGCTGAGCGCGAAGGTGACGACGATGGCGTAGAACACCGACAGCGATGGCGAGTAGCCGACGATCATGAACACGACCACGGCGAGCAGCGAGATGAAGTGGAAGCCGTATCGCTTCGTCATCTGGCCGAGCGACATTTCGGGCGTGAAGGTCACGTTCTTGGCGTGGAACTTCTTGGCGTCGAGTTCGACCATGAACAGCAGCGACATATAGTAGAGGCAGGTCGGGATCGTCGCCATCCAGATCACGTCGAGATAGCTGATCTTGAGAAACTCGGCGATCAGGAACGCGGCGGCGCCGAGCACCGGGGGCGACAGGATCGCGCCCAATCCGCCGGCTGCGAGCAGGCCGCCCGCGGCGTTTTTCTCGAAGCCCGCCTTGGCCATCATCGGATACGCGACGGTGCCGATCATGACGGTCGTGGCGACGCCCGATCCGGAGGGGCCGCCGAGCAGGAACGACGACAGCACCACGGTGCGGCCTGCACTGTTGGGCTTTCCGCCCATCAGCGCCAGCGAGAAATCGATGAAGAACTTGCCGGCGCCGGATTGCTGCAGGAACGCGCCATAGATGGTGAACAGGATGATCAGGGTCGCCGATACGTCGACCGCGACGCCGAAAATGCCCTCCAGCGTAATGAAGAGGTGGCCGATCAGGCGGTCCACGTCATAGCCGCGATGGGTCCAGGGCGCCGGCAGATGCGGGCCGAGCATCGCATAGGCGATGAACAGAATTGACACGACAGGCATGATCGCGCCGGTCGTCCGCCGCGTCGCCTCCAGCAGCAGGATGATGAACACGATGCCGACGATCACGTCCCAGCGGTCGGGCATGGTGGCGCGATCGGTAAAGTCGTCGCCACCCCACAGGGCATAGACGATGGTCGCGACCGCGACGATCCCGGGCACGACGTCCCACCAGCGCACACGGTTGCGAAACCGCGTCGCCAGCGGAAACAGGAGGAAGCTGAGCACCAGCGTAAAGGCGACGTGGGTGTAGCGAAGTTCCTGGGTCGGAACGATGGCGTAGGCCGCGTAGAGGTGGAACAGGCTCATGACCACGGCAATCGTGGTCGAGATTCTTCCCGGCCAGCCCATCAGGCGGTTGGCTGCCCCTTCTTCTGCCTCGACGAAGGATTCGGCCTTCTGCAGCGCCTCGTCCGAAACCGCGACGACCTCGTCGTTGCGCGGCGTTGTCTTCTCTGCTGCCATTCTTCCCCCGGCGCACTCTCGTCTCCGGCCCGGTTCCAGCGGGCCCGTTTCGCCGCGCATTCACCCCGGTTTGGGTATCTGTGGCAAGGGGCTTGTCGGAGTATGCCCAAAAGCCGGCTTTGGCTTATCGGACAGGTTGACCCGGAGCCTCCATCCGTCCAGTTTCCCGGACAATTTGACGTCAAGGGAGAAGAAGTCGATGGAACGGCTCAAGGGCAAGACGGCCATGGTGGTAGGTGCGGGATCGATCGGTCCCGGCTGGGGCAACGGCAAGGCGACGGCCGTGACCTTTGCGCGCGAGGGGGCGCAGGTGTTCTGCGTCGATCGCAACGCCGCTGCCGCGCAGGAAACTGTCGATATCATCGCGGGTGAGGGCGGCAAGGCGACCGCATTCACCGCCGACGTCTCGCGCGAAGCGGAGGTCGAGGCGATGACGGCGGCGTGCCTGAAGGCCTATGGCCGCATCGACCAGCTCGACAACAATGTCGGCATCGCTGAGATGGGCAGCGTGGTCGAGGTCGACGAGGCGAGCTGGGACCACGTCTTCGCGGTCAATCTCAAGAGCGCCTATTTCGCCATGAAGCACGTCATCCCCGTGATGCAAAAGCAGGGGGGCGGCTCGGTCATCAACATCTCGTCGATTGCCTCGATCCGTCACCTCGGGATTTCCTACGTCACTTATGGCGCCTCGAAGGCGGCGATGAACCAGATGACGAAGACCACGGCCGTGCAGTTCGCGCGCGACCATGTCCGCGTCAATTGCATCCTGCCGGGCCTGATGAAGACGCCGATGGTCGCGCATTCCGCAGGCCTCGCGGCGAGCTATTCGGCCGGCGACGTCGAGGCGATGTGGCGGGCGCGCGACGCGCAGGTGCCGATGGGCCACATGGGCGACGCCTGGGACGTTGCCAACGCGGCGCTGTTCCTGGCGTCCGACGAATCGAAATACGTCACCGGCATTGAGCTGGTAGTCGATGGCGGGATCACGGTGAAGGCGAGTTAGCTGTACAGCTACTCTCTCGTCGTCCCGGCGAACGCCAGGACCCATACCCCGCGGCGTTTCAAGATCGATTGACGACCGGCATATCTATCCGCGTGCAGCGAGTTGCGCTTTCCCGCAGGTCACGTTTTGGTCTCAATCTATCCTCCGCATAAGTGAGGAAAGTCACAGGCTGTCGTTGTCGGAAAAGCAACGCGCTTGCTAGGATCATCGGCAATCAGCGCTTCCTCCGGATCAATCGATGCAAGGCTTTCCTGATATCCGCCGTCTGGTCGCGGCCTTCCTGCTATGGATCGGGCTTGCGCATGATGCGTCGGCGACCCAGGTCGAGCCGGACAAGGATCTGCGGATCGACCCCGCGCTCTGCCTTGCCGCGGCGCTTGCGCGTAACGACGAGAGGACGCTGAATCTTTGCGGCGCACTGATCGAGAACGCAAAGACGGAGAGGTCCGACCGCATCAAGGCGCTGATCGCGCGTGCGGGCGCCTACGAGCGCAAGGGCATGATCGACCGCGCCATCACCGACTACGAGAGCGTGCTTCGCCTCGATCCCGCGCTCGCCGATATCCATAATGCGCGCGGCGAACTCTGGCGCAAGAAGGGCGACCTGCCCAAAGCGGTGGCCGATTTCGCCGCGGCCATCAAGCTGAACCCGGATCACTTCGCCGCCAGAGCGAACCACCGCTCGCTGGCGCTGGAGCTGGAGCGCCTGGGGGCGCTGAAGGCAATCGCGGGCAAGCCGAGCTTCAATTGCGCCACCGCCCGGCGCAAGGTCGAGAAGGCGATCTGCGCCGATCCAGCACTCGCCGACCTCGACCGGGAAGTCCACGGCTCATATGTCAGGGTGACCCGCGAAGCGGTGAGCCCCAGGCAGGCGCGCGCCCTGCGGCGCGAGCAGGAGGAATTCATCGCCCGCCGCAATGCCGAGTTCGGCCGGCCGGGCTACGACCTGCAAAAGGCGATGCGCCAGCGGCTTCGGCAGATCAACGGGGTCGATAGTTATTAGCGCTGCGGCGCGGCTGTTTGTTCCGACTTGATCTGGCGCAACTTCCCGTGACAATGCCTGGAATAATGCCTAGCCCAGCCGTCATGGCCGGGACAAGGCTGGGCATGACGACAATGGTGAGCCAACGGGGAGTGCGCCATGAACATCCAAGGGAAAAGCAGGTACCACGAGGTCCACGCCCGTTCGCTGGCCGACCCCGAGGGTTTTTGGGCCGAGGCGGCGTGCGAGATCGACTGGATCGAGCCCGCCAAGAAGATCTTCGATCCCTCGATGGGCGTCTATGGCCGCTGGTTTGCCGGCGCCGTGGTCAACACCTGCTACAATGCGCTCGACCGCCACGTCGCGGGCGGGCGCGCCGACCAGGTCGCGCTGATCCACGATTCGCCGCTCACCAACTCGATCTCGAAATTCACCTATGCCGAGATGCTGAAGGAGGTGCAGACGCTCGCCGCCGTAATGGCCGATTTCGGCGTCGCCAAGGGTGACCGCGTCATCATCTACATGCCGCTGGTGCCGGAAGCGGTGTTCGCGATGCTGGCCTGCGCGCGCATCGGCGCCGTGCACTCGGTGGTGTTCGGCGGCTTCGCTGCGAAGGAACTCGCAAGCCGCATCGAGGACGCCAAGCCGAAGCTGATTCTTTCGGCAAGCTGCGGGATCGAGCCCGGCCGCATCGTGCAGTACAAGCCGCTGCTCGACGAGGCGATCAGGCTTTCGAGCGTCAAGCCGCAGGCTTGCGTTATCCTGCAGCGGCCGCAGCAGGTCTGCGAGCTCACGGCAGGGCGCGATCATGACTGGGCGACGCTCCGCCGCGCCGCGCTCGATGCCGGGAAGGCCGCGCCGTGCACGCCGGTGCTGGCGACCGATCCGCTCTACATTCTCTACACGTCAGGCACCACAGGCATTCCCAAGGGCGTCGTGCGCGACAATGGCGGGCACCTGGTCGCGCTGAAATGGTCGATGTTCAATCTCTACGGCGTCAAGCCCGGCGAGGTCTGGTGGTGCGGCTCCGACATCGGCTGGGTCGTCGGCCACAGCTACATCGTCTATGGCCCGCTGATCCATGGCGCGACCTCGATCATGTATGAGGGCAAGCCGGTGGGTACGCCGGATGCCGGTGCATTCTGGCGCGTGATCTCCGAACACAAGGCGGTTGCGCTGTTCACCGCGCCGACCGCGTTCCGCGCCATCCGCAAGGAGGACCCGGACGGCGCATTCATCCGCAAATACGATCTGTCGAAATTTCGGACGCTGTTCCTGGCCGGCGAACGTGCCGATCCGCCGACGGTGGAATGGGCGGAAGCGCAGTTGAAGGTGCCGGTGATCGACCACTGGTGGCAGACCGAAACCGGCTGGTGCATCGCCGGCAATCCGGTGGGCCTGGGCCAACTGCCGGTCAAGCACGGTTCGCCGACCGTGCCGATGCCGGGCTATCAGGTCGATGTGGTCGACGAGGCCGCCAGGCCGGTGCCTGCGGGCGCCATGGGCTCGATCGTGATCAAGCTGCCGATGCCGCCGGCGTGCCTGCCGACGCTGTGGCAGCAGGACGCTCGTTTCAAGGAAGCCTACCTCACCGAGTTCCCCGGCTACTACAAGACGTCGGATGCCGGCTACAAGGATGAGGACGGCTATGTCTGGGTAATGGGCCGTACCGACGACATCATTAATGTCGCCGGCCACCGGCTCTCCACCGGCGGAATGGAGGAAATCCTCGCCTCCCACCCTGATGTTGCCGAATGCGCGGTGCTCGGCATCAGCGATGCGATCAAGGGCGAGGTGCCTTGCGGCTTCCTGGTGCTGAAGGCCGGCGTCACACGCGCGCCTGTCGAGATCGAAAAGGAGATCGTGGCGCTGGTGCGCGACAAGCTTGGCCCGGTCGCTGCCTTCAAGCTTGCGATCACCGTCGGCCGGCTACCGAAGACGCGCTCGGGCAAGATCCTGCGCGGCACCATCAAGAAGATCGCCGACGGCGAGAGCTGGACCATGCCGGCCACGATCGAAGATCCCAAGGTGCTCGACGAGATCGGCGAGGCGCTGAAGGGCAGGGTGTGATCATTGTGCCGTCATTCCGGGGCGCGAAGCGAACCCGGAATCTCGAGATTCTCGGGGACGCAAGGGCGCCCCCTGGTTCGATGCTTCGCATCGCCCCGGAATGACGGAGTTCCCAGGGCTTGACCAGACTTGACCCTGGCATCCATCTTCGTCAAAGCGAACTGCCATCTTTTCGATGGATTGCCGGGTCATCCCCGATCAGATCGGGGACAGGCCCCGCCAATGACGGGATGGAAAAAACGGAGCCCCGCATGCAGTCCGGACTAGCAAAGCACGTCATCGCCCTGCTGTTGGCCGCGCCCTTGCTCGCCGGCTGCCTCGAACGCGGCCAGCCGACGATGGTCGACACCAGCGCTGACGACGACGCGTTCTGCCGCGCCAACAACGTCGCGGTCGGCTCGAACGACTACGTCATCTGTCGCAAGAACCGCGACGTGCAGCGCGGCAACGCCAATGCACGCACCGACCGCGCCCAGCGCAATCTCGCCGAGCAGATGCTGAACAATCCAACGCGGCCGTGATCGGGGAGGCCATCATGAACGAAGACGTCTTCAACACCAGCCTGCGCAGGTTTCTGAAGAAGGTCGGCATCACCTCGCAACGCGAGATCGAAAAGGCCGTGCGCGACGCGATCGAGGCCGGCCAACTCAAGGGGAACGAGAAGCTGCCGGCGAAGATGGTGCTGACGGTAGGCGGCGTCACGCTATCGCATGAGATCAACGACGAGATCGAACTGGGGTAGGTGCACACAGTGGTCATCACCCGCCACCGGGTCGGCCGCATGGCCGCCCGATGACCGGCTCCGGCGGGTGATCCAGTATTCCAGAGACGAAAGCGATTGAGCCGAGAAGCCGCGGCGTACTGGATACCCCGCTTTCGCGGAGCATGACATTCGGTGATATTGCGCCGTCAATCTTTCCAAACAAAAGCGCGGCAGGTTGCCCCGCCGCGTTCTGCGTTCCAGCAATCGATCGCGCGAATTTACTCGTCGTCCTGATCCTGCCGCTTGCCGCCGATGGTCTTGAGCTTGGCGAATACCGCGTCGACGTTGAGATCGTCTTCGGTCTTCTCGCCCGTCTCGAACTCCGGCTCCTTCTTCGTGGTCTCGGACGCCGGCAGCAGCGTCGCGCCCCCGTAGGCGGCGGGGACCGGCTTTTCCTTGGCGGCGCGTTGCACCTCGAAATCGAGTTCGATCTGCGAGCACAGGCCGAGCGTCACCGGGTCCATCGGCGTCAGGGTCGAGGCGTTCCAGTGGGTGCGGTCGCGGACGGAAGCGATGGTGGTCTTGGTGGTGCCGACCAGGCGCATGATCTGCGCGTCCTTCAACTCGGGATGATTGCGCACCAGCCACAGGATCGCGCTCGGGCGCTCGTGGCGGCGCGACACCGGGGTGTAGCGCGGGCCTTTCTTCTTGGCGGCCGGGGGCAGGGTGACCTTGCTCTCGCCGAGCTTGAGCCGGTAGTTCGGGTCCTTTTCACCCCTTTCGATCTCGTCGCGGGTCAGCTGGCCGGTCGAGATCGGGTCCATGCCCTTGATGCCCTGGGCAGCGTCGCCGTCGGCAATGGCGCGGACCTCGAGCGGGTGCATTTTGGTGAAATCGGCCACCTGGTCGAATGTCAACGCGGTATTGTCAACCAGCCACACGGCAGTTGCCTTCGGCATCAGCGGTGCATTGCTCATGGCAAATCTCCTTTGTGCCTCGCCCACCTCTTTTGGAGGCGAAGTCTGCGGTCATCGGGGATGACGGGAATTAGGGCGCTATATACGCCTTCCCGGGCTATTGGCGCAATGGTTTGCTAAAGTGCCTTGACAGAGCCCGAAAGCAGTCCCAAGTCCTTATCCGAATTGGCCGTTCCCTGCCCGCCGGCACGGGGTGATTCGGTCTCCGAGAGAGCCCCATGTCAGCCAAACCAGACCTCAGAATCGTGCTTTGTTCCCCTCGTGGCTTCTGCGCCGGGGTGGTGCGGGCCATCGATACCGTCGAGCGGGCGCTCGCGATCTACGGCGCCCCGGTCTATGTCCGTCACGAAATCGTGCACAACCGCTATGTGGTCGACAGTCTGAAGACCAAGGGCGCGATTTTCGTCGAGGAACTCGCCGAGATCCCTGACAATACCAACGCACCGGTTGTTTTTTCGGCCCACGGGGTTCCCAAGTCGGTTCCGGCCGACGCCCGGGCCCGCAATTTCTTCTCGCTGGACGCGACCTGCCCGCTGGTCACCAAGGTGCATCGCGAGGCCGCCATCCATTTCAAGCGCGGCCGTGAAATCCTCCTGATCGGGCATTCGCACCATCCGGAAGTGGTCGGCACGCTTGGCCAGTTGCCGCCGGGGGCGGTGACGCTGATCGAGACCGCGGAAGACGCCAAGACGTTTGCGCCAAAGGATCCCGACAACCTCGCCTTCGTGACGCAGACGACGCTGTCGATCGACGATACCGCGGAGATCGTCGCGCTGCTGAAGGCGCGTTTCCCGAACATCAATGGGCCGCACAAGGAAGACATCTGCTACGCCACCACCAATCGCCAGCTTGCGGTGAAGAAGGTGGCGCCCGTGGTCGATGCCCTGATCGTGGTCGGCGCGCCGAACTCGTCGAACTCGCAGCGCTTGCGCGAAGTAGCCGAGCGCGAAGGCTGCAGGATCGCGATCCTGGCGCAGCGCGCCTCGGATCTCGACTGGTCGCGTTTTGAGGGCATCAAGAGCCTCGGCATCACCGCGGGCGCGTCCGCACCGGAAGTGATCGTCGAGGAAATCATGGACGCCTTTGCCGAGCGCTACCGACTGCATGTGGAGACGGTCTCGGCCGCGGAAGAGAACGAATTCTTCCCGCTGCCGCGCTCGCTGCGACCCGACGCCGCCTAAGGTTCTCCCATGGCGGTTTACACCGACGTTGCCGCCGAAGAGCTCGCGGAATTCCTCAAAGGCTACGACATCGGCGAATTGCTCTCCTACAAGGGCATCGCCGAGGGCGTCGAGAACTCCAACTTCCTGCTGCATACGAGCCGGGGCGCCTACATCCTCACGCTCTACGAGAAGCGCGTGGCGGTGGACGACCTGCCGTACTTCCTGTCGCTGATGGCGCATCTGGCCGAGCGCGGCGTGCGTTGCCCGCAGCCGGCCCGGAACCGCAAGGGCGAGGTCTATAGCCGACTCGCCGATCGTCCCGCGGCGATCATCAACTTCCTTGAAGGCGTGTGGCCGCGGCGGCCGAACGCCGCGCATTGCGCCGGCGTCGGCGAGGCGCTCGCCAGGATGCACATGGCGGGCCGTGACTTCCCGATGTTCCGCAAGAACCCGTTGTCGGTCGAGGGCTGGCGGCCGCTGTACGATCTCGCCGCGCCGCGCGCCGACAGCGTAGGTCCCGGCTTGCGCGATTTCATTTCGCGCGAGCTCGACCACCTCGAAGCCTGCTGGCCGAAAGACCTGCCGCTCGGTGTCATCCATGCCGACCTGTTTCCCGACAACGTTTTCTTCCTCGGCGACAAATTGTCGGGACTGATCGACTTCCCGTTTTCCTGCAACGACATCCTGGCCTACGACGTCGCGATCTGCCTGAACGCGTGGTGCTTCGAGCCGGATCACTCCTTCAATGTCACCAAGGCGCGGGGGTTGCTCAACGCCTACGGTCGCGAGCGCCAGTTGTCGGAGGCCGAGCAGGAGGCCTTGCCGCTGCTGGCGCGCGGCTCGGCGCTGCGCTTCCTGCTGACGCGGCTGGTCGATTTTCTCAACGTGCCATCGGGCGCGCTGGTGAAGCCGAAAGACCCGCTGGAATATGCCCGCAAGCTGCGCTTCCACCAGAATGTCTCCAGTGCGCGCGACTACGGCCTGACGCAGCCCGGATTTGTAGCTTGAGCGAATTGCCTCACGTGACGGTCTTCACCGATGGCGCCTGCTCGGGAAATCCCGGGCCGGGCGGCTGGGGCGCGATCCTGAAATTCGGCGAGACCGAAAAGGAATTGAAGGGTGGCGAGGCGCACACCACGAACAACCGCATGGAACTGATGGCGGCGATCTCGGCGCTGGAAGCGCTGAAGAAGCCCTGCGTGGTCGATCTCACCACCGACAGCCAGTATGTCCGCCAGGGCATCACCGGCTGGATACACGGCTGGAAGAAAAACGGCTGGCGCACGGCGGACAAGAAGCCGGTCAAGAACGTCGACCTCTGGCAGCGCCTCGACGCCGCGTTGAAACCGCATCAGGTGCGCTGGCACTGGATCAAGGGTCACGCCGGCCACGAGGAAAACGAACGCGCCGACCAACTCGCGCGCGAGGGCGTCGCGATGGCGCGGTTGAAGACGTAGCCACAGCCGTCGTCACCCGCGAAGGCGGGTGACCCAGTATTCCAGAGACATCAGTGATGGAAACGAGAAGCCGCGGCGCACTGGATCGCCCGGTCCCGGTGCGCAATTGCGCACAAGGCCGGGCGATGACAGCGTTGTTCTGCGCGAGCACCAACGATCGTCATTGCGAGGAGCGTAGCGACGAAGCAATCCATGCTTCAGCCTGTGCCGTGAGATGGATTGCTTCGCTTCGCTCGCAATGACGGAGTTGCTCTTACAGCTGCCCCAGCAGCGTATCACCTCCGGAGACCTCGACCTTGCCGGGCGCGGGCTCGAGGTTGAGCTTCTTGACGACGCCGTCTTCGATCAGCATCGAGTAGCGCTTGGAGCGGATGCCGAGACCGTTGCCGGAGGCGTCGAGTTCCATGCCGATGGCCTTGGTGAAGTCGGCATTGCCGTCGGCGAGAAACACCGCCTCGTCGCGCTGGTCGGTGTCGCGCTTCCAGGCGTTCATGACGAAGGCGTCGTTGACGGAGACGATGGCGATGGTGTTCACGCCCTTATCCTTGATGGCATAGGCGTTGAGGAAAATGCTCGGCAGGTGCATCTTGTGGCAGGTGCCGGTATAGGCGCCGGGCACGGCGAACAGCGCAACCTTCTTGCCCTTGAAAATATCGTCGGTGGTCTTGACCTGCGGGCCTTCCGCCGTCATCACGCGAAATTTGGCTTCCGGCAGCTTGTCGCCAACTTTGATCGTCATCGTCAATTCTCCTTCAATGAGCGCTGTTTTGTAGCCGCTGCGGCGCGACGGCACAATATTGGCGGTGCCCGAAACGGCAAGCGTGGCAGCCATTCACTGTTGCGTCATCAGCCGGCAAAACCGCCCTGGTCCAGGAAAGCCTGCTCCTCCGGCGTGCTGGCGCGGCCCAGCAGGGAGTTGCGGTGAGGAAAGCGGCCGAAGCGCCTGATGATGTCGGCGTGGTGCTCGGCCCATTTCGGGTCATGACCGGCCGCGCGCGACAGCGCGATGCAGCGAAGCTGGTCGGCCAGGTGCTCCGAATGCATGAAGGGCAAATAGAGGAATTCACGCAAGGCAGGGTCGATCCGCGTATCGACGCCGCGATCGATCGCACGGTGGGCCACGTCCAGCGCGAGGTGGTCGCTGGCATAGGCCCTGCCGTCGCCGCGAAAGATGTTGCGGGGAAACTGGTCGAGCACGATGACCAGCGCCAGCGCGCCGTCATCGCTTTCTTCCCATGAAGACAGTCCGCCGGCGGAGGCTTGCTGCCACAGATCGAGGTAGCGCCGGCACACCTGGGCATCAAAGATGTCGTCGCGCCTGTACCAGCGATCAGGGCCGGCGTCGCGCCAGAAAGCCAGGACATCGGCCGGCGCGACGTTCGTTTCGGTCATTTCGGAACAACCAATACCCGCTCAGGCCGCGGCCTTCTTCTCGTCGCGCAATTCGCGTCGCAGGATCTTGCCGACATTGGTCTTGGGCAGGTCGGTCCGGAACTCGATCTGCTTCGGCACCTTGTAGGCGGTAAGCTGCGTGCTGCAGTATTTGATGACGTCTTCGGCCGTGAGGTTGGGGTCCTTCTTGACCACGAACGCCTTGACCGCCTCGCCGGACTTGGCGTCGGCAACGCCGATCACGGCGCATTCCAGCACGCCCGGGTGGCTCGCGATCACTTCCTCGATCTCGTTGGGGTACACGTTGAAGCCCGAGACCAGGATCATGTCCTTCTTGCGGTCGACGATCTTGGTGTAGCCGCGCTCGTCCATCACGCCGATGTCGCCTGTGCGGAAGAATCCGTCTGCCGTCATCACGTTCGCGGTCTCTTCCGGCCGGTTCCAGTAGCCGGCCATCACCTGCGGGCCCTTGGCGCAGATTTCGCCGGGCTGGCCGAGCGGCACTTCCTTGCCGTCGTCGTCGCGGATCGAGATGTAGGTCGAGGGCACGGGAATGCCGATCGAGCCGGAGAACTGGTCGGTGTCGGCGGGGTTGCAGGTCAGCGTCGGCGATGTCTCGGACAGGCCGTAGCCTTCCGACAGCGCGCAGCCTGTCACTTCCAGCCATTTGTCGGCGACCGGCTTCTGCGTCGCCATGCCGCCACCGAACGAGGTCTTCAGCTTGGAGAAGTCGACCTTGTCGAAACCGGGCGAATTCAACAGGCCGTTGTAGAGTGTGTTGACCGCCGGGAAGCTGTTGACCTGGTATTTCATCAGTTCCTTGATGAAGCCCGGCATGTCGCGCGGGTTCGGGATCAGGAGGTTGACGCCACCGGCGCGCATGGCCAGCAGGAAGCACGCCGTCAGCGCGAAGATGTGATAGAGTGGCAGCGCGCAGACGATGAAGAGCTGGTCGACGTGCGGCGGCTTCTTCAGCGCCGGCTGCAGCCAGGCGTCGTTCTGCAGCACGTTGGCCAGGATGTTGCGGTGGAGCAGCGTGGCGCCCTTGGAGACGCCGGTGGTGCCGCCGGTGTATTGCAGGAAGGCGACGTCATCGAGCGTCAGCTTCGGTTTGTCGAGCTTCTTGCCGCGGCCGGCGGCAAGCGCGTCGTTGAACGGGACCGCACCGGGGATCGACCAGGCCGGCACCATCTTCTTCACCTTGCGGACCACCAGGTTGACGATCACGCCCTTGAAGCCGAGCAGGTCGCCCATGCTGCCGACGATCACGTGCTTGACCGCGGTCCTCGCGAGGACCTGCTGCACGGTGGTCGCGAAATTCTCCAGAACGATGATCGCCTCGGCGCCGGAATCCTTGAGCTGATGTTCGAGTTCGCGCGGGGTGTAGAGCGGATTGACGTTCACTACGGCGTATCCGGCGCGCAGCACCGCGGCGGTCGCGATCGGATATTGCAGGACGTTCGGCATCATCAAGGCGACACGCGCGCCCTTCTGCATGCCCTTGCTCTGCAGATAGGCGCCGAGTGCCGCCGACATTTCGTCGAGATCGCGGTAGCTGATCGACTTGTCCATGCAGATAAACGCCTTACGATCGGCGAACTTCTTGAAGCTCTCTTCCAGCAGTTCGACCAGCGACGAGTACTGGTTGACGTCGATATCGGCGGGCACGCCGGCCGGATATTGCTTGAGCCAGATCCGCTCCATGGTATTCCCCTCTGGTTTGTCCCCGATCTTGGGCCGGGAACGCCTTGTTTTCGGGAGTATTGTGAATGCCGCCGCCGATGGCAAGCGGCTGCGCGCTATCGACGCATTCGTCGACTTAAAATGGCAACGCGAACGGCAACAAAGCTGCCCTGATCTCGCGGCTTCGCGGACCGTTAACCAGCCGGCTTGGTTTCGCCCTTAGGCTTGGTCGCGGCGTTGGGCTTGGTCGCGGCGTTGGGTTTCGCGGTGGCGTTGGGCTTCGCGGCGCTGGGTTTGGCAGGCTTCGGCGCAGCCTTGTCGCCAGCGGCGGCCGGCTTCTTTTCGGCAGCGGCAGCGGGCTTCGCTGCGGCTTCCGGTTTGGCGTTGGCGTGCCTGGCGGCGGCTGGCTTGGCGTCGGGCTTGGCGGCCGGTTTGGCCGCCGGCTTTGCATTGGCTTCGGCCTTCGGCGCTGCCGCGGCGTCGGGCTTCTTTGCCGCACGTGATTTCTTGCCGCGCCTGGCGGTCGTCTGCTGATCGGCGTCGGCAGCAACCGCCGCGATCAGGGCGGCCCCGGATTTTGTCGGGCCGGTATAGACCGGGATCGGCTCCGACGCCGCCGCAGGACCGGCGATCAGTTCCGACGGCTTCGCCGCCGGCGGCTGCAGCCCGGTGGTGAAGAACGTCATGGCGCTTTCGCTTGCCGCGCTGCTGGCTGCAACGACATCCGGGTCCTCGTCGGTTGCAGGCCGCTTGCGCTTGCTGCTGCACGTCTCCTCGCGCAGGTTCGGCGGGGCTGCATCGATCGGCGCCAGATTCTCGACGGTGCCGAGCGCGGGCTTCAGCCAGGCAAGCCCGTTGCCGCCGAAGCCGCGCTCCAGCAACTGCGCTGCGCGCACCGCGCGCGCCTGTCCGGAGGATGCGCCGAGCACGACAGCGATCAGCCGCTTGCCGTTGCGCGTCGCCGAGGCCACGAGGTTGTAGCCGGAAGCGCAGATGAAGCCGGTCTTGAAGCCGTCGGCGCCGGGATAGCGCCCGATCAGCTTGTTGAAATTCGCCATCACCCTGCGGCCGTAGCGGATCGAGGGAATGTGGGTGAAGTATTCGTATTCCGGCAGGTCACGAATGAAGGCCCGCGCCAGGATCGCGAGATCGCGCGCCGAGGTCACCTGCCTGTCGTCCGGCAGACCGTTCGGATTGACGTAGCTCGTCTGCGTCATGCCGAGCCTTGATGCAGTCTGGTTCATCATCGCCGAGAAGCCATCGACCGAGCCGCCGACGCCCTCGGCGAGCACCACGGCCATGTCGTTGGCGGACTTCACCATCATCATCTTCAGCGCGTTGTCGACGGTGACCTGGATGCCAGGGCGAAAGCCCATCTTGGACGGCGACTGCGCGGCCGCGGTCGGCGACACCGTCAGCAACGTATCGAGCGACAGCCGGCCTTCCTTCACCGCCTTCAGCGTGACGTAGGCGGTCATGATCTTGGTCACCGACGCGGGGTACCAGGGCATGGTCGCGTTGTCGGCCTGCAGGACCTTTCCGGTATCGGCTTCGACCACCAGCAGCGCCTCGGCGTGCGCGACGCGCGGCGCCACGACGGCAAGCGTCGCCGCAAGCAGGATCCAGTTGAACGAGTTGCGAGGCAGCAGGCGAGTGTGATGCACTTTGCGTTCCGGTCCTTTGAGACCCGCCATCGAAAGGCGGCCCCCTAGATCTAACGGTCGGGTTTCAGGCGTGTCCGGCGCCGTCGCAATACGGCAGCGCAACCCTATACCGCCTTGCCGATTCAGAACAGAGGCCCGGAAATCAAATCGTGGACGAAATCGTGCAATCTCGGTGATATCTAAAGGTTTTAGAGCCGTTCCGTCAGGTTATTTTGCCTCGATGGCGGCTTGCGCGTGCTCGTGCACCATGAACTGGGCTTTCGCCAGTTCCGCAAAGCGGCCGCCCTTGGCCACCAGTTCGTCGAAAGTTCCGTTTTCGATCACGCGCCCGTTCTCGAACACCAGGATACGGGTGGCGTTGCGAATGGTCGAAAGCCGGTGCGCGATCACGAACGTGGTGCGGCCCTTCATGACCTCGTCGAGCGCGGCGTTGACCTTGGCTTCGGTGACGGCGTCGAGCGCGCTGGTCGCCTCGTCGAGGATCAGGATCGGCGGGTCCTTCAGCAGCGCGCGCGCGATCGACAGACGTTGCCGCTCACCGCCGGAAAGCATGCGGCCGCGCTCGCCGGCATGGGTTTCGAATTTCTTGTCGCTGCGCTCGATGAATTCCAGCGCCTGCGCGCGGCCCGCCGCGATCCGCATTTCCTCTTCGGTCGCGTCCGGCTTGCCGACGCGTAGATTGTCGGCGAGTGAGCGGTTGAACAGCAGCGCCTCCTGGAACACCACGCCGATGTTCCGCCGCAACGCGGTCAGCTTCAGGCCGCGGATGTCCATGCCGTCGATCTTGATGATGCCGGACTGCGGATCGAAGGCGCGGTGCAGCAGCGCGATCGCGGTTGATTTGCCGGCGCCGGTGGGGCCGACCAGCGCGATGGTCTGGCCGGGCAGGGCGGTGAACGAAAGGTCTTCGATCGCAGGCCGCTTGCCATCGTAGGAGAACGAGACGTCGTTGAACTCGACGAGGCCGGACAGGCGGCCGGCATCCATTGCGCCGGGCCGGTCGCGGACTGCGGGCACGGCATCCAGCACGTCGAAGAATTCCTGCAGGCGCGGCGCCTCCATGAACACGCTGTTGATGAAGCTCACCACCTGTTCGAGCTTCTGGATCAGCATGGTCGCGAAGCTCACGAACATCACGATCTCGCCGACCGTCGTCTGCCCCTGTCCGTGGAGGTAGATGCCGACGGTGAAGATCGCCAGCACGGTGATTGTCGTCGAGGCGCGGGTGATGACGGTCACCAGCGCCCACCATCCCAGTACCGGCATCTGCACGGCGAGCAGCTTGTCGGCGACGAAGCGCAGGCCCTGAACCTCCGCGTCGATGCGCACGAAGCTCTGCACCAGCGCGACGTTGCCGAGCGCATCGGACGCGCGCGCGGAGAGGTCGCTGTAGTGCGCCTCGACCTCGCTCTGCATGCCGTAGGTCTTGCGCACCACCATCGTGGTCAGCACCGTGAATATCAGGCAGAGCGCGAACAGCAGGATCGCCAGCCGCCAGTTGATGTAGAACGCCAGCGGCAGCAGCACGACCAGCGACAGGATTGCCGCAAAATGCTCGCGGAAGAATCCGAGCCAGAGCCGCCACAGCGAGTCGGTGCCGTTCAGCATCACCTTCATCAGCCGGCCGGAATGGGTGCCGGTGTGGAACGTCAGCGGCAGCTGCATGATGTGTTCGAAATAGTCGGTCAGCACCGCCTGGCGCTGGCGGTGCGCCAGTCTGTCGGCATTGAGCGCGACCGCGGCGCTGCACAGGATCGTGAACAGGCCGAACGCCACCCAGGCGCCAAGCAGCGGCCAGGCCGAGTTCGACGCCAGCGGCCCGGTCTGCGGTTTGCCCGAGAGCACGTCGACGATCTTGCCGAACAGCACCGGCTCGGCGAATTGCGCCCCCGCCAACAGGAGATTGGCGAATGCGAGAATCCAGCCCAGCCGCGCCTCCTTGCCGAGCAGTTCGAGCACGCGGGTGTAGAGGCGAAGCATGGACATCCTGGGCGGAAACTCGAGCGGAAAACGGGAACCTGATCAGCGAGGGTGCAATCTAATCAGGGATCGCTGCCGAGAACCAGCGTCCGCTCGAGTTTTGCTCAATTGACGAGGCGGCCCGGGAGCGGAGGCAGGAACTGGTCGTCGAAGATATCGGATGCCTGCGGCCGCTTCTGAAACTTGAAATCCTCCGCGACCTGATCGATCGAGCGCTCGAATCTCTCGGGATCGATGCCGCCGATGCCGTTGCGCCTGACCTCTCTGGTCAGGATGTTGTCCCGCAATATCGTATGCAGACGTTCGAGTTCGAGGTCGCGCGACGCGCCACCCTCCATCCGGTTCATCACTTCAGTCGTGGCGCGCTCGGAGTCCTTGGCCACCAGATGCAGACCGCCGATCGTGGCGCGCACGAACGCTTTCACCGCCTCGGGCTTGCTCTGCGCCAGCGCCGGATTGACGATGACGGCGAAGCCATAGGCCTCGCAGCCATAGTCGGCGAATTTCAGCACCGCCAGGTCGTCGGCGGGGACGCCCCGGTCCCTCAGATTGATCGGGGAGAGATACGAAAATCCGGTGACGGCGTCGATCTGGCCGGCCGACAGCATCGGCTCGCGCACCGCGGCGCTGATGCTGCTCTGTTTCACGTGCTTGATCTTGATGCCGTTCTGCCTGGCCACCGCGGGCCACAGCCGGACAGAGAGATCGCCTTCGGCGACCCCGAGCGTCTTGCCCTCGATATCCGACAGCGCCTGTATGCCGCGGCTCTTGCGCGCGATGATGGAATAGGGCGCCTTGTTGAAGAGGATGAAGACCGCCTTGATCCTGGGTCCGCCCTGCTTGTCCTTGTCGCGAAAGCGCATCAGCGCGTTGATGTCGACCAGCGCGAAATCGCTGGTGCCGGCGGCGACGCGCGCGATGGCGTCGGGCGATCCGCTGGCGATGTTGGTGGTGACCGCCAGCGATTCCGCGCTGAACAGCCCGCCCGTTGCCGCCATCACGAATGGCGCGGCGGCAGCGTCGATCGGCCGGTCGAGAGAAAACTGGATCGCAAGCGGAGGGCGAGGTTCGTCGGCTGCCAACGTGTGGCCTGACCCAAGGCCCAGGATTCCACACAGGCCGGCGATCAAAGCCGGAAGCGAGCGGAAGGCGTTGGTCCAGGTTGTACGCATCGGGCTTACATCAGCATGAGATGGACAAGAGCATCAGGCAAGTTGCCGCGTCGGCGATGTCGGCTTCGTGACAGCGCCGGCGGCCAGCCTGCGAGCAGGCATCTTCCAGCATCTAACCTGAATGGTTGATGACTGCCACGATTTTGCCAGAGATCGTTCAGCTGCCGTTCGGATTGGGGAACTTATTGTCCGCTCGGTGGTTAGCAATCCAGGGCCTGACAGGCCAAGGCTACCTCGGAGGATATCGAGAATGTTTGCGCGAAAAGGTGTGTTTTCATCGATCGGCCGCGCCGGTGCGGTCGCGACGATTGTGGCGATGGCGCTGACCGCCGCGCCGCCGTCGGTGGCGTTCGCGGGCTCCAAGCCGGCCAGCAAGGGCGTGACCGCCTCGACCGGCACGAGCGATGCGACCGATATCAGCGCCCGGCGCAGGTACTACCGCGGTAACGGCGGGGCTGCTGCGGCGGCTGCGTTCGCCGGCATCGTCGGCACAGGCCTCGCGATCGCGGCCGCCCAGAACCGCCGTGCCTATTATGACAGCTACGGCTACTACGGCGCGCCGGCCTACGGCTATTACGGTGGACCGGTTTACTACGGTGGACCCGCTTATTATGGCGGCGCCGGCTCCGCCTATGGCGGCTACAACAACCCCAACCGTTACTATCGCGGCTGGTAATCACGAGTACCGCTAAAGCGGCTGTTAAAGATGAATCCACCGGCCGGCGCGGCCGGTGGATTTTTTATGATTGCAGGCCCAAGGCGTTAACACGCCTGGCGTTGCTTTCCGTTAGAATCGCAGGATGGGTGATTCGCTCGAACGGCTTTATCAGGCGGTGATCGCGGCCAGGGATCTCGATCCGGCAACGTCGCGCACAGCCCGCTTGTTTCAGCGCGGCCCGTCCAAGATGGCCAAGAAGCTGGCTGAGGAAGCCATCGAAGTCGTGATCGACGCCGTCAGCGGCAACACCGAGGCGGTTGTCCGCGAGAGTGCCGACCTGCTCTATAACCTGACCGTTCTGTGGGCAGCCGCCGGCGTCGAGCCGGAGGACGTCTGGCGCGAGATGGCCCGGCGCGAGGATTTGCTCGGTATCGCCGAGAAGATGCCCAAATCGGCCGTCAAGCCGATCGAAAAGCCCGCGTCAAAAATGCCGAAATCCATTGCGAACAAGGCGCTGCCATCCAAGCGGCTGGCCAAGGCTGTGGCGCCTTCCGCGGTCCGGCGGCGAATTGTCGCGCTGGAAGGCCGTTCCTCGCACAAGCGGCACTAATACCCCGAAGAATCTCTCCTTCGCCGGCATGGACAAATCCGCTCCATGATGGTTGATGCGCGCATGCTGAAACGGACCTACGACTGGTGCATCGACGCCGCCGACAAGCCCTACGCGCTCTGGATTCTGGCGGCGGTCGCCTTCGCGGAAAGCTCGTTCTTTCCGATCCCGCCCGACATCATGCTGCTGCCGATGTCTCTGGCGCGGCCGAAGAAGGCGTGGTGGTTCGCGACCGTGTGCACCATCGCCTCCGTCGCCGGCGGCGTACTCGGATACGCGATCGGCGCGCTGCTCTATGACTCGATCGGGCACTGGCTCATCACCGTCTACGGCCTCAGCGACAAGGTCGAGACCTTCCGCGCCTCCTACGCCGAGTGGGGCGCGGTGATCATTCTGCTGAAGGGGTTGACCCCGATCCCCTACAAGCTCGTCACCATCACCTCCGGCTTCGCCGGCTACAACATCTGGCTGTTCATCCTGTGTTCGATCGTGGCGCGCGGCGGGCGGTTCTTCGTGGTGGCGATCCTGCTCAACCGCTACGGTGATCTGATCCGGAGCGAACTGGAGAAGCGGCTGGGCCTGTGGGTGGCGATCGGCGCCGTCGTTCTGGTGCTCGGCTTTGTCATAGCGTTCAAGCTGGTCTAGCAGCGGCCATCGGGCTACGCTTCGCGACATGCCCGATCGAAACGGTCATTCCTTCAAACTGTTCGGGACGCGGCTCGCGTCGTGCTGGCTCGCGCTGGCGATGCTGGCGGTCGTGCCCGCGCCCGGCTGGTCGCAAGCGGCGCCACCGCCATCGCTCGGCATGCAGTCGCCGGCCCAGCAGCCGCTGCCGGCCCAGCCCGCTCCGCAGCAGATCGAGCCGACACCGCCCCCGCGCGAGGAAAATCCGGGCCTCATCAACGAAATCGGAAAATTGTTCGAGAAAACCAGGTCGCTGCTGCCGCCGCTGAAGAGCCCGGGCGAGGCCATCGACGATTTCAACGCGAGCACAAAGGGCGCGAGCGACAGCCTGTCCAATCTTGCAAAACCCTCGACGATGGTGAGCGGACGCGCAGCCTGCACGGTGGCGGCCAACGGCGCGCCGGACTGCAAGGCCGGCGCCGACAAGCTCTGCCAGAGCAAGGGCTACAAGGAGGGCAAGAGCCTCGATACCGATGCGGCGGAGAAATGCTCAGCGAAAGTGTACCTGCCCGGTTACAAACGCCAGCCGGGAGACTGCAGGACCGAAAATTTCGTGACCCGGGCAGTTTGTCAGTAGCGCCAAGACGCAATATTTGACACTGGAAAGATTGCCTTGTTGGTATGATGGCTGGCATCCCCAAGGCGATGCTCCTGCTCTCGTAAAGAAACCGAAGGATCGTTCCGAATGTCCATGCCCGCGCTGTTCAAGGGCCGCCTGTCGATACCCGTGATCGGGTCGCCGCTGTTCATCATCTCCGTGCCCGATCTCGTCATCGCCCAGTGCAAGGCCGGTGTGGTCGGATCGTTTCCGGCGCTGAACGCACGGCCGGCAGCGCTGCTCGACGAGTGGCTGGCGCGCATCACCGAAGAACTGGCGGCTTACGACAAGGCGCATCCGGAGCGGCCGTCGGCGCCGTTTGCGGTCAATCAGATCGTCCACAAGTCCAACAACCGGCTCGATCATGATCTTGCGATGTGCGAGAAGTATAAGGTGCCGATGCTGATCACCTCGCTCGGCGCGCGCGAGGATCTCAACAAGGCCGCGCATGGCTGGGGCGGCATCGTTTTCCACGACGTGATCAACCAGAAATTTGCCCACAAGGCGATCGAGAAGGGCGCCGACGGCCTGATCCTGGTCGCGGCCGGCGCCGGTGGCCATGCCGGCACGATCTCGCCGCTGGCGTTCGTCGAGGAGACGCGTTCGTGGTTCGATGGGCCGATCGCTCTGTCGGGCGCGATCGCCAACGGACGCGCGATCCGTGCGGCGCGCATTCTCGGCGCCGACTTCGCCTATATCGGCTCCGCGTTCATCGCCACCACGGAAGCCAACGCCGTCGAGGCCTACAAGCAGATGATCACGTCCTCGAAGGCCGATGACATCGTCTACTCGAACCTGTTCACCGGCGTGCACGGCAACTACCTCAAGCCGTCGATCGTCAAGGCCGGCCTCAATCCGGACGACCTGCCGACCTCCGATCCCTCCAAGATGAGCTTCGGCACCGACGCCTCCGGGGAGCGCGCCAAGCCGAAGGCGTGGAAGGAAATCTGGGGCAGCGGACAGGGCATCGGCGGAATCGGCAAGGTCGTCCCCGCCGCCGAAATGATCGCGCGCTTCAAGAAGGAGTATGAAGAGGCGGTCGATCCCCCGCTTTGATGCGGACGCGCATGCGGCCTCGTCGGCGCGGCGGAGGATGCGGTAGATGGCGGGTCAGGATCTCGGCAGGCATGTCGCGCTGGTGACGGGCGGCTCGCGCGGCATCGGCGCGGCGATCGCGTTCAGCCTGGCCGAAGCCGGCGCCGCGGTCGCGGTGAATTATCGCGAGCGTGGCGACGATGCCGAGGCCGTCGTCGCCAGGATCGTGTCGGGCGGCGGCCGTGCCATCGCGGTCGCAGCCGACGTCTCGCAGGGCGCAGCCGTCACGGCGATGATCGGTCAGGTCGCAGCCTCGCTCGGTCCGATCGACATCCTCGTCAACAATGCCGGCATAGCGATCGTGCGCGGCGTCGACGATCTCACCGAAGACGATTTCGACCGCACCATCGCGGTCAACCTGAAATCGGCATTCCTGTGCACACAGGCCGTCCTGCCTTCGATGCGGGCGCGCAAGTGGGGCCGCATCGTCAATATCTCCTCGGGTGCGGCGCGCGGCGCCGGCGCCATCGGCGTGCACTACAACGCCTCCAAGGCCGGCATGGAAGGTTTGACGCGCGGCTATGCGGCGCGCCTGGTCAAGGAGGGCATCACGGTCAACGCCGTGGCGCCGTCGCTGATCGAGACCGACATGATGCGCGGGCGCACCGATCTCGCCCGCAACATTCCGCTCGGCCGCATGGGGCAGGCCGATGAAGTCGCGCAAGCGGTGGCGATGGTGCTCGGCAACAGCTACATGACCGGTCAGACGATCGTCATCAACGGCGGCATGGCGTTCATTTGAGCAGGCGCTCATTTGAGGAAGCCCCGCCGCGATACCGTTGCGCATGGCGCACGCGGATCTGCCCCGCCGCTGCCTCGACTCCCGCAATCGAAGCGGGCAAGAAGCACCATTCGTCCTCCGACAGGATCTCTCATTGATGGAAGCCATCTTTCGCGTCGACGGCAATGACGTCGAGACCAGTCCCCATGCGGCCGGCCCCTGGCACCCGAGCATGCAGCACGGTTCGCCGCCGGCGGCGCTAGCGGTTTGGGCCGCGGAGAAGATTCCGACGCAAGGCCCGATGCGGGTCGCGCGCGTGACCGTCGACCTGATGCGTCCGGTTCCGGTGGCGCCCTTGACGATCGAGCGTGAGGTCCTGCGCGACGGCCGCAAGATCCAGCTCTGCGCCGTCAGGCTGCTCTCCGACGGCATCGTCGTGGTCGGCGCGACCGTGCTCAAGATCAAGGTACAGCACAATCCGCTGCCGCCGGAGGCTGTGATCGAGAAGGTTGAGCTTCCGGGGCCGGAGCAGTCGCGCGTCGAGCCCGCGGATTTTTCCTCCAGCCCGTTCGTGACCGGGATGTCGCTGCGCGCCGCCCGTGGTCGGTTCGGTGAGCCAGGTCCCGGCGCGATCTGGTATCGCGTCGACCGGCCGATCGTACTGGGCTCGCCGATGTCGCAGGCGATGCGGGCCATGGCAGCCGCGGATTTCTGCAACGGCACCGCGTCGGTGCTGGATTTCCGCCAATGGACGTTTCTCAACGCCGACCTGACCGTGAATTTCTCGCGGCAGCCGGAGGGGGAGTGGATCCTGCTCGATGCGGAATCCTGGATCGGTCCCGATGGCGCGGGCCTCGCGATGGCAAGGCTCGCCGACGAGCGCGGCTATTTCGGCCGCGCCATCCAGACGCTCGTGATCGAAAAGCGCTGACCGGCCGCGCCATCGTCATTCCGGTTCTCACGTGCCGGTTCTCACGTGCGAAAGGCCGCCCTTGTCAGGCGGCCTTTCGGTATTTCAATCAGCGATTCGATCGTTCGATCATTCAAGCTCGAGCGGCTGGTAACGCCCGCTTTCGTCGAGTGCCGTGCCCCATACCTTGTTGGAGGCCTGGTGCTCGGAACGGCCGAACCCGAGCGGGGTGCCGAGACCGAGGTCGAGATTGCGCGTGTTCTCGAGCGTGTCGATCAGCTTTTCCGTGTCGATCTGGGGTCCGGTCTTCCTGATCGCCTGGATCAGCACGTTGGCGGCGACGTAGCCTTCCAGCGAAACGTAGTCCGGGGCTTCGCCGGGGAAATACTTGGCGAGCGCGTTCTTGTATTCCAGCACCGCCGATGAATAGCCCGACACCGCCGGCACCACCTGGGTCACGATGACGCCGTTGGAGTAACGCCCGCCCAAAAGCTTCAGCTCTTCGGCAAGCGCGGTGGAGCCGACGAAGGAGACGTTGGTGTAGATCATGCCGGGATAGAGGTCGCGCGTCTTTTCGATGAATTTTGCCGCGGCCCGGTAGGTCGCTACCATGACGATCGCCTTGATCGGCGTCTTCTGCGCCTTCAACTCGTTGATCGCACCGTCCACGTCGAGGGTGTTTCGCGCGTAGTTGAGCCGGAGGATGGCGCCGTCATTCGCGCCCATCGCGCGAAACGCCTTTGCCACGCCGGCAAATCCGGAGTCGCCGTAGGAATCCTGCTGCGCGAAAACAGCGATCTGCCGCGGCTGCAGCCGGCGAATCTTGACCAGGTAACGAACGACCGCGTCGGTTTCCTGAACATAGCTCGCCCGGTAGTTGAAGACGTAACGATCCGGCGGATCGTTACGCAGGATGTTGGAGCCGGTGAAGGCGCCGAAGAACAGCATCTTGCGCTCGAGCGAGTAGGGCACCGCCACTGCCGCCGTCGGCGTGCCGACGTTGCCGATGATGCCGAACACCTGGTCTTTTTCGTAGAGCTGCTTCATGGCTTCAGGCGTGCGCGACGGCTCGTAGCCGTCGTCGGCGGCATGCAGCTTGAGCATCCGGCCATCGATGCCGCCGGCCTCGTTGACGCGATTGAAGGCGGTGTCGATTCCGAGCTTCATCTGCCGTCCCAGCTCCCGGGCGGAGCCTGAGAACGGGGCTGCGATGCCAAAGCGGATCTCCTTGTCCGTGATGCCGCGGGGGAACGGGCCGGTCAGGGTCGGCGGAACGTTGGCCGTCGGCGCGGTTGCCGCCTGCGCTGCGGTTGCGGCATTGGCGCTGGATGGCCCGATGACGCTGGACAGGCTGGGTCCGGCGATCGACCGTTCGAGATCGGCGAGCTGGCGATCGGCGCGGCCGCAATCCATCCGGCCCGACGAGACCGCGAGGCGACCGTCAGCCACGCTGCGATCGAACACTTGCGTGAGATCGGAACGCTCCGCCTCGTTGGTCGAGGCTTCCCGGATCACCAGCGAGAATTTGTCGACGATGGCCTGGATGCGCGGGCGCGCGATGTCGCGGCAGGCCTGCGCCGATCCGATCACGGGTCCCACGCGACCTGCAAGGTCACGCACGATGTTGATTTCGCCCGTGGCGTGGGCGCCGCCGGCCATGCCGAAAAGCAGGGCTCCGGCCAGCAAGGCGATCCGATACGAGGTCATGGCAAACTCCTGGAAAACTGGATCGCGGGAGGGCGTCTTTCACGTCCCTCGGATTGAATCATGGATTGGAACGCTGCGGCGCTGCCGGATCGGGCTTCTCGCGCCACTGCATGAACTGGTGAAGCAATTGACCCTGCGGATCCGAAGCCGACGGGGAGTCGGGCGGAGTCGAGGCAATGATCGCCTGGAATTCGCTGATCGCGGGTTTCGGCGTGCTGTCGGACTGGAATAGCGCGGCCCTGATCGATTGTGCGAGCCCGAACGCGGACGATGCTTCGCGGTCGTCCCCCTGGCGGACGCCCGGCACCACGATGACGAAGAACAGCGCCACGACGGCTGCAACGCCGATCGCCGCTGCGAAGCGCGCCGCGACGGTCCACAACGCCTTCTCCTGTTCGGGCTCGCGCATCACTTCGGGATCAAGGGGGTGCCGCAGCGCGTCGGAGACGGCGTTTTCGAGCCGGGCGCTGTAATTCGTCGGCGCGCGGGTCAGCGACGTCGAGGAATCGGATTCGCGGAACGAGGCCGACCGTTCCCGCAACCAGCGCGGTGCATAATAGAGCGGGTCGCGAGGGTTGAGATGGTCTTGCTCACTCACGCTACTCATACCTTACTCCCACACTTGGCTGTTGCCTGACTGCACTGCTGAGCGCCGAGACGGCCGCGAACGTACCGCAAAATGCCCCACGCGATGGAGTAGGGGTGCGGAAAAGCCGCGCCAGCACTCCACCAGTTGTTAAATTTGGCCAGGATGTTTGAATCAAACTGTCCAGCCCCGCCCGTGCCGGCGAGACCTGACTGCGAGACTACACCGCGAGACCGCACGATCCCCATCGCTTCCATTGCCTGCCCTTTGGCAACTGCCCGCCCGCAAAACGGAAGTGATCTGCCAGGTCGCCCCCTGACAATTATCACCTGATTTTGTTGGAACCGCGCGAAGACTCTTTTAGGTCGGAAACGTGACGAAAGTAAGTTGACGACTTGTTAACCATGTTGGAACTCCACCCATGGTGGCAAAGGCTTAGCGTCGAATGACACCGTGCGCGCAAGGATTCGCCACAAACGCGCCGAATTCGACGCTCTCCGGGCCGCTTTTTGGCCAATCGGAAGGCTTCCGGTCGTTAATTACTCGTTAACCAAGTTCTGTGTTCTTAAAAATTCGATAAGAAAGGCGAGTCGAAACATCATGGATGTCCGAGCTGATCCACCGCGTCAAATGGTCCGGCTGCGTGGCCGTTCCTATGTCGCGTTCGTTTTCAGCCCGGTCGTCCCGATCGTGGAATGGCTCGCCGAGATCGACGCCACGCTTGCGCGTTCGCCCGGCTTCTTTGTCGGCAAGCCGATCGTGCTCGACCTCGCCGCCGTCGATCTGAGCTCTTCGGCGATCGCCCATCTCCTCGGCAGCCTCGGTGAGCGCAATATTCGCGTCCTCGGCATCGAGGGCGTGGACGAAGACCGCCTGGCGCCCAACATGCCACCCTTGCTGACCGGCGGCCGTGCCTGCGTGATCACGCGAAACGAGCCGGTCCAAAAGGTGGAGCCCGAACCCAGGCCGAAGCAGACCTCGCTGCTGCTGGCAGAGCCGGTGCGTTCGGGCCAGTCGATCGTCTTCGCCGATGGCGACGTCACGGTGCTGGGCTCGGTCGGCTCCGGCGCGGAGATCGTCGCCGGCGGATCGATCCACATCTACGGCACGCTGCGCGGCCGTGCGATGGCCGGAGTCAACGGCAATTCCTCCGCGCGGATCTATTGCCAGAAGATCGAGGCGGAACTGCTCGCCATCGACGGCTACTACCAGACTGCAGAAGAAATCGACGAAGCGGTTCGCAACCGTCCGGCGCAAGCCTGGCTGCAGGGCGACACCATGAAAATTACCCCGCTGAATTAATCAGCCAAGGAGATCGAGTATGGCCAAGGTACTGGTCGTCACGTCAGGCAAGGGTGGCGTCGGGAAGACCACCACCACTGCGGCGCTCGGCGCGGCGCTCGCGCAGAGCGGACAATCCGTCGTGGTGGTCGACTTCGACGTCGGCCTGCGAAACCTCGATCTCGTGATGGGTGCCGAACGCCGCGTGGTGTTCGATCTCATCAACGTGGTGCAGGGTGTCGCCAAGCTGCCGCAGGCCCTGATCCGCGACAAGCGCCTGGAGAACCTCTGGCTGTTGCCGGCCTCGCAGACGAGAGACAAGGACGCGCTCACCGACGAGGGCGTGGGCCGCGTGATCGCGGAGCTCAAGAGCCGCTACGACTGGATCCTGTGCGACAGCCCGGCCGGCATCGAGCGCGGCGCAACGCTGGCGATGCGCTATGCGGACGAAGCCATCATCGTCACCAATCCCGAAGTTTCTTCCGTGCGGGATTCCGACCGCATCATCGGCATGCTGGACTCGAAAACCGTGCGGGCGGAGAAGGGCGAGCGGGTGGAAAAGCACGTGCTGATCACTCGGTACGATCCGGCGCGCGCGGCGCGCGGCGAGATGCTCACGATCGACGACATCCTGGAAATCCTGGCGACCCCGCTGCTCGGCATCATTCCCGAAAGCCAGGACGTGCTGAAGGCGTCGAACGTCGGCACCCCCGTGACGCTCAACAACGCCGAAAGCGCGCCTGCGCGCGCCTATACCGATGCCTCGCGCCGCCTGATGGGCGAGGAGGTTGCGATGGTGGTGCCGACCGAGCGCAAAGGCTTCATGAACCGGCTGCTGGGACGGAGAGCTGCATGAGCATGAACCTGCTGCGGCTGTTTCGCGGCCGCAATGCATCCGCACCCGTCGCGCGGGAACGGCTGCAGATCCTGCTGGCCCATGAGCGCGGTCTGCTCGGCCAGTCCGACCTTCTCGGCACGCTGCGGGAGGAGATCCTTGCGGTGATCGGGAAGCATGTGGCGCTCGATCCCGACAAGGTCATTGTCAAGCTGGAGCGGGGCAAGACCGTCTCGACGCTGGAGGTCGACATCGAAGTCCCGAACAATTTCGACAAGTCGAAGACGCCCGTCGAGACGCGTATGGCCGGCTGAGCATCTACCCGACCATCCGGTCGCGGCCGGTCCAGAAGCCTGCCTTCAGCACCTTCTTGTCGATCTTGCCGACACCGGTCATCGGCAGCTCGCTGACGAACCTGACGTGCTTTGGCGCGTGCGCCGAGCCCTTTCGCGCCTTGACGAGATTGATCAGCTCGTCCGCATTCGGCCGCGCGCCTTCGCGGGCGACGATCACGGCGGTAACGGCCTCGCCCCACTTGTCGTCGGGCACGCCGACCACGGCGACCATGGCGACGTCGGCGTGCTGCGACAGCACATCCTCGACCTCGCGCGGAAAGATGTTGAAGCCGCCGGAGACGATCATGTCCTTCTTGCGGTCGAGGATGAACATGTAGCCGCGCTCGTCCTTGCGCGCGATGTCGCCGGTGTGCAGCCAGCCGCTCCTCAGCGTCTCCGCCGTGATGTCGGGCCGTTTCCAGTACTCGGCCATGACATGCGTCGCGCGCACGCAGATTTCGCCGGCCTCGCCGGTCGCGACTTCGCGATCGTCATTGTCCAGGATCGCGACCTGGCAGGCGGCGATCGGGAATCCGCAGGACGAAAACAGCTCCGGCGTCCTGGGGTCGTGGTCCGCCTTGCGCAGCACCGACACCGGATAGCATTCGGTCTGGCCGTAGAGCTGCGAGAACACCGGCCCGATCCGCTCGATGCCCTCGACCAGCCGGCTCGGCGACATCGCCGAGGCGCCGTACAGCAGAAGTTCGAGCGAGGAGAGGTCGGTCCTGTCGAGCGAAGGGTGATCCAGCATGACGTAGATCATCGTCGGCACGAACAGCGTGAAATTGATGCGCTCGCGCTCGATGGTCTTGAATACCGCCTCGGGATCGAAACCTTTCAGCATATGCACGGTGCCGCCGCGCATCAGCGTCGGCAGCACTTTCGTTCCGGCGACATGGCTGATCGGCGCCACCGTCAGGTAGCTCGGGTTGGCCGGAATTTCGAAATCGGCCAGGATCGCGCTGGCGAAGCCGCTTTGCTCGCGGTGATGGCGCAGCGCGCCCTTGGACTTGCCGGTCGTGCCGCCGGTGTAGTTCAGCGTGGCGATATCGTCGGGGCCGGCGAAGTTGCGCGCGGTGGCGCTGCCTGCACTTTCGATCGTCCGCAGCAGGTCGGCGCCATAATCGGCCGGGCCGAGTGTGAAGACGGTCTTCAGGCCTGAAGCCCTGGCGGTAAGTTCGCCGCCGCGATCGCGGAACGTCACGCCGTCGACCACCAGCATCTGTGCTTCGGAATCTTCCAGCTGAAACAGCTGGTCGTCGAGCGATCCCAGCGGATGCAGCCAGGTGATCGCCAGCCGCGACAATTGCGCGGCGACACCGGCGCACCAGGTATCGGCGCGGTTGGCGGTGAGGAACGCGACGCGGGTACCGGGTTGAAAGCCGAGCCGCATGAACACGGCCTGCATGCGCCCGATCATGTCGCTCGTACCCTGGTAGGTGATCGATCCGCCCGGCCAGCTGAACGCGGTGCGGCCAGGGTAGCGCGCCAGCGCCCGCAAGGTCTGTTCGCACGACGCCGGAAACGCGTAGAGCGGATGGCTCATCTTCTTTTCTCCCGCAAGTTTTGTAATTGGCCTTCGTCCGTGCCAATGTCTAAATCAACGCTAGCACAACGAGGAAGCTGCTCAAGCCGGCATGACGCAAGCAACTCATCTTCTTTCGCGTTTCAACGATCGTCTCGGCCTGCCGCTGATTGCGGCGCCGATGTTTCTCGTCTCCGGCATCGAGCTTGTGGTCGCCGCATGCCGCAACGGGGTGATCGGCTCGTTCCCGACGGTGAACTGCCGCAGCCCCGAACAACTCGACGAGTGGCTCGGCGAAATCGAACGCCGCCTGCAGGTTCATTCGGATGCAAGCGGCATGCGCGCTGCGCCGATTTGCGCCAACCTGATCGTGCATCGCTCCAACGCGCGGCTGGAGCAGGATCTGCAGGTATTGCTGCGGCACAAGCCCGAGATGGTCATCACCTCGGTGGGATCGCCGGCACCGGTGCTCGGTCCGTTGCACAACGCCGGCGCGCTTGTCTTCGCCGATGTCGCCTCGATCCGCCACGCCGAGCGGGCGGTGGCGGCCGGCGCCGACGGGCTGGTGCTGCTGACGGCGGGCGCGGGCGGCCAGACCGGCTGGCTCAACCCCTTCGTGTTCGTGCGCGCGGTGCGGGCGTTCTTCGATGGACCGCTGGTGCTTGCCGGCGGCATCGCCGACGGCCACGCGTTGCGCGCCGCAGAGGCGCTCGGCTGCGACCTCGCCTACATGGGCACCAAGTTCATTGCGACCCGTGAGAGCATGGCCGACGAGCGTTACAGGGAGATGCTCGTCGCCAGCAGCGCCGACGACATCCTTCTCACCAAGGCGTTCACGGGATTGCAGACCAACATGCTGCGGCCCTCGATCGAGGCCGCCGGTCTTGATCCCGACGATCTGCCGGCGCGTGGCGCGATCGATATTGGCAAGGACATCGACATCGGCGCGCGCGAAAACCGTCCCAAACGCTGGAAGGACATCTGGAGCGCGGGGCATTCCACCTCGGGCGTGAGCGACATACTTTCCGTCGACGAGATGATTGCACGCACCCTCGCGGAATACCGCGAGGCGGCCGCCCGCACGGGAACTCGCTAGCGCGATACGCTCCTCCTTATCACTGCGGCGATTGCCAGGTTCCCGGCGAACAGGCGCCGTAGCTTTTTTGTGATGCGTGCGGGAGGGCGCAGCGGGGAAATGCCAAAAGAACGCCGCTGCGATGGCAAACTTCCGACACAGGATGACGGCGAAAACAGGCGATCCGGCATGACACGCGCGCGAAGGCAGGACCGATCCCGGGTTTTGCCGCCGGGCGCATTTTATTCAAGGGTCTTTCGTGTCGCACAAGCTCTTTCCGTCGATCCTGTTGGCCTGCGCTCTGTTGGCCTTTCCGGCTTTCGCCCAGTCCGGCGCTGCGCCGGCCGCCCCTGTCGCCGATAAAACCGACGTCCTGACATCGGATCAGGCGAAGCGGGCGCTCGACACCCTTTCCGACGACAAGAAGCGCGCGCAGGTGATCGAGACGCTGCGCGCGATCGCCAGCGCCTCGCAACAAACGCAGGCGGAAGCTCCCGCGCCCGAACCGAAATCCGCCATACCGCTCACGGCGGACAGCCTCGGCGCGCAGCTTCTGTTGACGGTATCCGAGCAGGTTCGCGAGATCTCGCGCGAGGTCGCCGACATAGCGCGGACACTGACGCATTATCGGGCATTCTATTACTGGTTCGTGCGGACCGCTAACGATCCGTCCGCCTATCAGCAGTTGCTCGATATCGCGTGGAAACTGGCGCTGGTGTTCATCTGCGCTCTCGCCGTCGAGTGGCTGATTTTCCGTCTCATCAAACGGCCGGTGGCGCTGCTGGAGGCACGCCTTCCGCAAGCGGCGCGGGCTCCGGTACAGGCGGTGGACATCGCCGATCCGCCATCCTCGGCGGCCGACCTCGCCGCCACGCACGGGCCGCAGCGACGACGCCTCAGTCTGGCGCGCGCCTGGCAGTCGCTGGTCAGGTTGCCCTTCGTCCTGGGACGTCTCGCGCTTGAATTGCTCCCGGTGTTCGCCTTTCTCGGTGTCGCCACGATGTTGCTGGGCACCGAGATTGGCGATCTCGTCATCACCCGGCTTGTCATCCTCGCGGTCGTCAATGCCTATGCGCTGTCGCGCGGCCTGATCTGCATCGTGCGGGCGCTGGCCGGGCCGTTCGGCCTGTTTCGCGTTCGCGCCGAAACCGCAGCCTATATCGAGATATGGGCGCGGCGCATCGTCACCGTCGCCGTCTCGGGCATCGCCTTCGCCAACGTGGCGCTGCTTCTGGGCCTGCATCGCGCCGGCTACGCCGCGCTGCTCCGCCTGGTGATGCTGGTCGTGCATCTCTTTATCGTCGTCGTCATCCTGCAATGCCGCCGGCAGGTGGCCGATGCCATTCGCGCGCCGGCGGGCCGCGCGGGCGTCGCGGCCAGGGTGCGCAACCGCATCGCGAGCCTCTGGCACTATCTTGCGATCGCTCTGGACCTCGCATTGTGGACGGTGTGGGCGCTGAATATCCGCAATGGATACGCGCTGCTGCTGCAGTATTTCGTCGGCACCGTTGCGGTCGTACTGATCGCGCGCCTCGCCACCATCCTGGTGCTGAGCCTGATCGACCGCGGTTTCCGCATCAGCCCGGATCTCCTGCATCGCTTCCCGGGCCTGGAGACCCGCGCCAACCGCTATCTGCCGCTGCTGCGCAACATCGTCTCGGCCGTGATTGCCTTCATCGGCTTCGTCGCGCTGCTGGAAGTCTGGGGCGTGGACGCTGTCGTCTGGTTCTACGGCGGCCAGATCGGCAGCCGGCTGCTGTCGGCGGTGGTGACGATCGCCATTGCCGCGCTTGTTGCTGCGGCGATCTGGGAGATCTGCAACGCAGTGATGGATCGCAAGATCAATGCGCTGTCGCGTGACGGCCATTACGCGCGCGCGGCGAGGCTGCGCACCTTTCAGCCGATGTTGCGAACGGCGCTATTGTGCGTCATCGTCACGGTCGTCGGCTTGACCGCGCTCAGTGAAATCGGCGTCAACGTGGCACCCCTGCTCGCAGGCGCCGGCATCGTCGGTATCGCCATCGGCTTCGGCTCGCAGAAACTGGTGCAGGATCTCATTACCGGGCTGTTTCTCCTGCTCGAGAATACCGTCCAGGTCGGCGACAACGTCACCCTGTCCGGCCTGTCGGGAACGGTGGAGAATGTCTCGATCAGAACCCTTCGTTTGCGGGCAGGCGACGGCTCGGTGCACATCGTGCCTTTCAGCGCCGTGACGACGATCACCAATTCGAGCCGCGGCGCCGGCAATGCGGCCATCAGCGTCAACGTCTCCTACAAGGAAGACACCGACCGCGCCGGCCAGATCCTCAAGGACATCGTCGCCGAGATGCGCCGCGAGCCGGAATACCAGCACCTGATCCGCGGCGATCTCGAACTGTGGGGCGTCGACAAGGTGGACGGCTCGATGGTCTCGATCGTCGGCCAGATCCGCTGCACCGACGGCGGCCGCTGGCCGGTGCAGAGGGAATTCAACCGCCGCATGAAGCGGCGATTCCAGGAGTGCGGCGTGGAAATCGCATCCGCCGGTCAATCGATTCTGATACAGGTCCCCGCGCCGGCTGACGTGGCCTCGAACGTGATGCCCCGACGGGCGGCCGGCTAGCCGGTTAGCGACGAATTGCGATCCGCGCGCCCTCAACGCACGATCCGCCCGAGGACGTGCGCGGCGCGGTCGATCTCCTTCTCGTTCCACGCGGCGAAGCCGAGAAACAGCCCTGCTCGTCGCTCCTGTGATACGTCATGATCGACAGCGCGCGGCTGACGACGCCGGCCTCGAGCAGCCGCGCCGCCAGTTCTTTGTCGTCGCGGGCGCTGTGACACCTCGCCAGCAACTGCATTCCGCCGGCCGGCGCCTCCATAACTGGCACCATCAATCTGCCAAGACTGGTTCTTTCATTAGAGCCAGTTTGAAGGCTAGGCAATCTGTCTCGTATCCTGGCAGGGGGCGTATCGGGGATGGCCGGTGGACTTTCGACCCGCAGCGCGGCGGTGCTGCTCGCCGGTGTCGTGCTGGCATCCAACTGGCCGGTGACGAAGCTGATCGTCCACCACGTGACGCCGTTGTGGGCGACAGCGTTGCGCTGCATGATCGCTGCCGTCGCGCTGGCGCCGCTGCTCAGCATCGTGAGCGCCACAGCAAATCTGGGTGAGCCGATCGAACCCTCGCTGTTTCTGGCGATGACGCTGATCATCGGCGGCATCGCGCTTGGCACCGTCCCCGGCGGTTCGCTGCGCGCGAATCCAACCTAGTTCGCCACGAAGTACCAGTCCTCGTCATAGCGAACGAGCTGGCTCGGCGGCTTGTCCTCGAATTCGAAGAACTTTCTGGGATCGCCGCCGGACGGCACGTGCAGGAAGCCTGTAAAAGAGTGCCGCAGTCCGCGCGTGGTCAGGAACAGCACATAGGTGCCTGCGTCCGTCTCGTCGACGACGATGTCGTTACCTCTGGCGGAAACCCTGGGCTCGCGGTCTCCCAGCGCGATCAGGTTCCTGTTGTAGTCGACATTGGGCTTGAGTTCGCCGGCCTCGACCCGCGCCACGATCCGCTCGCGATTCTGCCGGTGCCAGTGGAAATTCTGCTGCAGGGCGATCTGCTGCAGCGGCGCATAAACGAGAACGGCGAGCGTCAGCGCATAGACGAGGGCCGGAAGGGCGAACTTCGCGCCGTCGTCCCTGACACGGAGCAGCAGCGTCACGGACCACAGGCCGCAGCCGCAGAACGCGAGCGCCGCCAGGGGCAGGACGCCGAGCAGGACGAAGCCGGAGGGCCAGTCCGCCATCAACGATTCCCAGGTCGCGATCGACAGCGTGATGGCCGAAATCGCAATGGCCGTGGCCAGCGCGGGGCCGACCGACGGCCGGATCAGGGCCGTCGTCGTCCGGGGGATCGATCTCGCCATGCCCCGCCGTTCCGCATCGCTGTCCGCTTCGCCCACCCGTGCTTAACCCGCCGTTAACCAAATCGGCCCCAACAATAACCCCTGGGGATGGCTGGCCGCCATGGCCGGGTGGTCGCAAACAGGGGGGCACCAAATGGATTTCGATCGATACTCTTCCAAAACCCCGGCGACCCTCGATGAAATCAGGTGGCGGGTGGCCAATGCGCTGGACCGGCACCCGCTTTGCCGCAACGTCGAATTCGACATCGTCAGCATGCCCCGGACCCCGAAGGGCAATTGGACCATCAGCCTGAAATCGGTCGCGCCCGGTGCCCTCTGGGAGGCGTCCGAAATCGTCTCCGACATCAGGGACGCCTACGATCTGGCCGCGGCCTGATTCCGGGCCGTTTCCGGCCGCTATTTTCGCTTTTTCGGGGTGGGCGAGGGCTCCTTCGGCATGGTAAAGCCTTATTTTGCATCCAGTTTTTGGCAAAGGCACCAGACGTCGGCGGGAATGGAGACCTTTTTGACCAAAGCGATGACCATCGTAGCCCTGATCTGTTTTCTCCTGGTCGGCGTTGCCGCGACCGCGATCATCGGCCGCGACAGCATTCCCACTCCCCGGCTCGAACTGGCGTCCGCTTCCGTTTCTGTCGTCCATGGCCCGGTTTCGAACCGGGAAGGCAAGCAGGACAAGCTCGCCATCGCGGGCTTTACGCTGCAGCAGCCGGCCGAACCCCGACAACTCGATCCCGCGCTGAGCGAGTCGCTGCGCCGCGCCTATGCCTCTACCTCGCCGGCCGACCTCGGCATGCCGAAGGAGATCGAGACGCCCAGCGAGCGGTCCGCGACGCAAGCCGCTGCGCCCGCCAAGCCGCCAAAGGTCGTCAACAAGCCGCAGCCGCAGAAGAACTACGCATTGCTCAGCGACATCCAGATTGCCGGCATCAAGGAGCGGCTGAAATTGTCCGCGGCGCAGGAATCCTACTGGCCGCCGGTGGAAACCGCGTTGCGCGCCGTCGCCCGCAAGATCCATGCGGGCCGCCAGGCCAATCCGAAAGCGACCGGCGTGCCGATCGATCCGGAGGCCGCGGAAGTCCAGCAGTTGAAGTCGGCTGCGATGCCGCTGCTGTTCCAGTTGCGTGAAGACCAGAAGAGCGAAGTGCGCTCGCTCGCCCGCATCATCGGGCTGGAAAAAGTTGCGTCGATGATCTGATCGGCAACGACGGCGCCTGCGTGCCGCCGCCTCCAGATTTCGCGGATCAAGACGAAGATGGCCGGGACATCTGGCGCGAAGACGCGCTTCGCGCTTTTGCCCGGCCACGACGAGAAGTGAGTTTCAGACAAGCGTTAGCCGCCGCGCGATTCCACCACCTTGCGGCAACTGTCCGACAGGTTCGCCTTGTTCGCCTTCAGGCAGGCATTCATCTGCGGCGGTTTGCCGACATGTTCGGCGCAGAATTTGCTGGCGTCCGAACGGCAGGCCATCTGCTCCTGCACGCTGGGTCCGGATTGCGCCGAAGCCGGTGAGGTGGCGGCGAGCGGCAGCGCGACAAGCGCGGCGATGTGGAATGGTTTCTTCATGGATAACCTTTCGACGAAATTTTGAACGTTGCGATCAAGCGCGCGGAAATTCGTAGAGGCCGGCTTCGCGGTCCATGCCATGTTCATGGCGTCGAATAACCGCCTGCAATCCGCGGTTGAGGCCGTCGCACCATCTTCATGGGATGTTGCGGATCGCTACTCTGCATCATGTACCTCCCACGTCGGCTGCGGTGACCGCTCGGTACATCGCAAGGCTGCACGCCAATCGGAGAGATGACATGAAGAAATCAGGATGGCTGAGCGCGGGTCTGACCCTGGCGGTGTTTTCCGCCGTGGCGTCGTTCGCACCGGGCGGCGTGACGTCAGCCCAGGCCGCGGTGGTTTACTGCAAGACCGCCGGCGTGCCGCAGGGCTGCGTAATGCGGCCCACGCCGGTGGCGGCAGCCGCGGTGGTTACACCGGCGGTTGGTGTCGGCCGTGTCGGCGTTGGCGCGCCGGGCGTTGGTGTTGGTGTTGGCGCGCGGGGCGTCGGCGTTCGCCCCGGCACGCCGATGAATCGTGGTGGCCCGGTGAACCGCGTCGGCCGCCGCTGAGGAAAATTCAACCGGCGGCGGCGTCGCTGTCGGGAAAGCGGTGGGGCAATGTCAGCCTCACGTGCGTGCCATCGGCGCAGGAGTCGAGTATCAGTTCCGCGCCGCAGCGCGCCGCGCGGCTTCGCATGTTGCGCAAGCCGCGCGTCGCTTTCGTCGCCGCGGCGGATCCGTCCGCCGGGGGGACGTCAAAACCCCTGCCGTCGTCCTCGACGGTGATGCGGCCGCAATCGCGGCCGTCGTGACCCACGAACGTTTCGATCCTCACGGTGACGCGGCGCGCATTGGCGTGCTTGACCGCATTGGTCAGCGCTTCATCCAGCAGCCTGACGATCTGGATCACGTGCCACGGCCGCAGTTCGGGATGAACCGGCAGGCCCTGCGGGGTGACCGCACGCCATTCCAGCGCGATGTCATGCGGGCGCAACTGCGCCATCGCGCGCTCGCGCCACGAGCCGAGCGCCAGCATCAGGTCACCGCCGATGTCGTCCATGGAATCGATTACGAGACGCAGGTCCTTCAGCGCCGCGCGTGCCGCGTCGCCGATTCCCGCGCTTGCATTGCCGCGTTCGCTCAGCGCCACGATGCTGACGAGCTGGCCGCCGAGCCCGTCGTGCAGGTCGCGCATCAGGCGGGTTCGCTCCCGCGCCAGCGCCGCGGCGCGGGCGCGCTCCTCCTCGCGGATGAAACTGGCCTTCAGCTTCTCCTCCGCCTCGCGCACCTGGGTGACCAGGCGTCCGGCAAAACCGTCGACCTCGTTCAGCGCCCGCGCAAACCGCCACGTCAGCCCGGCGCCGATCGCCACCAGCATGACCGAATAAGACAGCCGCGAGGTGAAGATGCGATTGTGGATCACCTGAAACATCGAGAGCAGGTCGATGATCCAGCAAGTCAGCATGATCGTTACCGCGCAGCCGAGCAGCAGACTTGCGATATTCTGTCGTTTCAGAACCGAGCGCGCCGTCACGATCGCCATGATGACAAGCGTTACGCCGACCATCGGCACCGCGATCAACATGAACAGGGTGCGCGTCAGCGCCTGGTTTCCGAACAGGCCGGCCAGCGCCAGCAGCAGGCCGGGGACGAAAATGATCCAGCCGTAAGGCCGCCATTTCCAGCCCGAGAACAACAGCGCGAATGTCAGCACCAGCCCGCATTCCAGCGGCGCGGACGAAATCAGGATCACGTTGAGTCGGGAAAAAGTCGTCTCGCCCATCGGCGTCGGCAAGAACGCCTGTCCAACCCCCACTGCCATCGCCGCTGCGAGCAGGCCATAGGCGGGCTCGTGACGCCGCATCACCCACATGATGCCTAGAATGACCGCGAGGATCGCCTGCCAGGACGAGAACACCACCGGCAAGGTGACGAAGATCGTCGATCTCAGATTATAGCTCGGACGCAGCAACTCGTCCGGGCCGACCCAGATCCGGTCGAGAAAGCCGGTAATCGGTCCCCATATGAACAACCGGATCGAGATCTCGTTGGTGCCGTCGTGGAGCACTGATGCCGGGATCACCGCGATCTGCGGCGTATTGCGATCGGGACGGTTGGCCGCTGGATGACGTCGGCTGTCGAGGATCACGACGCCGTTGACGCTGACTTCGACGCCGTTGGTGAAGCGCGGCAGAAACACCGACCATGCGCGCCCGGCCTCGCCGGCGGGCCGGTCGAAATGCCCGGTGAAGCGCGGCGGGTCGTCCATCGCATGGCGCAGCGGAGAGAAATACGGCAGTGCCACGGGGCGCTCGACGCCGTGCCCGGAGAGCTCAAGCGTTGCGACGAGATATTCGGCCGGAGGCTCCGGCAGCGACTGCCGGAGCGCGAGAATGCACGCCACTGCGATCAGCGCCTGCAACAGCAGGTACTGGGCGAGGCGGACCGTCCGCAGCCGCCGGCGCGCATGGCCGAGCCATTTCGGTTGCGCGTCGTCCGCCTCGTTCACAGCCGGATCAAGCCTTGCTGGACCGCCTCGAACACCGCCTCGCCCCGGGTGTGGACCTCGAGCTTGCGGTAGATGCTCTTGATGTGGCCGGGCACCGTCTGGCGCGACAGGCCGAGATGGCTGGCGATCTCGGCGTAGCTGAAACCCTTGGCAATGCCCCAGAGGATGTCGATCTCGCGCGGCGTCAGCCTGGCGGTGTTGAGCGCGGGGCCGGGCGGAGGCTCGATCGTGGTCTGGGTCCGGCGCACGATGAAGCGGGCGATCGAGGCCGAGATCGGCGAATGCCCGGCCACGAGATCGCGCACGGTTGCGGCGATGTCGGTCGGGAAGGCGTCCTTGAGCAGGTAGCCGGTAGCGCCGACGGTGATGGCCGAGATCACGCTTTCCTCGTCGCCGAGAATCGAGATCACCATGATCTCGGTCTCTGGAAAGCTTTGTCGTGTCTCGCGGATCAGATTGACGCCGTGTCCGTCCGGCAATTGAAGATCGGTGAGCAGGACCCGGGGGGCGCCTTGTGCCAGGCAGGCGCGGGCGTCCGTGAGCGTGCCCACCGCCCTTACCTGATAGCCGGCCCTGGCGAGCGCATCCTGCAGCCGCCAGAGCGTCGGCGCGTCGTCTTCCACCAGCAGGACCGTAATGGCCTCGTCGCTCAACGAATTCATCGGGAAAACTCCGGCCGCCCGTCCCTGCGACCAACGCGAGTGTACCCCCGCAACGGCGGGTTGCGACACCCATATTCATGGGGCGGAGATTTTACCAGTCCCGCGGGGGCAACACACAAAATTCAAGGCAGGCGCGACGAACGAAATAGGCCTATACGATGGCCTCGCAACGAGGCCGCCATGTCGAATACTTCCAGGAACGCACCGCCGGACCAGCACGCCCCGCTCCCCGTCACGCCCGGCGACGTCAGGGCCGCGGCGGCGGTCATTGCCGGTTCGGTGATCGTCACCGAATGCGCCCGGAGCCGGACGCTGAGCGAGATCTGCGGCTGCAATCTCTGGCTCAAGTTCGAGAACCTGCAGTTCACCTCGACCTTCAAGGAGCGGGGCGCGCTCAATCGCCTCACGGCGCTGTCGCCGGACGAACGGCGGCGCGGCGTGATCGCGATGTCGGCCGGCAATCACGCGCAGGGCGTGGCCTATCACGCGCACATTCTTGGCATTCCCGCCACCATCGTGATGCCGGTCGGCACGCCGATGGTGAAGATCGAGAACACGCGGCGTCACGGCGCCGAGGTCGTCATTTCCGGCAGCACGCTGGAGGAGGCGGCCGAGTTCGCCCGCGCGCACGGCAAGGCGCAGAACCTCACCATGATCCATCCCTACGACGATCCCCTGATCATCGCGGGCCAGGGCACCATCGCGCCGGAAATGCTCGACGCCGTGCCGCAGCTCGACACGCTGGCGGTTCCGATCGGCGGCGGCGGGCTGATCTCCGGCATTGCGGTTGCGGCCAGGGCAATCAGGCCGGACCTGCGCATCGTCGGCGTGCAGGCGGAGCTTTATCCTTCCATGTACAACGTCATCAAGGGCGAGCACTTGCCGATGCGCGGCGATACGCTCGCCGAAGGCATCGCGGTCAAGTCGCCGGGCAGGATCACCACCGCGATCATCAGCCGCCTCGTCGATGACATCGTCCTCGTCACCGAGGACCAGATCGAGCGCGCGGTGGCGATGCTGATCGCGATCGAGAAGACCGTGGTGGAAGGCGCAGGCGCGGCCGGCCTTGCCGCGGTGCTGGCCTCGCCCGAGCGTTTCGCGGGACGCAATGTCGGGCTCGTCCTGACCGGCGGCAACATCGACACGCGGCTGATCGCCTCGGTGCTGACCCGCGAACTCGCGCGCGAAGGGCGGCTCACTCAAATTGCCATCGACATTGTCGATCGCCCCGGCCAGTTGGCCGCCGTCTCGGCGCTACTGGCCGAAGCCGGGGCCAACATCATCGAGGTCTCGCACCAGCGGACGTTCTCGGATCTGCCCGCCAAGGGCACGCTGCTCGAAGTCGTGATCGAGACAAGGGATCGCGCGCATCTCGACGAGGTAATGAAGCGGCTCGGCGAAGCGGGGTATACAGCGTGGTTGCCGGGTAGGCGGTAATGCCGGCCTAATTCACCAGCCGTACTGCGCCGATGTCGCTCACATCGTAGCCGCCGAGTTCGGCGGCGCGGTCGCGGAGAACGGACGCACGCATAAAACCGAACAACGCCTGCGGTCCCGGCATAAAGTAGTCGCGCTGGCGCATCACGAGGTCGAAGCGTTCCCACGTCACCGGCAGGAAATCGAGTCCGGCCGAGAGCGCCACCGATCGCGTGGCGATGCCGCAATCGATGCGGCCGGCGCGTACGGCCTGTGCGATGTCGGGTCCGGTCGGGAAGGGCGGCTTCGCCAGCTTCAGGTCGTCGAGCGCGATACGCGCGCGCGCCAGCAGTGCGAGCAGCAGCAATTGCGCGCCGGCGCCTGCGGGCCGTTGCGCCATGCGTGCGCGGGAAGCTGCGATCGAGGCGATGTCGCTCAGTCCGAGCGGGTTACCCTTCGCAACGAGAATGCCCTGTTCGCGCCGCGCAAATGCGATGACCACCGCATCGTGCAATCCGGCCGCTTCCGCGACGCCATCGACATTGGCGGTGTTGTCGTCGCCGTCGAGACGATGCAGATGGATGGCCGCAATCATCACCTCGGCATGGGTGAGCCGCCTTAAGCCTTCCTCGGATCCTTCGGGAAGGCTTGCGAGTCCCGAATTGCTCTCGCGCAGCGTCCACTCCAGCAGCGGATCGTGACTGCCGCCGACGATCGGCGGCGCGGCCACCTGCGCCAGCCTCGCACGCGCAATCAGGCCGGCTGAGACCCAGCGGTCGAGGGCTGCGCGCGGAAACAGCCAGCGCCCGGTCACCTTGCTGCAGGGAACCGCGCGCTCCGCCACCAGCTCATAGAGCTTGCGCTCGGAAAGCCGGAGGTAGTCGGCCGCCTCGTCCGTCGTGAGGAGTTCGGGCATGCGCGTCAATATGCATATGGATGCAGATGCTGCAGAAATTGACCATAACCGCACCACATGCGCAAGATGTCCGCGAAACGGAATTTGCGATGCCGGCCGAATTATCCGCTCTTGAACTCGTGCTTAGCGGCGATCCCGCGCTGTTCGCCATTGTGCGGCTGTCGCTGGTCGTGAGCCTGTCCGCGGTGGCGCTGGCCGCGCTGATCGGTATCCCCCTCGGCGCCTGGATCGCGCTCACAAGATTTCCCGGCCGCCAGGGCACCATCGTCCTGCTCAACGCTCTCATGGGCCTGCCGCCGGTCGTCGTCGGCCTTGCGGTCTATCTGGCGCTGTCGCGGTCGGGGCCGCTGGGGTCGTTCGGCCTGTTGTTCACGCCGCGGGCCATGATCATCGCACAGACGGTGCTGGTCGCGCCGATCATCGCCGCACTGGCGCGGCAGACCATCGAGGATCTCTGGCTCGAATACCGCGACGAACTTACCGCGATGAACCTCGGCCCGTTTGGCCGGGTCGCTGCGCTGATCTGGGACGCGCGCTTCAGCCTGGTTACGGCGCTGCTGGCGGGCTTCGGCCGCGCGGCGGCGGAGGTCGGCGCCATCATCATCGTCGGCGGCAATATCGACGGCTTCACCCGCACCATGACGACCGCGATTGCGCTGGAAACCTCCAAGGGCGATCTGCCGCTCGCGGTCGGCCTCGGGCTCGTGCTGATCGCAATCGTGATCGCGATCAACGCGCTGGCCTGGACCGCACGCCGCGCCGGCGAACGACTGGCGGGGTGACGACCATGCGCGCGCCTTCCGAAGAACTGCCGGTCGTATTCGATGGCGTCACGGTGACGGCAGGCCCAGTCACGATCCTCGACAATGTATCGCTCACTCTGGCGGCGGGTGCGCCGACGGTGCTGATCGGTCCCAACGGCTCGGGCAAGTCGACGCTGCTTCGCGTGGCGATGGGATTGTTGCCGCCTTCGCGCGGGCGCATCACCTGGGGCGGGCGCGAGAACGTCCCGCCGCTCAAGCGCGCGATCGTGTTTCAACGGCCGGCGATGTTGCGGCGAAGTGCCGCCGCCAATATCCACCTTGCGCTGCGTGCCGCCGGCATCCCGCGAGCCGAACACGCGCGCCGCGCGGGCGAACTGCTGGAACTGGTGGGCCTCGGGGGTCTCGCCGATCGCGCCGCGCGAAGACTGTCCGGCGGCGAGCAGCAGCGGCTGGCGCTCGCGCGGGCGCTGGCGCGCGATCCGGCGGTGCTGTTTCTCGACGAGCCCACCGCCAGCCTCGATCCCACCGCCACCAAGTCGGTGGAGGACATCATCCGCGCCGTCAGGGCGCGCAACATCAAGGTCGTGATGGCAACCCACGATCTCGGCGAGGCGCGGCGTTTGGCCGGCGACATCGTCATGCTTCACCGCGGCCGTGTCGTGGAAAGCGGCGCTGCCGCGTCGTTCCTCGATGCGCCGCAAACCACCGAGGCGAGGGCGTTCCTCGCTGGTGAATTACTGATCTGACAGGAAATGAAAATGAACATGCTCACCCGCCGCCTGCTGATCGCAGCCGCCGCAAGTCTCGCATTCGCCGGCAGCGCTATTGCACAGGATAAATCGATCGTGGTGGCCTCGACCACCTCGACGCAGGATTCCGGCCTGTTCGGTCACATCCTGCCGATGTTCAAGGCCAAGACGGGAATCGACGTCAAGGTAGTGGCGCAAGGCACCGGCCAGGCGCTCGACACCGCGCGCCGCGGCGATGCCGACGTAGTGTTCGTCCACGCAAAACCCGCGGAGGAAAAATTCCTGTCCGAAGGCTTTGGCGTCAAGCGCTATCCCGTCATGTACAACGACTTCATCCTGATCGGCCCGAAGAGCGATCCGGCCGGCGTCAAGGGATCGAAGGATATTGTCGCAGCGCTCGGTGCGATCAAGGCCAAGGGCGCCGACTTCATTTCGCGCGGCGACAAATCAGGCACGCACCAGGCCGAACTCAACCTATGGAAGGCCGCCGGAGTCGACATCGCCAGGAACAAGGGCCCATGGTACAAGGAGATCGGGCAGGGCATGGGCGCGGCGCTGAACACTGCGTCGGCCTCCAACGCCTATGTGCTCGCCGATCGCGGCACCTGGCTGTCGTTCAAGAACCGCGGCGACCTCGTGATCGCGGTCGAAGGCGACAAGCGGCTGTTCAACCAGTACGGCGTCATGCTGGTGAACCCGGAGAAGCATCTGAGCGTCAAGAAGGATCTCGGCCAGCAGTTCATCGACTGGCTGGTGTCGCCGGAGGGGCAGAAGGCCATCGCCGGCTACAAGATCAACGGCGAGCAGCTGTTCTATCCCAACGCCGGCGATTCCGGCGGGTGATGCGCAAGGCGTTTTCGATGCTCTCGCGGTTCTCGCGTTCATGACAGGCCCGGCCATGGCGGAAGAAACCGTACTGCTCCACGCCGCCGGCAGCCTGCGCGGCGCGTTGACCGAGGTGGCAAGGGGTTTCGAAGCCGCCGGCCTCGGCAAGGTGCAGACGAAGTTCGGTCCATCCGGCCTGCTGAAGAACGAGATCGCCGCGGGTAGTGCAGCCGAGGTGTTCGCCTCCGCCAATATGGAGCATCCGCAGGCGCTGGCGTCGGAGAAGCGCAGCGGCCCCGTGGTTCTGTTCGCGCGCAACAGGCTTTGTGCGCTGGTGCGGCCCGGTTTGGACGTAACTTCAGCATCGCTGCTCGCCCGCATGCTCGATCCCCAGGTGAAACTCGGCACCTCGACGCCGAAGGCGGACCCGTCGGGCGATTATGCGTGGGAAGTGTTTCGGCGCGCCGACAGGATCAAGGCCGGGGCTTTTGCCGCGCTCGAGAAGAAGGCGCTGCAACTCACCGGCGGGCCGTCGAGTGCGCCCGCGCCGCAGGGCCGCTCGGTCTATGGCGAAATCATCGCGAATGGCGCCGCCGATATCTTCCTCACCTACTGCACCAATGCGCAGGCCGCAAAGCAGGAAAATTCCGCGCAGCAGGTCGTGCAACTGCCGGACGAATTGTCTGTCGGCGCCGATTACGGGCTCACCGTCGCGAACGGCGCCTCGCCTTCAGCGTACAAGCTCGCACTCTTCATCCTCTCGGCGGAGGGCCAGCGCACGCTGGCGACGCACGGCTTTGCAGCGCCGGCCCTGCCGCAATAGGGGATTCGCTTCATTCCCGCAGAACTAACTCATCGTTCATTCTCATGAACATCCGTTCAGGCTGCAGCCTTATTGTCGCATGCCGGAACGTCACCTCCACGGGGCGGTTAACTCCGCACATAAATGGAGTTCGATAATGAAGAAGCTTGCTATCGCTCTTGCCGTCGGCGCGGCTGCGCTGATGGGAGGTTCCGTCGCCAACGCGGCCGATAATTCCGTGAAGGCAAAGACCTCGCCCGGTGTCACCCAATCCTCGACCGATATCAGCGCGCGCAAGCGCCACGGGCATTGGCGAGGACATCATCACCACCACCATCGCCACTGGGGCCACCGTCATCACCACCGGCATTATTACAACAGCTACGGCTACGCCCCGCGTCACGGCTATTACGGCGGACCCCGCTACTACGGCGGCGGCCCCGGCATCACCTTCAGCTTCGGCAGCGGCGGTTACCGCGGCTGGTAGGACGAAGCTGGCAAGACAAAAGGCCCGCAGCAATGCGGGCCTTTTTTTGTCGGCAAGTTTGTTGGCAAGGCGGTGTCGGCGCCAACGGATGCCGGCCACGCCGCAATGCGGGACGCCAGGTGGCAACGGCCGGGCCTTGATGCCGCCACGAATGGTGGCCCGGATCCTGCTTTGACAGAGTCGCGCCGACCTGATCCATTTCCCGCACCGAGAGTGTCAGACCGTCAATGCCAGTGAGGAGCCGCCCCATGAAGGAACGGGAACTTCGAGACCTGATTGCAGATGTCAAGACCGGCCGATTGTCGCGGCGGCTCTTTGTCCAGCGAATGATCGCCGTCGGCTTGACGGCGCCGATGGCCGGCATGATGCTGATTCAATCAGGGGTTGCAATGGCTGCGGCCGCGTATCCTTACAAGCCGACCAAGGCCGGCGGCGGCGGTCTGCTGAAGCTGCTCTATTGGCAGGCCATCACACTGCTCAACCCGCATTTCGCCATCGGCACCAAGGATCAGGAAGGCTCCCGGATCTTTTACGAGCCGCTGGCGGGATGGGACGGCGATGGCAATCTGGTGCCGTTCCTGGCCGCGGAAATTCCGAGCAAGGAAAACGACGGGCTCGCCGAAGACGGCCGCTCGGTGGTCTGGAAGCTGAAGCGCGGCGTCAAATGGCACGACGGGAAGCCGTTCACCGCCGACGACGTCGTCTTCACCTGGGAGTATGCGAGGAACCCGGAGACTGCCACGGTCTCGATCGCGAGCTACAAGGACGTCAAGGTCGAGAAGATCGACGATTTCACCGTTCGCGTCCTCTTCTCCAAGCCGACGCCGTACTGGGCCGATGCCTTTGTCGGCAACTACGGCATGATCCTGCCAAAACACATGTTTGCGGATTACGTCGGCGGCAAGTCGCGCGATGCGCCGACCAACCTGAAACCCGTCGGCACGGGCGCCTACATGTTCGTGGACTTCAAGCCGGGCGACGTGGTGCTGGCCAGGCGCAATCCTGATTACCACGTCGCCAACCGGCCGTATTTCGACACGCTGGAAGTCAAGGGCGGCGGCGACGCTGTCTCGGCCGCGCGCGCGGTGCTGCAGACCGGCGAATATGATTACGCCTGGAACATGCAGGTGGAAGACGAAATCCTGCTCCGCCTGGAGGCGGCCGGCAAGGGCAAGGTGCACATCACGCCGAGCGGCAACGTCGAGTTCATCCAGCTCAACTCCACTGATCCATGGACCGAGGTGGATGGCGAGCGCGCCAGCGTCAAGACCAAACATCCGCTGTTCAGCGACCCGGCGGTGCGCCAGGCGGTCGGCCTCCTGATCGACCGCGCCTCGATCGAGAAGTTCATCTACGGCCGCACCGGCACCGCCACGGCGAACTTCCTCAACAACCCGGAGCGCTTCCGGTCGAAGAACACCAAATTCGAATTCAACATCGAGAAGGCCAACCAGATCCTTGAGGCGGCCGGCTGGAAGAAGGGCGCCGACGGCGTTCGCGCCAAGGACGGCAAGCCGCTCAAGTTCGTCTACCAGACCTCCATCAATGCGCCGCGTCAGAAGACCCAGGCCATCATCAAGCAGGCCTGCCAGAAGGCCGGCATCGACGTCGAACTGAAGTCGGTGGTGGGATCGGTGTTCTTCTCGTCGGACGTCGCCAATCCCGACACCTACCCGCATTTCTATTGCGACGCGCAGATGTACAACACCACCATGCCGCAGCCGGATCCGCAGTTGTTCATGAACCAGTACGTGTCGTGGCAGATCGCGAACAAGGAGAACAAGTGGCAGGGCCGCAACGTCTCCCGCTGGCAGAGCAAGGAATACGACCAGCTCTACAAGCAGGCCGAGCAGGAACTCGACGTGGTGAAGCGCGCGGCGATGTACATCAGGCTCAACGACATGGTGGTCGGCGACAACTACATCCAGCCGATCGCCGCCCGTTCGAGGGTGGCTGCGGTGAAGGGCGGGGTGACGGCGCATTTCAGCGGCTGGGACAACGATCTCTGGCAACTCGCAAGCTGGTACCGGGAATAGCGAGGCCGGACGCGGGATCGGTGATGCGGAACGACTGAACCGGCGATAGCGGGACCAACGATGGGAAAATACATTCTCAGACGTCTGGCTATCGCTGTGCCGAGCCTGCTCGGCATCAGTCTCATTCTGTTTGTCCTGCTCGCGCTGGCGCCGGGCGATCCGTTCGGCGAACTCGCGACCAACAGCAACATTCCGCCCGAGGTGGCCGCGGCGCTGCGGGTGAAGTTCGGGATCGACGATCCGATTCTGATTCGCTATCTGCGCTGGCTGATGGCGATGCTGCAGGGCGACTGGGGCTTTTCGTTCGCCAGCCGCATCAATGTCGACCAGTTGATCCTGCAACGGATCCCGACGACGCTGTTTGTCGTCGGCTCCTCGCAGATCCTGGCGCTGGCGGTGGCGCTGCCGGTCGGCGTCTATGCGGCGATGCGGCCTTATTCGATCTTCGACCAGATCGCCAACGCCGTTGCCTTCATCGGCTTTTCGCTGCCGACTTTCTTCACGGGATTGCTGCTGATCCTGGTCTTCAGCGTCAATCTCGGCTGGCTACCCTTTGTCTACCGCACCGACATCGCCGCCACCGGATGGCTCTGGTACTGGGAGAATTTCAAACAGGCCATCATGCCGGTCGCAGTCCTCGGCCTGTTTCAGGCAGCCTCTTATACGCGGTACGTGCGCTCGGCAGTGCTCGACGTGATCCGGCTCGACTATGTCACTACGGCGCGGTCCAAGGGCATCGGCGAACGCAAGGTTATCGTCAAGCACGTGGTTCGCAATGCGCTGATCCCTGTGGTGACGCTGGTCGCGCTGCAGATGCCCGCAGTGTTCGGCGGCGCCATCGTCACTGAGCAGATCTTCCGCATCCCGGGCATCGGCTCGTTGCTGATCTCCTCGATTCTCGCCAACGATACGCCGGTCATCATGGCGGTGACGTTCGTGTTCGCCTGTCTCGTCGTTGTCTTCAACCTCCTGGCTGACATCATCTATGGCTGGCTTGACCCACGCATCTCCTACCGCTGACGCGGTGCCGCTTCGGGCTCGCTCGCGCCGGATTTCGCCCGGCCTCGAGGCGTGGCGAAAGTTTCGCCGTCACCGGATGGCGGTCGTGAGCGTGGCGATCCTCACGGTGCTGACATCGGCGGTGCTGTTCGGGCCGCTGATCTGGCGGGTGCCGATCAACGAGATCGATTTCACCGCGCGGCTCAGCACGCCGGATTGGCAGCACCCGTTCGGCACCGACGATCTCGGCCAGGACCTTTTGGCGCGCATGCTGTATGGCGGGCGCATTTCGCTGGCAGTCGGTTTTGCGGCCATGGCGGTTGCCATCGTCGTCGGCATTCTCATCGGCGCGATCTCGGGCATCGCTCGCGGCAGCGTCGACGCCGTGCTGATGTGGATCACCGATCTATTCCTGTCGCTGCCGCAATTGCCGCTGTTGCTGCTGGTGATCTATCTGTTCCGGGATTTCCTCAAGAACATGGTCGGCCCGGAAGGCGGCGTCTTCATTCTGATCGTGCTTGTGATCGGCGGCTTTCGCTGGATGCCGGTGGCGCGCCTGGTGCGGGCGCAATTCCTGTCGTTGCGCGAGAAAGAGTTTGTAGAAGCGGCGCGCGCGCTCGGCGCGACCACGCCGCGGCTGGTGATCCGGCACATCCTGCCGAACGCGCTCGGGCCGGTGATCGTGGCCGGCACCATCGACGTCGCGGCGGCGATCATCGCGGAATCGACGCTGTCGTTCCTGGGTCTCGGCTTTCCCCCTGACATTCCTACCTGGGGGCGGCTGCTGTTCGATGCCAAGGACTATCTCGACATCGCGCCGCATTGGGCGCTGTTTGCCGGCGGCGCCATCTTCCTGACCGTGCTTGCCATCAACTTCATCGGCGACGGATTGCGCGACGCGCTCGATCCCAGAAAAGTCATGTAGGGAAAGTGTTGCAAATGCCGGGTGCGACCGACGTGATGGATCTCGACGCAAAACCTGCCGGCGAGGCTGCGCTGCTCGACATCCGGGGGCTCAAGACGCATTTTGCCACCGACGACGGCATCGTACAGGCAGTGGACGGCGTCGATCTCACAGTCGGCCGCGGCGAAACGGTGTGTGTCGTCGGCGAGTCCGGCTGCGGCAAGACGGTGACGGCGCTCTCGGTCCTGAAACTCATCGCGATGCCGCCCGGGCGTATCGCCGGCGGCCAGATCCTGTGGCAGGGCCGCGACCTCGTTCCAATGCCGGCCGACGAGTTGAACCGGATTCGCGCCCGGGAAATCGCCATCGTGTTCCAGGAGCCGATGACATCGCTCAATCCCGTCTATACGGTCGGCGATCAGATCGGCGAGGTGATCGCGCTGCACGAAGGCTTGAGCCGTCGCGCCGTGCTGGAGCGGACCATCGAGATGCTGGCGCTGGTTCAGATCCCCAACCCGAAGCGCCGCGTCAACGACTACCCGCATCAGTTTTCCGGCGGCATGCGCCAGCGCGTGATGATCGCGATGGCGCTGTCGTGCCGTCCTAAGCTCTTGATCGCCGACGAGCCGACCACGGCGCTGGACGTCACTATCCAGGCGCAGATCCTGGATCTCCTGCAGGACATGAAATCCCGCTTCGGCATGTCGATCATGCTGATCACCCACGCCATGGGCGTCGTCGCCGAGGTCGCACAGCGTGTCGTGGTGATGTATGCGGGCAAGGTGGTGGAGGAGGCGCCGGTCGGACAGTTGTTTGCCAATCCGCGCCATCCCTATACGCAAGGCCTGATCCGTTCGATCCCGCGCATCGACAAGGCGGCCGTCCGCAGGACCCGCCTGCAGACCATCGCCGGTGTCGTGCCGCGGCTGATCAATCCGCCGACCGGCTGCCGCTTTGCGCCGCGATGCAATTTTGCGACCGATGAGTGCCGGCTCGCGCAACCCGATTTGCGCGAACTCGAACCGGGGCACAAGGTCGCGTGCATTCACGCGGAGGCAACTGCCGCATGAGCGAACCGTCAGTGCAGGAGCCGTTGCTCAAGGTCTCGAACCTGACCAAGCAGTTTCCCCTCAAGGGCGGCCTGTTCGGCCGCCAGGCCGGCAGCGTCCATGCCGTCGACGGTGTCGATTTCGAGATCGGCTACGGCGAGACGCTGGGTCTGGTCGGCGAATCCGGTTGCGGCAAATCGACCACCGGACGCTGCGTGCTTCGCCTGATCGAGCCGACCTCGGGCGAGATTCATTTTGAAGGGAAAGACGTCAGGTCGCTGGATGCCGACGCGCTGCGCATCCTGCGCCGCGACATCCAGATCATTTTCCAGGATCCGTACGCGTCGCTCAATCCGCGCATGAATGTCGGCGCCATCGTCGGCGAAGCCCTGATCATCCACCGCCTGGCCAGAACCCGCCGCCAGTTCGAAGAGCGCGTCGTGGAACTGCTCGAGACCGTCGGCCTGCAGGCCGATCACATCGGGCGCTATCCGAACGAGTTCTCCGGCGGCCAGCGCCAGCGCATCGGCATCGCACGCGCGCTCGCCGTCGAGCCCAGGCTGATCATCTGCGACGAGCCGGTATCGGCGCTGGATGTTTCGATCCAGGCCCAGGTCATCAACCTGCTGGAAGATCTGCAGCAGAAATTCGGGCTCGCCTATCTCTTCATTGCCCACGATCTTTCGGTCGTCGAGCACATCAGCAGGCGCGTTGCCGTCATGTACCTCGGGCGCATCGTCGAGACCGCATCGGCCCGCGAACTATACACGTCGCCGCGGCACCCTTACACCGAGGCGCTCCTGTCGGCGGTGCCGATTCCCGATCCGAAGGTGAAACGTCAGCGCATCCGCCTCGCGGGCGAGGTGCCCAGCCCCATCGCCCCGCCGACCGGCTGCCACTTTCACACCAGGTGCCCGATCGCCCAGTTTCCAAAGTGCCGCACCGAGCCGCCGCCGCTCAAGCAGAGCGCGGACGGACACTGGGTAGCCTGCCATTTTCGTTGAGCGGCAAGGAATGCAACTCGCGCACGGCCTGCGATTATCTTGCCCGGCCTGCGGAAGTCGACGCGAAACGCACGTTGGCGCGTTTTCCCGCCTTGCGTGCCGCGTGCCTTGTCGCCATCACGACAGTCCGGCCCTTGATCTTGCGGGACGCCGCGGCCGTACGGTCGATCTTGCTTGCAGCAAGGCGCAGCCTCCTGGCGGCTTCCTCCTTTTTCTCTTCGTCGTCGTCTGCTTCCGCCTTTTGCACCATCGCGCTGGTGGCGGGAGTGAGTTCGACCGGAATCTCGGCGATCTGGTCTTTCCTTGACAGGCCGCCGACGCCCTCGCACGGCGCCTTGGGCGGCAGATCGGTCGGCATGTGGACGGTATTGTCCTCGTCGGTCCAGGCCTCGGCCTTGTGGCCGGTGATGATCATGACGTAGTCGCGCGTTTCCTTGGGCAGCGTGCTCCGGCGTGAAAGCCATCTTGCGATCCTGCCGCCGCCGGCATTATAGGCGGCCGCCGCCAGGCCGAGATTCCCGAACTGATCGAAAAGTTTTCGCAGGAACCTTGCGGATGCGGGAATGGCCTGGAATGGATCGAAAGGATCCTTCAGCCCCACTTCGATCGCCGTCTGCGGCATGAATTGCGCGATGCCCCGCGCGCCTGCCGAACTCACCTCCCGGGCGCGAAACCTGCTCTCCTGCCAGAGCAGGCGCGCGAAGAATCCGATCGGGATGTTGTGCTCCTCCGCGGCGTTCTTCACCGCTTCGCAGATCGGATCGGCTGACTGAGGCTCGACGTCGATCGAGACGGCAGCTTGCACGGCGTCGTCGGCCAGCGTCGGCTTCCCGTCCTGTGCAGCTAAATCATTGTGCGTTGTGTCCGATCCCGAAAGCGGCTCAGCCGTGGCAGAGACAATTGCAGCGTGAGAGTCCGTGTTGACGATCGCCGGCTCCGACTGTGCGGCGGCGATGGTGAAGGAAGGCTCAGCCCAGATCGACTGATTGTTGGAACTTTCAAGATCCGCGGTGATGGCGAACACAGCAATCACGGCGGCGACAAGATATCGCATCAACTTCCATCCGTTGTGTGTGATGTCCGGTCGGATAGAAGCGGGATGTGGACATTTCGCGGATGTAATACGGCAGCGAAGTGATATGTGGGCCGTAGTTCTACCGTGTGAATCGAAAAGCACTGCGCTTTTCGAGATTCCCGGTTCCCGCGGATGCCGATGCAATGCGTGACGTCGCAGGACGTGACGCAAGCGAAGTGGTCGCACGCGACCGATCAAATGGCCGTTGCTGGAATCTGTGCGGCAAAGTTCGCGGACGACAGCGCGTCGTCGACGCCGCTCCCGAATGAAACCTGAATGAACGAACGGCTTGCAATGTTGAAAGGAGTCCGTGAGCGCATCGGAGTGACAGGTCTTTTCAGTGCGTCGTTGTTGATGAACACCGCCCTGTTCGCCCGCAGATCTGGATCGGTCGGTCGCTGGCGGGAGAGCGTTTTCCAGCGAAAGCCTGCCGTTTGGCCGCGCCAGGCGTAGCCCGCGAAGCGTGGTGCCCCTGGCCGGAATCGAACCAGCACTCCTTGCGGAACTCGATTTTGAGTCGAGCGCGTCTACCAGTTCCGCCACAGGGGCCCTCGGACATCGGCGGATGGGCCATTGTCGCGAAGCGGGCGGAATATAGCGGGCGGCGCCTTGGGGTCAACCCGCGCGGATGTGATTGTGGCTTATCTCGACAGGTGGGCAGCGGAGGGATACGACGCTGTTGCCTGTTTGAGCATGGATTGTGCTCCGGAGAACGACCGTGACGCTCAACGCCGCCGCCGATTCCTCGCCCGCCCGCGCCTATACCGATCCCGCCGTGCTTCCGGCGCTGGCCATCGCCGCCGTCGCTGCCGCCACGCTGGCGGGGGCCTGGTTCTTCGAACTGGTGCTGGATATCCGGCCCTGTCCGCTCTGCCTCGAACAGCGCTACGCTTATTACCTCGCACTCCCACTCGGCCTCGTGCTCGCCTTCGCCGCCTCCCGCCGGGCACCCCGGCCGGTGCTGCTGGCAGGCTTTGCGGTGCTGCTCCTGGCGGCGCTCGCCAATGCCTGGCTCGGCGGCTATCACGCCGGCGTCGAATGGCAATTCTGGCAGGGCCCGACCGATTGCTCTGGCCCGGTCGTCAACCTCGGCAGCGCCGGCAACCTCCTGGAGCGTCTCGACACCGTCAAGGTCGTTCGCTGCGACGAGGTGCAGTGGCGCTTCCTCGGTCTCTCGCTTGCCGGCTACAACGTGCTGATCTCGCTGGCGATGGCCATGATCGCGCTGTGGGGCATCGTGTCGGCGAAGCGTGCAGCGTAGATCGGCGGTGGTCCGTAGGGTGGCCAGAAGCGCGTTTGCGCCGTCCCGTAATCCCGCGTGTCGGCAAGGCGCTCAAGTTCGGCGGTTGACCTCAATCGCCTTTGCAAGGAGCTGCCTGAGCTTGCGGCTGGCACGCTTGAACACAAGTGGCCAGCCACCCTGCCGATGCACGGTATCTATATGCAGCCACTGCCGGCGCAGCAGGGCCTTCAGCCGGCCTCGCTTAAGACGCGTCTCATCAATCGTCCCTGCTTTCCCTGGAAACTCCGACGCCAGCTTCAGGAAAAAGCCAGCCCATCGAGCGGCGACCCGCTCAATGTCGTATCTGCGCCTGACGTCCTCCGACGCCTGCTGCGCGATCGTGTCTGCCCTGGCCGGATTTTCCAGAAGGTCCATCAGCGCGCCCAGCCAGGCGGCTTCGCTGTTGTCCACGAGCAGGCCCGTAGCCGAATTCGTGACGACATGGGTGTAGGGCGGAATCGCGGAATAGATCCCGGCACAACCGAATGCGCCATACTCGCGATACTTGTTGTCTGTCTTGGCGCGATTGGCTTCATGATCGGCCAGAGGCGCGAGGCCGATGGCCCAGCGCCGATCGAGCTGAAATCGGATGTAGGCCTTGTAGTCGCCCAGATGGGGAAAGAGGCGGATACGGTCAGATGCACCGATCCCGGCCGGCCAGGCGCCGATGAATTCAAACACCGCGTTCGGATGGCGCTCGAGGATCTCGGGAATCAGCGGAACGACGATGTCGAGATCCGACACGCGTGACGGACTTCCCGCGAAGCCAATGCGGATTTCCGCGTCGCTCGCCATGACCGGGTTTCGGGTCGAGAGATCGGCGACCAGTGCGAAATCGAAAAACGAGGGGAGGACCGATACGTCGGCACTGAACCGGGCCAGGAATTCCGCCAGTTCGGCCGAATTGGTGATCACGGCCCGGGCGTGCGAGACGGAAAACTCCAGGGACCGCCGGACGATGGGGTGCCGGTAGTATTCCGCCAGCAGACCGTCGCCGGCGATCCTCCAGAAATTGTCGTCGATATAATAAGTGTAGGGGCGTCCCGCCCGGGTCAACGCCTCGGTCCAGGCCTGCGCCAGCGGATCGCCGCACCGGATGAAAAGCGGGATCGTGCGAGGCGCGAGGTCGGACACCTTCAGTTCGTCCAGCAGCCGCGTCGCGGAACGGACGCCCCATGCAGCGCAACGATCCATGATCTGCGAGACGAGTTGCGTCGTGGCGATTTCCGCCTCGATGACGATCAGGATGTCTGCGGTGGTCTGATCACGTAAGCCTGGCACATTGCTGTGAACGTCAGCTTTCCGTTCCAGGATGTGAGCAGGACAGGCCAATGATTCTACTCGATCACCAGGTTCATGAACGGGGTCGGATCAGAGAAGCGCAATCCAAAAAAACGTCGGTTGATGAACTCCAGCACATAAACCGCGATGTTTGACTTGGCAAAAACTCTTATTTTCCAGATCTCATCCTCGTTCACGTTGACATTCGAAAGCTCAAACTTGAGGGGCTCGGCAAGATTTGCCCGCTGCAAGTCGACCACAACGTGATCCTTGATCTCATTGTCCGGCCCGACGACCTCAACGCCAACTGTCCCGAACTGAACAATGTCCACCGAAACAGCAAACAGAACGGCCTTCAGCTTGCCGAGGGGAGGAGTTACCGAATACTCGCGGTAGGGGATTTCACTCAGCGAGTCGCTCAACTCCAACGGTGCGCCGCGGCGACGCCAACCATTCTTTTGACTGCAAGCCTTCAGGCTCGCATAGCGATGATCAACCATATCCCAAAGGTCGGTCGTTCGCTTAATAATGCGATGACGCCAGGAATACCGGACCATCTTGCGATAGTCGGAAATCAACTTGACGTTTTGCTCTAACAGGCCTGCATGACCCTTCGGGCTTGACATTCCGACGTTCACGCGCGCCCAAGCGAACAATCGACAAAGCCGTTGCGATTGCTCATCCCACGGCGTCTCGCCGCCGTGTTTGCGTAACATATTCCGAAGGATACGTTCATTCTCCGCACCAGAAAAGTGTTCTCGGCAATAAGCGCTTGTGCGAGCCCTGATCTTGCTGGCGTCGATCTCTCCGCTCAACAGACTCGACAGAGCTCCATACCACGAAACCGGCTTTTCGGGATACTTGACGAGAACCATCAGTTTTTCGCTAGCTACCTGCGTGTACGGCTCCATCTCCGGGGCAACGAGAACGCAATCTAGCAGCTCAGCTGATACAAGAGGGTTGAGCGTTTTATACGAGCTGTTCACGGTATCGCTCGGCGGGTGGACAATTATGTCGGGTACGAATCTGACGAAGCGCCGCAAGGCAAAGAGGTATCCGACATCGAAGGGCACTTCGGTGATCCGAAGCGTGTCCGGTAGATCGCGCGTTACGCGGTCCAGTCCTCCCTTGACCACTACCAGATGAACAAGTCTGCCGCCTTCCGCAATCTTCCGGATCGCCGGAAATAATGCCTCTCGCAGACCTTTCGACCTATGGCCGCCGCCCATGCACGCAATTACGGTTTCGCCGGGACGCTTCTCTTCACGGTAGTCGGCGGACAAAGGTGCTTGGTCATGGAACGCGATGGGAAAATAGATCAAATTGTCGTGGAAAAGCCGATCCTGGAAATATGACACAAGGTTGCAACTAGTCAGAAGAACTCCGTCAAACAGCCTCATGTCCTCAGAAAATCGCGGGATGCTGAAATCTTCGCTGCGATCCTCGAATTCCTTCTTGGATTGGAGGAGCGGCAAGTTGTCGTCTAGATAGTAGTATGCGGGCACGCCCATCGCCCGAGCTGCTTCTATCCAAGGTCGCAGCGCAGCGATGCTGCGCACGAACACCACACAAGTCGCCCTCGCCATCTCCTCGTAGCCGAAGCCGGAACTCGTTCCTAGAAGTCTTATGCGCTTCGCTATTGTCGGCGGCAGCATCTCAAAACATAACGTGGTCGACGCATCATAGTGGGCTACTAACACCAGAACGTATCCATCTGGGTCATCTGCAGAAACGGATTTTGGTGGTGGCAGCATTCGAGCTGCCGCATGCTTCCGTGCCGCGCCCTCAAGGACAGTTAACGTACTAATTCCAAGCCGTGGATCCAGTTCGAACACATCAAAGTTCTCAAAGTTCTGAGGTCTGAGTTTCTCGTTTCTCTCGAGCCGCATCCACTCGCTCGCAGCAGCGTTGTCTAGTGCGTAGGTTCTACCAATGCTGTCTGTTGTGAGCGGGCCACCCTCCAGTCCCACTGCAACATCGACAAACTTCAACTCGTAGCGTTCGGCAACACGACACCAGAGATCCCAATCACATATGCGGACCATGCCGACGTGTGGATCATAGAAGCCCACATCTTCAATGATATGGCGCGGCATCAACACGGCACTGTTCGGAATAAAGTTGCCTACCCTCAACAACCCTTGAGATCGCTCTGCACCCAATCGACTTGTTACAATTTCGCCGGTGGCCGGGTCCTTATGCGACCACTCGATGTGACCCCAGACGACCGCATGGGGGGCCGCTTCAGCCTCCTTTAGCAATTTCTCGATCGCATCTTCATTGAAGAAGGTGTCGTCAAACGCAAAGGCCAGCATATCGGCTCTTGCCTTCAGGAAGCCCTCATACTCCGAGACTGCGGGGAGGCCAATGTTCTGAGGGTGTCGCAGACAACTCACACGACCGTCGAGATTTTGAAAGGCCTCGATCTGCCCTGCCGTTCCATCGGTGCTGCCATCGTCGATGATTATTATCTCGATATCTTCAAGCGTCTGTGCCAGGAGTGACTTGACGCAGCGTTGAAACAGACCACTTTTGCCCCGTCGAAAGGTAGGCAGTAGGACCGAAACTTTTGGCTTTTTCGACGCATCGTAACTGCGTCCCGGCATCCAGACGGTGTCTCGGATTAGTTCTTTCACTCTCATTGCGAATATCCGCGGTTGCTGCAACAGCCTTGCAGGCAGTTCAAACCGTCAGCGCCCGAGATTTGCGCTTGTGTAACTTTCGAAGACGTCGGGCGTGTCTCCGTCCATGCGAATGGTCCCGTTCTCGAGCCAGATCGTCCGCTTGCAGAATGACTTCAGGAGATCGGGCGCGTGGCTGGCGAAGACCAGGATCTTTCCCTGCTCCATGAATTCGAACATCCGCCGCTTCGCTTTCTCCGCAAAACGAATGTCGCCTGCACCCATGACCTCGTCGATCAGCAGGATCTCCGGATTGATGCTGGTCGAGACCGCGAAGGCGAGGCGGATGAACATGCCCGCCGAATAGGTCCTGACCGGATAATCCAGGAACTCACCCAGCTCGGTGAACGCCGCAATCTCCGGCAGCTTGTCCTCGATTTCCGCCGGGGACATTCCGAGCAGCAGGCCTCGGATGCGGATGTTGTCGTAACCTGACTGGTTCATCTCGAAACCGGTGGCGAACTCGAACATCGGGCAGACATGGCCTTGCACGATCGCGGTGCCTGACGTCGGCGGGTAGATGCGCGCCATCACCTTGAGAAGCGTGCTCTTGCCGGCGCCGTTGAGTCCGATCAATCCGACGCGCTCGCCTTGCCCGATGGATACGTCGATCCCCTTCAATGCGTCGAATGCGTATACGCCCGGGTCCTTCCCGGAAAAGCGTCCGGCCAGCCAGTCCTTGAGGCCACCTCCGCCCAGCTGGCCTGTAAAGCGAATCCCCACATTATCGAGACGAATGGCCAGTTCGGTCACAGCAGAAAAACCAGCCGATTGTCGAACCTGCGTGCGACGACGGTCGCGACAAGCCACACAGTCACGATATAGGCGAGTACGAAGCCGTAATATTCCAGCGGGGCGAAGGTCGCTTCCAGGATCGGCCGCCTCACGATGTCGATCAGGTAGTACAGGGGATTATAACGATAGACGAAATCAAGGTGCCGCTCCTCCAGCACCTTGATCGGAAACATGATCGGCGTGACGAAGAAGACGACCTGGAGCAGGCCGCCAAGCGCGTGCGGCCAGTCCCGAAAGCGGGTTCCCAGATAGGCGGAAATCACGATATGGCCCAGCGCCGCACAATTGAGAAGGACGAGCCCGGGGATCGCCGCCAGCCATCCCGACAGGCTGAAGCGGCCAAAGAAGACCTGCATCGGAATGATGGCGCAAAATCCGATCAGCAGGATGACGTTGTAATTGACGAGCGCGCGCAGCAGGTAGATCTGCTTCGGATAGGAGAACTGCTTGATGTATCCCTCCGCCCCGACAAAGGCGGCGCCGGCTTCCGTGAACGTGGACAAAAGGAAACCCCAGAGAACAAAGCCGGTGATGAGGAAGGGCAGGAACACCGACATTTCCTGACCGAACATCATTCCGTAGACAAAGCCCGCCCCGCCGACGAACAGCCCAAGATTGATCAGTATCCAAAGCGGTCCGATGAACGATCGGCGGAAACGCGCCTTGATGTCTTGCATGCCCATGAACGTCCAAACCCGCCAGTGCCGGAGGGACGTCAGGGCGTCGAACAGAAGCTGTCGGTCTGCTGTCATGATTGCACATTCCTCCTGAGACCCATGCGAATGAGGCCATCGAAGCGGGCTTCCTCCGTAAATCCGCAGCGCATGTAGATCCCAATTGCCTTGTGGTTGTTCTCCATCACTTCGAGCGTGAGATGGGTCAGCTCCAGGGCCTCCATTCCGAAGCGGGCAAGCGCCGCACAGCTGCGCGTCATGTATCCCTTCCCGCCGTGCCCGGGAGCAACCAGAAAGCGCCCGACTTCCGCGGTGCCATTCGCTCTGTCGACACCGTAGATCCCGCAAAGTCCGACGGGCTGTCCCTCCGCTTCCACGACAAAGCAGAAGTCGTCATCCTTCTTCAGATAATGTTCGTACCAGGCGCGATGACCGGCCATCGTCAGTCTGTCTGATGTTTTGAACCAAATTCTGGCATCGTCACGATTCCGCCAATCGAGAATGGCGGCAAGGTCCCGTTCCTCAGCCAGCCGAAGCGTGATCGTTTCGTCTCCGAATGGATCGATCCCGGGTTTCATCGCGCGCTTTTGCGGACGATCTCGGACACCATGTCGACATCCGCTCTGCTCATGCCCAGATGCAACGGCAACGAGATGACTTCGCGTGAAGCAGCCGCGGAACGTGGGCATGCATCCGCAGCCGACGCATACATCCTGTATTCCGTATTGTCGCGATAGTGCACGCCAGGAAAGACGTCGGCACCGTTCAGCGCCGACATGACTTCCTCCCGGTTCTGCACGCGAATCTGGAAGAAATGGCGGGCCGATTGACACCCCGGCGCCATCTGAATGCTTTGCACGGCGTTGGCGCCGGCGAGGCGGTCGTCATACAGGGCAGCGAGTTCCCGTCGAACCGCATTGTCTTCATCCAGATACTTCAGGGAAACCAGCCCAAGCGCCGCCATGACCGAATTTCCGTGATACTTGAAGCCGACTTCCTCGACGTCATACATCCACTTGTAATTGCCCTGCGACGAAGTCCGGGCATAGGTGTCCTTGTTGATGCCGAGCCAGGCAAGCTTGCGGGCCCGTTCGTCGTCATCTGCGTCCGACCAGCAAATCATTCCGGAGTCGGCGGTAGGCAGATTCTTCACGGCCTGAAAGCTGAAAACCGCGCAGTCGGATTCCGCCCCGACATGGCGGCCGTTCAAGCGAGTGCCTGCCATGTGGGCAGCGTCGAGAATGAGCGCGAGCCCGCGACGCTTGCAAAGCTCGACGACGCGCTCGTACTGGCCGGTGTTGCCGCCGAGGCCCACGAATACTACAGCGCGCGTTCGTGGACCGATCTTGCGTTCAATGTCGTCGGGATCCAGGCAGAGGTACTGATCCACGTCGGCAAATACGGGCTTCAAGCGCTCGTAAAGAATGGCGTGATTGGTCGAGACGAACGTAAGCGGTGTGGTGATGACCTCATCGCCTTCCGCCCATCCATGTTTCGTGCGGAGCATGTAAACCGCAAGATGCAGCCCGGAGGTGGCGGAATTCAGGAAATGCGAAAAGCGAAGCCCACTGTAGTCCGACCACGCCTTCTCGAATGCCACCGTCTTGAAGCCGAGGCCGGTCCACCCCTTCTCGAGGCACTCACGAATTTCCGCGAGACATTCATCGACACGGAACTTTGGGACGAAAACCTGAATTGTCATCTGAGATCGCCTGCCGGTCGCTGAGATTTGCCAGAGATCAAGGAACGATCCGGAAGTTCCTGTGTCCCGGAACTGGGGAATGATGAGAAAGTCCTGAGCGGGGTGACGACCTCATGAAGAAAGCGCTCGGCGCCCGTTTTCCAGTCGGCAAGCACGACACCGAATGTCCGGCTGATCTTGCTCGTGTCGAAGCGCGAGTTGAGTGGGCGCTTGGCTGGCGAGCCATAATCATGTTCGCTGATGCGCTCGATATTCGAGAGGTCGAGGCGCATTGGCATTCCCAATCGTTTCGCGCCCGCTACGAGGAAGGAGGCATACTCGTGCCAATTCGTGATGCCACCGGCCGCGAGATGATAGACTCCTGAAATGTCGGCAGCGAGGCCACTCTGCTGGATCTGCCGCAACGCAAGCGCCGTGACGTCCGCAACGAGGGGCGCACTGGTGGGCGCGCCCATGCAATCGTGGATAACCTTGATGTTGTCGCGCTCCTGAGCCTGTTTAAGGACTGAAAGCGCGAAATTGGTCCGCCGACTGGCATAGATCCAGCTGCAGCGAAAAATCAGGTATTTTCCGCCGATGGCATGAATCGCTTCGTCGCCCGCCAGCTTGCTCTTCCCATATGCGCTGAGTGGCTTCGGGGAAACCAGTTCATCGTAAGGCCCGGGTTCCCGCCCGTCGAATACATAGTCGGAGGAATAATGTACCAGCCAGGCATTCAATTGTTGCGCTTCCTCGGCAAGGATCTTCACCGCCCGCGCGTTGACCTGGTAGGCCAGTTCTGCTTCGCGCTCGGCTTCATCGACTGCCGTATAGGCGGCCGCATTCACGATGAACGATGGGCGAAGCGAGCGAACTACCTGCCGCAGCTGCTTTTCATCGGTGAGGTCGGCGTGCTGTCGATCCAATGCCACGACGGACCCCATTAGCGACAGTGCACGCTGCAACTCCCAGCCGATCTGGCCGTATCTGCCAAGGATCAGGATGGTCACGAACCTATCGCCTTATCTGCTTCCAGAACATATCGCAGGTACTGCCCGTAACCGCTCTTGCTGAGCGGCTCCACGAGATGGGCCAGTTGCGCGTCGTCGATCCATTTTTGCCGCCAGGCGATCTCTTCGGGAGACGCAATCTGGATTCCCTGCCGTTCCTCCAGCGTCGCCACGAATTGGCTGGCATCAAGCAGCGATTGATGTGTACCCGCGTCGAACCATGCAAAGCCACGGCCCATGACCTCGGCATGAAGGGCGTTCCGCTCGAGATAGATGCGATTGAGATCCGTTATCTCGAGTTCTCCGCGCGGCGATGGCCTGAGACTTCGCGCGTGCTCGACAACCTGTCGATCGTAAAAGTAGAGACCAACAATGGCGAAGTTCGATTTCGGTTGTTTGGGCTTCTCCTCGATGGAAGTCACGTTTCCCCGGCTGTCGAAACTCGCGACGCCGTAGCGCTCCGGATCATGGACGTGGTGGGCAAAAACCGTAGCCCCTTCTGTCCGCGCGCTGGCGTTCTGCGCGAGCCTGGTCAGGTCATGACCGTAAAAAATGTTGTCGCCAAGGATCAGGGCCGATGGACTGTCACTGATGAATTTTCCGCCGATGATGAAGGCCTGCGCCAGCCCATCCGGCGAGGGCTGCGCGGCATAGCTCAGTTCCAGCCCCCATTGGGCGCCATCTCCGAGCAGCATGCGGAAAAGCGGCAGATCTTGTGGTGTCGAGATGATGAGTATCTCGCGGATGCCACTCAACATGAGGGTGGTGAGCGGATAGTAGATCATCGGTTTGTCGAACACAGGCAGCAGTTGCTTGGATACGACCTGCGTCGCCGGATGCAGCCGGGTGCCGGCACCGCCGGCAAGGATGATGCCCTTGCGCGTCATGGCAGCGCCATTCCAAGGCGTTCGCCGCGGTAGACTCCGGAGCGGATTCGTTCCCACCAGCTCCGGTTGGCGAGATACCAGGCCACCGTGCTCTTGAGGCCGGATCTGAACGTCTCGCGCGGCCGCCACCCGAGGCGTTCACCTATCTTGTCTGCATTGATTGCGTAGCGGAAGTCGTGTCCGGGACGATCGGAAACGAACGTGATGAGATCGGAATGCGGCTTCGACTTGGGTGACAGCTCGTCCATCAAGGAACAGATTGTCTGGACTACGTCAATGTTACGCATTTCCGCTCCACCTCCGACATTGTACGTCTCGCCTGGCTTTCCTTCACGCAGGATGAGATCGAGAGCGGCAACATGATCGTAGACGTAGAGCCAATCACGCACGTTCTCACCGCGTCCGTAAACGGGAAGTTGACGTCCCTCGAGGGCGTTGAGAATTGTCAATGGGATCAGCTTCTCGGGAAATTGGCCCGGGCCGTAGTTGTTGGAGCAGTTGCTTACGAGAGTCGGCATACCGTAGGTGCGATGCCAGGCTCGAACCAGGTGATCGGAGGCGGCCTTGCTGGCGGCGTAGGGAGAGTTCGGCGAATAGGGTGTTTGTTCCGTGAAGGCTCCTTCGGCGCCGAGTTCGCCGTAGACCTCGTCCGTGGACACATGATGAAAGCGGAATCGCGCCTTGCGCGCCTTGTCGAGCTGGTTCCAGTAGCCGCGTGCGGCCTCGAGCAAGGTGTGCGTTCCCTCGACATTGGTGCGGATGAATTCGGCGGAACTATCGATCGAACGATCGACGTGGCTCTCCGCTGCCAGATGCATCACCGCATCCGGCTGATGATCACGGAAAATCGCCTCTACGCTGTTTCGATCGCAGATGTCGGCTTTAACGAAGACATAGTTCGATGCGCGAGCAAATGGTGCCAACGAATCCAGGTTGCCGGCGTAGGTCAAGGCATCGAGGTTGACGACGCTTGTGCCCGGCAGCGCCACGAAATGGCTTACCACAGCGGATCCGATGAACCCGGCCCCTCCTGTAATGAGCAACTTCATCGCGGGGCCTCATACCGGAATACATCGGGGATATTCTGGAAAGACGGCCAGTGCCGGTCCTTTTCCGAAAGCAGAACGCTCTCCGTTTGCGGCCACTCGATGGCAAGGTCGGGGTCGCTCCACAAGACGCCCTTGTCATGATCCGGGGAGTAATAGTTGCTTACCTTGTAGATAACTTCCGTATCTGGCTCGAGGGTAATGAAGCCATGGGCAAAGCCAACCGGTACGAAAATCTGATTCCAGTCGTCGGCGGAAATCGCCGCGCTTGCATGCTTGCCGTAAGTCGGTGAACCGACGCGGAGGTCGACGGCGACATCCAGAATTGCTCCGCGGACAACGCGGACCAGCTTGTCCTGGGCAAATGGGGGGACCTGGAAATGCAATCCGCGCAACGTGCCTTTTTCAGCAGAGAACGATTGATTGTCCTGGACGAAGTCGATGTCGAGGCCTGCTTCAGCGAGTCCTTTGCGTGTGTAGACTTCCGAGAAGAAGCCGCGACCGTCCTTGAATTTGTGCGCCTTGATCACCTTTACTGCGGCGATACGGAGATCTGTAACGTCAAATGCCATGAGATAGCTCTCGTCTAGCGTCAGAGTTTGCCGAGGGCGGCAGCAACGACGAGGCTGATGTTGCCGGCTACTGTCTGGCGTTGAACGCCAAGTTTGCGGAGCCCTGTCACGCGGTGCCATGTGGGTTGCATCCTCAAGGCAATCAAGTCGTCCAGCAGACGTCTGTTGTCGGCAGTCAGCAGATGACGAACGCGATCCAGCGCGAGAAGGTTCGTGTCCATCCAGGATTTGAAGAGCCCGTCCGTCAATCGGGCCAATCTGCTGGCGCGTGCCTTCAGGCTTGTATTCTCACCGATCAGATTGCTGCCGTGCTGCCGATAGAGAGTATGGGGCTCATGGTCGTAGATCACTTCACCGCCCGCGCCACTGACAAGCTGGTAGAGCCACCAATCATGGACCACGATATCCATAGGTCCCGCCTTGCGCGCCAGTTGGTGCGCAGCACGGTTCATCACCATCGTATTGCCGCCACCGATGTTCTGCACTACCGCGTTTGCGAAGCTTGGCTGACGCTTAAAGAGGGGAGAGAGACGGATCTCTCGACCGCTCACATCGGCAATACGGGTACGGGCGGCATACAGGGCCGGCCTTGCAGGTGGAACCCGGGTCAGGCAATCAAGAGCGCGTTCGAGTTTACGGGGTTGCCAGATATCATCCTGGTCGGAAATCGCGCAAAAGTCGGATACGGGAGCTGAGCATATCGCTGTCAGAAAATTAGCAGCGAAACCCTTGCGAGGTCCGTCGCTATAATTCACTTCGTTGCTGTTTCGAACCCGAGTTCCAAATCTTCTCAAAATTTCGAGAGTAGCGTCAGTCGACCCGTCGTCGCTGACGTAAAGGTTCCAATTGGTGTGTGTTTGGGCAACGAAGGAACCCAGCTGCTCCTCGAGGAACTTCTCACCGTTGAAGGTGCACATGATTACGGTGACGGAAGAGTCACTGTATTCCATAGGTGCGCTCCCGCAAAAGACTCAACTCCAACGCTGTCTGGCCGAATGAGCGAGGGCCCCTTGCCGGATCTAAAGCTGCTCGGGAATTGCCCGGGCAGTTGATCTCGCAGCACTGGTACCGCGGCAGCAAACAGCACTCGACGCAGCAACTCCTGCTGACGCGCCAGGGTGTTGTTTCACTGCAATCGCATTGTCCCCACGCTTGCAGACGGGCAAACACCTCACGCAACTATCGATTGCGTGAGTCGTAGCACATCTACAATTCCTGACTCGGCTTGTCCACCTGGAGTCAGATGTTCCGCGATCATATTTCCTCATTGGAACTCGCTCGAATATGCACATCGACGTGCGTAGTCCTGGCTGAACGTCTGTGAAGATCAAAGCCGATTTCAAGCGCTGTGCGATGTATCCGACATACCGATCGCTCCTTTGAAACCGGCTCGCAGTCGCGAGTCCGCGCTCTAACAGCCGCTGGTATTCATCATATCGTGATCTGGCCTGCGCCGAGTGGCGCATTCCTGAATGACGAATGGAGAGAGTATGCGGGATACACGACAGGCGAACGGCAAGTCGCCCTAATCGTCCGCGTCGTCCTGCGGACGGCCGAACAGGTGAACGATCCCCGGCGTGGTGATCGAGACGAACACGAAGCGCGACAGATGATGAGCGCCGACGAAGATCGGATCGATATGCAGCGTCAGCGCCAGCGCCAGCATGGCGTCCATTGCGCCCGGCGCGAAGGCGACGACGACATCGGCGAAATGGACATTGGTGGTCAGCAGGATCACCGCGACGAAGATCGCGGAGATGACGATTGCGACCGCAAACGAACCGAGGCCGGCATTGACGTGGCTGAGCAGCGTCGACTTCCTGATGCGCGAAAAGCGCGTGCCGATCACGGCGCCGATGCCTATCAGCGCCATGCCGCGCATCCAGGGCGGCAGGCCGCCCTGGATCAGGTCGGTACCGTGCAGCACGCTGGAGGCGATCATCGCGCCGAACATCCAGCTTGCTGGAAATCTGGCGAGCCGCAGCAGCAACGCGACCGCGATGGCGGCGCCGATGAGGGCGGCGAGTTCTAGCGGGGAGGCGACAACTGAGGAGAACACCGGCGGCGCGGACGGCGCGATCCCGGTGAGCGCCAGCACCAGCGGCAGGGCGGCGGTGAGAATGATCACGCGCATGGTCTGCACCACCGCGATCGCCGCTACGTCCGCGCCCTTTTCAGCGGCCAGTACGGTGATCTGCGACAGCGCGCCGGGGCTTGCGGCCAGAAGCGCCGAGGTCGGGTCCCAGCCGTGCATGCGCTGCAGGTAGAAGGAGGAACCGAAGGTCATGCAGAAGGTCGCAAGCGCCAGCAGGCCGATGGTCAGCGGATAGGCGCTCATGTGCTGGATCAGTTGCCGCGACACCAGCGAGCCGAGCGTAATCCCGAGCAGCACCAGCACGGTCTGGGTCAGGATCGGCGGCATGGTGAGCGGCCGTCCGGCCAGGGCTGCGATGGCGACAGCGGCCATCGCGCCGGAGATCAGCCCGCCTGGCAGGTTCGCCCACAGAAACAGCAGGCCGCCGGCAGCGCCGAGGACAAGTGTTTCCAGCGTGGCGAGGATTTTGGCGCGGTCCGGAAGGGATGCCATCGATGCGGGCGTCAGGCTCACGCTGCCTTATGGCAAATTCGCCATGGAGGGACAAATGCGTCACGCGATTGCAGCAATGCGTGGCGATGCTGCGCGCGGCCGCGATTGCTGAACGCCCGCTGAACGGGGTTCGAGCCGTGCATCCCGGCACCGAAATATTTTTACCGCAAGATCGCGTCATGTCGTTGTGACAATCTGTGATTGCGTTAGGATGAAAGGTGCAGATGACTACCCATGGAGACCAGGGATGACTATCCAAGCAAAAAGACTGGCCGCAATCGCGGCGTTAGGTTTGGCCGTGTTTGCGGTGACTTCGCAGGCGCAGGCGCTGACCGCGCAGGAATGCAGCGCCAAATACCAGGCTGCCAAGGCCGCCGGTACGCTGGGCGATCAGAAGTGGAACGAGTTCCGCAAGGCGCAGTGCGGCGCCGATGCAACGGCGGCGCCAGCGGCGGCTGCAACTGCGCCGAAGGAGGCCGCCAAGAAGGAAGCGGCGGCGCCGGCTCTGCCGTCAGGCCCTGCGGTCTATCCGAATGCCATCGATCCGAAATACTCCAAGGAGAAAGCCAGCAGGGCCCGCATGCACACCTGCGTCGATCAATACAATGCAAACAAGGCCACCAACGCCAATGGCGGGTTGAAGTGGATCCAGAAGGGCGGTGGCTACTACAGCGAATGCAGCAAGAGGCTGAAGGGCGCTGCCTGACAGGCACGCCTGACAAGCTAAAGTGGCGCGGCCGGATATTCGGCCGCGCCTAACCCTGTTCGCGAAGCAATTTCTCGGCGGACTTCGCCACCAGTTGCGCCCGCTTGCGCGGTCCGCGTTCAAGGAAGAGCAGACTCTGGCCGAATACGAAGCAGTAGAACAGGAACGCCTGCGCGTCCGCTTCCTCAGGCGGCAGGCCGGTCGCGCGATAGAGGTGGGCGACATTCTTCAGCCGCGCCGCATCGACGCTCGCGACCGCGCCTGCGGCAAGCTCGTCGGACCGGGCCCATTGCCGGATCGCCAGTTCGATCGACATGCCCTCGGTATTCATGCGCTCGGAGTAGAGCTCGATCAGCGCCTTCAGCCGCTCGCGCGCGGTCGCGCCGTCGAGGCTGGCCTGTTTTTCGATGGCCGCGATGCGGCCGCTGCTCCAGTTCCCGAGCATGGCCCCGAGCAGCGCCGCACGGTCGCGGAAGCGGCGGTAGAAGCCGCCTTTTGTCACCCCGAGATGCTTGGCCAGCACCTCGACCCGCACGCCCTCGACGCCAGTCCGTGCGATTTCGTTGAAGCCGGCCGCTATCCAGCTCTCGGTCGTCACTTCGGTCCTGACGTCGCTCATGGTGGCTCTCATTCTTGATACGGCACCGTATTGCTAGCCCGTGGCGACTGTGATACGCTACCGTATCGTAATTGGAAAAGCATCTCGATCCCGCAGACCCCGAACCCGTGGACGCGACATGACGCGCTTTCAACCGAAGAATCCTGACTACCGCCGCATCGCGGTCGACACGTTCGAGCGGCAGGGCGCGATGAAGACGCTCGGCATCTCCATTGCCCGGCTGGAGCCGGGCGAGGTCGATCTGTCGATGAATTATTCACCTGAATACACCCAGCAGAACGGCTTCGTTCATGCCGGCATCATCACGGCCGGGCTCGACAATGCCTGCGGCATCGCCGCCTTCACGCTGATGCCTGCCGGATCGGACATCCTGACCGTGGAGTTCAAGACCAACCTGCTGGCGCCCGCGCGCGGCCAGCGCTTTTCGTTCCGCGCCACCGTCGTCAAGCCCGGCCGCACGCTGACGGTGTGCGAGGGCAGGGCCTATGCCGAGCAGGATGGCGTCGAGGTCCTGATCGCGACCATGAGCGGCACGCTGATGGTGCTGCCGCGTCGCGAAAGCGCGCCATTGCAGGAGGGCGTTCGCGTGCCGGCGTGATCCGGAGATGCGCAATGCAGAGCAGCTTTGTGCTGCGGCCATGGCCATTCGAAGAAATCCCTTCTATGGTCCCGCCGTGCAAGCGAGTCTTTCATCTTGACCATCACCGCCGCGCAGAGCGTCCTGGGACTGGCGTCGGGAATGCTGGTCGGGTTTTCGCTTGGCCTGGTCGGCGGCGGCGGATCGATCCTCGCGGTGCCGCTGATGGTCTATGTGGTCGGCGTGCCGCAGCCCCATGTCGCGATCGGCACCAGCGCGATCGCGGTGGCTGCGAACGCCGCGATCAACCTGTCCAACCACGCGCGCGGCGGCACCGTGGTGTGGTCCGTTGCGCTGATCTTCGCCGCATCGGGGATGGTCGGCGCGTTCGGCGGATCGATCCTCGGCAAGATGGTCGACGGCCAGAGGCTGCTGGCGCTGTTCGCGCTGGTCATGATCGTGATCGCGCTGCTGATGCTGAAGACACGCGCGCGGATCGGATTGCCCGACGTCAAGGCGTCGAACTCCAACATGCCGTCCATCGTCGGCCTCGGCCTCGCGACCGGAACGATGTCGGGATTTTTCGGCATCGGCGGCGGATTCCTGATCGTGCCGGCCCTGATGCTGGCGACGGGGATGCCGATCATGAACGCGGTCAGTTCCTCGCTGGTCGCCGTCACCGCGTTCGGCATGACCACGGCCGCCAGCTATGCCTGGTCCGGCCTGGTCTCATGGGTGCTGGCGGGGCTGTTCGTGGCGGGCGGCATCGCCGGCGGGTTGGCCGGCACGCGGGGGGGCGCGGCACCTCGCCGAGCGCCGCGGTGCGCTCAATATCGTGTTTGCCGTGGTCATTATCGCCGTGGCGCTCTATATGCTGGCGCGTAACATATCGCCATCCTGGACGTAGACAGGAAATGCAGGACCTCAGCGAGATCCAGATGAACCGATCCAACCATTCAGCCGGAGCCGAACCGGGACTCACGCGCCGAAAATCGCTTGGTTTGCTTGGCGCGGGCGTTGCCCTGCTCGGCACGGCGTCGCGACCGGCGTTGGCACAGGGCGATGCGGTGCTGACCGAAGCGCTGGTGCTGCGCGATCCCGATGTCCCCTCGACCGGCAATCCGGACGGCGACGTCAACATCGTCGAATGGTTCGACTACAATTGCCCGTATTGCCGCAAGATCGCACCCGAGATCCAGCAGGTGGTGCAGGACGACGGCAAGGTTCGGCTGGTGCTCAAGGAATGGCCGATCCTGGGCGAGGTTTCGAAGCTCGCCGCACGGATGGCGATGGCCGCCGGATACCAGGACAAATACCTCGCCGCGCATGAGGCGATGATCGGCGTCAGTTCGAAACTGACCGAGCCGCGCGTCCGTGAATTGCTGGCTGGCGCGGGCCTCGACATGGATCGCCTCAACCGCGACCTCACGACCAACGCCAAGGCGATCGACACCGTTCTCGCCCGCAACCACGATCAGGCCGTGGCGTTCGGCTTCAAGGGGACGCCGTCGTTCATCGTCGGCAAGTTCCGCGTGCCCGGCATCCTCACCATGGCGCAATTCGAGATGGTGATTGCCGATGCGCGCAAGGCGAAGAAGGCGAACTGACTGCCGTCGCAACAACGCCGTCGCTTGTCACGACGGCGTGCTCCGGCAGCGGCGATTTCGCGAAGGACTATTTCGACGAAATCCTGACCCAATCCTCATGGGCGCGATTCATCAGCTTGTTCCAGTTGGCTGCCGCCACGTCCCAGTTGACGATGGTGCGGCTGGTTTGCGCTACCTCGCCGTTCGCGACGCTCGACGTCTGCATCGAATCGTAGACATAAACGCCGCAAACCAGCAGCAGCGCACCCAAAATCATTCCGACTAACGTCCGCATCGCAGATCCCTCCGTGTCGAAAGCACAACGCCGATGTTGCAGCGTGGTTCCATCGCCATCCAACACGGCTTTGCGGGCGTTAATGGGGCGCTGCGGTGGAAGGAAATAGTCGAAGTCAGGCGCCGCTGTTCAGCCACTGCAACATCGGCGCGTTCATCTCGCGCGGATAGCAGTGGCTGAGATCGTCGAGTTCGCGGTAGGTGACGCTGGCGCCCGCCGCGGCCAGCATCTCGCTGGTCTGCCGCGCGACCTGGACCGGAAACATCCAGTCGAGTGTCCCGTGCACGATATGGACAGGCAGGCCGCGCAACCTTTCGGCGTCGGCCATTTCCGCCATCAGCGGATGGAAGGTCGCCGCAACAGGCGCGAGATGCGTGAACGGCGAGTTGCTCTCGAGCCCCGTCACATAGCAGAACGTGCCGCCGTCGCTCATGCCGGTCAGCAGCATCCGCGTTGCATCGACGTTCCAGCGCGAACGCACCGCATCGAGGACGCGCTCAAGGTTCGGCGTGTCAGTATCCTCGCCCATCAGCGCCCAGGTGCTGCCGGTCGCCGTCGGCGCGATCAGGATTGCGCCGCGGCTGCGGGCATCGCGCAGCCAGCTCCACAGGAAGCCGCGGCCATTTCCGCTACCGCCGTGCAGCGCCATCACCAGCGGCCAGACGCGATCGGGCGTGTAGTACTCGGGCACGTAGACGGAGAAGCCGCCGCGGCTGCCGGGCTCGTTGTGGTCGTGAAAGACGCCGGTGTTGGCGTTGGCCGGCGCCGCCAGCCGCGCCGCGAGATCGGCGTCCTCGCGCAATTCGGGATCGACGAAGAACCGGTTCACCGGCGGCAATCTCGCCGTCAGCGCGTAGAGCGCCTCCTGGGCGCGCGACGCATAGCGCAATCCGCGAAACAGACTGACGAACTCACCCTGGCCGCGCTGTACGACGCGCAAGGCTTCGAATGCGGCAAGCGTCGCGTCGCTCGCGGCCGTCAGCGGAGTCTTGATCGCGGAAAATTGCTCGGGCCATTGTTCGAGCCGCGGCCGCTCGGCGCGCAAGGCTTCGTCCGGCAGTCCCACCCGCTCCATCACGCGGTCGAAATCCGGCGGATTGAGGTAGCGCGCGACGAAGCCGAGGGCTTCCAGCGACTGCAACAATGGTGGCAACACGGCGACGATGTCGTCCACCACGGCCTCGCTCATGTGACGCTCTCTGCTTTCAATGCAACTGCGGCGCCTTCAACAGCCTGGCGCGATCGATCGAGCTCAGTACCACGTCAAAAGTGACGCCTTCGTGGTAGACGGTGAGCGGCACATCGACGCCGGCGGTCCCGAGCGACCATAGCTTGCGGTAGAATCCGATCTGGCTCGTTACCTTGTCGCCGTTGACGGCTAGAATGACGTCGCCGGTCTTGAGTTCGGCGCGCGCTGCCGGACCCTTGCTGGCGATGCCGACCACGACCAGACGATTATCGATCTCGGTGGTGTACATGCCGAGCCACGGCCGCGCCGGCTTGTTGACGCGGCCGAATTTCCGGATGTCGTCGAGCACCGGCTTCAACAGGTCGATCGGCACGATCATGTTGACGTGTTCGGCCGTGCCGTCGCGCTCGCGTTCGAGCTGCAGCGATCCGATGCCGATCAGTTCGCCGCGGTTCGAGATCAGTCCGGTGCCGCCCCAGTTCGGGTGCGCGGGATGAGTGAAGATCGCCTCATCCAGCAGGTATTCCCAATAGCCGGCAAACTCCTGCTTGGCGTCGATCAGGCTCGCGACCGATCGTGTGCGTCCACCGGCGCCGCCGACCACCACGCGGTCGCCGACCTTCGCGGCAGCCGATGATCCGAGCCGCAGCGGCTCGAGATCGAGGTCGCCCAGCGCCTGTACCAGGCCAAATCCGGATTCGAAATCAAAGCCGAGTGCGTGCCCCTGCACGACGCGGCCATCGCCCCGGTGCAGCCACACCGCTTCGGCCTCGGTGATGAGATAGCCGATGGTCAGCACCAGCCCGTTGTCGATCACCACGCCATTGCCGGCGCGTTCGGTGCCGAGCGTCTCTGCGCTGGAAGCATCGTTCGGAATGATGGAATGCAGCCCGACCACGGAAGCGAGCGTGCGGTCGAGATCGAAACCGTAATCGCCGGGACGCGGCTGGTTTGCGGGCGGCACTCTCCACTCGGTCAAAGAGGGCATTGATGATCTCCTGGCGAACCGGCGCGCAAGGCACTGGAAATTCATCGCCCAATCTATGCTGCAAACGGGGATCGCGAAAGTGTCTCGCGGCAGTTGCCCTCGATCGCCGCATATGAGGGCATGTTCGCAAGCGCCAGGCCGAAACGGTAGCCGCGCTGCCCGGGTCCGGTAGAATCTCCGGATGTTCCCGACCTGGTTGCGCGAAACATAGCCGCAATGCGCGCCAGGGGAGGCGCAGGGCGACAACGAGACCCGGAGGTCACCGAAATGGATCAGCGTCGCCGCGTTGACGACGACATCGCAGCTCTGCGGATGGTCGTTCAGAGCTGCGATCAGGTCGCCTTGGTGCAGTTCGACCTCGTGCGGGCTCTCATTCCACCTTCACGCGTGCCCGCGACGGCATGATCCGGAACGGCCGGTCCTCCTTCAGCCAGCCCGCGCGCTCGTCGCGCAGCAGCGTTCGGCGGACCTTGCCGGAATCATCGCGCAAGCCGACGCTCGTGACCTCGAAACTTTCCGGATGCTTGTAGCGGCTGAGCCGGTCGGCCAGGAAGGCGGCCATGCCGTCGGCCGTGGCCTGCGCGTCCGTGCTCCCGTCGAGTTCGAGGATGGCGTGCACGCGTTGCCCGAATTCCGGATCGGGGAGCCCGACCACCACGCAGGAGCGCACGTCGGGATGTTCGGTCACCGCGGCCTCGACCTCGGCCGGATAGATGTTGGCGCCGCCGCGCAGGATCATATCGGCGAGCCGGTCGCCGAGGTAGAGATAGCCATCGGCATCGAGTCTGCCGATGTCGCCCAGCGATTCCCAGCCGTCGGGGCGGCGCTTCGGCTCGGCGCCGAGATAATGATAGGTGCAGCCGGCGCCGTCATTGGGCAGGAAATAGATCTCGCCGGTTTCGCCGGTCGGGACCTCGTTGCCGTCTTCGCCGATGATGCGCAGGCGCGCGGTCTCGCCGATCTTGCCGACCGAGCCGGGATGTTCGAGCCATTCCACGCCCGATATGATGGTGGCGCCCTGTGCTTCGGTGCCGCCATAGAGTTCATAGATGCGCTCGGGCCCCAGCCACTCGATCCATTTTTCCTTGAGCCAGGCTGGCATCGGCGCCGCCATGTGAAACACGATCTGCAGGCTCGACAGGTCGTAGCGGCTGCGCACCTCGTCCGGCAGCGCCCAGATCCGATGCATCATGGTGGGTACGAAATTGACCCACTGTACCCGGTTGGTCTCGATCAGGCGCAAGCATTCCTCGGCATCGAATTTGACGAGGCCGGTGACGCGTCCGCCGTGGAACAGCGCGGTGTGCGAAACGATGAAGGGGGCGTTGTGGTAGAGCGGACCGGGGTTGAGCAGGGAAGAGCCGAGCGGCATGCCTAGCGCTGCCGGCCCGGCGGTGTCGATCACGGCGGGCCGGTGATCGAGGATTACCTTGGGTCGACCGGTCGAACCGCCGGAGGTCATCGCCTTCCAGTAGCGCGCTACCGGGTTCGTCACCGCTTCGTCCGACACGCCCTCGGGGATGAAATCGGCGGGCAGCGAATTCGGCGCATTCCAGTCGGGCTGGCCGCCGACCACAAGCGACGGCTTGAGGATGTCGAGCACGGCTGCCGCTTCGCCGCGCGGCAGCCGCCAGGTCAGCGACGTCGGCGTCGCGCCGCACTTCCACACCGCAAAGGTGGTTTCGAAAAGCAGGTTGCTGTTGGGCAGCCCGATGGCGACGAAATCGCCCGGCTTGACGCCCTTGGCGGCAAAGGCGCGGGCGCGGCGGTTGGCATTGCGCTCCAGTTGCTCCCAGGTGAGCGTGTCGGCGCCATGGCTGATTGCGATGGTGTCGCCCGGTTTGCGTTCGGCATACCAGCGCGGCACGTCGGCGATGGGGATGAGCATGTGGCGTTTCCGTTAGGGCGTTGATGTCGCTCTTGTGGTTCTGGTGAGGCAGGCGCCTCGAAACTATCGTGACAGAATTGGGAGGTCGAGTGAAGAGACAGCTTGCCCGCGGGCCCCATGCCGTCCGCCCCTCGGTTGATCGCTGTTCAAGCGCCACGCGGCATGCGGATGCGCTGCAGGGCAGTGAGCGCCGGCCGCACCTACACGTGGACGTCGACAAGGATCAACAAGGCACTGGTTGCTGATCCCACGACCGGGACCCACATCGGCACGAGGAATGCGTCCGATGGGGGCGTTGCTTCCGTGGCCTTGATACGTATGAGAGCCATGTTTACGAACGCAAAGATTCCGAGCGTAAGTCGCGAAGTCCATTCGGCCAGTCCCGTCAAGGGAACGCCGAGAGCCAGTATCAGGATGGCCACGATCCCGAAAGTAGTAGCGACAACCGGAGCGCCGCTCTTCCGATTGACCTTCGCGAGGAAGGCGGGAAGATTCCCCTGATCGGCGAGGCCATACAGCACGCGGCCGATCATGATCATGTGGACGATGATTCCATTCACGGTCGCGACGATTGCGATGGCGCTCAAAACGTGCGGGGGAAGTCCGGTGAGGCGCTGAAAGACCAGCGCAAGAGGAGCCGACGATGTCGCCAGTTCCGCCGGCGGCACGGCGGTAACCGCGATCCAGACTACCAGGGCATAGAGAACCGCGGTGACGGCGAGCGTGATGAAGAGGGCCCAGGGCAGAGTGCGTCGTGGATTCTTTATTTCCTCGGAAATATTGACGAGATGCTCGAAGCCGATGAACGCGAATACAGCGAGCAGGGTGGTTTGCGCGACGCCGGTCCAGGCCGTCAGATCGCCGACGGCAGGCAATAGCTCCGGCAATCGCGAGATCAGGGGCCCGCTGTCGAACAGGGCTGCCGCGACGATGAGCAGCAGCCCGCCGATCTCGATCACCGTCATCAAGCCCGCAAAGCTGATCGACTGCACGGCGGAAAGGCACGCAATGGCGCCCATCGTAACCACGACGGCAGCGATGATGTAGGGCGCCTGAATCGGAATGAATACGCCGAGGTATCCGGCGCTCCCTACCGTGATGGTGGCTCCGGAAATGGCAGCGGCGCCAACGACGAGCAATCCCACCGCACCGCTGAGCCATTTCCGACGGAACGCTGCCTGGACGTACGCCGCCTCGCTTGCCGCGACCGGCATTCGGGTGCCCAGCTCGGCAAACGAAGCCGCGGTCATCCCCATGACGATCGCGGCTGCAATAAACGCCAACGGCGCATGCATGCCGCTCCGTCCGGCCGCCGCCCCCACAAGCACGTAGATTCCGGCGCCGATCGTGACGCCGAGCCCGTAGAGCACGGCGTGCGTCAGCGTCAGCGATCGGATCAACTGTGGAGAATTCGTCGGTGTATTCTCAGCAAGCAGGCTCCGAGAGTCTGCATCGGTTCTCGCGTCTTGCATGGTCGCTCGTCAGTGCGAGAACAAAATGGAAGCGGTGGCTTCGAGAACCAGCGAACGGTGCTACTGGCGAGCGGTTGGCAAAACAAGTCGCGCCCGCGCCTACGGATCGAGCTCGGTGTCCCAGTAGAGATAATCCAGCCAGCTGTCGTGCAGATAGTTCGGCGGAAACAATCGCCCGTTGCGATGGAGCTGATGCACGGTCGGCGCGAACGGCGCCTGTCTCGGAAACATCCGTGCCTGTTGCGGCGTCAGGTTGCCCTTGCGCAGATTGCACGGCGAGCATGCCGCGACGACGTTTTCCCAGGTGGTCTGGCCGCCCTTGCTGCGCGGAATGATGTGATCGAAGGTGAGATCGTCATGCGCGTGGCAATACTGGCAGACGAAGCGATCGCGCAGGAAGACATTGAACCGGGTGAAGGCGGGATGTGTGGTCGGCTTTACGAAGGATTTGAGCGAGACCACGCTCGGGAGCTGCATCTCGAAAGTCGGGCTGTGGACCGCGCGATCGTAATGCTCGACGATATTCACGCGGTCGAGGAACACCGCCTTGATCGCGTCCTGCCACGACCAGAGAGACAGCGGGTAGTAACTCAGCGGCCGGAAATCCGCGTTCAGCACCAGTACCGGCCAACCGCCCTGCGAGACATGTGCGTTCAAGTAACGCTCCTGACCCCCATGTTAGCTGCGAAGCAGCATGCGCCCTGCATACTACAGGCAGCGTGACGGGATTGTGAAGAGCGTTCCGGGGCTTATCCGCGGCTGTCGCCGTTTCGCCCCAATTTGCATCGTGGCCCTATAGACCGCTAAAGGGGCGGACAGGCATCGTCCCGCCGCTGACGGATCCGCAAGAATGGCCACCCCTTCACGTTATCTTGAGGCACCGCGCCGGATGCGGGCGTTCGTTCGCGCCCACGAAACCAGCCTGGTGGTCCTGGCGGCGATGATCGGAACCATCGCGGGACTCGTGGTGCTGGCTATGAGTGTGGCGGTCGCCGCCCTGCACGCGCTGCTGTTCAATATCGGCATGACGGAGCGGCTTTCCAGCCAGCCGAGCATCGAAACGCTGCGCGCCGTGCTGGTTCCGAGCCTCGGGGGCCTGCTGCTGGGGGTGGCCTTCCTGCTGCTGGCGCACTGGCGGCCGGCGCGCGAGGTCGATCCGATCGAGGCCAACGCGCTCCATGGCGGCCGAATGTCGTTTCGTGGCAGCGTCATCGTGGCGCTGCAGACCACCTGGTCGAGCGGGGTCGGCGCGTCGGTCGGCCTGGAGGCCGGATATACCCAACTCGCGAGCGGCATTGCTGCGTCGCTCGGCCGTGGCTTTCACCTGCGCCGCGCCGACCAGCGCGTCATGGTCGGCTGCGGAGCGGCGGCTGCGATCTCGGGCGCGTTCGGCGCCCCGCTCGCCGGCGCCTTCTATGCTTTCGAACTCGTGATCGGAGGCTATACGCCGGCCAGCCTCGCGCCGATCGGCGTCGCCGCGGTAGCGGGCTATTTTGTCACCCACGGCTTCGAGGCGCTGTCGCTCGGCATCAACGTCGGCCCGGTCGGCGAAGTGATGGGGCGCGACCTTGCCGTTGCCGCGCTGCTCGGGGTTCTGGCCGCGCTGTGTGGCATCTTCATCATGCGCAGCGTGGCCCTGTGCGAGACGGGGCTCGCGAAAATCCGTCTGTGGCCGCCGCTGCGCCCCGCGCTCGGGGGCTTTTGCGTCGGCCTGCTCGCGCTGCTGACGCCGCAGGTGATGTCATCAGGTCATGGCGCGCTGCATTTTTCAGGCATCGTGGCGATGCCGTTGCAGATGATTGCCGCCGTTTTCGTTCTGAAGGCGCTGGCGTCGATCGTCTCGCTGGGTACCGGCTTCCGCGGCGGATTGTTTTTCGCCACCCTGTTCATGGGCGCGCTCGGCGGCCGCCTGTTCGCGGCCGGCGCAGATATGGTCTGGCCGGGTTTTGCGCTGGACCCCAACGTCTACGCCGTGATCGGGATGAGCGCATTGTCGGCGTCCGTGATCGGCGGCCCGCTGACGATGTCATTCATCGCATTGGAATCGACCGGCAACCTCTGGCTCACCACGATCGTGCTGGTCTCGGTCATCATCTCCACCCAGATCACACGCGAACTGTTCGGCTACTCGTTTGCGACCTGGCGCCTGCATCTGCGCGGCGAGACCATCCGCAGCGCCGCCGATGTCGGATGGATTCGCGATCTCACGGTGCGCCGCCTGATGCGCCCGGATCTCGCCACGGTCGATGCCGGCATCGGGATCGAGGAGTTCCGGATAAAGTTTCCGCTGGGGGCGAAGACGCAGGTCGTAGCCGTCGATGCGGCGGGACGCTACGTCGGACTGGCTGTTGTCGCCGAAGCGCACGCGCAGGATGTCGACGCCGCGCACGGCCTCATGGGCATCCTGCATCACCGGGACGTGGTGCTGCATCCGGTCATGAACATTCAGGAAGCGATCGCCGTGTTTGACGCCGCCGAAGCGGAATCGCTCGCCGTCGTCGAAAGCGACGGCGAACGCCGGCCGATCGGGATTCTCACCGAAGCCCATGCCATGCGGCGCTATGCGGAAGAATCCGAGCGACGCCGGCGAGAGGCGATCGGTGAGTGAGCCATGCTCTCGCGGGCGGCATGCCCGGACTTCCGCGGTGGGGCAGGTGGCGCATCTAGATTTTCTCCAGCTTCTGCAGGCAGCGGCTCACGGCGACCTCCGGCGGCATCGGCGTATCCGGAAAGCTGGTTTTCCAGTCGGTGACGCCGACCTCGCCGAGATAGATATCGCCCCTCGAATCGATCGCGATGCCGTGCGGGGCGAGGAATTTGCCGGCCTCCACCCCCGGGCCGTTCTCGCCGCCAAGCCTTGCGATGCGGTTGCCCCTGGCGTCGACGATCGAGAGCCGCGGGCCGAGATTGGGCACCTTGCGGTTGACCGCAAGCCCGGGGCCGAGTTCGCCGACGATGAAATTCGCCTGCTTGCCGCCGCAGCGGCACAGCGCGCAGGGCCGGTGCAGGTTGTTCCACTGCGTCTCGTACTTGCCGTTGCCGTCGAATACCTGCACGCGGTGGTTCTCGCGGTCGGCGACATAGACCCAGCCGTCGGCATCGGTGGCGATATTGTGCACGATGTTGAACTGGCCGGGATCGGTGCCGGGCTCGCCCCAAGTCTTGAGCAGCTTGCCGTCCGGCGAATATTTGTGGACGCAGGCATTGCCGTAGCCGTCCGAGACGTAGATCTCGCCCTGCGGCGACAGCGCGGTATGGGTGCAGCGGTGAAACGGCTCGCCGCTCATGAACGGCGCGGGCTTGTTCGGGATGCCGATCGTGAGCAGCACCTTGCCGTCAACAGTGCACTTGCGTACGGTATGGTCGCCGTCATCGGTGCAGTACAGATTGTCGTCGGCGTCGATGTGCAGGCCGTGCGCGCGGTTGAACAGTCCTTCGCCCCAGCTCTTGATGAAATTCCCCTCGCGGTCGAGCACGACCATGGGATGGGCGCCGCGGTTGAAAACATAGATGCGGTCCTTGCTGTCGACCGCGACTGACGCCGCGTCGGTCAGACTCCAGCTGTCGGGCAGCTTCGCAAAATTCTCCACCACGCGGTAGCGGTGTTCGCCCGAGCCGAGAATAGCCGGCATGTGTAGTCCCCCTTCCAGAGTTGGTCATTCCGGGATGGTCCGTAGGACCAGACCCGGAATCTCGAGATTCTCAGGTGCGCAATCGCGCACCATAGTTCGCTTCGCGCCCCGGAATGACGGGATGATGGATTCATGCAAGCGCCGTCCGCGGCCCCACGTTGCGCGGCAGCAGCCCTTCCTCGATCGCCTTGATCTGCAGCGCGAGGTGTTTTGAGCCGATGCGGCATTGTGCGAGGCCGCCGGCGATCAGCCAGAGGCCGGGCTGGCCGGTGCGGGTGTACATGTTGCGCAGTTCCTGCTCGTCGCCGAAGCCCCAGATCGTGCCGACGCGCTGTTCGACCGCTTCGCCGAACAGCTTGCGCACCAGTTCTTCCTGGCGCTTGTAGCCGGTCGCCAGCACGACGAGGTCGGCCGCAACGATCTCGCCGTCCTTCATCTTCGCGCTTTCGGCCGTGAACGTGTCGAGATCGGCAAACTGCTTCAGCGCGATATCGCCCCTGACGATCATGTCGGAGCAGCCGACGTTGAAATAATAGCCGCCACCGCGGGTGAGATACTTGAACTGCCAGCCGGTATTGTCCTCGCCGTAGTCGAGCTTGAAGCCGGCGCGCTCCAGGCCGTCGAGCAATTCCTTGTCCAGCGCCTTCGACTTCTCGCCGGTCAGTCTGTGACTCTTGCGCGCGAGTTGCAGCGGCATCGAGGTTGCGATCAGGTCGTTATCGTCAAGCGTGCCCTCGTTGTAGGGCGCGTAGACCAGTTGCGCCGACGGCTCGATGCTGACGACCAGCGTGGAGGAGCGCTGGAACATGGTGACGTTGGCGCCGCTGGAATGCAGATCCTGCGCGATGTCGTGACCGCTGTTGCCGGTGCCGATCACGATGGCGCGCTTGCCCTTCCAGTTCTCGCCGTCGTCGTACTGGCTGGAATGCATCACCTTGCCGGCAAAGTCCTTCAGGCCGGCAATATCAGGCACGCTCGGAA
>JAFAGM010000130.1 GCA_023422775.1 Pseudomonadota bacterium
CCACTGCATCCGGAATTTCACGCCGACGCACGAAAGCCTTTGTCGCGCGCGCGCTGGCTTCGAGCTGCGAGGCACCGCCAAGCCGGCCAACCACTCTCGTCCAGTCTTCATTTACAAGCGATTCGTGTGTCATATCATGCTCGAATCACGAGTGATTCCAGCATGCAAGTCTAAACTTAACGCCTATGCGCGAAGGCGGGTGATCCAGTATTCCAGAGACGCCTATGATTGAATCGAGAAGCCTCGGCGTACTGGATCCCCCTGCGCGGGGGACGACGATCTTAATGCAGCGATGGCCGATGCAATCAAACTTAAAGGTCCTGCCGGGTCAGCCGCCCCTGCGGCATCGCCGACCGCGCGGGCGCCTTCTTCGCCGGCGTCTCGGCGCCCGTCAGCGCCATCACCGAAACCGAAACCACGCGGTCGATGATCGCCTGGACGTCGTCGAGGTCGCATTGTCCTTCCGACAGTTTCGTCAGCCGCTCCCGTTCACGGATGGTGTGGTGCGACATCGCGAGCGCGAAGTGCAGGCCCCAATAGAGTTCGGCGTCATCGCGGCCGGGCATCGCGCGGCGCATCGCGGCGATGAACTTGCGCAGGTGGTCGACCTCGCGGTTCTTGATGCGGCGGATCGGCGGCACCGACTCGATCGAGGCGCGGATCATGAAGCGTGCCGCGGTCGAGCCTTCGCTATCGGGGCCAAGGCAGCCGCGCAGGGTGGGGCCCACCAGCGCGCGCAGGATGGCGTCGATCGGAGCGCGGCCGCCGCCATCTTCCTCCGCCGCCTTCAGTTCGTTGAGGCGCTCGCGGTTGGTGGCGAGGCTGCGGCTGACGAACAATTCCGCGATCAACTCGTCCTTGGAGCCGAAATGATAGTTCACCGCAGCGAGATTGACGTTTGCTTCCGCGACGATATCGCGCAGCGTTACGTCGCCGAAGCCGCGATCGGCGTAGAGCCGTTCGGCGGCGGCAAGGATGGCGGACCGGGTCCGATCGCTGGACATATCAGGTTCCCGTTTGCACAGTTGCAATTAAAACGTCTGTATGAAACTATTGTTTGAAGAGCTGGAAAAGTCAATCCGCGTTTGCGAACGTCTCGCAGTTCCAGCCCGACCCGCACGGGGTCGTCCCGTCAACGGTGCCGCAAATTCCTTGCGGGACATGAACGGCGGGCGGACAGTGCGGTCTAACGATTTCGCAAAGCCAGGTGAGGAGCGTCCCATGAATTTCGACATGTCCGAGAAGCAAAAGGAATGGCTGGATCGCGTGCGCGCGTTCATGGCCACTCACGTTCGTCCCGCGGTGCCGATCTACGAGAAGCAGGATGCCGAAGGTCCGCGCTGGAAGGTGATCCCGATCCTCGAGGATCTGAAGAAGAAGGCGAAGGCCGAGGGCCTCTGGAACATGTTCATGCCGCCGTCCTCGCACGAGGACGATGAATTCCATGGCGCGGGATTGACCAACCTCGAATATGCGCTGCTCTCGGAAGAGATGGGCCGCATCTCCTGGGCCTCGGAGGTGTTCAACTGCTCCGCCCCGGATACCGGCAACATGGAAGTGTTCATCCGTTACGGCACCAAGGAGCAGAAGCGGAAGTGGCTGAAGCCGCTGATGGAAGGCGAGATCCGCTCCGCCTTCCTGATGACCGAGCCGGCGGTTGCGTCCTCCGACGCCACCAACATCGAAACCCGTATCGAGCGCGATGGCGATCATTATGTGATCAATGGCCGCAAATGGTGGTCGTCGGGCGTCGGCGACCCGCGCTGCAAGATCGCCATCCTGATGGGCAAGACGGATTTCAAGGCGGCGAAACACCAGCAGCAGTCGCAGATCCTGGTGCCGCTCGACACCCCTGGCATCAAGGTGGAGAAGATGCTGCCGGTGTTCGGTTTCGACGATGCCCCGCACGGCCACGCCCAGGTGCTGCTGGAAAACGTGCGCGTGCCCAAGGAAAACATCCTGCTAGGCGAAGGCCGCGGCTTCGAGATCGCGCAGGGCCGCCTCGGTCCGGGCCGCATCCATCACTGCATGCGCACCATCGGCAAGGCCGAGGAGGCGCTGGAGAAGATGGTGAAGCGGCTGGCCTCGCGCACCGCGTTCGGCAAGAGGATCGTCGAGCACTCGGTGTGGGAACAGCGCATCGGCGAGGCACGCGCCGACATCGAGATGAACCGTCTGCTCTGCCTCAAGGCTGCCGACATGATGGACAAGGTCGGCAACAAGACCGCGCAGGCCGAGATCGCGATGATCAAGGTCACGGCCCCCAACATGGCGCTGAAGATCATCGACAACGCCATCCAGGCCTATGGCGGTGGCGGCGTCTCCGACGATGCCGGCCTGGCAAAGGATTACGCCCATATCCGGACGCTGCGACTGGCCGACGGTCCGGACGAGGTGCACAATCGCGCCATTGCCAGACTTGAACTTCGGAAGTATGCAAACGCTACGAAGTAATCCTTATGCGTCGCAGGTACTCCAACTCCTCATCCTGAGGAGCCCGCGAGAAGCGGGCGTCTCGAAGGATGCAGGCCATGGACGGGGCCTCATGGTTCGAGACGCGCGTTCCGCGCTCCTCACCATGAGGGGCCTGTGACGGTGCAGGATCAACGGGAGCGCTCCACGGCGTTCCCCAAGAAATCAAGTAGGGGAGCGTCAGCGTGGCCGAAGGCGTCAGGAAAGACGAAGAATTCTCGGGCACAAAGGAAGTCGAGGAGCGCCATCGTATCAACGAGGCGAACCTCGATGCCTGGATGCGCGAGCATGTCGAGGGTTACAAGGGGCCGCTCAAGGTCCTGCAGTTCAAGGGCGGGCAGTCCAACCCGACCTACAAGATCGAAACTCCCGGCCGTTCCTATGTGATGCGCCGCAAGCCGTTCGGTAAATTGTTGCCGTCGGCGCATGCGGTCGATCGCGAGTTCCGCGTCATCGCAGCCCTCGGCAAGCAGGGCTTTCCGGTGGCGAAAGCCTATGCGCTGTGCACCGACGACGCTGTGATCGGCGCCGCCTTCTACATCATGTCGATGGAAGAGGGCCGGGTGTTCTGGGATCCCACGCTGCCGAGCCAGACGCCGGATGCGCGGCGCAAGATATTCACCAGCAAGATCGAGACGCTCGCCAACCTGCATGTGTTCGACCCGGAGAAAATCGGGCTCGGCGATTTCGGCAAGCCCGGCAATTATTTCGCGCGCCAGGTCGACCGCTGGACCAAGCAATACCGCGCCTCCGAAACCCAGCACATTCCGGAATTCGAGAAACTCGCCGAGTGGCTGCCGAAGACCGTGCCGCCGCAGGCGCGCGCTTCCGTCGTCCACGGCGACTACCGTCTCGACAACATGATTTTCCATGCGACGGAACCGCGCGTGCAGGCGGTGCTGGACTGGGAACTGTCGACGCTTGGCGATCCCATGGCCGACTTCACCTATCTGCTGATGCAGTGGACCATGCCGGGCCTCGCCAATGCCGATCTCAAGGCGCTGAACATTCCGAGCCTGGAAGAGGCGGCGCAGATCTACTGCAACGTCACCGGCAGCGCCGTGCCCGACCTGAACTGGTATTTCGCCTACAACCTGTTCCGCCTCGCCGGCATCACGCAGGGCATAGCCGGCCGCGTTCGCGACGGCACCGCGGCCAACGCCAAGGCGCTGGAATCGGCGGCGCGCACCGTGCCGTTGTCGAAGGCTTCCTGGGAGTATGCACAGAAGGCCGGCGCGACCTGATCTAAGTTGGCCCTCTCTCCGAATATCCGCGGCAGCCTGCTGATGGCGGTGTCGATGGCGGCGTTCACGATGAACGACTCCATCACCAAGGTGCTGACGTCGGAGATGAACTTCGGCCAGGTGATGCTGGTGCGCGGGCTGTTCGCCATCGTGCTGATCGCCGCCTTCGCCTGGCATCAGGGCGCGTTGCGCCCGCTGCGGACGCTGCTGGTCAGGCCGGTCGCGTTGCGGGTGATCGGCGAGATCGGCGGCACCATCACGTTCATGGCCGCGCTCGCGCATCTGCCGCTCGCCAACACGTCGGCGATCTTCCAGGCGTTGCCGCTCGCGATCACGCTTGGCGCCGCGGTGATTCTTCACGAGCCGGTCGGCTGGCGGCGATGGTCGGCGATCGTGGCGGGTTTCGTCGGCGTGCTCATCATCGTGCGGCCGGGGCTGTCCGGCTTCAGCCAGTATTCGCTGATGGCGCTGCTGTCGGTCGCCTTCTGTGCGCTGCGCGACCTTGCAACCCGGAAGATCCCGGCGAAGATACCGTCGCTGTTCATCACCCTCCTGACGACCGTGACCGTCACGGCGGCCGGTGGCGCCATCATCGTCCCGCTCGGCGGCTGGGCGCCGCCATCGGCGAATGCGCTCGCCCTGCAGGCGCTCGCCGCGGTGCTGCTGTTGATCGGCTACCAATGCGTCATATCGGCGCTGCGCACCGGTGACATCTCGGCGGTGGCGCCGTTCCGGTATTCCGCGCTGCTGTGGGCGATGATGCTCGGCTATGTCCTATTCGGCGACGTGCCCGACGCGATGATGGTGCTGGGCGCATCCATCATCGTGGCCTCCGGCCTCTACGCCTTCTACCGCGAGCGCATCCGCCACCGCGCGCTGGCGGCGGAAAGCTCCGGCCTGCCGCCGGATGGGTTGTGATCATCATGGCAGCCGTCATTGCTAGGAGCGAAGCGACGAAGCAATCCATGCTTCCGGTACGGCGCGATGGATTGCTTCGCTTCGCTCGCAATGACGAACTAAACCGGCTTGCCCGTATAAGGCATCGACGCGGTGAGGCCGCCGTCGACCGGGATGGCCTGGCCGTTGACGTAGGAGGCGTCGTCGCTGGCAAGGAACAATCCCATCGCCGCGAGTTCGTGCGGCTGGCCGGCGCGCTTCAAGGGATTGAGCTGGCCGATCTTGTCGGAGGTGCCGCGTTCCCTGGCGCGGTCGAACACCGGCTTGGTCATGCCGGTTTCGATCAGGCCCGGGCACACCGCGTTGATGCGCACGCCGGTACCGGAAAGCGAGTAGGCGGTGGTCTGCACGAGGCTGATGACGCCGGCCTTGCTCGCGCCGTAGGGATGTCCGCTGGCGCCGGCCTTCAGCCCCGCGACGGAGGCGGTGCAGACGATCGAGCCGGACTTCTGCCTGATCATGTGCGGCATCGAATGCTTGATGGCGAGGAACGGGCCGATCAGGTTGACGCGCAGGACTTCCTGCCAGTGCTCCACGGTCTGCTCGGCGAGCGGAACCAGCCCGCCGCTGACGCCGGCATTGGCCCAGATCGCGTCGAGCCTGCCGTATTTCGCAACCGCCTTGTCGATGAACGCCTTCACGTCGGCTTCAGAACCCGCATCCGCCATCACGGCCTCGACGGTGCCGCCGGCGTCGCTGACGAGTTTGGCGGTCTCCTTCACGCCGTCGGTCTTGTCGACGATGATGAGCTTCGCGCCTTCCTTTGCGAACAGCAGCGACGCAGCGCGACCGATGCCGCTGCCGGCACCGGTGATGACGACGGATTTGCCTTCGAGGCGGCCCATGAGATTCTCCCTGTAATGTCTGCGGGTCGGCGTCTGCCGCCTTGCGGAATTTCAAACAAGATTTCAAACGCCAGATCACTTGAGACGGTGACGGCTCTGACGTACAGCGACAGCGAACAGTATTGAAGGGTGTTGGCGATGTCCAATCCAGGCAAGACGGTGACGACGCGATGGTGGTGGGTGCGCCATGCACCGGTCCGTGAAGATGGCGGCTGCATCTACGGGCAGAAGGATCTCGGCTGCGACACCAGCGATCGCGTGGTGTTCGAGGCGGTCGGAAAGATCCTGCCGCGCAACGCGGTCTGGTATTCGAGCAATCTCAAGCGCACGCATCAGACCGCGCAGGCGATCTGGGCCGCGGGCTTTCCGAAGCCGATCGACATGCCCCACGTCACCGCGTTCGCCGAGCAGCATCTCGGCGAGTGGCAGGGCATGAACCGCGCGGCCTTCCTCGCGAGCCGGCCGGTCGGCAGCCACTGGTTCGCGGCGATCGACGAAGCCGCGCCCGGCGGCGAAAGTTTCATGGACCTCTATAACCGCACCACTGGCGCCATCGAACGCATCAACGCCGAGCGGGCGGGCAGGGACGTAATCGTCGTTGCCCATGGCGGCACGATCAAGGCCGCGGTCGGTCTCGCGCTCGGCGGCCAGCCGGAAAAGGGCCTCGTGTTCGATATCGACAATTGTTCGGTGACGCGGCTCGACCATCTCGCCAGCGACGGCCACAACGGCTGGCGGCTGCCGATGGTCAACCAGCAGCCGTGGATCGCGGACGCCTCGCACAACGCCATGCATCAGCCGGCGGGGCCGGAGGTCGAGCCGCCGGCGACGAAACTCGCCTGATGCGCGAAGTTGTCCAAAGCCGCAAAGGCTGCTTAGCTCACGCCTGAAAAACAACACCGGCATCGCGCTGGATCAACATCTGGGAGAGAGACATGACCTTGTTCGATATGTCGGGAAAAGTTGCCGTCATCACCGGTTCGACGCGCGGCATCGGCCTTGCCATCGCCGAACGGATGGCGGAACACGGCGCCAAGGTCGTGATCTCCTCGCGCAAGGCCGATGTCTGCGACAAGGTCGCCAAGGATATCAACGACAGGTTCGGCAAGGGCACCGCGATTGCGGTGGCAGCGAACATCTCGTCGAAGGAAAACCTGCAGAACCTCGTCGACGAGAGCAACCGCGCCTTCGGCAGGATCGACGTGCTGGTCTGCAACGCGGCGTCGAACCCGTATTACGGTCCGCTCGCCGGCATCTCCGACGACCAGTTCCGCAAAATCCTCGACAACAACATCGTCGCCAACAACTGGTTGATCTCGATGGTGGTGCCGCAGATGATCGAGCGAAAGGACGGCTCCATCATCATCGTCTCCTCGATCGGCGGCCTGAAGGGCTCGACCATCCTCGGCGCCTACGCGATCTCGAAGGCCGCCGACATGCAGCTCGCGCGCAACCTCGCCTGCGAATACGGCAAGCACAACATCCGCGTGAACTGCATCGCGCCCGGCCTGATCAAGACCGACTTCGCCAAGGCGCTGTGGGACAATCCGGAGAACCTGAAGGCCTCGACCGCGCGCTCGCCGCTGCTGCGCATCGGCATCCCCGACGAGATCGCGGGCGCCGCGGTGCTGATGGGATCGAAGGCGGGGGATTTCATGACCGGCCAGACCATCGTCATCGACGGCGGCGCGACGATCAGTTGATCCCCGATACAACGCCCCTGCTGTCATCACCCGCGAAGGCGGGTGATCCAGTACACGCTGGCGCCTCGATTCCGGTTGATGTCACGGCGTACTGGATGCCCCGCCTTCGCGGGGCATGACAGTTGTGGTTCGGGCTGCCCCGGATGACGATTATTCCACCGCCGCGTACACGAGGTCCCGCAGCATGTTGCGGATGTATTCGCGCTGGCCGGGGCCCTGCATCATGAACACCGTGAACAGGTCCTCGGCGGGATCGATGAAGAAGAACGTGCCGGCCATGCCGCTCCAGAAGTACTGGCCGAGCGAGCCCGAGAACGGTGCCATGCCCTTGTGCGTGCGCACCGCGAAGCCGAGGCCGAAGCCGTGACCGGCGGGCATCAGCGGCGAGTCCACCTTCACGTCAGGGGAGAGATGATCCGCGGCCATCAGCTCCAGCGTCTTGCGGCCGATGATCCTGACGCCGTCGAGCGCGCCGCCGTTGAGCAGCATCTGGCAGAAGCGGGCGTAGTCCATCGTGGTGGACACCATGCCGCCGCCGCCGGATTCCATCGCCGGCTTCTCCAGCATGTTGAAGAACTGCACCTTGTCGCCGGTCCAGGGATCCGTCGGGAACGGTTCGGCGAGGCGGCCGGCATTCGCCTCGGCGGTGTGGAACGCGGTCTCGGTCATCTGCAGCGGCGCCAGGATACGTTCGGTCAGGAACGCGCCGAGCGACTTGCCGGAGACGACCTCGATGATGCGGCCGAGCACGTCGGTCGAGCGGCTGTAATTCCATTCCGCGCCGGGCTGGCAGATCAGCGGCATGCCGGCGATCATGGTGGCGTGTTCGGCGTTGGTGATCTTGCGGCTGCGCAGCCGTGACTGCTGGTAGAGCTGCTGCACGAGGCCGTTGCCGGTGTGGTCGTAGGTCAGGCCCGATGTATGCCGTAGCAGGTCCTGGATGGTCATCTGCCGCTTGACCGGGACGAGGTCGAGCTTGCCGTTGCTCTCGACGCCCACCTTCTGGTCGGCAAACTCCGGAATGAATTTCGCGACGGGATCGTTGAGGATGAAATGGCCGTCCTCGGCGAGCATCATGATGCCGACCGAGACGATCGGCTTGGTCATAGAGAAGATGCGGAAGATGCTGTCATGTCCCATCGGGGTTGCGCCCGCCGGGCCCTGGCGGCCGACCGCGTCGAACCAGCCGATCTGGCCGCGCCGCGCCACCATGATGGTCGCGCCGGGCAGGGTTCCCTTGTCGACCTCGCGCTTGAAGGCATCCGACATTCGCTGCAGGCGGGCGGAGGAGAGACCGATCGTTTCGGGCTTGGCGGTGGGAAGGGAAGGGCTGGTCTGGGGGGCGGATGTCTGGCGGGCGGCGGTCTGGGCGTTCATGGATTCTCCCGTTGCTCTTGTCGTTGTGACGAAGATCAACTGTGGCCCAGAAGCCGTGCTTTGGGTAGGGCGCTGGGCCGCTTCGCCCTTGCAATCGGGGCATGGCCTATGCTTGAAACAGCGCGAACCGACGCGTGCGCCGGTTCCCTGCAGGAGTGTAGCTCAATTGGTAGAGCACCGGTCTCCAAAACCGGGGGTCGCAGGTTCGAGCCCTGCCACTCCTGCCATAAAATCAATGACTTAGAGAAATCTCGAACCTCATCAATCCTGATCCAGATCAGGCGGCGAGAATTTCTTGTAGATCCAGCGGCGGCCATCGTGGCGCCGCCACACCCGGCCGCGGACCAGCCGTCCCGTGATCGAGCGGCGCGGAATGATGACCGTCCACAGATGCCAGAGGCGGGCCCAGGCTGGCATTGCTTTCGACGTGATATCGGCGTGGCTCGGCACGGTCATGTCACTCTGCGCGGGATTGAAGCCTTGATCCCATTATTCGCGGTGAGTGACAGCCGGCAACCGAAGTCGCTTGTTAAGCTGAACGTCGGCGCTGCGGGTTAATTCCGGAACTGGCGCCGCTTCGCAGGCAAGTGCGGTTAACGCGCGTGCCTGGGCTAGATTGCACGCGGCAATTTGTACCGGACGCTCATGCCGAGGCCGTTGCGGTCCTGAACCACGATATCGCTCTCCTGGAGCTCCTGCTCCATCGCCTCGCAGCAGGCGTTCAGCCAGGCTGTCCCGGCGCGGATCGACCGGCAGAGATCGTGAGAGGTCATCTCCAGTTCGCTGGCGCCTGTGGCTGCGGCTTCGCGCAACTGGCGGCGCAATTCGTAACCAAAATGATCGACCGAAACCATGTGCGATGAGCCTCCCAAAGCCTTCAGGCAAATTCCGTGGCGAGGTCGTAATCGCTATTCGTGAAGCAGCCGATAACGGCTCTATCGATTTTCAGCATCGCATTCGGGTTATCCAATAACCCGGATATTCGCGAGGGCGGCCGGATTGCCGGTATCAACGCGGCGCGAAAACGCTAGAGCCTTTTCCGTTCCGATGGAATCGGAACGGGGCTCTAGATTCTTGTTTTGACGCGTTTTCTTGACGCGAACCGGTTTCCACTTCGCTGGAAAACGCTCTATAATTTCGGAATCGCGAAACGTTCGAGCAGGTTCGGAAACTGGGAGCGTAGGATGAGGACAGCGCCCGTCGTGGTCTGCCTGTTTGCCGGGTTCGCAATTCAGTCCGAATTGGGACCGGCGGATGCTCGCCAGCGAAAGCTTGCCTGGGAAACGCGGATCGAGCAGGCCCACGGCAACATGCCGGTCGGTTCGAAGAAGATCGACGGCGGCGGTCCGGTGAGGGGGATTCCCGAGGGCGGATCCGGCGCCAGCGCGTTGAAGACCGGGCCGACGGCGCCGATCACCTGCAACCAGCAGAACGCTTCATCGCCGGCCTGCTACAGCGCGACCCAGCAGGCGCGCCCCGTGACGCGCTGAGCCGCGCATCATCATTGAGAAAATCCGCAAGCCGCGGTCCTGATCCGATCAGAGCCGGGCAATGCTCCAAGCGCGGGGTCAGTTCTTGGTGACCAGCACCGGCCCCTGCACGGCGGGTGCTTCGGCGACGTGGCGAGGCACGACGGCCTTCTGGTGCAGGTCGAGTTCACGCATGAACGCGGCGCCAGCAGCCGGATCGCTGAACTCCCAGAGATTGTTCCTCACGCCCTCGAAGATCAGCGAGTAGACGGCGAGCTGGATGCCTTCGCGCACCGCGAGCGTCGCGGGCGAATTCTTGGAGATGCCGATGTCCGCCTGCAGCAGCGCATCGACCGCGGCGAACTGGAAGGCGTTGCCGCCGACGTTCACGGAATAGATGGTCTTGGTGGTGGTGACGGACGCCAGCACGCGCCCGGTCTGCACGCTGACGGCGCGCAGCGCCACGCTGACGATGTCCTGGCGATAGGAGACGTTGCCGCCGATGCCGAGATAGTTCGCGCCGATGCCGCCGGTGGTCTCGTTGGTGTCGTAGCCGATCACGCCGCCGTCGAGCAGCACGCCGGCAAAGCGCAGCGGCGGCAGGCTCTGGGCGCTCTTGCCCATCAGCGCGGTCCGCGTGTTCTGGATGATCTGCCGCTCCTGCAGCAGCGACTGCAGGTCGGCGCGCTCGGCGACATCGAACCAGCGGCCGCCGCCGGCCTTGACCAGAACGTCGGTCAGGATCGAGCTGCCGCCCTGCGTCACCGCGCGCGAGAACTCGGCGAAGTTGTCGTTCGATTTGTTCTGGCCGGTGAGGTCGGGGAAATTATAGACCGCGACGTCCAACTTCTGCCGCGGTGGCGGAAGACTATCCAGCACCAGACCGGTCTTGGTCGCGGGGACGAGCGTTGCGGGCGGCGTCACCAGATCCTTGGACGTACCGGTGATGGCGCAGCCTCCCGCCGTCAGGGCGAGGAGCGAAACGAAAGCCAGCGTGCGAACAGGACCAATCAATTTCCAACTCCCATGCGCGAAAAAATGGACGCATGCAAAACAGAGCAACCCAAAATCTTCAGGTCATTCCAAAAGTGAAGCGAGTAACGAAGCCGCGAATTGAGCGCTACGGACGGCAGCGCTACGGACTGCAGCGTTACGGGCTGCTCGGTATCGTGGTCTGGCCGCTGCCGCCGATGATGATGACGGGCTGCTGACTGTTGCCGCCGATTCCGCTCAGCGCGTCGTTCAGCCCGGAAAGGTCGGGGCCTTGCTGGCCGGACCTGACGCCGTTGCCCTGGGCCTGCGCGGTGGAGAGCAGGAAGTTTCCGTTCAGCGCGTTACCGCCGAACGTCGGACTGACCGGGCGGTAAACCTGCTCGGTTGCAAATGCGGAAGAGGAAAGAAGTATGCCTGCGACGAGGCCGACTGCGGAAAAACAAACCTTACCCATGATACATCCCCTCTGAAAATTGAAACGCCATCCCACCGCTTGACCAATACCCCCCGGTTGACAAGCGCGCCGCAAATCTGGTGCCGGTCAAATTTCGGCTGAAGATCATCAGACGAAGGCCGGCTCCATAAACTAGCAAATG
>JAFAGM010000020.1 GCA_023422775.1 Pseudomonadota bacterium
GCGAATTTGATCGTGCAGGAAGCCAATGGTAGAATGACCGCACTCTCGGGGGATGCGATTGAGTATAATCGCCGGGAGGTGGTGCACGGGGTGCTGGTAGCAGCGGGACGCGATCGTCATGCGCGCATTGTCGAGCATTTTCGAGATCGTCCGTTGCCCTGAACGGCCCGATCCGCATTGCCAATCGTCCCGCTCATCTTGCGATACACGGCACCAATCCTGCTTGCCATCATGACTTGCCGGGCACCTCGTTAGGAAAAACATCATGCCAGATAGTGCCCAGCCGCAATTGCTGCATCTCGTCATCGGCGGCGAACTGACCGATCTCGAACACATCACGTTCAAGGACCTCGACCAGGTCGACATCGTCGGTGTGTTCCCCAACTACGCTTCCGCGCTCGCAGCCTGGAAGGCGAAGGCGCAGCAGACCGTGGACAACGCCCATATGCGTTACTTCGTGGTTCACCTCCACCGGCTGCTCGATCCGGGTCAAGAGACGAAGCCCTCCCATTGAAACGATTCATTCGCGATTTGTTGCGCAGCAACTGGGTCCAGCGCGCGCTCGGTGTGCTTGCCGCCGAATATCTGCGGCTGGTCTGGCTGACCAACCGCTTCGTGTACGAGCCCGCCGATATCTATGAGATCGTCGAACCGGAGATGCCGGCGATCTTCGCGTTCTGGCACGGCCAGCATTTCATGACGCCGTTCATCAAGAAGAAGAACAAAGAGAGCCACCGCGCCAAGGTGCTGATCTCGCGACATCGCGACGGCGAGTTCAACGCCATTGCCGCCGAGCGACTCGGCATCGGCACGATCAGGGGATCCGGCGATCATGGCGGAGCGTTTCACCGCAAGGGTGGCGTCGGTGCCTTCAGGGAAATGCTGCAGGCGCTGGAGGACAAGTGGAACGTCGCGACCACCGCCGACGTGCCGAAGCGCGCGCGGGTGGTGGGGCTCGGCATCATCATGCTGGCGCGGGAGTCCGGGCGGCCGATCATGCCGTTTGCGATGGTGACCAGCCGCTTTATCAGGTTGAAAAACTGGGATTCCAGCACCATCAACCTGCCATTTGGGCGCGGTGCCGTGGTAGGCATTGAGTCGGTACACGTGCCGCCGGACGCCGACGCCGAAACTATGGAAAAGCTGCGCCTTCAGGTAGAAGCTTTGCTCAACGAAGCGACTCGTCGCGCCTACGTGGCGGTCGGGCGTCCGGAGGCCGCTCTTGGCTGATGCACTGCCGATGACGTTGCGCGTCTACCGGAGCCTGTCGTCTGCGATGGTTCCGCTGTCGGTTGCCGTCATCAATCGCAGGTTGAAACTCGGAAAGGAAGATCCTGCACGCGTCGGCGAACGCCGCGGGTTGAGCGCCGATATCAGGCCCAATGGGCCGCTGGTGTGGATTCATGGCGCCAGCGTCGGGGAAGTGCTGGCCGCGGCGGCGCTGATCGAGCGGCTGCGGGCGCTGAATCTCCGCATCCTGCTGACCTCGGGCACGGTGACCTCGGCAGCGATCGTCGCCAAAAGGTTCCCGCCCGACGTCATCCATCAGTACGTGCCATACGACTCGCCGCGCTATGTCGCACGGTTCCTCGATCATTGGCGACCCTCGCTGGCGCTGTTCATCGAGTCCGACCTGTGGCCGAACCTGATCCTGTCGAGCGCCGCGCGGCGGCTGCCGATGGTGCTGATCAACGGCCGGATGTCGCCGCGGTCGTTTCCGCGCTGGCGCCGGATGTCAGGCACGATCTCGGCGCTGCTCGGCCGCTTCGATGTCTGCCTGGCGCAATCGCGGCTCGATGCCGAGCGCTTTGCGACGCTGGGCAGCCGCAACGTCGTCGTGACCGGGAACCTCAAGCTTGACGTACCCGCGCCGCCGGCCGACGGCGACAAGCTTGATTCGCTGATGGCGATGACGCGCGGCCGTCCGGTCGTGGTCGCGGCCTCCACGCATCCCGGCGAGGAAGAGATCCTGACGGAAACCCACCGGACGCTCGCCAGGTATTTTCCGAAATTGCTGACCGTGATCGTGCCGCGGCACCCCGGTCGCGGCGAGGCCATTGCCGGCATGATCGCGGCAAGCGGCCTCAATGCGACCCTGCGTTCGCACGAGGACTTGCCGACCGCCACGACCGATATCTACGTCGCCGACACCATGGGCGAACTGGGATTGTTCTATCGCCTGGCGCCGATCGTGTTCATGGGCGGATCGCTGGTCGAGCATGGCGGACAGAATCCGATCGAGGCGATCAAGCTCGGCGCTTCGGTCGTCCACGGCCCGCACGTGTTCAATTTTACCGACGTCTATGAAGCCCTCGATTCCGCGCGCGGCGCCCGACGGGCCGATACGCAGGAAATGCTGGTGAAGCAGATCGGGCAATTGCTTAGCGATCCCAGGGCGCGCGACGCCCTGCTCGTCGCGTCCGAGCGGGTGGTCGGGCAACTCGGCGGCGCGCTGGAGCGTACGCTCACGGCACTCGAGCCCTATCTGCTGCAAGTCCGGCTCGAGACGGGAACTGCCAATGCGTGAGCCGGGCTTCTGGCATGGCCCGGCTTCGCTGAACTCGCATCTCCTGAGACCCATCGGCGCGCTCTATGGCGCCATCGCGGCAAAGCGCCTGCAGCGCACGGGCCTGCATGCCGGCATTCCCGTGCTCTGCGTCGGCAATTACCATGTCGGCGGCGCCGGCAAGACGCCGACTGTGCTGGCGCTTTCGAAACTGCTGTGCGAACTCGGCGAGACGCCGGTCGTGCTCAGCCGCGGCTATGGCGGAAAGCTGCGCGGTCCGGTCAGGGTCGATCCCGCGCGGCATGCGGCGTCCGACGTCGGCGACGAGCCGCTGATGCTGGCTGGGCATCTGCCTGTCGTGGTGGCGCGCAAGCGCGCCGAGGGCGTTCCGCTGGTGCGTGCGCAGGGCGCGACCGTGATCGTGATGGACGATGGCTTTCAGTCGCCGGCGGTGGTCAAGGACGCATCGCTGATCGTGATCGATGCCGGCCGCGGCCTCGGCAACGGGCAGGTGTTTCCCGCCGGTCCGTTGCGCGCGCCGCTGCAGCCGCAACTGGCGCGCACCGACGCGCTGATCATTGTCGGCAACGGCACCGCGGCTGCGCCGGTGGCCGCCGAGATCACCGCGCAGGGCAAGCCGGTGCTGCAAGCCCATCTGAAACCGGACGAGGCGCAACTGGCCTCGCTTCGGGGCAAGCGCGTGCTGGCGTTTGCCGGCATCGGCGATCCCGCGCGATTCTTCGGCACGTTGCGGGCGAGCGGGATCGATGTCGTCCGCGAGCGCGCCTTCGCTGATCATCACCCTTACGCGCAGCGCGAGATCGAAACGCTGGTCGACGAGGCAGGGCGCAACGCACTGACGCCGGTGACGACGGAAAAGGATCTGGCGCGGCTGCGGCAGGGCGGAGGCCTGCCGGATTGGGCGCGAGATATCGCGCCGTTCGCGGTGACGCTCGAATTCGACGACGCCGCGCGCCTTCGCAAGTTCGTGACCGACCGGCTGTTCAAGGCGCGCGAGAGGAAGGCTGGTTGACGGAGCTAGCCCTGCGGCTTCAGCGCGCCGGGAAAGTGCCGCTGCAGCACGGCGCTTGGTACCGAATAGGCCTCCTGCAGGTCGACGCTCCAGTACTTCAACTCGTCGAGCGGAATCCGCACGTCGGTGATGGCGCAGCGCACATAGGTCCCCGGAGAAATCACGCGGAAATCGCCGTCCAGATATTGCACCTGCGCTTCGCCATGCCCCGAGGGACCAAATTTATTGAGCACCGTCAAACTCTCCGATGGGCCGGTCATAAGACCAAGGCCTAAGTGTATTTTCCAGATTCGATCTATCATAAATAGGCAGGGTTGTCCGCCTTCGGAAGCCCACCCACTTGTGATGATTTGCCTCCAGCCTGCATGATAGCCTGGGTTCCGCTGTACCGCAGCGCCATAACCGTTCGGCCGAAACCGATGCGCCTCCTGTCAGCAACGCTATTTCTGACGCTCCTTGTCGCGACCTGCCACGTCGATGCCGCGCCGCTGCCGGCGCCGAACCAGGTCGACATCCCCGCGGCCAGCCTGACCCTGCATGCGCATCTCTACAAGCCCGATGGCGCCGGGCCGTTTCCGACCGTGATCGCGCTGCACGGCTGCGGTGGATTGAGCGGAGATCCGCAGCCGGTGCCGGCCCGCTACCGCGACTGGGCGCAACGACTGCTGAAGAGCGGTCACGCGGTGCTGCTGCCGGACAGTTACGGTTCGCGCGAACTCGGTCCGCAATGCCGAACCAGCGAGCCGCGCGTGCACGCGCGTCGGGAGCGGGTGGCCGATATCAGGGCGTCGCGGCAGTGGCTGCTGCAGCAACCCTGGGCGGCGCATGACCGCATCAGCCTGATCGGATGGGCGAACGGCGCCAGCGCAGTGCTATGGGCGGTGCGTCCGCAATTGTCGCCGCGCGGTAGCGGGCCGGATTTCCGCTCGGCGATTGCGTTCTATCCGGATTGCCGGCTCTCCTCCGGCCTCGGCTGGAGCGCGCGGGTGCCGACGCTGCTGTTGATCGGCGCGAACGACGACGTCAGTTCGCCGCAGGCCTGCCGGCAGATGGTGGAGGGCGCCCGTGGCCGCAGCGCGCTGACGCGGATCGTGGTCTATCCCGGCGCGCCGCACGATTTCGATCGCGCCGAACTCCCGCTGCGCATGATCGCAGGCACCAACGCTGCGCTGCCGGAACGCGGTTATATCGGAACGGATGCGCGGGCGCGAGCCGATGCCCAGAAGCGCGTTGCGGATTGGCTGGCGCGTTAAAACAGGCTTCCCTGATCGGCCGGCTTCGTCACGCGCTTGGCGGCGATCGTCCTGGTGTCGCGCGGCTCTGGCTTGGCCGAGCTTGAGGGGGCCGACGTCGCGGGCGGCCGATCGGCATCCGCGGTGGCGCCGACGCGGCCGTCGGCGAACTCGATGGAGAGACGCGCGCCGGGGCCGATCGCGGTGGCGGCGTGTACGGCGTGGCCCTGTTCGTCACGCACCAGCGCAAAGCCGCGCGCCAGCACGCCGCGATAGGACAGCGCCGCCAGGAGTTGCCCGCTATGGGTGACACGGGCCTCGAGCCTCTGCAGCGCAGTCAGGAGGGCGCGACGGGCGCGTTCGGTCAGCCGTTGCGTGCGCTCGCGATCGCGTGCGATCGCGTTGCGCTGCGCCTGCGCGTTGGCAAGTTTCGAGGCCTTGAGCCTGACCTCCAGCCCGGCAAAGCGCTCGCGCCGGCTGCGCAGCAGCGCGCGGGCCGAAAGCCTGATGCGTTCGCCGGATACGATGAGGCGCTGGTTGGCATGGGCGACCTGTCCGCGCAGGACCTTCAGCGTCAGCCCGGCGCTTACGTGCGAGAACCGGCGGTGGTGCGCGTGGGTATTGGCTTTCAATCCGCGTGGTAGCGCAGCGCCGAGATGATCAAGCCGCTGCCGCGGGATCGCGAGCAGTTCGCCGGCGCCGGGCAGGGCACGGGAGGCGGCGCGGAGTTCATTGCGGCGGCCTTCCTGGCCGCGCTGCCAGCAAATCATGGCGCGCCGCGCCAGGCTTTCGACCTCGACGAACAATTCGCTGCGCACCGGCACCGCCATTTCGGCGGCCGCCGTCGGCGTCGGCGCGCGCTTGTCGGCGGCGAAATCGATCAGCGTGATATCCGTCTCGTGGCCCACGGCCGAGATCAGCGGGATCATGCTGTCGGCGGCAGCGCGAACCACGATCTCCTCGTTGAACGACCACAGATCCTCCAGCGATCCACCGCCGCGCGCGACGATCAAAAGATCCGGCCGCGGAATCCGCCCCGCTTCAGGCAGCGCGTTGAAGCCGCGAATGGCGGCGGCGACCTGCTCGGCCGAACCTTCGCCCTGCACCTTGACCGGCCACACCAGCACGCGGCGTGGAAAGCGGTCCTGCAGCCGGTGCAGGATGTCACGAATCACCGCACCGGTCGGCGAAGTGACGACGCCGATCACTTCCGGTAGCCACGGCAACAATTGCTTGCGCGCCTCGTCGAACAGGCCCTCGGCCGCGAGCTTCCTCTTCCGCTCCTCCATCAGCGCCATCAGCGCGCCGATGCCGGCGGGCTCGAGCGACTCGATGACGATCTGGTATTTCGACGAGCCCGGATAGGTCGTGAGCTTGCCGGTGGCGATGACCTCGAGCCCCTCCTGCGGCTTGAAGCGCATCCGGGCGTGAGCGAATTTCCAGATCACGGCCTCGATCTTGGCGCTCTCGTCCTTCAGCGCGAAATAGCAGTGGCCGGAGGAGTGCGGCCCGCGAAAGCCGGAGATTTCGCCGCGCACGCGGACATGGCCATAGGCGTCCTCCACCGTCCGCTTCAGCGCGGAGGACAGCTCCGAAACGGTGAATTCAGGGGCGTTGATCAGGTTCTCAGCAGGCATATCAGCTTAGAATCGGCCTTTTCCGGCGCTTCCGCAAGGCCTGGATATTGTGATGGCGACGCCAAGGCACATATCCACACAGGAATAGACAGATTCTTGCGGCCAGCTCCCGCCGTGCTAAACCCTCGCGCAATTGCCGGCAACCCTCGACTTGGCTGCATTCCTCATGAACATCCTCCTGCTCGGTTCCGGTGGCCGCGAACACGCTCTCGCATGGAAGATCGCCGCGTCCCCGCTGCTGACCAAACTGTGGTGCGCGCCCGGCAATGCCGGCATCGCAAGGGAAGCGGAGTGCGTCGCGCTTGATGTTGCCGACCACGCCGTGGTGATCGATTTCTGCCGGCGCAACGCCGTGGATCTCGTCGTGGTCGGGCCGGAGACGCCGCTTGCCGCCGGGATCGTCGACGATCTCGCCGCGGTCGGCATCAAGGCATTCGGGCCGGGCAGGCAGGCCGCGCAGCTTGAAGGCTCAAAAGGCTTCACCAAGGACCTGTGCAGCGAGTTCAATATTCCGACCGGCACCTACCGCCGCTTCGGCAACGCTGCGGATGCGCTCGCTTACGTTCGCGCGCAGGGCGCGCCGATCGTGGTCAAGGCTGATGGGCTTGCAGCCGGCAAGGGCGTCGTCGTGGCAAAAACGCTTGCCGAAGCCGAAGCCGCCATCGCCATGATGTTCGAGGGCGCATTCGGCTCGGCCGGCGCCGAGGTCGTGATCGAGGAATTCCTCGAAGGCCGCGAGATCAGCTTTTTCGCGCTATGCGACGGCGACACCGCGATCGCGCTCGCCTCCGCCCAGGACCACAAGCGGGCGTTCGATCATGACCAGGGACCGAACACCGGCGGCATGGGCGCCTATTCGCCGACGCCGTTCGTCACGCCCGAGGTGCACGACCAGATCATGGCGCGGATCATCCTGCCGACGGTGGCCGGCATGAAGAAGCGCGGCATGCCGTTCAAGGGCGTGCTCTATGCGGGTGTGATGCTGACGGCGCAGGGGCCAAAACTGTTCGAATACAATGTCCGCTTCGGCGATCCCGAATGCCAGGTGCTGATGTTGCGGATGATGTCCGATATCGTGCCGGCGCTGCTCGCGTCATGCGATGGAGAACTGAAGCATTTCGATGTCCGCTGGTTTCCCGAGCCGGCCGTGACTGTCGTGATGGCGGCGAAGGGCTACCCGGGTGACTACAAGAAGGGCACGCGCATCGACGGCCTCGATGACGCCGCCAAGGTCGAAGGCGCGGAAATCTTTCACGCCGGCACGGTGTCGAAGGACGGCGCCATTCTCTCCAATGGCGGACGCGTGCTGAACGTCTGCGCATCGGGCAAGACCGTGCTGGAAGCGCAGCAGCGCGCCTATCAGGCCGTCGATCGCATCAAATGGCCGGACGGCTTCTGCCGCCGCGACATCGCCTGGCAGGCGGTGGCGATGGAGAAGGGTAGCTAACCGCCTTCTCCGTCATTGCGAGGAGCGAAGCGACGAAGCAATCCATTTCACCGCTTGTCGCGCTATGGATTGCTTCGCTGCGCTCGCAATGACGACGACTGCGGAATGATGCGCCTACAGCAAATCCCCACCGGCGGCGCTTGCCGTGGTGCCGTGCTCGCGGAACGCCTTGATGACGTTTTTGCCGATCTTCCACTTGTGCACCTCGTCGGGGCCGTCGACCAGCCGCTGCGCGCGTACCTGGGTGTACCACTTCGCCAGCGGCGTATCCTGGCTGAAGCCGAGCGCGCCGTGGAGCTGGATCGCGGTGTCGATCACCTTGTGCACCATGTGCGCATGGAAGATCTTGGCGATCGAATTTTCCTGCCGGATGTCGAGGCCCTTTTCGGCCTTGTAGGCGATGTGCAGCAGCATCAGGCGGCCGATATAGAGTTCGCTGGCGCAATCGGCGAGCATGAACTGCACGGCCTGGCGATCGGCGAGCAACTGGCCGAAGGTGGAGCGCCTGGTGACGTGGGCTGCCGCCATGTCGAGCGCGCGCTGTGCCTTGGCGACGTTGTGCATGCCGTGGCGCAACCGGCCGTAGGCGAGGCGGTGCTGGCCCATGTTGAAGCCGTTGCCTTCGCCGCCGACCAGATTGTCGGCCGACACCTTGAGATCCCTGATCTCGATCTCGGAGTGGCCGCCGTGGATCACGTCGTCATACGGGCCCTCGATCGCCATGTTGGCGACGTTGCGCTTGATCTTGTAGCCGGGGTTCGGCAACTCGACGATGAAGGTCGAGTATTGCTTGTGGCGCGGTGCGTTCGGGTCGGTCTTGGCCATGACCAGCGCCATGTCGGCGACGCTGGCAGAGGAGGAAAACCACTTCTCGCCGTTGAGGATGTAGTTCTCGTTGCCGTCCTTCACGGCGGTGGTCTGCATGCCGGTGGCGTCGGCGCCGGCGGCCTTCTCGGTCATCGAGAAGCAGATGCGCTTGTCGCCATTGAGCAGCGGCTTGAGGAATTTTTCCTTCTGATATTCCGTGCCGTGGGCAAGGATCGTCATCATCGAGGCGTCGTCGGGGCCTTGCGTGTTCATCGAGAGCGCGCCGAGCATGCTCTCGCCGAGCTCCATCTGCACCAGCGCATTGGCGAGCGGGCCGAGCCCCATGCCGCCATACTCCTTCGGAACGAAGGGGCACCACAGCCCCTGCGCGCGGGCCTTTTCCCGCAAGGGGCCCAGCACTTCGGCGAGCGGCTTGGTTTCGAGTTCCTTCTCCGCCGGGATGCATTCCTCATGCACCCATTTGCGAACCTTTTCGCGGATCGCCTTGGCTTCGGCCGGGATTTCGAAATCGATCGACATCTGGTTTCCTCGCGTGTTGTTGCTGTTGGTCGGGCTCGAGGGATGGCATAAACCTGCGATCTGCCAGCGGCAACGGCAAACAAAGTTTGAAGCAAGAGACTGTCATACCCCGCGCAGGCAGGGTATCCAGTACGCCGTGACCGCTATTGTTGACCGCGACGCCGGTGTTTACTGGATCATCCGCCTTCGCGGATGATGACGGGAGAGTGCGAAGATGCCCGATCTTGCCGATCTGTTTCCCGGATACGCTTCCGAATGGATCAATACCTCTGCGGGCCGCATCTTCGCCCGCGTTGGCGGCAAGGGGCCGCCGCTGCTGCTGCTGCACGGGTTTTCATCGACGCATGTGATGTGGCACACCGTCGCGCCGCAGCTGGCGGACAAGTTCACGCTGATCATCGCGGATCTTCCCGGCTATGGCTGGTCGGACATGCCCCGCAGCGACGACAACCACACGCCCTACACCAAGCGCGCGATGGCTGACGTGATGATCGAGGCGATGGAGCAACTCGGCCACGTGCACTTTGCGCTCGCCGGTCACGACCGCGGCGGGCGGGTTTCCTACCGGCTG
>JAFAGM010000041.1 GCA_023422775.1 Pseudomonadota bacterium
CATCGATGGGGCGGGTTTGTGCCCGGTCCATGCAGGTGATTAGGCTGGAGGCGGTTGCCTACTTCTTCTTGCCCTTACCTTTGCGCGCAGCATAGCGCGCGTCGCGTTTGGCCTTTTGTTCGGCTTCGAGCGCGGCCTGTCTGGCGGCCTCTTCTTCCTTCTGGCGGGCGAGAAGGGCGGCTGCCTCGGCCGCGGCTGCCGCCTCGCGCGCCCGCTCTTCGGCTTTGGTGGCTTCGCGGGCCTCCTTCGCCTTGGCGCGCGCCGCGGCGATCGCCTCGCGTTCGGCCTGCCGGCGCTTTACCTCGGGATCGTCGGGGCCCGGCTGGGCGCGAAACTTGTTCAGGATGTTCTGGCGCGCCTGCATCGCGGCTTTCTGGCGGTCCGCGAAGCCTGGTTCCTTGAAACTCATAAAAGAGGCCTTGTTACTTTCACTCAGGGGTTGGCCGCGTCACGGCGCTGGCTGGCGCCTTGGTAAGTGAACCCGGCGCAAATTACCAGAGTTCAGGCCGTCCGTCGAAAGCAGAGGAGGCTTGCGAGAACAGCAAAGACGGCACCTTTCCAGGCGTCCCCTAGGGATTGCCACGCCCATTGGATGCGAGAACTTTGGCGACCGTCACCGCTGTCATTGCCACGCGATCGGACATCCGCTGGGCTTCCAGCCGCTCGCGGGCGTTCTCCTTGATGATGATGTCGATCAGTTCGAGTCGCTTGGTCTCGTCGACCGCCTCCGCCAGCAGTTTCTTATACCTGTTATAGTCGTAGCCGGCTTCTTGATCATCCATGGCGCTCCCCATACACGCGTTTCTCCCGAGCGGCCAATCTCGATCGACGCTCGTTCGCGTGCAACGCATTTGCCGGAATTATACCCATGCCGCTGATTTCATCACGCGCGGTTGACGAATCGGATGCCTTGGGTTCACCCGATCCGGCCGCCAGGCTGGGCCATGCCGGCTTGGCCGATTAATGCGGGAACTGTGAAACTGTTCACACGGGCGGGGGCGGAGCGCCTCTATGCTGCGGCGCATTCCAACAGGAGCGACCGCCATGCCCAGCAATTGGTGGACCCGCAGATCCTTCGTTCTCACAGCCGCTGCCGTAGCGCTGGCCAGCGCCATCGGCGCCTTCGCAACCGGAGTGTCCTATCCGGAGCCGGTCGCGCGCGCCACTCTCGGTCCGGATTGGGAGTGTACCAGGCTGGCATTCGTCTTCACGACGTGTAGCCGGGCGAAGCATACCGAGGCCACGCACGTCCGCGTGGCCAGAAACGCGGTGTGCGCGCGGCTGCGGACGTAATAGGATACGTCCGTAGTGGACTTGGCCAGAACTGGAGCACTTCATGCGACCACTGTCTCGTCTTGCGGTCGCCACATCTGTGGCCGCGCTCACTTGCTTGCCGGCGGGTGTCGCGCTGGCCCAGAGCGCGCCCAATACCGGAGCCGGGACAACGACGACAGCGCCTTCCACCACTGCGGCAGAGACGGCGCCGGTGGCTGAAAAGGGGAAGTCGGCACCCAAGAAAAAGAAGCCGGCCAGGATGACCCGGCAGCAGGAGATCGACCGGTCGATCGATCGCGGGACGGTGCCAGCGCGCTATCGCAGTTCGGTGCCGAAGGAATACCAGCAGTATATTCCGTTCGATAAGCGGTAGGATCGAGCAGGCATCGATCCGTGTTGACGTTTCCGCGGCCGGCGAAGGCGCAACCTCTCTCTTTCGGCGAATCTCGCCGAAAATCCGATCGGTCCGGTCGATACGCAACACGCAACACAAAAACGCACCCACAACCCACCGTACTCCTACGGATTGGCCGCGCGCATAGGCGGCATCTATAACGCCGTCGCTTGCAGCGGGGGGGCTGCGTTCGTTGATCACCACGGACGCTACCACTGGAGCTACGAGGCCCGGACTCCTAGGCACTCCGGGCCTCGTTTTCTCTGGGGACCGAACCATAGCGCCGCGGCAAAGCCATGGGATGGCGGAGACGGTTGGCGGAGGCCCCTTGGTCAATCCTTCGCTGCGCGCGCAGCGCCCGGGTTTCGGGGTACCGCCAAAGCCGGTTGCAAATGCAATTAGGTAGAAAAGCCGTTGCTACTCAACGGAATTTTAAAATCTCATTAAGCTAAAAATGAGTTCCTATTGGGGCCGCACCGCCGCGCGGTCCGAATAGCCGGGCGCCGCCCTTTTCACCTACCCCAGGGGAGACGCGCGCTCGGCTATTCTGGAAAACTGCCGACCCCGCTTCGCCCGCGGGGTTGAGGCGGAGGCGATCGAGGGCATTCCGACCTGACAGTCCGGACACGGGAGCCGGCGCTTCAGGCGGCGAGCAACTTGCCGGGATGAAACGGCTTTTGCAGGAAGCGGACGTCCGCAGGGATTCGCAGGCAGTTTTCGCCCGACATCACTATCACCCGAAGATTCGGAAATCGCTCCTTCGCGAAGCGGGCAAGGTCGACGCCCGTGCCTTCGCCGGCCAGCCGGAAATCCGTTACGAGCAGGCTGAGCTCCGCGCCGAAGCGCGCAACGACGAGTTCGGCCGCCTCGGCGCTTTCGCACTCAATGACCTCCATGTTTTCGTCCTTCAGGAATTCGCTCAGGATCTCGCGCTGAAGCTCGTCGTCTTCGACGACAAGTGCGATCGGTGGAGGGGGCATCCAAATCTCCGTCGTTCGATCGTTAAGTCCCGGTGCCGACAATGGTTCTGATCAATCCGGCGTTCTTGGCCGAAGCCGGATAATCGTCCGTCGCGGGGATTGAGGCGGGCAAGGCGTCTACGCCGGACAAACCAGCGCACACCAGCCTATTCGTAGCCGGCACGGCGCACGTTGACGCGGCACAGTCCGTCACACCCGATCTTGCGCGCCGCGCCGAGCGAGAAGTCGAGCACCCGGCCGCGCGCGTATGGGCCGCGGTCCTGCACCGGGCATTCGATCTTCTTGCCATTTTCGAGATTGGTGACGACGAAGATGGTACCGAACGCCTCGGTGCGGTGCGCGCAGGAGACCTCGTTGGCCTTGAATCGTTTGCCGCGCGCGTCCCACTTGTCCTCCCAATAGACGGAGGCTTCCTGATCGTCGGCCGGCGGCCGTGCGATCCTTCCCATCCACTTTTGCTGGAAGGTGTCGGCGAACGCGGGTGATGAGATCAGCACCAACGCAAGCGCCGCGAGGTGCAGCTTCGGAACGCGGCGACATTCCCGGTGGCGATACGCTGCCATGACATCAACATTCTGTTGCGGGACTACTCGGATTCTTCCGAGGTTCCAGCCAAGCTTTCCCCCGACCTTGGCGACGGCGTGGCGGAGCGGCACAGGTTTTCCGACGTGGGCTCTTTTTTGGTGTCTTGTGGCTTTGATGCCACATATCTCGGTGAGACAGCCGGAAAGCGACCGTCTACGGCTCCCCTTGCGCTCGATCGGGAATTGGTGGCAGGAACCCTTCGCGTCCGGCGGGACGGGCTTCCGGGCTCCCCGGCCTCCACCGATCGATGACACTGCAGTAACGCGTCAAGGCAAGCCCATGGACTATCGGACGTTCACAAATGACAGCCTCACCATGATGTACGAGGCGGTCCGTGGGGCACTTGCATCAGATGATGCGCAGAAGGCGGAAGGCGACGAGCCGCGATTTCGGATTCGGGAAACGCCTGACTGGCGCGTGCACGCCGCAAACCTGGAAACCGAAATGCTTCGGCGCGGTATGTTCTTCCAGATCATCGACTGGTCGGAAGACCAGTCGCAGCTGCCGTTCTGAACTCGAAATTCTCGTAAGCTTACTGCTGGCACAGCTCAGGAGCGCAATGCGATCTGCAAATCCCGCACATCGCTCGCCGGCCTGGAAGTTCCACGGCGCGGTGCATCCATACCTTTTACACAGGCGGTTCCAACTGTGGATAATGATGACATTCGTCTTGACGATGGTAAATTCACGGCCATCCGCGTAATTGTTTGGAGCATTGTGTGATGACAGTAACTGAAAAAGTACTCGCCAGGGCGCCTTTGCTCGACCCCGACGAGATCGAACGCAACATCGAGGACATGATTCAGGGCAACCTGCAGGGGGTGGATCGGCGGCCCACTGCAATTCATGCTGTCTCCGACATCAACGACATCCCGTTGCCGAAAGGACCGATGCCCGATTATGTCGAGCACAGGCAAGGCGTTAATCAGGTAGGCAAACTGTCGGCTGAAGCCGTTGTTCGCGAATACGACGCGGCAGTGAAAGAGATCGAAGCGCTCGGCAAGGAGCTCTCCGAGGCCGCAAAAAAATGTGAAGCGATGGTCGCCGGCGTTCACGCCATGGTTGCCGAGATCAAGGAGCTGGCATCGAAGTATCGCGACGAGGGCAAGCGCTATTTCCTTCAGATCGAGGATTGTTCGCTGATGACATCCGAAGTTCGGAGCGTTTGCGAAACTCTCAAGAACAAGATCGCAAGGGGTAACATCGCGGCCTGACATCCGGCTTCAGTCGTGCACCCCTGGTGACCGTGGCGTTTGCAGCCGTTGGCACGCCAGCTTGTCCTAGTTGCGGCATCTTAGTTGCGGCATCTTAGTTGCGGCTTGGGCACAGCCCCGGCTGTTCCGTTCGCGGAACCCACAATCCGGCTTGCCGCACGGGCGCGATTCATAGCCTCTCGGGTGCAGAGGGGTATCGCATGAGCTTACGTTGGATGTGTGCGCTGGCGCTGTGTCTGGGGACGTCGAGCGCCGGTGTTGCGGGTGAACAGTCCGGTGTCCTGCGCCGCATTTAATGCCCCGTCGTGCGTTATTACGTGGCAAAGTACAGTGCATCCGCGGCGGGCCAGTGGGCTCGAACGAAGGGCGCGAGTGACGCCGAGATCGAGGCGGCCCGGCGCTGCCTGAGACCCGACGACACACGTACGGCCAAGGTCCCATCCAGACCGCTTGCGCTCGGCACTTACGGCTGGTGATTGGCCGGCTGGTGATTGGCAGGCCTTCAAGACCGCTGTCCCTGCACCTGCAGGGCGCGCATCAGTAGTTGCTGGAACGCTTTTTGCGCTTGCTGCGCTTGGCCGGAGGCCCAGCGTAGTATGGATTGACGACGCACTGCGCCGCGCGGCCCGATGCCGACGCCTGGCACTGCGCCATCGTGGTGTATCCGCACTCGAACCAGAAATCGACCATGCTTCGGTAGACCTGCAGACAGACTGGATAGTTTGGATCGTAGGTCTGGGCTCTTGCAGGCGCGGCCAGCATGATTACCAAAGCCATCGCTCCGGCCAGTGGGTAGGACAGTTTCACCAATGTTCTCCTGTGAATCTCGCAGAATGGAATTCCTGCCTTCTGGAGCTTTCTGGCGGTGGCCAGCTTCCCGCCGGGTTCAGACTTCCCAATCCTCAAAGCCATACTCGCGGTAGATGACGGCTCGATCGGAATGGGGGTTTAGTCGGCACTTTGCCTGGGCCAGATGCAGGTTGACGGTTCCGGGCTGACAGTTGGCAACCAGCAATTTCCGGATGTCCTCCATTTGCTGGCGCGATTGCTGTGTCGGTTCAAGCTGCTCCAGCGCGACCAGCGCCGTCGCTAGCGCCTCCGTCATCACCCAGTCGTCGTGGCCGGTGATTCCCTTCTTTGGCATGGCGGCCGCATCCTTACGTCAGGCACGGAAACCAATTCCCGGCCGGCATCGTAGGCTCACGTCCAAGTCCAGTCGAGAATGACGTCGAAATTGCGAACGACGGGCTGCGGTTAGCTCCGATTGTTGACGATCCCAACAGGATTGGAGCCAGCGGGGAACGAAGCCGGGCCTCGCGCAAGCTCTACCAAATGCGCCGACACAAACCGCCGCGCATCGGCCGGTAGTTGCTGTGCTCGCAGGCGAGCGTACCGTCGGCCATTCGCAGGGCAGGATAAGGTGCGACCTGGCCTGGGGGCTGGCTGCGCGTGAAATCCCAGCCGAGATCCACCGGCGTCAGGGCGCAGCAGAGGGCCGCGGGCGAGCCATAATAGTAGTAGCCACCGATCGGCCCGTTATATTGTGCCGACGCCGTGTTGATCTGGCTCATGACCGCAGTGCAGAAAACGGCCGCAAATATCCTTGCCTTCATCCCAAGATTCTCCCGCTATACCCCTTGAATACTTGTTCTGTTCGATCCGCGCTAGTTCCTTTGCTTTGCGCGACCGCAGTCCGGCTGCAAAATGCAAAGGGATGCCCCAAGATATTGATCAATCGCCAGAAGTAATGGCGATCCCAGCAGGATTCGAACCTGCAACCCACGGAGTAGAAATCCGTTACTCTATCCAGTTGAGCTATGGGACCGTCGGGGGCGGCACCTGCCTGAGCACTCGCCCTGTAAGTCTTCCTAATCTAGCACTGCCAATATGAAAAATCCGCTTTCTCGCCAAGACGGTCGAACCGATTTCTTTGGGCTGGCGACTAAGGCTGGTGGCGGGTCATTGCCTCTGGCCCGCCCGACATAAGGCCAGCCACCGGCAACCTGCCGGGCGGTGCGGCCGGGACCGTTTGGACTGCCGACGCCATGCATGCGACCTTCTCGCAAGCCGAATCCAGTGCCATCAGTCCGTCACCTTTTCGCGCATTTTCTGACGTTACGCGGCGTTGGTCCGCTGGGAGATCCATCATGATCGGTCTGGTTCGCGCGACGGTGATTTGCGCCACGCTGGCGCTTGGCCTGACGGCGGCGGGTGCCGCCGACAAGGCCTTCAAGCGCGACGATCTCGCCGATTCGGCCATCAAACTGGAGGCCCAGATCAAGAAGGAGGCGGGACCGGTCGCCAAATCCTCCGCGATGCTGCGCGCCGACGCCGATGCCGCCTTCCGGCGTTCCGACTTCCGCGCGGGCCTGCAGATTCTCGGGCAGATCGCGGCCACCAGCCCCGACGACAGCGCCAACTGGCTGAGACTCGCCAAGACCATCTTCCAGATCCGCTCCGCCAGTTCCAATGAGCAGACTTTCCTGCTCGAGCGTGCCTCGACGGCGGCCTACATCGCCTACCAGCGTGCCGGCAATCAGGCCGAGGAAGCCGACGCACTGGCGGTGATCGGCCGGGCGATGTCCGACCGCAAGCTGTGGCGTCCGGCGTTGGATAGTCTGCGGCTGTCGCTCGACCTGCGCGAGGTCGCCGAAGTCCGCGGCCGATACGAGAAGATGCGTGCCGAACACGGCTTCCGGCTGCTGGACTATACCATCGATTCCGATGGCGCGTCGCCGCGCGCCTGCTTCCAGTTCTCCGAGGACCTCGCCAAGCGGGTCGACTTCGCACCGTTCCTTGCGCTCGCCGGCACCGACAAGCCGGCGCTGACGAGCGAAGGCAGGCAGCTCTGCGTCGACGGGCTCAAGCATGGCGAGCGCTACAACGTCAATCTGCGCGCCGGCCTGCCTTCCACGGTGAAGGAGACGCTGGCGAAATCGGCCGAGTTCAACATCTATGTCCGCGACCGCAAGCCGTTCGTGCGCTTCACCGGCCGCGCCTATGTGCTGCCGCGCACCGGCCAGCGCGGCATCCCGCTGGTCAGCGTCAATACGCCTGCCGTGAACGTCAACGTATTCCGGATCGGCGACCGCAACCTGATCAACACGGCGGTCGACAGCGACTTCCAGAAGACGTTGTCGAGCTACCAGCTCTCCGATCTCGGCAACGAGCGCGGCGTCAAGGTCTGGTCCGGTGAACTGGCGACCGCCAGCACGTTGAACCAGGACGTCGTGACGGCGTTCCCGGTCGACCAGGCGCTCGGCGACCTGCAGCCGGGTGTGTACGTCATGACCGCCGCCGCCAAGGGGCCCGGTAGCGGCGACGATGACGGTTCGCTGGCGACGCAATGGTTCATCGTCTCCGACATGGGGCTGACGGCGTTTTCGGGCAATGACGGCATCCACGTGTTCGTCAACTCGCTGGCATCGACGGCGGCCGTCGCCAGGGCCGAGGTGCGGCTGGTCGCGCGCAACAACGAAATCCTGGCCACCCGCAAGACCGACGATTCCGGCCACGTGTTGTTCGAGGCCGGGCTCGCGCGCGGCGAGGGCGGCCTGTCGCCGGCTTTGCTGACCGTCATGAGCGACAAGGCCGACTATGCGTTTCTCAGCCTGAAGACCAATGCCTTCGATCTTACCGACCGCGGCGTATCGGGCCGCGTGGTTCCGCCCGGCGCCGACGCCTTCGTCTATGCCGAGCGCGGCGTCTACCGTTCGGGCGAGACGGTCTATCTGACTGCGCTGCTGCGCGACGGTCAGGGCAACGCCATGGCCGGCGGACCGCTGACACTGGTGATCGAGCGGCCGGACGGCGTCGAATTCCGTCGGGCGCAGCTTCCCGATCAAGGCGCGGGCGGGCGGTCGATGGCCGTTCCGCTCAATTCGGCGGTCCCGACCGGGACCTGGCGGGTGAGGGCGTTCACGGACCCCAAGGGTTCGCCCGTCGGCGAGACCACGTTCATGGTCGAGGATTACGTCCCCGAGCGGATCGAATTCGACATCTCGGCCAAGGAGAAGATGATCAAGGCTGATGCGCCGGTTGAGCTGAAGGTCGCCGGCAAGTTCCTCTACGGCGCGCCGGCCTCGGGCCTGCAGCTCGAAGGCGACATGCTGGTCGCACCGGCCGCGTCGGGCCGGCCCGGCTATCCCGGCTACCAGTTCGGCGTGGCGGATGAGGAAACCGCCAGCAACGAACGTACACCGATCGAGAGCCTGCCGGAGGCAGACGCCAATGGGGTCGCAACCTTCCCGGTGTCGCTCGCCAAGGCGCCGACCTCGACCCGCCCGCAGGAAGCCCAGATCTTCATCCGCATGGTGGAAACCGGCGGCCGCGCGGTCGAACGCAAGCTGGTGCTGCCGGTGGCGCCGAGTGCGGCCCTGATCGGCGTCAAGCCGCTGTTCAGCGACAAGAGTGTTGCCGAAGGCGACAAGGCCGAGTTCGACGTCATCTTCGTCGGTGCCGACGGCAGGCAACTGCCGCGCGACGGCCTGCGCTACGAACTGCTGAAGATCGAGTCGCGCTATCAATGGTATCGCCAGAACTCTTCATGGGAATATGAGCCGGTCAAATCGACCAGGCGCGTTGCCGACGGCGACCTGACGCTGGCTGCCGACAAGGCGGCGCGGGTGTCCGTCTCGCCGGAGCCGGGCCGCTACCGCCTCGACGTCAAGTCGATCGAGGCGGACGGGCCCGTCACGTCGGTGCAGTTCGACGTCGGCTGGTACTCCGACGGCAGCGCCGACACGCCGGACCTGCTGGAAACCTCGGTCGACAAGGCGGAATACGCCTCTGGCGACACCATGGTAGTGTCGGTCAACGCCCGCACGGCAGGCAGGCTCACCGTCAACGTGCTCGGCGACCGCCTGCTGACGACACAGACAATTGATGTCACCGAAGGCACCCAGCAGGTCAGGATCCCGGTCGGCAAGGACTGGGGCACCGGCGCCTACGTGCTGGCGACGCTGCGCCGTCCGCTCGATGCGGCGGCACTGCGGATGCCTGGTAGAGCGATCGGCCTGAAATGGTTCGGCATCGACAAGAAGACGCGAACGCTTGCGGTCACGCTGTCGCCGCCGCCGCTGGTCCGGCCCGGCACGACCTTGAAGATTCCGGTCAAGCTCGGCGGGCTCAATGCCGGCGAAGACGCCAGGATCGTCGTCGCCGCGGTCGATGTCGGCATTCTCAATCTGACCAACTACAAGCCGCCGGCGCCGGATGATTACTATCTCGGCCAGCGCCGCCTGACCGCCGAGATCCGCGACCTCTATGGGCAACTGATCGACGGCATGCAGGGCACGCGCGGCCAGATCAGGACCGGCGGCGATTCCGCCGGCGCCGATCTGCAAGGCTCGCCGCCCACGCAAAAGCCGCTGGCGCTCTATTCGGGCATCGTCACCGTCGGCGCCGACGGCACCGCCGAGATCAGTTTTGACATTCCCGAGTTTGCCGGCACCGCCCGCGTGATGGCGGTGGCATGGAACGCGACGAAGCTTGGCCGGGCGATGGTCGATGTCACGGTGCGGGATCCCGTGGTGCTGACGGCGACGCTGCCGCGCTTTTTGCTGAATGGCGACAAGGGCACGATGAGTTTCGACCTCGACAATGTCGAGGGCGCACCTGGCGACTATAGCATCAGCGTCAAGACCTCGGGCCCGGTGAAGGTGACGGGTAATCCCACCACGACGGTCAAGCTCGCGGCCAAACAGCGGACCTCGATGGCGCTCGCAATCGATGCCGGCGGAGCGGGTACTGCCAATCTCGACGTCGACATCAAGGGACCGAACGGGCTGACGCTGGCGCGGCACTATGCGCTCGACGTCAAGGCGGCGACGCAGGTGCTGGCGCGGCGCTCGATCCGGACACTGGCCAAGGGCGAGAGCCTGACGCTGACGCCGGACATGTTCTCAGACCTCGTATCCGGCACCGGCAGCGTGTCGCTGTCGGTCAGCCTGTCGACGGCACTGGACGCAGCAACGATCCTGAAAGCGCTGGATCGCTATCCGCACGGCTGCTCCGAGCAGATCGCGAGCCGCGCGATGCCATTGCTTTACGTCAACGACCTCGCGGCCGGCGCGCATCTGGCGATGGATACCGCCGTCGACCAGCGCATCCGGGACGCCATCGAGAGGCTGCTGGCGCGGCAGGGCTCGAACGGTTCGTTCGGCCTCTGGTCGGCGGGCGGAGACGACGCCTGGCTCGATGCCTACGTGACAGATTTCCTGACTCGCGCCCGCGAAAAGGGATTTGCGGTGCCGGATGTGCTGTTCAAGAACGCCCTCGATCGCATCAAAAACTCCGTGGTCAACGCCAGCGAGCCGGAGAAGGACGGCGGCCTCGATCTCGCCTACGGCCTCTACGTGCTCGCGCGCAACGGTGCCGCCCCGATCGGCGATCTCCGTTACCTCGCCGACACCAAGCTCGCCGACCTCGCCACTCCGATCGCGAAGTCACAGCTCGCGGCGGCGCTGGCGCTGGTCGGAGACCGAACGAGGGCAGAGCGGGTTTATGGGGCGGCGCTCGATGCGCTGGCGCCAAAGCCGGTGCTCGAGTTCGGCCGCACCGACTACGGCTCGGCGCTGCGCGATGCGGCGGCGCTGGTTTCGCTCGCGAGCGAAGGCAACGCGCCGCGGGCAACGCTGACGCAGGCCGTTCAGCGCGTCGAAGTGGCGAGGGGTCTTTCGCCGTACACCTCGACGCAGGAAAACGCGTGGCTGGTGTTGGCCTCGCGCGCGCTGTCGAAGGAAACGCTGGCGCTGGACATCGACGGCACGCCCGCCAAAGCTGCTGTGTACCGCAGCTACAAGGCTGAGGCGCTGGCCGGCAAGCCGGTCAAGGTCACCAATACCGGCGATGCGCCGGTACAGGCGGTGGTCTCGGTGTCGGGGTCGCCGGTGACCCCGGAGCCTGCGGCCTCCAATGGCTTCAAGATCGAGCGCAGTTACTTCACGCTCGACGGCAAGCCCGCCGACGTCAGCAAGGCCAAACAGAACGATCGCTTTGCGGTCGTGTTGAAGATCACCGAGGCAAAGCCGGAATACGGGCACATCATGGTGGCCGATTATCTTCCGGCGGGACTCGAGATCGACAACCCGCATCTGGTGTCGTCGGGTGATAGCGGCACGCTGGACTGGATCGAGGATGGCGAAGAGCCGGAGCATGCCGAGTTCCGCGACGACCGCTTCACGGCAGCCATCGATCGCGCCGGCGACGACAAGTCGGTATTCACCGTGGCCTACATCGTACGCGCGGTATCGCCCGGCAAATACGTGCTGCCGCAGGCCCATGTCGAGGACATGTACAACCCCTCGCGCTACGGCCGCACCGGCACGGGTTCCGTCGAGGTACGAGCGGCGAAATGAGTGGCGAACCGAACCAGCAACAATCCTCGTCATGCCCGGACTCGACCCGGCCATCCACGGCTGTTGTCGGCGGTGAAGAAGACGTGGATGGCCGGGACAAGCCCGGCCATGACGGCGCTGCGAACATGCGGCGGTTCACGCGCATGGCGACATTCGTGGTTGTCGTATTCCTCGTCGGCTTCTCGGCCTTCGCCGCCTGGGTCGTCTCGCTCGGGCCGCTGCCGCTGGAGTCCGCGCGAAAAGTCTCCACCACCGTCGTTGACCGTAACGGCAAGCTGCTGCGTGCCTATGCGATGGCCGACGGCCGCTGGCGGCTGCCGGTCGATGCCAGGACATCGGTCGATCCCGGATATCTCAAGCTGCTGCTGGCCTACGAAGACCACCGTTTCCGCGATCATGGCGGCGTCGATCCGCTGGCGCTGGGGCGCGCGGCGCTTCAACTCCTCACCCGCGGCCACATCGTCTCCGGCGGCTCGACCATCACGATGCAGCTGGCGCGGCTGATCGAGCCGCGGCGCGAGCGCTCGCTCTACGCAAAACTGCGCCAGATGGTGCGCGCGGTTCAGCTCGAACGGCAACTGAACAAGGACGAGATCCTCGATCTCTATCTCGCGCTGGCGCCGTTCGGTGGAAACCTCGAAGGCGTCCGTGCCGCTTCCATTGCCTATTTCGGCAAGGAGCCGAAACGGCTGACGCTGGCGGAGTCCGCGCTGCTGGTGGCGCTGCCGCAATCGCCGGAACGCCGCCGGCTCGATCGCCACCCGGAAGCCGCCCATGCCGCCCGCGACCGCGTGCTCGACCGCATGGTCGAGGACGGCGTGGTGTCGCAGGAGGACGCCGCGCAGGCGAGGGCGGTCGCGGTGCCCAAGCTGCGCAGGCCGATGCCGATCCTGGCGCCGCATTCCTCCGACGCCGCGATGGCGACGGTGTCGGACACGCCCATCGTCAAGCTGACGCTGGACTCCGGTTTGCAGAAAGCGCTGGAGGCGCTGGCGCGTGACCGCGCGGTGGCGCAGGGGCCGAACATTTCGGTCGCGATCATCGCGGTCGACAATGAGAGCGGCGACGTGCTGGCCCGTGTCGGCTCCTCCGACTATTTCGACGAGCGTCGCGCCGGACAGGTGGACATGACCCGCGCGGTTCGCTCGCCCGGATCGACATTGAAGCCTTTCATCTACGGTCTGGCCTTCGAGGATGGCGTTGTGCATCCCGAGAGCCTGATCGATGACCGTCCTGTCCGGTTCGGCTCCTATGCGCCGGAAAATTTCGACATGTCCTTCCAGGGCACGGTGCCGGTGCGCAAGGCGCTGCAGCTTTCGCTGAACGTGCCGGCGATTGCGTTGCTGGATCGCGTCGGCTCCAGCCGGCTGTCGTCGCGTCTGAAGCAGGCCGGCGGCACTCTGGTGCTGCCGAAGGATGAAGCGCCCGGCCTGGCGATGGGCCTGGGAGGCGTCGGCATCACGCTGCAGGATCTGGCGCAACTCTACACTGGTCTGGCACGGCTTGGCTCCGCGCGGCCGCTGCGCGAGATGGTGCTGGCGAACGACGATCGCGAGCCGCTGCGGCTGATGGATCAGGCGGCGGCCTGGCAGGTCGGCAGCGTGCTGCTCGGCACGCCGCCGCCGGAGAACGGCGTGCACAACAGGATCGCGTTCAAGACCGGCACCAGTTACGGCTATCGCGACGCCTGGTCGGTCGGCTTCGACGGCCGCATCACGATAGGGGTGTGGGTCGGGCGTCCCGACGGCGCGCCGGTGCCGGGTCTGGTCGGCCGGACGGCTGCTGCGCCGATCCTGTTCGACGCCTTCGCCCGCACCGGGAAGATTCCAGCAGCGCTGCCGAAGGCGCCGAAGGGCGTGCTGGTTGCCAGCAACGCCAAGCTGCCGCTGCCGTTGCGGCGCTTCCGTCCAGCCGGCGAACTGGTCAGGACCAGCAGCGATCAGGCGCCACACATCCAGTTTCCGCTGAACGGGTCGCGGATCGATGTTGAGCGTTCGGGTGATGGGCAGGCCGCACCGATGCCGGTCAGGGTGGCCGGCGGCGTGCTGCCGCTGACCATCATGCTCAACGGCACCTCGGTCGGGGAGATCGACAGCCGGCGTCAGCGGCTCGTCGAGCCGCCTGGACCGGGTTTTGCCCGCCTGACGGTGATCGATGCGACCGGGGCGGCAGATACCGTGGTGATCCGGGTACAGTAAGGAAAAAGCTACCGGGGACAACCGGATAGGGGGATTCTGTGGTGTTGTTTGCAATGCGGTTTCATCGTAAGCGAACAGCATGGTTGAAACCTTGCAACCGCCTCGCTTTGGCGCAGGCCAACAGTCTGTAAAACCTGCGCATTCCAGCCGCCGGCTGGCCGCAGCGTTCGACTTTGCCACCGCCAGCCATGCCCGCACCATCGTGTTCCTGGTGCTGTGCGGCCTCGTGATGTTCCTGCCGGGCTTCTTCAACATTCCGGCCATCGACCGCGACGAGGCACGGTTTGCCCAGGCGACCAAGCAGATGGTCGAGAGCGGCGATTTCGTCGACATCCGCTTTCAGGACGACGTTCGCTACAAGAAGCCGGTGGGGATCTACTGGATGCAGGCTGCCGTGGTCGAAGGCGTCTCGGCGCTCGGGCTGCCGCGTGCCGAAATCAGGATCTGGCTCTACCGGATTCCCTCGCTGATCGGCGCCATCGGCGCGGTGCTGCTGACCTATTGGGCGGCGCTCGCCTTCGTGACCCGCCGCGGCGCGGCGCTTGCCGCGCTGATGATGTGTGCCTCCGTCCTGCTCGGCGTCGAAGCACGGCTGGCCAAGACCGACGCGATGCTGCTCTTGACCGTCGTCGCAGCGATGGGGGCGATGGCGCGGGTCTATCTGTCCTGGCAGCGCGGCGAGGATCCGGCGCGTCCGCCCTGGAGTGCGCCGGCGATCTTCTGGACCGCGCTGGCCGGCGGCATCCTGCTCAAGGGGCCGCTGATCCTGCTGTTCGTCGGCTTGACCATCCTGCCGCTCGCGATCCTCGACCGTTCGGCAGCGTGGCTGTGGCGGCTGCGGCCGGTCTGGGGCCTGATCTGGACGCTGGTACTGGTGCTGCCGTGGTTCGTTGCGATCTTCTGGCGCGCGGGCGAGGCGTTCTTCTCCAATTCGCTCGGCGGCGACATGCTGAGTAAGTTCGCCGCGCAGGAGTCGCACGGCGCGCCGCCCGGTCTTTATCTGCTGCTGTTCTGGATCACGTTCTGGCCGGGCGCTGCGCTGGCGGGGATGGCGGCGCCGGCGGTGTGGCGCGCGCGGCGGGAGCCTGGCGCGCAGTATCTGCTGGCGTGGCTGATCCCGTCATGGATCGCGTTCGAACTCGTGCTGACCAAGCTGCCGCATTACGTGCTGCCGCTCTATCCGGCGATTGCGATCCTCACCGCGGGCGCGGTCGAGCGCCGCGTGCTGTCGCGATCATGGCTTCGGCGCGGCGCGGCATGGTGGTTCGTCATTCCGGCGTTGGCGTCGGTCGCCGCCGTGGCCGGGGCGATCAAGCTGACGCATTACCCGGCGTTTCCGGCCTGGCCGTTCCTGGCGGCGGCGATGATCTTCGGCCTGATCGCGTGGTGGCTGTTCGAGGACAGCCGCGCCGAGCGTTCGCTGCTGAATGCGGTGGTGGCCGCGATGTTTCTGTCGATCGCCGTCTACGGCATCGTGATGCCATCGCTGACGGCGATGTTTCCGAGTGCCGGCATCGCGCGCGCGCTTCGCAACGTCGTCTGCGTCGGCCCCAAGGCCGCGGCGGCAGGTTTCCATGAGCCGAGCCTCGTCTTCATGACCGGCACCGACACGCGGCTGACCGACGGATCGGGTGCTGCAGATTTCCTCGCGCAGGGCAGTTGCCGCTTCGCGCTGGTGGAGTCGCGATCGGAACGCGCCTTTGCCCAGCGCGCCGAAGCGATTGGGCTGCGCTACAACGTGGCGACACGGGTCGAGGGCTATAACATCTCGCAGGGCAGGGCCGTTTCGATCGCCATCTTCCGCTCGGAAGGCACGGAGTAAAATGCCCGGGAGCACCGCTTTCGGCGAATCCCAGCATTACGCATCGCGTTTCGTGAAGCTCGCATGGTTGTCGCTGGCTCAGCTCGTGCGCTCGCCGTCGCATTCGCGGCGGGCCGAGGCCGCGCGGCGGGCGGCGCGGCACGTGTTGTGGCTTTCCGCCGGTCTCGGCGCCGCCGTCATCGTGCTGATGTACGCGCTCGATGCATGGGAAATCGGCCAGATGCCCAAGCGTGGCACGCCCTCGCTGTGGTGGGTTCGCATCCTCACGGATTTCGGCAAGGACGAATATGTGCTGCTGGCACTCGGCGGGCTGCTGATCGCGGTTGCCTTCGCAGCGCCGGCCTTGCACGGAATGCAGCGTTCGCTGTTGCTCGGTCTGGGAACGCGTCTGCAGTTCCTGTTCCTTGCGGTCGCGGTTTCCGCTTTCGTCACCGACGTGATCAAATGGTGCGTCGGCCGCGGCCGTCCGTTCGTCGGCGGCGAGGCCAACGCCTTCAATTTCTCGCACTTTGCGGGAACCCCGGCCTATGCCAGTTTTCCGTCGGGACACGCCACGACGGCTTTTGCACTCGCCGTCGCGGTCGCTGCGGTCTGGCCAAAGGCGCGGGTGGCGATGGCTGTCTATGCCCTGGTTATTGCGGCTACCCGGCTGGTGTTGCTGGCCCATCACCCAAGCGACGTCGTCGCCGGGGCGCTGGTCGGAATCGTCTGCGCGATGTTCGTGCGATACTGGTTTGCGGCCCGCCGGCTGGGATTTGCGATCCAGCGCGACGGCACCATTGTGTCCCTTGTTGGGCCGTCGTCCGGGCGCCTCAAAAGGGTTGCCCGGGGCGCTTCCGCCCCATAAAAGCGGTCGCCGCCAGGCGAACCGATGTGCCCGGTTCGGGGCCTTTTTCAAGCCAGCCAGACGAGAGTCGATTTGACTACTTCCGACAGAGGTACGGTTGCCGTTTCCATCGTTGTGCCAGTGCGCAATGAAGCGGAGAACGTGGCGCCCCTGGTCGCGGAGATCGTCAGCGCGCTCGAAGGCCGCTGGATCTACGAGATCATCTACGTCAATGACGGCTCGACGGATGCGACCGCCGAACGGCTGGCGGCGCTGATGAAGCAGCATCCGGAGATCCGGCAGCTCAAACATGCCGGTTCCTCCGGGCAATCGGCGGCGGTGCGCAGCGGCGTGCGCGCGGCGCGCGGCGCCATCGTGGCCACGCTCGACGGCGACGGGCAAAACAACCCGGCATTCCTGCCGGAGTTGATTTCCGCGGTCGAGAGCGGCGGCGGCCGCGTAGGCCTTGCGGCCGGCCAGCGGGTCGGACGCAAGGACACCGGCTTCAAGAAACTGCAGTCGAAAATCGCCAACGCGGTTCGCAAGGCCATTCTCAGCGACGGCACCCGCGATACGGGCTGCGGGCTGAAGGCGTTTCCGCGCGAGGTGTTCCTCTCGATGCCCTATTTCGACGGATTGCACCGTTTCCTGCCGGCGCTGGTGCGCCGTGAAGGCTTCGACATCGCCTATGTCGACGTCGTCGACCGTCCGCGCCATTCCGGCGTCTCGAACTACGGCTTCTTCGACCGGCTATGGATCGGGATCATGGACCTGCTCGGCGTGTGGTGGCTGATCCGGCGCAAGAAGCCGACGCCTGTTGCGACCGAGGTTTTCTGATGCTGATTCAATACGGGCAGGCGCTCGGCGATTATCTCTACGATGTCTTCGTCGCCAAGTTCGATTTCTGGCTGGCATTCGGGCTGGTCGCGCAACTGCTGTTCACCGCGCGCTTCCTGGTGCAGTGGATCTCGAGCGAACGCGCCGGACGAAGCGTGATTCCGATTGCGTTCTGGTTCTTTTCGATGGGCGGCGGGCTGATGACACTGGTCTACGGCATCGCCAAGCGTGAGCCCGTGATCATCATCGGCCAGGCGGCGGCCACGATCATCTACATCAGGAACATCATGCTGATCGTCAAGCATCGCGGCAAGGCGTCGAAGACGTTGGACCGTTAGATCATCCGCGGCCGTGCGCCGGGGGCGGGCAGCGTGGCGAGGTCAGCCTCGGCAGCGCGATGGGCGGCGAGTTCGCCGGCGGCATCGAGCACGGGGTAGGCGACCGAACAGATGTGCGAATGAATGCGCCTGAGGTCGCGCAGCACGTCGAGATGCAGCGAGGTGGTCTCGATGGTCTCGGGCCTGCCCTCGCGCAGGCGGTCCAGATGCCGTTCGGTGGCGGCCAACTCGGTGTTGCGAAGCGCCGTCTTCTCGGCCAGCAGCTTGCGGGCCTCGTTGACGTCGCCGGACATGAAAACGCCGAAGGCGATCCGCAGCGATTCCATCGTGCGCTTGTGGAAGGCCGAAAGCTCCTCGGCGCCCTCTGCGGAGAACTGGAACCGGCGCTTGATCTTCTTGGTCGCCAGTTCGCTCAGGTTCTTGTCGATGATGTCGCCGATATGTTCGAGGTTGATGGCGAACGAGACGATTTCCATCGCCCGCTGCCCCTCGCGCTCGTCGAGACTGCCGCGGGTCAGTTTGGTGACATAGAGCTTGATCGCCTCGTCGAGGCTGTCGACGCTGTTGTCCATCGCTGAGACCTGGTCGACCAGTGTACGATCGTTGGTCATCATCGCCGTCATCACCTTGCGCAGCATGATCTCGACGTGATCGCCCATATGCAGCGTCTCGCGCGCGGCGTCCGCCAGGGCGAGCGAAGGGGTATCGAGCGCGCTCTCATCGAGGTAACGCGGCCCTGACGGGTCGGTCTCCCTGACGCGCTCGGGCAGCAGCGTCTTCAGCAGCCGCGATATGCCGTCGAGCAGGCCGATGAAAAGAACTGCGGTCGCGATGTTGAACGCGATGTGGAACAGCGCGGTTGCCCTGGCCAGATCCGGCTGCCAGGAGGTCAACAGTTCCGAGATCGGCTGCAGGAACGGCGCCACCAGCAGTATCCCGGCCAGCCGGTTGAGGAGGTTGCCGAGCGGCAGGCGATAGCTTGCGGGATTGTCTCGCCGCGCGCCTTCGACAAGCGGATTGATGGCGCTGCCGAGATTGGCGCCGAGCACGAGTGCCAGCGCCGCGTAGGGCGTGATGAAGTGCGCGTAGGCCAGCGACATCACCAGCAGCACGCTGGCGACGCTCGAATGCACCAGCCAGGTCACCAGGGCCGCAAAGATGATGCAGAGAACGGGGTCGCCGGTGATGGCGTTCATGAAGACGCGGACGCCGGGTGCGTTCTCCGCCGGCGCCAGCGTATTGAGCAGGATGTGCAGCGCCAGCAGCATCAGGCCGAGGCCGATGAAGACGCGGCCGATGTTCTTGATGCGCGAACGCGGACCGCTGCGGAACGAGACCAGCCCGATGATGAACAGGACGGGCGCCACGGCGGAGATGTTGAACGAAAGGATCTGCACGATCAGGGTGGTGCCGACATTGGCGCCGAGCATGATGGCAAGTGCAGGCACCAGGCTGACCAGCCCCTCCGACGTAAAGGAACTCGTCAGCAGCGCCGTCGCCGTGCTGCTCTGGAGCAGCGCCGTCAATCCGAGGCCGGCGCCGAAGGCGGCGAAACGGTTGCCGAGAGCCTTTGCCAGCAACTGTCGCAGGTCGGGGCCGAACGCACGCAGAATTCCGCTGTGGACCATGTGCAGGCCCCACAGCAGCAGGGCAACGCCACCCATCAGGTCGAGCAGAACCAGGCTTCCCATACGCTTCAGTTCCAGTCGTTGGAGTCGTAAGGGGTCAGGCTATCGCCAATAGAGGGGGGATCAACCCTTTAATTTGCCGAAAATTGCGACGCCGGCGGCTGCGCCGTGAGCTTCATTTGCCGGCGTTTGGGCTTTTGAATCGCTGAATGGGCGGGATTTGGTAAACGGACTTCGAAGGCGATCGCAACATTGCGAGCAGTTGCGATAGGCCAATTCCAACGTTTCTTCGGTAAAGCTGCTGCACCATCGGGTGAAGCAGATCGAACAGGGCCAGGGATCGACATGTTGGCGAATCGGCGCAGCAGCGAACGTCGTGCGTGCAGGAATTTTGCAAAGATACAGTTCGCGACCGGCGGCTTGCCGCGCGATTGCATGATCACGGACATGTCCGACGGCGGTGTGAAAATCATCGCCGAATACCCGGAGATTCCAACCGAATTCACGGTGATCTTCTCGGAAGGCCGGCCGCGCCAATGCAAGCTGGCCTGGCGAATCGGCTGCGAGTTCGGCGCTCAATTCCTCGACTGAAGCGATCGCCGCCGCGTCTCTCGCGGAGCGGGAGGGCCACAGGCGAGGGCAAAGCGCCCTCGAAAGGTCTCTTATTACCGAAAAGCGGGCCGGTTTAACCTGAACTTAGGGTTAAGCTGTGAACACTTCTGGACAGTCCCGCCGTGAGTCCAGGTGCATGCTCGTGAAGTCGTATAATCCCTCCCGCATCGCGCGACTGCTTGCGTGTGCTTCCTTCCTGGCTTTGGCGCCGGGGCTTGGCGGCTGCTCGACCCCGGGGCTTTCCGACATTACCGGTTCGCTCGGTGAGACGGCCGAGCCCGCCCGCGCCGCCGACCCGCGGCGTGAGGTCGAACTCACCCAGGAACGCTATCGCGCCAATCCGAAGGATGCCGACGCGGCTCTGAGATATGGAAGGGCGCTCCGCGCGATCGGACAGCGGTCGCAGGCGGTCGCGGTGCTCGAACAGGCCACCATCGCCCACCCCAGCAACAAGGCGCTGCTTGCCGGTTATGGCCGGGCACTCGCCGACAACGGCAATTTCCAGCAAGCCTTCGACGTTCTCGGCCGCGCCCATAGCCCCGAGGATCCGGACTGGCGGCTATTGTCGGCGCAGGGAGCGACGCTGGACCAACTCGGGCGATATGAGGAGGCGCGGCAATATTATGCGAGCGCGCTGAAGATCGCACCGGAAGAACCCTCCGTGCTCTCAAATCTCGGACTGTCCTACGTGCTTTCGAAGGATCTTGCGAGGGCGGAGGAGACGTTGCGGCGCGCGCATGCGCGGGCGGGGACCGATCCGCGGGTGCGGGCCAACCTGGCGCTGACAGTCGGCTTGCAGGGCCGTCTCGCCGAGGCCGAAAAAATCGTCAAGGCCGACCTGCCGCCAGCGGAGGCGGCCGCGAACGTCGCGCAGTTGAAGCGCATGCTGTCGCGCAAGGACAAGGAGAACGCGCGGGCGGAGGTCGGAAAGATGCCGATCGCGGCCAGCGGCCGCGTCGAATAATTCTCCAAACGCCTGTTACGCCCGGCGAGCCTTCACACCCTGCAGTTTCCTGATGATCGGTGTCAGGAACGATGTCCGTTTGGTCACCGCGTGGCCCGTCAGCCGTTGCGCCATCTGAAGAAACATCGTGGTGGTGCGGTGCTTGGCGGATATCTGCGCGATCATCTGACCGTTGTTGGCGGCCGTGCCGAACATCTTCGAATCGAACGGAATGGCTGCGATAGGCTGGCTTTCGATCGCCTTGGCGAATTCACGCGTGCTGATTTCCGGGCGCTTGTGCATGCCGACCTGATTGAGACAGTACAGCGGCGGGCGGTCGTTCGGCCGCGCGGCCTTCAGCACGTTCAGCATGTTCTTGGCGTTGCGCATGTTGGCAAGATCGGGCTCGGCGACGATCAGGATGTCATCGGCGCCGACCAGCGCGCGCTTGGTCCATGCCGACCATTGATGGGGCACATCGAGCACGATGCAGGGTGTCGTCATGCGCATCGTGTCGAAGATCGCGTCGAAGGCGTCGGCGCCGAAATCGTAGACCTGGTCCAGTGTCGCCGGCGCCGCGAGCAGGCTGAGACGGTCAGTGCACTTCGCCAGCAGCCGCTCCATGAACGCGGTGTCGGGCCGTTCCGGTTGCGAAACGGCGTTGGCAATACCCTGCAGCGGATCCTGATTGTAGTCGAGGCCGGCGGTGCCGAAGGCGAGGTCGAGATCAATCACGACCGAATCCAGCGCCAGGTCGCGCGCGATCGCCCAGGCCACGTTGTGCGCCACGGTGGATGCGCCGACGCCGCCCTTGGCGCCGACGACGGCGATGATGCGGCCGACGGCAACCGCTTCGGAGGCTGCGTATAGACCGCAGATCGTGCGTACGATATCGATCGGTTCGACCGGTCCGGTGACGTAGTCGCTGATGCCGCGACGCACCAGTTCGCGATATGGCGTGACGTCGTTGGCGCTGCCGATCACGACGACGCGGGTGCCGGCGTCGCAGACGGCCGCGAGTTCATCCAGTCCTTCGAGGATGTCGCGGCCCGATTCAGTCTCCAGCACGATGACGTTCGGCGTCGGCGCAGTGTGATAGGCGTCGATGGCGGCGGCGATGCCGCCCATGTGGACCGTCAGATGCGCCTTGCCGAGGCGGCGGTCTTCGCTGGCCGCGCGCACAGCGGTAGCGACCGCGACGCTGGCGCAGTAGGCCTGCACGGAGACGCGCGGTGCCGGCGAGATATATTCCTCGGCCGGCGCCGCCGTGTCGTCCAGATGTTCGTCGGAGTTCTGAAAAACGCGACTGATCATTTGCCTGTATCGCTCAGTTTGGCCTTGTCGGCTTCGGGATAGGTGGTGCTGGTGGTGACGCCCCGCCGGTATTTTTCGAAGGCGATGTTGCGCCGGGAGGTGTAGGCAGGCGTTTCGGGGCGCGGCTGCTCCAGGTCCGCCGGATTGTCGATCATCGCGGCGAGGTTGCGCTGCGTCGCGCAGCCGAAATTGTGGTAGGACACGTTCTCATTGTAGCGGGGGTTGTCGATGTTCGGACCGAGGTCATCCGGCCACAGGCCGCAAGGGCCTGCGACGGCCGAAATCTTCGGATAGCTCAGCCTGATCGTCGGCAGGGTCCGGGGATCGTCGGGGCGGTATTGCCGCAGCGTGATCGCGCGTGCGGGCACGCCGCCGGCCATCAGCACCGACTGGATTTCGCGGAACGAAGCTGCTGCAGCGCGCGCGTTCGGGGTATCGATCGGCACGTCGACGATGATCGCGCCGGTGCCCTCGCGGACCCATGTCTGCGCCAATCCCATCACGTCGATGCGCTGCGGCCCGGAGAGCCCGCCGCGCGCCCGGCCGACGAATACGACGATCGACCGGTCGGCTTCGGTCACGGCGATCGGATGACGCTGGCGGTAATCGTTCGGCACGCTGGCCGTCACGATTTCCGTGGTCTGGTTGCAGGCGCCGAGCACGGCCGACAGGCCGAGAAGGGCGCCGGCCAGGCGCACGGTGCCGAAGCGATCGAGCGGTCTTCTGTTCGTCATCGTTCTATCCTCGTCCCCGGCGCGGTGGCGCGCTTCCGCCTCAGTCAATGATGAACCCAAAACTGCCCTGGGATACGCCGATCGTGTCGACGTGAGCGACAAGTCCGTAAATCCGGTTGATGCGGGCCAGCAGCGTGGACTGGGAATCGGAGGCCGGCGCGAACCCGTCGTCGGGGCGGGACAATTCCTTCTGTGCGACCGCGCGGACCACGTAGGGCGTCACCAGAACCATCAGTTCTGTCTGGTTGTTGACGAAGTCCTGGCTGCGGAACAGCGCGCCGAGAACCGGCAACTGGTCGAGACCGGGCAAGCCGTTGACGGCCTGCTTGGTCTGCTCCTGGATCAGCCCGGCCATCGCCATCGAGCCGCCCGAAGGAATCTCCAGCGTTGTCTCCGCGCGGCGGGTCTTGATCGAGGGAACGGTCAGCGAAGATCCGTTCTGGTTTAGCGTGATCGCATTGTCGTTCGACATTTCGGAGACTTCGGTCATCACCCGCAGGCTGATGCGGCCTTCGGTGAGCACCACCGGGGTGAAGTTGAGCGAGATGCCGAATTTCTTGTACTGGATCTGGGTGGTGCAGACCCGCGTGACGGGATCGCACGAATAGCCGGCGGGGATCGGAAATTCACCGCCAGCGACGAAGGTCGCGGACTCGCCGGATATCGCGGTCAGGTTCGGTTCGGCCAGCGTTCGCACCACGCCCGCGCTCTCCATCGCGCGCATGGTGGCGGTGACGGTCGGCAGGCCCTTCAGGACGCTCGAGGCGCTCAAGCCGTTTTCGGACACCAGCGGGCGGCCGAAAGCGGTGAACGGGTTGCTGTTGTTGAAGTTCACGACCGCCGTGCCGTAGTTCATGCTGGCCGAAAGATCGACGCCCATCTGCTTGATGATGTCGCGGCGCACTTCCGAGACGTTGACCTTGAGCATCACCTGATCGCGGCCGCGAACCGCGATCGAGTTGACGACCCGGTCGGCGCCTCCCACCAATCGGGCGGCGATCTCGCCGGCCTGCTGGGCTTCGACCGGGCTCGATACCGAGCCGGTCAGCAGGACGCTGTCGCCGACGCCCTCGATCTGGATTCCCGGCAGCGATTGCTTGAGCGCGGCGCGCACGCCGTTGAGGTCTCGCTTGACGGCGATGTCGTAGGAGGCGACCTGCTGGCCGTCGGCATCGAAGAACACGACGTTGGTCTGGCCGACCGCGGCGCCGATGATATAGGCGCGTTGCGAGGATCGAACCACCGCGTTGGCGACCTTGGGATCGGCGACCAGCACGTCTTTCACGTCGCGCGGCAGGTCGACGATCATGGACTTGCCGACGCCGAGTGCGAGAAAGCGCGTCTTGACGGACGGGCCGATGGCCGACGTTGTGACGGGATCCTTATCGGATTCGGCTGCAACGACCGGCAGCAGCGGTCCAAGTGTCAGCATGGCCACGGCTGGCAACAATGCGGCGCCAGCCGCCACGGTTGACTGAATTCCCCCAAACTTCATTTCGCGTCCTTTCGGTCACTTCTGTGCCGTCGTTTGATTGGCGACCCCGTAGCGAACGACGTTGAGGCCGTCGTTTCGCTTCAGGACCTGCTCGTCGGAATGGCTTTCAGCCACGTTGACGTCGGTGATGCTGCGCAATGCGAGCGACAGGGTGCCGCCCTGGCGTGCGCGCGCCAGCGTCTCGACCTGTTCGGGTTTCAGCCCCAGCGTCGCGGTCTTGCCGAGGAGGGTGTTGATTCCCTCTTTTTCCTTCGGGGCCTGATCGATCGCCAGCACACGGACATTGGTGAGAATGACTTCCGCGACGACGAGATCGGCGCCCTTGCCGTCCGGGTTTTTCTCGCGCCTGGACAGGATCACGTCGACCCGGTCGTTGGGCAGGATGAATCCGCCGGCGCCGGTTTCCGCCGAAATCTCGGTCGAGACCGCCCGCATGCCGGTCGGCAGGATCGCGGCCATGAAGCCGGAGCCGTTGGCCTTGACGAGCTTCTGCTCGCGGATCGGTTCGCCCGCGATGAAGGGAGCGCGTACAATGGAGCCGGCGATTTCGTTGATGGCGTCGGCTCTGCCGGCGCGGTTGATCACGCTGCCGCTGGCGGTCGCCGCCGGCCAGACCTGCCATTGCAGATCCTCCGGCTTGACCACCTGGCCGAGTGCGATCTCGGATTTGGCGACCAGGACCTCCGCTGTCGGCAGCTGCGCCACTGGTTCGGCAGCAGGGCGCGATTTTTCTTCGGTCCCGCGAGCGAGATAGGCGGCTACGCCGCCCGCGCTCAACGCGATGGTCAGAACGACGACACGTGCGATATTCATACGCTCTACTTACTCTTACGCCGGGACGTCCCACTTGCACGGCAATGACGGTCAACCCCTCGAGCCATGACTAGGCACCAAAGGTGTAGGGGACCTTGAGGATTGAGCTTTTGGGCGGATCGGCACGGCAGGTTTCGCCGTCATGGTGAACGGGTGGTTACGGTGGCAGTCCGTGGTCCGCAAAAACCCGGGGTTGTGCCCGGTGACCGACGGTCACGACCGCCATATGGACCGCGGTTGGCGCCTCCCGCGGCGGGCCTGCAACGCAGCAAATCCGCGATCGAGACCGCCCTCATGTCTTCGAAACGGTCAAACCGTCGAACACGCCGAGGTTGACGAGGCTCCGCTGGCCTTCCTGCCGCGATCCCCGATAACCGATCCCGATGACTAGCATCGTTTCGGGGTGTGCGGCTTGGACGAGCCGCCTCTCGAAGAGGGCGCGCGTTTGCCGTCACCCAAGACGTTATGCCGCAGCCGCATCCTGATTGCGAAAAGACCGCCGGGCGGCTGGCCTCGGCCGGCTCAATTGATAACAAGATACAGAAGTCGGCAGTCAACCCCTTGACCCGGCACGCAAGTCGTTCTGTGATGGGTGACAACTATCAGTCGCCGCAAGTTGAGGGGCCTGCCGCGATTTCCGATCCCGCTGCCTGACCGGACTGCACATCGAACTGCAGGTCGGTGCGCGGCTTTTCCAGCAGGGGATCAGCAGGTTGGCCCAACGATTTCAGGCGTTGCCTAAAAAACGATCTCTGGACGACCTCTTGAAAGGCCTGACCCATGAAACGCGTATCTCTGGTTGTTACCCTGGCCCTTGCCGCCGGTCTCTCGGCCCAGGCAGCTTCGGCGCAAACCCTCAAGACCGTCAAAGACCGCGGCATGCTGTCCTGCGGCGTCAGCCAGGGCCTGCCGGGCTTCTCGACCCCGGACGACAAGGGCAACTGGACCGGCCTCGACGTCGACATCTGCCGGGCGATCGCCGCGGCAATCTTCAACGATGCGACCAAGGTCAAGTTCGTGCCGTTGTCGGCCAAGGACCGCTTCACCGCGCTGCAGTCGGGCGAGATCGACGTGCTGTCGCGCAACACCACCTGGACGCTGTCGCGTGACACCTCGCTCGGCGCCAACTTCACCGGCGTCACCTATTACGACGGCCAGGGCTTTCTGGTGAAAAAGTCGCTGAAGGTGAATTCGGCGCTCGAACTGAACAGCGCATCGGTCTGCGTGCAGACCGGCACCACGACCGAGCAGAATCTCGCCGACTACTTCAAGGGCAACAACATGAAGTACGAGGTGATCGCGTTCGGCACCGCCGATGAAACCGTCAAGGCCTATGAATCCGGCCGCTGCGACGTCTTCACCTCTGATGTCTCGCAGCTCTATGCCGAGCGCCTGAAGGTCGCGAACCCGGCCGATCATGTCGTGCTGCCCGAGGTGATATCGAAGGAGCCGCTCGGGCCGATGGTCCGCCATGGCGACGATCAGTGGTTCGACATCGTGAAATGGACGCTGTTTGCGATGGTCGGCGCCGAAGAACTCGGCATCACCCAGAAGAACGTCGATGAGATGGCCAAGTCCGACAAGCCCGAGCTCAAGCGCGCTTTCGGCACCGACGGCAATCTCGGCGAACAGCTCGGCCTGACCAAGGACTGGCTGTCGCGGATCGTGAAGGCAACCGGCAATTACGGCGAGTCCTTCGAGCGCAACGTCGGCTCCGGATCGAAGCTGCAAATCGCCCGCGGGCTCAACAACCTCTGGAACAAGGGCGGTATCCAGTACGCGCCGCCGATCCGCTGATCCACACGCGGGGCTGCGACGATGTCGATCGAACCCCGGAAACCACCGTCGCAGCTTCTTCCCAGGCTGCAGCGGGCGCTGGGTGGCCGGGCGGGCTGGAGCGGCTTCGTGCTCCAGCTCCTGTTCGTCGCGGCGCTCGCCTGGGTCTGCTACGAGATCGTCGCCAATGCCCGCGCCAATTTGCAGGCGCAGCGGATCACCGCGGGCTTTGGATTTCTGGCCAATACCGCCGGCTTCGACGTCAGCCAGAACCTGATCCCGTATACGGGTTCCGATAGCTACACCCGCGTTTTCCTGGTCGGCCTGCTCAACACGCTGCTGGTTTCCGTGATCGGCATCTTCTTCGCCACGATCATCGGATTCATCGTGGCGCTTGGCCGGCTGTCGCCGAACTGGCTGCTGTCACGGATCGCGGGCGGTTATGTCGAACTGATCCGGAACCTTCCGGTCTTGTTCCAGATTCTGTTCTGGTATCTCGCCGTGCTCGCGGCATTGCCCAGTCCGCGGCAGAGCATCTCCGCCTTCGACAGTTTCTTTCTCAGCAACCGCGGCCTCGTGATCCCAAAGCCGATCGGCACAGCCGGTTTTGAGCCATTCGTCGTGGCATTTCTGCTGGCGATCGTGGCTGCGATTACGCTGTGGCGTTACTCGCGCCGGCAATTGTTCCAGAACGGCAAGGTGATCAAGGTCTGGCCTTACGCGATTGGCCTCCTGATCGGGTTGCCGTTGCTCAGCTCGCTGATATTCGGCGCACCCGTCACGTTTGAAGTGCCGGTGCTCAAGGGGTTCAACTTCGCCGGCGGCTCGCGCGTCATTCCTGAATTCGTGGCCTTGACGCTGGCGCTGTCGACCTACACCGCGGCCTTCATCGCCGAGATCGTGCGCGCGGGCATTCAGTCCGTGCACAAGGGCCAGATGGAGGCCGGTTCCTCGCTCGGTCTGCAGCGCGGCGCGGTGCTGCGGTTGATCGTGATCCCGCAGGCGATGCGCGTGATCCTGCCGCCGCTCACCAACCAGTATCTCAACCTGACCAAGAATTCCTCGCTGGCGGTGGCGATCGGATATCCCGACCTGGTCTCGGTGTTCGCGGGAACGACGCTGAGCCAGACCGGGCAGGCGATCGAAATCATCGGCATCACCATGGGCGTCTATCTCCTGATCTCGCTGGTCACGAGCGCGATCATGAGTTTCTATGGATGGCGGATCAGCCGGAGCATGGGCGGATGAGCGACACCTCTTCATCCGTTTTCGTTCGACAGGAGCTGATGCCGGAGCGGCCGGCGCCGGTGAAGACCACCGGCTTCATCGGCTTCCTGCGCACGCGACTGTTCAATTCGCCGTCCAATATCCTGGTCACGATCGTATGCGCGCTGCTGCTGTGGTTCCTGCTGGTGCCCACGATCAGGTTCACGCTGATCGACGCCGTGTGGACCGGTAACGACCGCACCGCCTGCCTCCCGAAAGGTCCGGGCGACGTGGTCGGGGCCTGCTGGCCGTTCATCCAGGCCAAGTTCTCGCAGTTCATCTATGGATTCTATCCGGAGCCGGAACGCTGGCGGGTCAACCTGGTCTTTCTTCTCGCTGCGATCCTGCTGGTGCCGCTGCTGATTCCGCGGCTGCCGGGCAAGGCGCCCAACGCCATCCTGTTCTTCCTGGCATTCCCCGTGGTCGCCTTTTTCCTGCTGAGCGGCGGCGGGCTGCGCGGCTTCGGCGTCAGCTGGACGGCCGGGATTCTTTCCGATTTCAACGACAGTATCGGCGATGGCGGAAGAAAGCTTGCTGCAGCCGGGGAGGCGACCGCCATCATTGGGCCCTTGCTGTGGGTGATCGGCAAGCTGCTGGCGCTGATCAGCGCGGTTATCGGCTGGATACTGCTGCCGCTGACCTGGCTGCGCGACCAGATCCAGGACTTCGGCCGCCCGGTCTGGGCCGACCTCGTGGCAACCGCCGTGATCGTGTCGGCGCTGGTGTTCTGGCTGAGCCGAAGCGCGCGGGCCGTCGGCATCACCCTCGCCATCTTTGCCGGCATCGCGGCCGTGATCGCGGTGATGGGGCTCGATCGAGGCGGACTGCCGGTCGTGGATACGCGGCTCTGGGGCGGCCTCCTGGTGACGCTGGTCGTGTCGGTCGTCGGCATCGTCGCCTCGATGCCGGTCGGCATCGCGCTGGCGCTCGGCCGGCGCTCGGCCATTCCGCTGATCCGGATATTCTCGATCGCCTTCATCGAGTTCTGGCGCGGCGTCCCGCTCATCACGGTGTTGTTCTTCGCAACCTACATGCTGCCGCTATTCGTGCCGACCGGCTTCACCATCGATGGATTGGTGCGCGCCCTGATCGGCATTGCGCTGTTCGCGGGCGCCTACCAGGCCGAAGTCATCCGCGGCGGCCTGGCGGCGATCCCGCGCGGGCAGGGCGAGGCAGCGAGCGCGCTCGGGCTGTCCTGGGCCAAGACCACGGCGCTGATCGTGATGCCGCAGGCGCTGCGCCACGTCATTCCCGGCCTCGTCAACAGCTTCATCGCGCTGTTCAAGGACACCTCGCTGGTCTCGATCGTGGCGCTGTTCGACCTGCTCGGGCAACTCCGGGCATCGTTCTCCGATCCGGTCTGGTCCACGCCGACGACGCTGTTCACGGGCTTTGCCTTCACCGGGATCATCTACTTCGTCTTCTGCTTCGGGATGTCGCGTTACTCGCTGTTCGTCGAGAACAGGCTGAACGCGCATCGGCGCAACTGAGTACATCACCATGGCTGCAAGCTCGATCGTCGGCATCAAGGCGCTCAACAAGTGGTACGGCGATTTCCATGTGCTGCGCGACATCAACCTTGAGGTCGCCAAGGGCGAGCGCATCGTGATCTGCGGCCCCTCGGGCTCCGGCAAGTCGACGCTGATCCGCTGCATCAACGCGCTGGAGGAGTTCCAGGAAGGTCAGATCGTCGTCGAAGGCATCGAGCTTGGGCCGAACCTGCGGCGGGTGGACGAAGTCCGGCGCGAGGTCGGCATGGTGTTCCAGAGCTTCAACCTGTTCCCGCACCTGACCGTGCTGGAGAACTGCACGCTGGCGCCGATCTGGGTCCGCAACATCCCCAGGAAGGACGCCGAGGCGACGGCGATGAAGTATCTCGAGCGGGTCAAGATCCCGCATCAGGCCAACAAGTATCCCGGCCAGATGTCAGGCGGACAGCAGCAGCGCGTGGCGATCGCTCGCGCGCTCACCATGAACCCTAAAGTCATGCTTTTCGACGAGCCGACCTCGGCGCTCGATCCGGAGATGGTCAAGGAAGTGCTCGACACCATGGTCGACCTGGCCAGGGAGGGCATGACCATGCTCGTCGTTACCCACGAAATGGGATTTGCCCGCGAAGTCGCCAACCGCGTCGTCTTCATGGACGCCGGCCAGGTGATCGAATCCAACACGCCGGAAAACTTCTTCGCCAACCCGCAGCATGCGCGCACGAAGCTGTTCCTGAGCCAGATCCTGCGGCATTAGGAAGTCACTGAAGCACCGTCCCGAAGGATGGGCCGCGGGCCACATGGTTCGAGACGCGCGAAGACGCGCTCCTCACCATGAGGGGGGAAGGGCGTAGGTGTCCCTCACACCTTCTCGAACGGCACGTCGATCTTGCTGCGCGTCTCCAACCATGCCGGCACCGGCAGGTTCTTCGAGCGCATGAATTCCGGATTGAACAGTTTTGACTGATACCGGCCGCCGGAATCGGCCAGTATCGTCACGATGGTCTTGCCGGGACCAAGTTGCTTGGCGAGCCGGATCGCGCCGGCGATATTGACGCCGGTCGATCCGCCAAGGCACAGGCCTTCGTGCTCGACCATCTCGTAGATCACGTTGACGGCTTCCTCGTCGGAAATGAGAAAGGCGTCATCGACCTTGGCGGTCTCGACCACCGGCGTGACGCGGCCTAATCCAATACCTTCGGTGATCGAGTCGCCCGGCGTCGATTTCGCCTTGCCGTTCTTGAACAACTCGTACATCGCAAAGCCGTGCGGATCGGCGCAGGCGTTGACGATGCCCGGATGCTTTTCTTTCAGATAGCGGCTGGTGCCGGCCAGTGTGCCACCGGTACCGATCGAGCAGATGAAGCCGTCGATCCTGCCACCGGTCTGCTCCCAGATCTCCGGCCCGGTGGATTCGTAGTGCGCCTTGGCATTGTCGAGATTGTTCCACTGGTCGGCGAACAGGACGCCGTTCGGTTCCGTCTTGCGAAGCTGGTCGGCAAGCCGCCGGCCGACATGCTGGTAGTTGTTCTTGTTGGAAAAGGGCAGCGCCGGCACCTCGACGAGTTCGGCGCCGCACAGCCGCAGCATGTCCTTCTTTTCCTGGCTCTGGGTTTCCGGGATCAGGATCAGCGTGCGATAGCCGCGGGCGCTGGCGACCACCGCAAGCCCGATGCCGGTATTGCCGGCGGTCGATTCCACCACCAGTCCGCCGGGCCTCAGATCGCCGCGCTTCTCGGCTTCGAGGATCATCCACTTGCCGGCGCGATCCTTGACCGACTGGCCGGGATTCATGAATTCGGCCTTGCCGAGAATGGTGCAGCCGGTCAGTTCGGAAGCTCGCCTCAGTTTGATGAGGGGGGTGTTGCCGATCGCTTCGACGACGTCTTTGTTGAATGCCATGTTGTGAAATTGCCGGTTTGCTTGCCCAATCGTTGGGCGACCCTAAAGGACCGCCTCAGGGCATACAAGCCAGCGATGGGGCGGGACCGTCAGCCCGATTTCGCAAACACCACCTGCCGCACGTCGATATTTCCCGACAGGAATCCCGCCTCGCAATAAGCGAGGTAGTATTCCCAGAGCCGCCGGAAGCGGTCGTCGAATCCTGACGGGCTCAGGTTCGGCCAAGCCGCGCGGAAATTACTTCGCCAGATCGCGAGTGTCCTGGCATAATCTTGCCCGAAAATGCGTTCGCGGATGACGGGAACGCCGAAGCGTTCGCCAAGCGTTTTCAGGATTTGCGGCGAGGGGAGCATGCCGCCCGGGAAAACATAGCGCTGGATGAAATCGACTTCGCTGCGATAGGTCTGGAACAGGCTGTCCTGGATGGTGATGGCCTGGATGCCGGCGAGCCCGCCGGGCAGCAGGCGGTCGCGCAGTTGTGAAAAATATTTCGGCCAGAACTGCTCGCCGACCGCCTCGATCATTTCGATCGAGACAATCCGGTCATAGCGGTCGCGCTCGTCGCGATAGTCCTGCAGCCTGATCTCGACCCTGTCGCTGAGACCTGCGTTGTGAATGCGGGCCTGCGCGAAATCGCGCTGCTCCTTGCTGATGGTGAGCCCGACGACCCTGGTGCCGAAGGTCTTGGCGGCGTACTCGGCAAAGCCGCCCCAGCCGCAGCCGATCTCCAGCAGCTTCTGGTCCGGCTGAAGATCGATGGCTTCGGCAAGCCGCCGGTACTTGTTGTGTTGCGCGGCGGTGAGGTCCGATGTGCCGTCCTCGAACAGGGCCGAGGAATAGGTCATGCTGGAATCGAGCCACGCCGAATAGAAGGCGTTGCCGATATCGTAATGCGCATAGATGTTGCGCCGCGCGCGCCGTCTGGTGTTGCGGTTGAGCCAGTGCCGGAAGATCTGGAAGGTGCGTGTCAGCGGCGTGCCGGTCAGCATCGTCTGCATCCAGTCCTGGTTGACGCAGAACAGATAGAGGAACTGCGTCAGGTCGGGCGTGTCCCATTCGCCGCGCAGGTAGGCTTCGGCAATTCCGATGTCGCCGCCGCGCAGCAGGCGGGAGGCGAAGCCGTAGTCGTAGATTGTCATCGCAGCGGCCGGGCCCGGCCCGTTGCCGCCAAGCCGGACAATGCGGCCGTCAGCCAGGCTCACGTCGAGGGTGCCGTGCTGCAGTTTCGAACCAAAGCCCAGCGCCAGCCGGACCAGGCGGGGCAATTCCGGAAACGTCGCGTCTACGGTTTCCGATGTGACCGAAATCAACTCGGACATGGGCGATCCATCGAACGGCGGCCTGCCCGGACCTCGCATGGCTGATCGACCCTGCTTCAGTCGTGGGCGCGGGTGGACAACTCCGGCGAAGTATAATCAGTGCTTTTCCCGCTCGCCAAGCCGGTATTGCCGTCCGCGGCACCAGATGGGCGCCGGGCGCCCTTTCGCCAGAGCCGCAGCACCTCCCGGCGCATCGCCGCGGGTGGGCCCCGCGATTCGCGTTTTTGCCCTTCCGTTCCACGACTATGAGGTGCGGGGAGAGTCGGTTGAGACTCAAGCAAGTTGCCCGCGCGAATCGGGCGCAAAATGCGCGGATTCGAGGCTCGGAACACGGGAAATCCCCATGAAATCTTCGTAAGTTTTGGCCGCTCTCCATCCTCGATATATCGGTAGATGTTGCGCGAAGTCCTATAAAATAAGTACTTCCGAGCTTTCTCGCGATTCCTTGCGAGCCCTGAAGGCCGGATCGGGACGGGCGGGCAGGACTGTCCGCCTCCCATTCCCAAGGGTAATATGATCGCCAGGTTCCAGTGAAAGCATCACCCCGTGAACGTGTCGCAGATTACCCATAGAAGCGTTCATTACGCGCCGGGCCGAGACCTGCCCGGTGGAGAACGGGTGTGACCCAGCGAAGTGCAACGGCTGCGGTCGACGGCTGGCTGGCCCGAGTGCCCGGATGCGGGCGGCTGGCACGGTCGGTTGCCATGCTTGGCCTGGTCGCCAGTTCCGCCGGCTGCATCCTGACCAAGGATCTTCCCGATCCTGCGCTCGAAATACCCGAGGGTTACAAAGCCGCCCGGCTTTCGACCGCAAAGGAGGCCCCGCCGACGCTCGACTGGTGGCGCGGTTTCCGTTCGCGGGAGCTGACCGGCCTGATGGAGGAGGCGCAGACCGTCAACCTGGACATCGCCGCGGCCACCGCGCGGTTCAGGCAGGCCGATGCACAGGCGCGGATCGCGGGCGCCGCGCTGTTGCCGAGCCTCAACGGTACGGGGCAGGAGGCCTATTCCCGCACCTCCGGTTCCAGCGCCAGCGGCCTGACCAATGGCGGCCGTGAGGTGGTCAATTATTCAGCCTCGTTCAGTGCGAGCTACGAGCTTGATTTCTGGGGCAAGAACCGCGACGCCGCCCAGGCCGCGGAAGAGACCGCGGTCGCCAGCCGCTTCGATCGCGACGTCGTCGCGCTGACGACGCTGACCACCGTAGCCAATGCCTATTTTCAGGTGCTCGCGGCGCAGGACCGACTCCGCACCGCCCAGCGCAACATTGCCAGTGCGCAACGCATCCTCAATGCCATCAACGAGCGGTTCAGGGCCGGCACCGGCACCGACCTCGACGTCGCGCAGCAGGAGAGCGTAGTCGCCAACCAGCGCGCGCAGGTGCCGCCGCTGCGGCAGACGCTCGACCAGAACATCAATGCGCTGGCGACGCTGGTGTCGCGACCGCCGGAAGCGGTGCGCGTGATCGGTGGGTCGCTCAACAACATCGCCTCGCCGCGCGTCACGCCCGGACTGCCGTCGGAACTCCTGACGCAGCGTCCGGATATTCGCCGCCAGGAATCCCAGCTTGCTTCCGCGACCGCCAATGTCGGTAGCGCCCGTGCGCAGTTTTTCCCGAGCATCCAGCTGACAGGGCAGGGCGGCTATCAAAGCTCGGCGCTGTCGTCGCTGTTTCAACCGCACGCGGCGTTCTTCAGCATGGTCGGCAGCCTGACCCAGCCGATCTTCGACGGCGGCAGGATCCTCGGCAATTTCGAACTCACCAAGGCACGGCAGGACGAACTGCTGCAGACTTATCGCAAGACCGTGGTGCAGGCGTTTGCCGATGTCGACAATGCGCTGATGTCGATCCGCCAGACCACGGAGCGGCTGCGCCTGCAGCGCCAGGTGGTGGCGGCATCGCGGCGGGCGTTCGAACTGTCCGAGCAGCAGCTGCGCGCCGGAACCGCCGATATCGTGACTGTGCTAAATACCCAGACGACGTTGTTCCAGGCGGAAGACCTGCTTTGGCAGGCCCAACTGGCGCGGCTGCTCGCGATCGTCAGCCTCTATCAGGCGCTGGGGGGCGGCTGGGAGCCCAGGATGGAAAGGCCGGTTGATGCTCTTTAAGCCGGAAGACGACAAGCCGAAGACGACCACCAAGGGCGTGGCGCGCGGCATTGGCCGCCGCTTCGTATCGCTGACGATCACGCTTCTGATCCTCGGTGGCCTTGGCTATCTCGGCTGGAACGCGTTTCAGCAGAAGCAGGGCGCCGGTCGCGGCGGCCCCGGCGCGCGCCTCGATCTGCCGGTGCCGGTGCTGGCGGCGACGCCCCGCATCCAGGATATGCCTGTCTATCTCGATGCCGTGGGCTCGGTTCGCGCGTTGAACACCGTTGTCGTGCGCGCCCAGGTCGACGGCAAGTTGATCGCGGTGAATTTCGTCGAAGGCCAGGACGTCAGGAAGGGCGACGTGCTCGGCGAGATCGACCCGGTGATCTACCAGGCGCAGTACGATCAGGCGGTGGCGAAGAAGGCGCAGGATGAAGCCCTGCTTGCCAACCAGAAGCTCGATCTCGCCCGCTATCAGCAGCTTGCCGCGTCGAATGCCGGCTCAAAGCAGCAGGCCGATACGCAGCGCGCGGTGGTGGCCCAGCAGGAGGCGCTGGTGAAGGCCGACCAGGCCGCGATCGACAACGCGGAGGCGATGCTCGGCTACACCAGGATCATCGCGCCGCTATCCGGGCGCGCCGGCCTGCGCCAGGTCGACCAGGGCAACATCATCCGCGCTGCCGACGCCACCGGCCTCGTCATCATCACCCAGTTGCAGCCGATCGCGGTGCAGTTCAGCCTGCCGCAGCAGCAGATCGTCCGGGTCAACGCCGCCGCGGCCAAGGGCACGCTGGCCGTGGACGTGTTCGGCAATGACGGCGTCACCGTCATCGATACCGGTACGCTCAAGGGCATCGACAATCAGGTCGATCCGACCACGGGAACGCTCAAGCTGAAGGCCGAATTCCCCAACGGCAAGTTCCAGCTCTGGCCGGGGCAGTTCGTCAACGTGCGGCTGAAGGTCGAGACGATCGAGAAGGCGATCGTGGTGCCGACCTCGGCGGTCCAGCGCGGTCCCGCCGGGACGTTCAGCTACGTCATCGGCCCCGACAATGTCGCGACCGCCAAGCCCGTCGTGGTGACCCAGCAGAATGAAAATGACGCCGTGATCGCAAGCGGACTGACGACGTCGGACCGCGTCGTGACCACGGGCTTTGCCAACCTGTCCGATGGCGCCAAGGTTCTGATCGGCACCGACGACCGCGCGCCCTCGGTCGATCTCGCCCCGCGCAAGCGCAGCCGCGGTCCCGACGCGAAGGGTGCCCAGCCCGGTGAGGGCAAGGAAGGTCAAGGCAAGGAGGGCCGTGGCAAGCGCGAGCGCGGCGAGGGCGACCACAAGGGACAAACCGGGCCCGCGCCGGCCAATGGGCAGGCTGGCGGCGCCGCGAAGTGAGGACGCAACCATGAGCGTCTCCGAACCGTTCATCCGCCGGCCGATCGCGACCTCGCTGCTGGGGATCGCGCTAATGATCGGCGGTGCGCTCGGCTATTGGGCGCTGCCAGTTTCGGCGCTGCCGCAGGTCGATTTCCCGACCGTGCAGGTGACGACGCAACTGCCCGGCGCCAGCCCCGACGTGATCGCGTCGCTGATCACCGCGCCGCTGGAGCGCCAACTCGGCCAGATCCCTTCGCTGTCGACGATGCAGTCGACCAGTTCGTTCGGCGTGAGCCAGATTTCGCTGCAATTCGATCTCAACCGCGATATCGACGGCGCGACCCAGGACGTGCAGGCCGCGATCAACGCGGCGGCCGGGATCCTGCCGAAGAACCTGCCGTATCCGCCGACCTACGCCAAGGTAAATCCGGCCGACGCCCCGGTCATGACGCTGGCGCTGACGTCGGAGACGATCTCGCTGCGCGCGATGAGCGATATCGCCGACACTATCCTGGGACAGCGCCTCAGCCAGATTTCCGGCGTCGGGCGGGTTGCGGTGCTCGGCGGGTTGAAGCCCGCGGTGCGGGTGCAGGCCGATCTGGCGCGGCTTGCCGCCTACAGTATCTCGATGGAGGATTTGCGCAACGCCATTGCGGGCGCCAACGTATCGGGGCCAAAGGGATCGCTCGACGGCGCCCACCAGGCCTATACCATCGCCGCCAACGACCAGATCGCGGCGGCGGAGGCCTACAAGCCGATCATCATCGCCTATCGCAACGGCTCTCCCGTCACCATTGGCGACGTCGCCAACATCATCGACGGGCTGGAGAACGACCGCACCGGCGGCTGGTACCAGGGCACGCCCGCCGTCATCATCGACATCCAGCGCCAGCCCGGCGCCAATGTGATCGAGGTGGTCCGGCAGATCCGCGAGGAAATCCCCAGGATCCAGCGCACGATTCCGGCCGGCGTCAATCTGACCATCGTCTCCGACCGCACGGTCACCATCCGGGCGTCGGTGCGGGACGTGCAGTTCACGCTGATCCTGAGCGTGGTCCTGGTTACGCTGGTGGTGCTGTTGTTCCTGCGGTCGCTGCGAGCGACGCTGATTGCGGGCGTGGCGCTGCCGCTGTCGCTGATCACGAGCTTCGGGATCATGTATTTCGCCGGCTTTTCCCTCGACAATCTGTCGCTGATGGCGCTGACGATCGGAACCGGATTCGTGGTCGACGACGCGATCGTGATGATCGAGAATATCGTCCGCCACATGGAGGACGGCGAGTCCGTGATGGAGGCGTCGCTGAAGGGCGCCAGCGAAATCGGCTTTACCGTGATTTCGTTGACGGTGTCGCTGATCGCGGTGTTCATCCCGCTATTGTTCATGTCCGGGCTGGTCGGACGCATGTTCCGCGAGTTCGCGCTGACGCTCACGATCGCGGTCGTGACCTCGGCGGTCGTCTCGCTGACGCTGACGCCGATGATGTGCTCGCGGCTGCTGAAGCATGTCGGCGAGGAGATGACGGTCCCGGGACTGGCCGCCGTCAGCCGCTTCATCGACCGCACGGTCGCGCTCTATCATCGGACGCTGCTGTGGGTGCTGCGGCGCCAGCGCGCCACTCTCGTCGTGACATTCGCCACCATCGCGGCGACGCTCTTCATGTACGTGATCGCGCCGAAGGGGTTTCTGCCGCTGCAGGACACCGCGTCGATCACGGCCGTGACCCAAGCCGGACCCGACGTTTCCTTTGCCGAGATGAAAAGCCGGCAGGCGACGGCGGCGGCCGCGATCCAGGCCGATCCTGATGTGGTCGGCGTGGTTTCGGTGATCGGCGCCGGGGCGGTCAATCCGACCACCAATGTCGGGCGTCTGGTAATGACGCTGCGCCCGCGCGGCGAGCGGAAAGACGATATTTCCGTGGTGATCGACCGGCTGAAGCGGCGCACGGCGACGATTCCCGGCATGACCATTTATTTTCAGCCGGTGCAGGACGTACAGATCTCGACCCAGTCGAGCCGTTCGCAATACCAGTACACGCTGACCGGCACCGATGCAGCGGCAGTGACGCTGTGGTCGCAGAAGCTGATCGCCGAGATGCGGCGCGATCCGCTGTTCCGCGACGTTTCGTCGGAAGCGCAGGAGGGGGGCTTGCGCGCCGCGCTCGACATCGATCGCCAGCGTGCCGGCCAGCTCGGCGTCAGCCTTCAGGCGGTCAACGACACGCTGAACGACGCCTTCGCGCAGCGCCAGATTTCCACGATCTACGGCCAGGCCAACCAGTATCGCGTGGTGCTGGAAGCGATGCCGATCTACCAGCGCGATCCGTCGATCCTCTCGAAGCTGTATCTGCCTGGGGCGGCGAGCGCCGTCGCCGGCACTCCCAACGCGCAGGTGCCACTGTCGGCGGTGGCGACACTGACGCGCACCACCGCGCCACTGGCGATCTCGCATCTTGCGCAGTTTCCGGCGGTCTCGCTCAGCTTCAACCTCGCTCCCGGCGAGGCGCTCGGTGACGCGGTCGAGGCGCTCAAGGCGATCGAAACGCGGATCGGCATGCCCGGCAGCATCGTCGGCGTCTACTCCGGCGATGCTGCCGAATTCTCCAAGTCTCTGGCCGGGCAGCCGTGGCTCATTCTGGCGGCGATCGTCACCATCTATATCGTGCTCGGCGTGCTCTATGAGAGCTACATCCACCCGATCACCATTCTCTCGACGCTGCCCTCGGCCGGCGTCGGCGCCATCCTGGCGCTGATGCTGTTCGGGCAGGATCTGTCCGTCATCGGGCTGATCGGCATCATCCTGCTGATGGGCATCGTCAAGAAGAACGCGATCATGATGATCGACTTTGCGCTGGAGGCGGAGCGGCACAAGGGCATGTCGCCCCACGAGGCAATCGTGCAGGCCTGCCTGCTGCGGTTCCGTCCGATCATGATGACGACGCTGGCGGCGCTGTTCGGTGCGCTGCCGCTCGCGGTCGAAAGCGGTACCGGCGCCGAATTGCGCTTTCCCCTCGGTATTTCCATCATCGGCGGCTTGCTGCTGAGTCAGTTGCTGACGCTCTACACCACGCCGGTGATCTATCTCGCGCTCGACCGCCTCAACCGGAAGATCGAGAAGGCGGTACCCGACCCCGGTCCGTCAGGGCCGCCGGTCGCCGGGGCCACCGAGGGGATGCAGTAGATGGCGTCGATCTCGGAGCCCTTCATCCGCCGGCCGGTTGGCACAACGCTGCTGGCGATCGGGCTCTTTCTGGTCGGCATGGTTGCCTACGTCTTCCTGCCGGTATCGGCGGTGCCCAATGTCGATTTCCCGATGATCCGGGTTTCCGCCTCGCGACCCGGCGCCGACCCTTCGGTGATGGCGGCGACCGTGGCCGCGCCGCTGGAGCGGCGGCTCGGCCAGATCGCCGGCATCGACCAGATCACCTCGACCAGTTCGCTCGGCTCGACCAGCATCCAGCTGCAGTTCTCGATCGGCCGCGACATCGACCGCGCCGCGCGCGACGTGCAGGCGGCGATCAACGCGTCGCTGGCCGACCTGCCGACCGACCTGCCGTCGCTACCGAGGTTCCGCAAGGCCAATCCTTCGGCGGCGCCGGTATTCGTGCTGGCGCTGACGTCGAAGACGCTGACGACGAGCGCGATGTATGACGTGGCCGATACCGTGATCGCGCAGCGCATCTCGCAGGTTCCGGGCGTCGGTGAAGTCACCGTCTCCGGCGCCGACCAGCCCGCGGTGCGGATCGCGCTCAACCCGGTGGCGCTGTCGAACGCGGGGATCGCGACCGACGACGTCCGTATGGCGATCGTCAACGCCAATCCGCTAGGGCCGGTCGGGATCTTCAACGGCGGCCGCCAGAGCGAGACGATTTCGACCAACAAGCAGATGCGCACCGCGGCCGAATTCCGCGACATCATCGTCAAGAGTTCCGACGGCAATTTCGTCCGCCTCTCCGACGTCGCCGAGGTCGAGGATTCCGTCCGCAACAGCCGCTCGATCGCCTGGTTCAACAAGCAGCCGGCGGTCCTGATCCAGATTACCAAGCAGGGCGATGCCAACGTGATCGACACCGTCGACCGGGTGCGGGCGCTGCTGCCGGAGCTGAAGCAGTGGCTGCCCGGTGGCGTCGAGATCTCGACGCTGGTGGATCGAACAGGGACCATCCGCGCCAGCGTGCTCGACATGCAGTACACGCTGCTGGCGACCGCGTTCCTGGTCATGGTGGTGGTGTTCATCTTCCTGCGGCGGCTGACGCCGACGATCGCGGCCGGCGTCTCGGTGCCGCTGGCGCTGGCCGGCACCTGTGCCGGCATGTGGCTCGCCGGGTTCTCGATCGACAATCTGTCGCTGATGGCGCTCGCGATTTCGGTCGGCTTCGTGGTCGACGACGCCATCGTCATGATCGAGAACATGTACCGCAACCTCGAACGCGGCATGGCGCCTTATCCGGCGGCGCTCGAGGGCGCGAAACAGATCGGCTTTACCGTGCTGTCGATCAGCCTGTCGCTGATCGCGGCCTTCACGCCGCTGATCTTCATGGATGGGATCGTCGGCCGCCTGTTGCGCGAATTCTCGCTGACGCTGACCTTTGCCATCGTGGTGTCGACCGTGGTGTCGCTGACGCTGACGCCGATGATCTGCGCGCACTACATCAAGGAGGCGACGTCCGACCGCGCCACCTGGTTCGATCGCCTGGTCGAGGGCACGCTGTCGCGCATCGTTTCGTTCTACACAAGGACGCTGCGCGCGGTTCTGGGCTTCCCGTTCCTGACGCTGATCGTGTTCTTTGCGACCATCGCGCTCACCGTGGTGCTCTACATCAAGACGCCGAAGGGCTATTTCCCGACCGACGACAGCGGCGTTGTGATCGGCGCGACGCGCGCTTCCCCCGACACGTCGTTTCAGGCGATGCTGGGACTGCAGCAGCAGCTGGCCGACATCGTCATGGCCGATCCGGCGGTCGCCAGTATCGGCTCTTCGCTCGGCGGCAGCGGTTGGGGCGGTGGCTCCAACCGCGGCACCATGTTCATCAGCCTGAAGCCCCCCGAGGAGCGGGGAGGGATGTCGACGACGCAGGTGATCGATCGCCTGCGCCGGAGCCTCTACCGGGTGCCGGGCATCCGTCTGTTCATGTTCGCAGCGCAGGATATCCGCGCCGGCGGACGGCAGAGCGACTCCGACTATCAGTACACGCTGTCGAGCACCCACCTCGACCTCTTGCAGAAATGGGCGCCGCTGGTGGCCAAGCGCATGGAGACGGTGGAGGGCATCACCGACGTTTCCAGCGACCGCGATCCCGGCGGGCTGCAATTGTCGCTGGTGATCGACCGCAAGACTGCATCGAGCCTCGGCGTCCGCGTTCAGGACATCGACAACGCCTTGAACAACGCGTTCGCGCAACGGCAGATTTCGATCATTTACACCCAGCGCAACCAGTACATGGTGGTGCTCGAGATCGACCCGAAATTCCAGGCCGATCCGTCCAATCTCGAACGCATCTTCGTCGCCGGCGCCAACGACGCGCAGGTGCCGCTATCGGCCGTGGTGCGTTACGAGCGCGGCCTGTCGCCGCTCGCCGTATACCACTCGCAGTCGTTTCCATCGACCACGATCTCCTTCAACCTTCTGCCCGACGTGCCGCTGGAAGTGGCGACCTCGAACATCCAGCGCGCGGTCGACGAATTGCACATGCCGGAGGGCATCCGCGGCAGTTTTGATGGCAATGCCGGCGACTTCAACAAGACCAGCGGACGCCAGCCGCTGTTGATCCTGGGGGCGCTGGTCGCGATGTATATCGTGCTCGGCGTGCTCTATGAGAGCCTTGCGCATCCGATCACGATCATCTCGACATTGCCCTCCGCGGGGCTCGGCGCACTGCTGGCGCTGCAGGTGACCAATACGCCGCTGACGGTGATCGCCTTCGTCGGCATCATTCTGCTGATCGGCATCGTCAAGAAGAACGGCATCATGATGGTGGACTTCGCGCTGGATGCCGAGCGCCACCGCGGACTATCTTCGGCGGACGCGATTTTCGAGGCGTGCAGCGCCCGCTTCCGGCCGATCCTGATGACGACGATGGCGGCGCTGTTTGCGGGGATTCCGCTGGTCATCGCCACCGGTCCCGGCACCGAGTTGCGACGGCCGCTCGGCATCACCATCATCGGCGGATTGCTGGTTTCGCAAGTCCTGACGCTGTACACGACGCCGGTGATCTACCTGCTGATCGACCGGGCGCGGCAACGCTTCCGACCGGCACCTGTCCCGGCGCCGGCCGAATAGTTGAATTACTGGCCACGAAGCGTATAGCGGGCGGATGTCAGAACTATCCAATCCCAAGGCCGGTACCGCCGCGGAGGTGGTCCCGGACTGCCCGCATTGCGGCAAGCCGCTGCCGCTCTGCATCTGCGGCAGCGTCGCGCCGATCGAAAGCAGGATCTCGCTGCTGATCCTGCAGCACCCGCAGGAGCAGGACAGGGCGCTGGGCACCGCGCGGCTGACCGCGATGCATTTTGGGGATGCCGTGGTCAAGATCGGCCTATCCTGGCCGAGCTTGTCCAAGGCGCTGGGACGGAAGGTGGACGATCCCTCGCGCTGGGCCGTTCTCTACCTCGGCTCCGCCAAGGTCGCCGAACTCGATACCGACGCCGAGATCGTGGCGATCAACCGCAAGGGTGAGATCGAGCCGCATCAGCGCGCGATCCTGAGCGACATCGAAGGCGTCGTGCTGCTCGACGGAACCTGGAGCCAGGCCAAGGCGCTGTGGTGGCGCAACGCGTGGATGCTGAAGTGCCAGCGGATAATTCTCGGGCCGAAGCGCCCTTCGCGCTACGGCAAGCTCCGCAAGGAGCCCCGTGGCGACGGTCTTGCTACCATCGAGGCCGCAGGCCTGCTGCTGGCGGGGCTCGAGAAGCGCCCGGATATCGCCGAAACGCTCAACGCCGCCTTCGAGCGGATGCTGGGGCGATACCGGGAAGTGCAGGCCGAAATGCCTGAACTTGCGCCGAAGCCGAAGAAACGGGACTACCGCCGACGAAAGCGGGGGTGAATCGAGCGTTTGGGGTGGAATCCGCCGCGCACGGAACACCGGTCAGGCAAGACGGCGAAGCCGGGTTGGTTGCCTATCCGGGGCAGGGCGTATATGAGTTCGCCCGATGGGGCCACGTGGCGGAGTGGTTACGCAACGGTCTGCAAAACCGTGTACACCAGTTCAATTCTGGTCGTGGCCTCCATTAATTATTTCAATAACTTAATAGAATGTTTGGGCACTGTCGGCGACTGCTCGCCTAAGCCTCAGGAACCCCCTAGGGGCCCACCCCTGAACACGATGCGGCCAGCCGATATGAATTTCGCCGGGAACACCTCCAGCACGTCCCTCTAAGCGTTATTTTCTCGTGCTACAACCGCAGCGGTTTCTGTTACGGCGAATTCTAGAGCTCGGTGAATGATTGAAATAGATTTGAATGCCCGGGTTTTGACGGAAGCGCACAACGTCTTCGTGGTCCGACCGGGTAGCGATTTCCGATTGTTTAATGAGATACGCGAGAATGATCTGATCGTGCTTGAGCTACCCGGCCTTGATTGGCCGGTCGGCGAGGCCCTCAGCGATACGGATCTCAGGCGTCGAGTAAATCGATCACGAGCGCTCCGTGGATGGCACCGCGTCAGCGCAGATGATCCGAAGCCGTCGCTCGAGGGGGGCGGCCAGAGTACTTCCCAGTTTGCTGGTTACCGCTTGGCGAAGGATGGTGACCTTGTCGGCGCGGTCACCCGCGAGGGTGAGGAAAAGTATCTGCGGCAGCGCGATGAAGGCCTCACTCTCGATCGACTGGCTCACGCCGCACCCGCGATCCGTTGACCCACCGGACTTCTCCGAAATAGAGCTCCGCGCCCACGGCCGGAAGGTGCTGGTCATCCGCTGGGACCGCGCCGGCTCATTCAAGGCTGCCCATTTCGAGCCCGGCGAGTGGGAGAGGGTGCTGCTCGACTGGCCCGAACCAATCCGGTTTTGATTGAGGCGTCCTCTGCGGCAGCAAACGAACTGCGGCGATCATGTTCACGTGACTGTTTATGGACGCTGGTCGGCTACCGCGATAGGGGTCACGAAAGCCATCCGATTGCGAAGTCCGTGCCGAAGCCCCCTTTTTCCCCATCCGTCAGCCGCGGACGCAGCGCCAAGCTGATCGAGAGCGCCGCCGTCGCGCTGCGAACGCGGCAGTTCGACAAGGCCGCGCAGCTCGCCGCCGAAGTGTTAAGGGGCAACCGGACCGACACCGCCGCCGCGACGATACTGACCCAGGCGCTGCTCGCCCTGAACCGTAGCGAAGAGGCGATTGCGCCCCTCGAAAAGGCAGCGCGTCGCAGTGGCGATCCCGTTATCGAAACCTTGCTTGGGGCGGCGCTGGGCAGCAGCGGACGCCGCGCGGAAGCGATCGAACAATTGAGCCGCACCGTGGCCCGGCGCCCGCCGTTTCTGCCGGCGTTCCAGGAACTCGCCGGCCAGCATGCCAAGGCCGGACGCGTCGATGAGGGCATCGCCGTCATCGAAAACGGCCTGGCATTGGCACCCGACGCCATACATCTGCAACTGGACCTTGCCCGCCTGTACCTCCAGCACAACGACCGCGGCAAGGCGCGCGAGATCCTCACAAAAGCCCGCGATGCGGCGGCGGGTAACCTCGACATACTGAAAGAACTCGCGCGCGTTCTGCTGCTGGACGGCGAATATGCCTTGGCCGCCGAGGCCTACCGGCATGCGCTGGCGCATCGTCCTGACGACGCCCTTACGCGCGCGGATCTCGCCGCATGCCTTCTGGAAATGGGTGATCGCGACGCCGGCGAGGCTGCCCTGCGTCTGGCGTTCCGCGGCGGACCTCACATGCTCGGTCGAACCAACCACGCGCTCGTCGCCTCATCGCACGGCCGCTTCTTCTTCCGCCCGAGCGCGGTCGTGAAGTTCCTGCAGGGCTGAACAGCGGACCCGCCTACGCCCGAAATTTCCGCCGGTACAGCCCGGGCTCGCGATTGATCGCCTTCGTCAGCTCGTGCACCCGCTGCGTCTCCTCCGCCGTGAACGGCGCGGTCTGCGCCACCCAACTTTCGCGTTTCACCGGCACGCATTGCGCAACCGGCGTGCCCCTTGGCAGTACGCCGCTAAAATTGATGTCGTGCCAGTGCGCCGGGAAATGGATCCAGCTGTCGCGATAACGGTCGCAATCGACCATTCCGCTCAATGTGGTGAATGGTAGATCAAAGCGATTGAGAGGATGTGTGAACAGCAGGGAATAGCCCTGCGGTGCTTCGATGCTCCACAGGTTGTGAAACTTGATCAAGAATCGATCGGGCTCGAACAGCGGCGTGCTGACGACCTGGCTGATGTCATGGAATCCGATCGGCGAGCGCGGGAACTCGAGCGGGCCGCCGGGCGGCGTATCATTGTCCCAGGTGATCGAGCCGTTTTCGATCCTGAGATCGCAGATCAGCGGAATCAGGAAGCCCGAGGTCATCGCGTCGACGAAGGGGGGACAACGCTTGATCGTATCCTCGTCGCGCATATTGACCGCGTTGAAAGCGCGCGCGGGCATTGCCTTGAGCCAGTCGGGAACGCCCAATGCCGCCGGCGTCGGCGGCGGCAGTTTTCCATGTAGTTCTGCCGGGCAGCGGAACTTCAGCGTTACTGGTTCAGTCATGCATTATTTGCTCTTTGTTACAGCTCGCCTTCCTGACGCGCCTTCGCGTCCAATCTAGCACGTTCCGGATTATCCCGAATGCCCAGTTATAACGGCGAGGAAGTGATCGTCGAACCGGTGCGCAATCGGTGTGAAGATCTTGCCTTGCTCGCTGAACCGGAAATGCGACCGAACCGGCTTCCCGTCATGGCCCCGCTAGTCGAGCGAAACGCCGCCCACTTCCGGCATCAACGCGTCGATCTCGAAGATGCTCGGGCCCGAGCCGATCAGCTTGGGGCGCCAATATCGATTTCGGACCGCCCGCGAAAGCGGCCGCCTTCGCAGCAATCGACGATCGCGGCATGGTCGTACAGTTCGAGCAGCGCCGAAAGCTGGCGATGCCGGCAGGCATCGATCCAGTCCACGACAATGCCAATGGGATCAAACGCGCCCGGCGACTTTGGCATCTTTCACCTCGGTGCTTTCCGTGGCCCCGGTGCGGATATGGCGGTCATGGGATGAACGGGCTCTGAATCGGCCGTTCACGCGGCGTTGGCAGGGAACCGACGCCGTACATACGGCAGCCCGTCTTGCCTTTTCGAGACCACGATATTCATCGCGCCGTTGCGAAATCGCCACTCAAGGTATTAGCTCCGGATGGAGGCGGCGAAACCTTTGACCTCGGTCAAAACTCTTGACCTGGGTCAACGAGGGCGAGGCCTTAAGGCGAAGCATGCCTTCGCCGCGCTGGACGCGGCTGATTTGGGCGTGGTCCCAGCTACTCGACCCATCACCTCCTTATCCTCAGGTCCGATCAGGACGGCAACAAGGGGAACGTCGGGGATGAACCGGAATGTCGCAGGCCGAATTCTGCTTGTTCTGCTGATCGCATTGGCGTCGCTGAGCGCGATGTCGCCCAGGCGTGCCGATCAATCCGCCGGCGATGACGAAATCCGCATCGGCAATCTGATGCCGTACACGGGGCCGCTGTCGGAATTCGCTGCGATCGGAAAGGCCGAAGCGGCATATTTCGAGATGATCAACGAACGCGGCGGCATCAACGGCCGCAAGGTGCGCTTCATCTCTCATGACGACAATTCCGATCCCACCGTCGCGCTGGATCTGACACGCGGACTGGTCGAGAGGGAGGACGTCCACCTGATGTTTGGCTCCTACGGAACGCCTGGAAACCTAGCGGTCCGAAAGTACTTGAACGAGAGGCGGATTCCCCAGCTCTTCGTCGCTTCGGGGGCTGAGGAGTTGAGCGATCCGAAGCGCTTTCCCTGGACGATGGGATGGCAGCCGTCGTTTCGCGCCGAGGGCCGCATCTACGCCAACTACATCACGGCCTTTTTCCCGCAACGCAAGATCGTGGTGCTCTGGCAGAACGACCAGTTCGGCCGGGACCTGTACAAGGGAATTCAGGAAGGCCTCGGCGAATTGAGCCGCTTGATCATCGTGGGCGTGGCGTTCGATATCGACGATGCGCATATCGACGGGCACGTCTCGATCCTGAAGCGGTCGGGCGCCGATGTCCTCGTGTTCGCGGGCGTGCCAAGCACAGCCTCACAGGTGATCCGGCTGACGGCGGATTCGAACTGGCACCCCGTGCTGCTTCTCAACAACGCCGCCGCTTCGATCGGCGCGGCGCTGGGTCCCGCAGGTCCGGAGAAATCCGCCGGAGTGATCTCAGCCTCGTTCCTGAAGGACCCGAACGATCCCGCCTGGAAGGATGACCCCGCCATCAAGGAGTGGTTATCTTTCATGGACAGGTATTACCCCAAGGGGGACAAGACCAGCAGTGCCGCCCTTTACGGCTATGCCGCCGCCGATACGCTGGTGCAGGTGCTGAAGCAATGCGGCGACGATCTCTCGCGCGAAAACATCATGCGGCAGGCGGCGGCGCTCAGGGACTATCAGTCCCCCGTGCTGTTGCCCGGCATCAGGATCAATACCGGTCCGAATAAATTCCAGCCGATCAAGCAGATGCGATTGGTGCAGTTCGACGGCCGCACTTGGCAGCCGATCGGCGACGTGATCGAAAGCGCGTTTGTGGATGCACCGAAGAACTAGGTTGAGAAGGGAGAAGTCGGCGGTTGCCGCGGTCAGCAGGCGGCGTACCAACCCTCGGGAAATGGAAGCAGCGGCCAGGGGCCCCGGTTGTCGTTGGCGGCACGCGGCAAGCGAAACTGGAGCAGGGTCTGGGGCACGAAATCATCCTCCGGCGCTGGCGCAATGGCCGCTTGCACGGCTTCCAGCATTAGGTCGAATTCTGCTTCACTCATCGCGCTCTCCGGGATTCGAGAGGCGATGGTCTCAAAACGGCTTTGTTTTCGGATTGACCGGATCATTCGAATTTTAGCAATTCGAGGACCGCGGCCAGCCTGGTTAATGAAGTGTGTAGTTCCCCGCGCAGACGGTAGACCCGCGCACGCGCAGCGATTTGTGAGAAAAATCACTTTCCGCAAAAATTAACTCCCGTATTCGGCTTGATGGCGCTTGCCTTGTCAAGACGAGGCCAATCAAGGAGACGCGAGCATGAAGGCAAGGTTTGCGCGAAGTGTGGCACCGCGATGCAGGGCCCGTCGGGCGACGACGATCGGTTTTCTGCTGACGATGGTGGCGAGCGGCACAGCGGCCGCCTGGCCCGGCATGCTCGGCGGTGTTCGAGCAGTGAGCCGGAGCGAGCAATGATTCGTTCAGCGGCTTCCCGCGACGCTACGGCGCGCGTTGGAGGCTGACTGCGGCAGGGCAAGGCTGACCGCATCGACCAATCGACGCCGCCAGGGCTGGGCGAACAACGAAAGTTTCCCTTCGAGGGCTGCGGCCTTCTCCCGGGCGGCTACCGTTTCAATGCTGGATTTGAGCAACTCGGCCAACAGCTTGTTCGTACGTTCGCATTCCCTTTCGAAATCGGCGCGGTGACCGTTCGCGATGGTTTCCATCTCGATCAGGTCGGCCTGCAGCGTCTCGATCTTTTCCTTCAGCGCGATGACCACCTGTTGACCGGGCGGTATCTGGCGCGCGCGGGGAACCGGGGAATGGCTGATCTCGGTGAGATCAACCTGCACCAGCGTCTTGCCGTCGTTCGAACGCGAGCGCGGCAGGCGATGCCGCTTCACCAGCGCCCTTGCAGCTTCTGGGGAGACTTTGAGCCTGTCGCCCAGTTCGGCATAACTCAGCATTTCGACGGGCATGACATCCCTCCACCCGGACACAGGTCGAACGATAGCGATTCCGAGTTAATGGTTGGTTTACTATGAATGGCGGGGGCCGGCGCCACCGGGTTGCGCCCTGATCTCGCCTCACGACGCGCGCATTTCTGACATCACGTCTTCGCTGCCGCGCCTGTTTCCGACCCTCAGATGCGGTATTCCGCCACGAATCTCCGGCAATGCTGCCACCGGGGCGGACAATTTTATTTTTTTAGGGATTTGCCGATGGCAACTATCGAACGGATTCACAATGGCGCGGCACTGGATTTGGCCAAACTTGAAAAGGATGTCGTAGCTAGTCTTCCCAACGTCAGAGTGGCGCCTTCGGGTCCAATGCCTGACTACGTCGAGCACCAGGAAGGCGTAACGCGAGTCGGCGCGCTCACGGCCGAAGCCGTGGTGCGCGACTATGAAGCCGCGGCCAAAGAAATCGAAGCGATGGGAGCCGAATTGATCAGCGCGGCGCAGAAATGCGAGGCGATGACCGCCGAAGTGCACAACGCAATCGCCTTCATGCGTGAAACCGCAGCGTCGTATCGCGAGGAAGCCAAGAAGATCTTCAAGCGCATCGAGGAATGCTCGATCTTGACCGAAGAGGTCCGCAAGACCTGCGAGACCGTCAAGCTCAAGATGATTGGCGGCAAATGAGGCTGCGCTGAACGGGATCCGTCGCGAGCGACGGATCCTTTTTTGGGGCGCAGAGCCCGCCTGCAGAATCCATACATGTCGCGCGAGAAACGGTCCCGGTGCGGGGCTGGCTTGCGCCAGGACCGTCCCTTTCGTGCGCCCATCCAGGGGCGTGTCATCCTACCGCGAAATCATGCAGCCACAAAGCGTGCAGCGCCCGTCGTCTTGCGGTCTCTGCGGAATCAGGCCGTGCGCGCTACGGAGCCGGACCGCGCCGGCCCGTCGGCGATCGACAGCGGGCGTTCACGCCCAATTCCGCCAAGAATCAGACACAGCCTGCACAGGCCTTGCGGGGGTGAACCCGTGCTGGCACGGCCCGGCGTATGTCGTCCGGAAAACTCGTGCGCCGGGCCGACTATGCGTTGCTGCGGGTGACGCTCGCCGCCTGGATGCCGCGACAGCACCGATGCCGGCCGCCACGCTCCCCGCGCACGCCGCGCCAGACCAACTGCACGATCCTATCGTGGACCCGCGAAAAACGATCCGGTCCACGCTGACAGCCCTTTCTTTCGCCGGATTCCTGTCACCATCCTATCGAGTTCTCGAATCCACGGGGAGAATCCAAGGTGGCGATAGGTACAGTTAAGTGGTTCAACGCGACAAAGGGCTATGGATTTATTCAACCCGACGCCGGCGGCAAGGACGTGTTCGTCCATATCTCGGCCGTCGAAAGAGCGGGTCTGAGCAACCTCAATGAAGGCGCGAAGGTGAGCTACGAAGTCGTAGCCAACCGCGGCAAAGAATCCGCCGAGAACCTCAGGGTCGGTTGATCGTCTGGTTGATTGCCCCAGCCACAGGGAAACTGGGGCCGCCAATCCGAACTCTGGCGTGCACCTCAGGCACGCCGGGTTGCTGTTCGCTCTGATCGGCTGTCGGTAGGGGATCAGGCTGCCTTGCGCCGCCGGCGTTCGGCGCTGCTGGAGGCTGTTTCGATCTTTTGCGAAACGTTCAGGCTGGCCAGGAGCAGGAGGCTCGCCACGTCGCGGTCGGTCTTCGCCGCGATGCGATAGGCCGTGTCGATAGCGTCCAGAAGCTGGGTGAGTTTTTCCAAATGCGCACCTTGCGAGCGATGAGATTTGAGCGGTGAGGTACGCGAGACGAGGCAACTGTGAGGCGATTATTCGCCCCCGAATCGTTAACGGTGCGTAAAGTCGTGGCGGTTTCCGGCGCTCAAATCCTGCCAGGTCCGTAAAGGCCCGCTCGACGCGGCGGTTGCGCCCTTCATGACACCGCCGAAGCAACTTCGGGCAGCCGCCCTTGGCGACGAGGATGAACGCTTGGTAGCCAAGCCATTTCGGCGCGGCGATAAACTTCCAGGAAAATTGGAGAATTTGGCTCCCCGGGCTGGATTCGAACCAGCGACCATTCGATTAACAGTCGAATGCTCTACCGCTGAGCTACCGAGGAACAGGCGAACAAAGGTTCGCGAGCGGGGAGCGTATAACAAAGCCTTCCGGGCTTGCAAAGGACCAAATGTCCGGTTCTGCCTTTACCCGGCGCGAAGCTTGAAAAGCCTGTGCGCGACAAGCATTTGCATTCCTTTTTGCCCCTGGGAGGGGAGAGCCGGAACCTCACCGGTGCAATCCTGTTATCCCCCGGCGTCATGGATCGGGCCGCCAATTCGACCCAATCGGCCGGGAGTCTCGACGCTGCCGGGTTTCATGGGAGCTGATCCGATGCCAGCCAATGCCACCAGGTCGACAAGCGCGGCGCCTTCGATAGTTCCGACCGACGTTCCCGCCATGAGCGACGAGGAATGTCTGGTCCGGCTCGCGCATGCCATTGAAGAGCACGATCCCAAACATCTGGACGAGGTTGCGCGGCTGATCGGCAGGCTCGCCGTCACCATCGAGTAGGCGGCTTTTCCACAGTCGCGGCGTTGATCCGGCCGCCGGCACCGGCGTGTTGCGTTTTGCCGGGGCTTGTACCAAAGATGACCCCGGTTTCAGCTCTCCCGGTGGCAACGCCGGATGCTTTCAGGGTCTCAGCCTATGTCCGGTTTTGCGACCGCGCGCCAGAATATGGTCGATGGTCAGGTGCGTCCAAGCGACGTGACCGATATCCGAATCCTAGATGCCATGCTGGCGGTGCCGCGCGAGGCGTTCGTTCCCGAAAACAAGCAGGCCATGGCCTATCTGGACCTCGACCTCGATGTCGGCGAGGGCGGGTCGGCGGGGCGGTTCCTGATCAAGCCGGCGGTGCTGGCCAAAATGCTGCAGGCGGCCGAAATCAAGGAGACTGACCGGGTGCTCGTGGTCGGTTGCGCCACCGGCTATGCCGCTGCCGTGATTGCCAGATTCGTTGTCCCCCTGGTGACGGCGACGGAAGGCGATCCGGCGCTTGCGGCGAAGGCAAAGACCCTTCTGGCCGGGGAAAAAGCGATCGTCCGGACCGCGGCGGCCGCCGATGGAGACCCGGCGGACGCGCCTTACGACGTTATCGTCCTGAACGGCGCGAGTGAAGTGGTCCCGGAACGGCTCTATGGACAATTGCGCGACGGCGGCCGGCTGGTCGGCGTTTTCGCGACGTCGCAGCCGGCACGGGCCACGATCGTAACTTGTTCCCATGGCGATTACGGCCACCGGACGCTGTTCGATGCTGCCGCCCCTGTGTTGCCGGGCATGGAACGCGTTCCGGCCTTCGTTTTCTAGTCTTTCAGCCGCTGCCGCGCCCAATAATCGCCCGTGCCGGCCAGCTAAATCCCATTCGGAATCAGAAGTGTGGCCCGATTGCCCCACGTGCAGAGTTTCGACGGGGGTGGCCTGCTTGGGTAGTTCCGTCTTGCGCAGGTGCGGAATAAGGTGAGCCGGGACTCACTTCGAGTGAAAGTGACGATCGATTCATGTTTCCTTGGAATCATCCTTGGGACCATGGACCGGCGCTTAGATGATTGGATTGTCTGGGATGCGTGGGGTGAAGGCATTTACCGGGGCTGCTGCTTCGGCCCTTCTGTTGGCTTTTGCGGGGACGGTTCCCGCCCTGGCCGACACGATCGAGGCAGCGCTGGTGCGCGCCTATCAGAACAATCCGCAGCTTAACGCGCAGCGAGCGCAGGTGCGCTTCACCGACGAAAACGTGCCGCAGGCGCTGTCGGGTTATCGCCCGCGGGTCGCGGTGACCGCGAGCGCAGGCTACCAATACACCGATACGCTCAGCACCCAGGGCGGCACTCCCAACACGCTGGTCCGCACCGGCATTCACGGTGCCAATCCGCCGCGCAGCGTCGGCGCCACCGTCACGCAGACACTCTTCAATGGCCAGCAGACCGCGAACCGGACCAGGGCCGCGGAAAGCCAGGTCTCGGGCGCGCGCGAAGCCTTGCGGGTGCTCGAGCAGAGCGTGCTGCTTTCAGCCGCGACGATCTACATGGACTACCTGCGCGACTCCGCCATCGTCGAAGTGCAGAAGAGCAACGTTCGCGTGCTCGAGCAGACGCTGAAACAGACGCGTGACCGCTTCAATGTCGGCGAAGTGACGCGCACCGACGTCGCACAGTCGGAGGCGCAGCTTGCCGCCGGCAAGACGCAGTTGCTGACGGCAGAAGCCAATTTGAACACGACGCGGTCGAACTTCCGCCGCATCATCGGCAACGAGCCGGAAAATCTTGCTCCGGGTTCGCCTGTCGATCGTTATTTGCCGGCGACGCTGCCTGCTTCGGTGGAACTTGGCCTGACGCAGAATCCGAACGTGACAGCGGCGATGTTCGGCATCGACGTCAGCTATCTCCAGGTCAAGGTAAACGAAGGCGCACTGTTGCCGACGGTGACACTCCAGGCCTCGGTGCAGCAGTCCTATGAATCGACCCAGACGCTGTACAGGTCGTTCGGCGCGTCGGCGGTTGCGCAGCTTCAGGTGCCGATCTATCAGGGTGGCGCCGAGTATTCGCTGATCCGTCAGTCCAAGGAAACGCTGGCGCAGCAGCGCCTCGTTCTCGAACAGACGCGGGATCAGACCCGCGCCAACGTCGTCACCGCATGGGGACAACTCCAGGCCGGCAAGGCGCAGGTAGCGTCCGCGCAGTCGCAGGTGGCGGCGTCGGAAATCGCGCTGAACGGCGTGCGTGAGGAAGCCAAGGCCGGACAGCGCACCACGCTCGACGTCCTGAACGCGCAACAGGCGCTGGTCAACGCGCGCGTCGCGCTCGTCACGGCGCAGCACGATCGCGTGGTGGCGTCCTATTCGGTGCTGAACACCGTGGGACGGCTGTCGCCGCAGGTGATGAACCTGCCCACGACGGTCTACGATCCGAGCGTCCACTACCACCAGGTGCGTGACAGCTGGGCCGGCGTTCGCACGCCTGACGGCCGCTGATATCCGAGTTTACCGCCGCATGCGGCGTGAAAGTTGTCGCCCGGCGCCTGTTGCGCCGGGCGCTTTGCTTGCAATCAATTGTAGCCATGACGTACCGTTGTTGTGGTGAGCTGAGCGATTCGTGGCTGGCGTTGTTGCGTCTCACAGCCGCGCTGGGTTGCCATGGGGGGCGGGGGCCCGCGCGATGGATCGAGCGGGCCTGATCTGGGGACAAGTCGGGCTGGTGCGATGAAGATCCCGGCCTGCAGATTCGGATCCGGCGATTCCCCCGTGGCTTGGTGTAGATAAGATGGTTTCGATGTGGAGTCGGAGATGACGCAGCCTGCAAAGGTCCAAGAGCCCTCGATGGAGGAAATTCTGGCGTCGATCCGTCGCATCATCGCCGACGACGAGGCCAAGCCGACTGCTGCGGCTGCCGCCAAACCGGAAGCTGCAGCCAAGCCCGTGATGAAGGACATCCCGCCGTCGGCGATCGCGCCCGCGCCGAAGCCGGCGGCTCCCAAGCCAGCGGCGCCGCCTCCCGCGCCGGCACCGGAGCCCGCCGCCAGCAACAATCAGGACGACATCGATGCGATGCTCGCCAGCCTCGATGCGGCAACGCCCGAGGCCGACATCAGGCCCGCGCAGCCCGAGGCCGACGTATTCGAACTCACCGACGAGATGGCATTGCCGGATCCGCCGCCGGCGGCGACGGCGTTCAACAAGATCGAGCCGGCGGACGACATCGAATTCACCTCCCCAAAGGCGCGGCAGCCGGCCTATGAGCCGCCGCCATTCCAGAGCGAGCCGGCGCCGGTGCAGCAGATCCTGTCGCGCTCGACCGTCTCCGCCGTCGAGTCCGCTTTCAACTCGCTGGCCAATACCGTGCTCAGCAACAATGCGCGGACGCTGGAAGACCTGGTCAAGGAAATGCTGCGGCCGATGCTGAAATCCTGGCTCGACGACAATCTCCCGGGACTGGTGGAACGGATCGTCAAGGCCGAAATCGAGCGGGTCTCACGCGGCCGCTAGCGCCAGAGGACGCGCCGGGCGGTCTCGGCCGGCGACGGACCTCCCGATACGGATATCCCAACGGCGTGATCGCGGCGCCTCCGCTGCCCCTGAACCGACTTGTCAGGTTGACTTGCGGCGCTGCGGCGGCTTTCTAGGGGACCGCCCGGTCCCGACCGCATCAGAACCGGGCGCCAGTTCGTTGTTTCGATGCGTTTTCTTGCGGCGAGCCGGCGATGGGTTTGCTGAAAAAACGCCCCCAGCACTCCCAAATTGCACCGCCATGATCGAGAAAAACTACCAGCCCGCCGATATCGAAAGCCGCATGTCCCGGATCTGGGAGGAGAGCGGCGCGTTCAAGGCCGGCCGCCCGGAGCGGCAGGACGCGGCCCCGTTCACCATCGTGATCCCGCCACCGAACGTGACGGGCTCGCTGCACATGGGGCACGCGCTGAACAACACGCTGCAGGACATTCTCTGCCGCTTCGAGCGGATGCGCGGCCGCGACGTGCTGTGGCAGCCCGGTACCGATCATGCCGGCATCGCCACCCAGATGGTGGTCGAGCGGCAGTTGATGGAGCGGCAGGAGCCCGGCCGCCGCGACATGGGCCGCGCCAAATTCCTCGAGCGCGTCTGGCAATGGAAGGCGGAGAGCGGCGGCGTCATCGTCAACCAGTTGAAGCGCCTCGGCGCCTCCTGCGACTGGTCGCGCGAACGTTTCACGATGGACGAAGGCCTGTCCCGGGCCGTCGTGAAAGTGTTCGTCGAACTGCACCGCGAAGGCCTGATCTACAAGGACAAGCGGCTGGTCAATTGGGACCCGAAACTGCTTACCGCGATCTCCGATCTCGAAGTGCAGCAGGTCGAGGTCAAGGGCAGCCTCTGGTATTTGCGCTATCCGATCGAGGGCAGGACATTCAATCCCGACGATCCCTCGACGTTCATCGTCGTCGCGACGACGCGGCCCGAGACGATGCTCGGCGACACCGCCGTCGCCATTCATCCGGACAACGAACGCATCGGCCACCTGATCGGCCAGCACGTCATCCTGCCGCTGGTCGGCCGCCGCATCCCCGTTGTCGGCGACGACTACGCCGATCCCGAGAAGGGTTCGGGCGCGGTCAAGATCACGCCGGCGCACGACTTCAACGACTTCGAGGTCGGCAAGCGACATAGCCTGCCGCAGGTCAACGTGTTCGACCGCGAGGGTCGCCTGGCGCTCAATGAGAACGAGGACTATCTGCGCGGATTGCCCGAAGGCGCGCTGATGCTGGCGGAAGAATTGCACGGCGTCGATCGCTTCGCCGCGCGCAAGAAAATCGTGGCTCGGCTGGAGGATTTCGGCTTCCTCGAAAAGATCGAGCCGAACACGCACATGGTGCCGCACGGCGACCGCTCCGGCGTCGTCATCGAGCCCTATCTGACCGACCAGTGGTATGTCGACGCCGCGACCATGGCGCAGCCGGCGATCGCGGCGGTACGTTCGGGCGCGACGACATTCGTGCCGAAGAACTGGGAAAAGACCTATTTCGAATGGATGGAGAACATCCAGCCCTGGTGCATCTCGCGCCAGCTCTGGTGGGGCCACCAGATTCCGGCATGGTACGGGCCTGACGGCAAGGTGTTCGTCGCCGAGACCGAAGAGGAAGCCGTCGGCAACGCGCTCGGCTATTACGTCGAGCAGGAAGTCATCACCGAGGAGCAGGGCCGCGAGATGGCTCTCGACCCTGCCAGGCGCGAGGGCTTCATCACCCGCGACGAGGACGTGCTCGACACCTGGTTCTCTTCCGGGCTGTGGCCGTTCTCGACGCTCGGCTGGCCCGACGCGACTGCGGAAGTGAAGCGCTACTATCCGACCAACGTGCTCGTCACCGGCTGGGACATCATCTTCTTCTGGGTTGCCCGGATGATGATGTTGGGCATTCACTTCATGAAGGAGGCGCCGTTCTCGACGGTCTACATCCACCGCCTGGTTCGCGACGAGAAGGGCGCGAAGATGTCGAAGTCGAAGGGCAACGTCATCGATCCCTTGGGCGTCATCGACGACTTCGGCGCCGACGCGCTGCGCTTTGCGCTGGCGCGCGGCGCGGCGCACAGCCACGACATCAAGCTTTCGCCGCAGCTCGTCGAGACCAATCGCAATTTCGCGACCAAGCTGTGGAATGCCTGCCGCTTTGCCGAGATGAACGGTTGCGCGCTGCCTGCGGGATTCGAGCCGGAAAACGCCAGCGAGATCCTTAACCGCTGGATCGCGCACGAGACCTCGCGCGCCACGCGCGAAGTCACCGAGGCGATCGAGGATTATCGTTTCAACGATGCGTCCAATGCGATCTATCGCTTCGTCTGGAACGTCTACTGCGACTGGTATCTCGAACTCGCAAAGCCGGTGCTGATGGGCGAGGAGGGCGCGGCCAAGGCCGAGACCCGCGCCATGGTCGCCTGGGCGCGCGACGAGATCCTCAAGCTGCTGCATCCGTTCATGCCCTTCATCACCGAGGAGCTCTGGGCAGTGACGGCAGCGCGTAACGGCCTGCTGGTGCTGGCCGAATGGCCACGGAGACCAGGCGCGGTTACGGATGAGCAGATTGCTTCGATGGCGTTGGCAGGACCCGGCGAGCCGCTGATCGCGCCGGCCATCGCCGCCCTCGAGGCCGACGATTTCAGCGACCCTGCGGCCGAAGCCGAAATCGGCTGGGTGGTCGATCTCGTCACCGCCATCCGCTCGGTACGCTCGGAAATGAACATTCCGCCGGCGACGCTGATCCCGCTGGTGCTGTCCGGTGCCTCGACCGACACAAGGGATCGGGCGCAGCGCTGGAGCGACACCGTGAAGCGCCTGGCGCGACTTGCGGATATTTCCTTTGCCGACCGGCCGCCGGAAGGCGCGGTGCAGATTCTGGTGCGCGGCGAAGTCGTCGCGCTGCCGCTCAAGGGCGTGATCGACCTTTCGGCGGAAAAAGCCCGGCTCGACAAGGAGATCGTCAAGGCCGACGCCGACATCAAGCGCGTGGATGCAAAGCTCTCCAACGAGAAATTCGTGGCGAATGCGCCCGAAGAGATCGTCGAGGAGGAAAAGGAAAAGCGCGAAGCGGCGTTGGCGCGGAAGACGAAACTGCAGGAAGCGCTGGAACGGCTGAAGATGGCGTCGTAGCCTGAGGCGTCTTGACATCGTCATTGCGAGGAACGAAGCGACGAAGCAATCCATCTCTCTTTACGGCGAGATGGATTGCTTCGCGGAGCCTGTCATCGGGCGGCGCTTTGCGCCGACCCGTTGGCTAGCAATGACGGTTGGATAGTTGCTATCCGGGAATCGATCCATGCTCGATCACGTCTCCATCACGGTTTCGGACATGCACCGGGCCGAGCGGTTCTACGATGCCATCATGAAGGCGCTCGACGTCGTCAAGGTCGGCAGCCGCGACGACTGGCTCGGATACGGCGAGCGGGCGCGCCCGGATCATCCGGACCGGGTCTATCTCTCCATCCGCAAGGGCGTGAGGCCGGAGGACGCCTTCGGCCGGCATTGGTGCTTCAAGGCGGAGCGTCGTAAGCAGGTGGACGCGTTCTGGGGCGCCGGCATTGCAGCAGGCGGCACCAGCGAGGGTGCGCCGGGTCTGCGCCATTATCACCCGTCGTACTACGCGGCGTTCCTCAGGGATCCCGACGGCAACCGGATCGAGGCGGTTTGCCATCACCCGGTCTAGCCGCTTTCACTTTCCGTCCGTCGCCCGCCTTGGAAGCAGGATCGTCACCTGCGTTCCCTTGCCGGGTTCGCTCTTGAGGCGAAGGCTGCCTCCCAGACGATCCGTCACGACGCTGTAGACGATGTGGAGGCCGAGGCCGGTGCAGCCCGCGTGCCGTCGCGTCGTGAAGAAGGGATCGAACGCCTGGCGCCTCACGTCGGAAGTCATGCCGCAGCCGTCGTCGGCGAAGACGATCTCGACGTCATTGGGGCCTGCGGCGCTGACGGTGATATCGATCGACCCGGGAGTATCGGCGTCGGGATAGGCGTGCGCGATCGAATTGAGGAACAGGCTGGTGAGCACCTGGCCATACGACCCCGGGTAGCTGCTCATCCAGAGATTCGGCTCGCTGATGACACGCAGCGCGACGATGTTCTTCGGCAGCGCCGGACGCAGCCCGACCGCGACCTGTTCGGTCAGGTCGCCGAGGTCGAACGCACGAAGGTCGGAGCTGTTCTGATCGGAGGCGACCTGCTTGAACGAGTAGACCAGTTCGGCCGCGCGGTTCAGGCTCTCCAGGATCTGGCTGGAGCCGCTGCGCACCGCTTCGACATATTCGTTGAGGCTTGAACGCTTCAGCGTTCCGTGCGCAGCCTGGTCGACAAATCGCCGGCATTTCTTCTCCATCGACGAGGCGATCGTCAGTGCGGTGCCGAGCGGGTTGTTGATTTCATGCGCGACGCCGGCGACGAGCCGCCCCAGCGCCGCGAGTTTCTCGGCCTCGATCAGCGAGTGTTGCGTCTCGCGCAGGTTCCGCAGCGCCGCTTCTGCGGCGTCCTTTGCCCGTCGAAGTTCGCGCTCGCTGCTCTTGCGCTCGCTGATGTCGATATGGGTGCCGATCCAGCCATAGACCGCGCCGGAGGGATTGCGCAGCGGCACCACGCGGGTCAGGAACGGACGGTACACTCCATCCTTGCCGAGCAGCGAAAGCTCCGCATCGAGCGCGCTTCCCTCTGCAAGTGCCTCCGTCCAGCGCGCGCCGAGCACCGCCTGCCAGCCATACGGATCGACTTCGCCTGCGGGCCTGCCCGTGTAGTCGTACCAGTGATTGTTGAACCAGTAGATCGCGCCCGACGCATCGGCCATCCAGACCAGTTGCGGAATGGAATGCGCGAGCGTGTGGAACTGGCGTTCGCTGGCCCGAAGCGCTGCCTCGGCGCGCCTGCGCTCGGTGATCTCCTCGGCCGCGACGTTGACGCCGACAATCTCGCCGTCACGGTTGCGATGGGGATGCCAGTAGGTGACCCAGAAGCGTTCTTCGGTCTGGTCGGCGCGCTGGCCGGCGACCTCGACGCCGGTGACGGGATCGCCGGTGCGCATGATCGAGGCCACGATGCCCTCGACCGCGTCCGCCAGCGCCGGCACGCAGTCCCGCACATAGCGCCCGAGATGATCCTCGACGGAAATGCCGCAGATCTCGGTGAGGCGCTGGTTGATCTGGATGTATCGGCAGTCGGGGGAGAGGAAGGCGAGGCCGATCGGCGCGGTGTCGTAGATGAGCTGCAGCGTCGGCTGCCGGCTTTCGAACACGGCCTCCGAAAATCGCGGCGGCAGGCCGGCCGGAATCGAAGTCGGGTAGGGGTTCATTGGCCTGCGTCAGTTAGCATCGCCGACCCTCCTGCGCTTCACGCATCCAAATCGCAGAATCCCATTCGGAGCGTTGTCGCCATCCATATCCTTCGCGAACGGTCTCGTCCGCCGCTGGCAGATCGAGCCGTCATGTATCCCTGATTGAACGCCTCAAAAGGATGAAGCGCAATGTCCCGGTAGCCGCGAAGTGCGACGACCCGCCCTGGAATCGTCACACATGCGGCACTGTTGCGGCGCGCGCATCGCGACAACCGTGGCAACCGGATTGAACGCGATGTTCAGCCGACCGGTCCGGGGATCCAGTAGTCGCCGGCAAGCGGCTTCACCCTTACGCCATTGATTACTCCGCGCTGAAGGCCTGGATCGAAATGGCGCATCGTCCGCTCATTGAAGTCAATGATGCGGCCGGGTGTCAGTGGCCCGACGTCATTGATCTTGACGATCACCTTCTTTCCGACGGCTTCGACGAGAGCATACTTCGGCCTCGCGCCATATTTGACCCCGCCGAATTTTCGCCGCAGGTTTGTCTTGATGGCAGCCGCCCATACAGAGGGATCGTAGCGCTCGCCGGAAGCTGTGTTCGGTCCGCCTTCCCGCCACCCGGGCTTGAACGGATTGTACGTGGACGCAGCACCGACGATCGCATCTCCGGTGGCTGCATTGACGACGGCGCTTGAATGGACGGAAACCATTTCACTTCGAGCACCGGTAACCGACATGGCAAGTGTAAACACGGCGCCGCATATTGCGGCGCCCGAGGGGAACAGCATCATGAATCCTTGTTTGATGTTATTGGTCGTTCGGTTCCCGATGCCGCAGAACATGGTCGAGCGAACGCGGAGGCGCTAACGAACTCGTGCCAATACTTTGCGGAAACGTGCCAACCCGGGCGGTGGAACCGTTGTGGGTACCGAGTGGTCCACACACAGTGTTTTAGTTGTCATTGACTAAGACAGAGATTGCGTCAGCAGCGTGACGGCGTTGCGGAACTCGCTGCCGCCCTGCGAACCCACTTCTCGACGCCTGACAAGTCTACTCCGAGAGAGAAGCAGCCATCGCAGTCGTCGGGTTCAACTCCGTTGCGATGGCCGGTGGACGCAACTTGCGTGAGCCTTCACTCATCGACGATCTGTCCGCCGTCGTAACCACAAGCGATACGTCCAAGCGCCGCACGGAATTTTTCGTTATCGATCGTCGATGCAAGGGCTGCGATATCGTCGCGGTCTGACATCCGGCGGGCGCGGCCCAGCATCGATGCGATGAGGCTCGTATCGAGATGAGGCAGGCAGGCCCAGAAGCCGCGCGCAAGCTCCTGCGCCAGGACGTGATCGGGATGCTGTTTGCTCTCGGGAGCGCGGCCGATCTCGTACATATGCCGGACGGCGTGCCACGGCGCTCGCTCGGTCGGAAGACGCGCCATGATTTCCGGATGCTCCTGCGCGACATAGAACCGGTTGAGCGTATCGAACAGAACGAAGCGGTAGCCCTGGGCGAGGATGAACGGCTCCCAATCCCGCCATGACGGCTCCGCCGACATCGGGCTGACGGCTTCGGCAACGATCACCTTGGGTCGGTATCGCTTCCAGTTGCCGCCGAACAGCACGTCGCCTTCGGCGCCTTCGACGTCGATCTTCAGGAAATCGATCGAGCCGACGCCATGGCTTTCGCAAAGTTGCGCCAGCGTGGTCACAGGCAGGCGAAGCGTCCGGTAACCGACATCGAATGCCCGAGCCTTTTGGGCAACGTCTTCGCGTGTCGTTGAAAGTCCGTGCAGGCGATCGACCATGTGGAAGTCGGCTTCGCCGCGCTCCCGCCCGACCAGGCCGCGCACCGCGATATCGCGCGGGCGCAGCCGCCCGTAGAGCGCGGCAAGTTCGGACTGCGGCTCGACGACAATGCCCTGCCATCCGCGCTCGTAGAACCAGAACGATACATTGTCCGCGATCGGATGCCCTGCACCGATATCGATATACGTACCGGTCGCTTGTCCCGCGAAGGCAAGGGAGAGATGATAGTCCTCGAGATTCTGCGAGTAGGATAGCTCCATCCGCGTCCGAGCCCTTCGTCGATTTGGTTTTTCACGCCTGGATTTCATCCGATGGCCAGCCGAACTGTAGCATGGGCGACGACACCTGTGATTGCGACAGGCACCATGCCTTAAAACCGCTTGCTCAGAAACTTCGATCCTTTCAGCCCGTACCGCCACGGCAGATCGACCGCCTTGGTGATCCCGATCCGCACGCCCGCGACGATGTCGGGCTTGCAGAGGCGCGCACGCAGCGCGAACGGCGGGGCATCGAGCGGCAGTTCGCTGTGTCGGATCGTGATGCCGAGCGCCTGGCACAGCTTGCCCGGTCCGGAGCACAGCGCGCGATCCTCCTGCAGGCCGCGGCGGCGCCGCATAGCAGGCAAACCATGTGTCGGCTGCAGCGCGCGGATCAATACCGCGCTGGCCGAGCCTTCCTTTTCGCAGACGAAATTCACGCACCAATGGATGCCGTAGGAGCGGTAGACGTACGAAAAGCCCGGCGGGCCGAACATCACCTTGTTGCGCGGCGTCGGCCCGTTGAACGAGTGCGCCGCCGGATCGGTATGGTGATAGGCCTCGACCTCGACGATCATACCGCCGACACCGTCGACCAGCAGCGTGGCCCCGATCAGGTCGGGCGCCACCTCGTGTACGCTGCGGTTGAAAAACGAGCGTTTCAGGGGCTTGCCGAGGCGAGGGGCGGCGGCATCTGCCGGCTTCCGGTTTTGAACCATTTTCGGGTGGGAATCAGCGGGAATGGACATGAAGGGTCGCAATATGTTGCATGTTTCTGCTAGGTTTGACCAACCGGGTTGCGGCTCGACCCGCAACCGGGTTGCAGGGATCGGCGACACGGATTAGCTAACTGATTCAGCAATATCCGGACTCAGGCATGGTCGTTCTCGTCGATACCGTCTCCCAGAACCAGGTGCGCCCGCGCCACCCCGAAAAGGTGAACCGGCCGGATGCGCTGTCGCCGCCCAAGCCGAACTGGATCAGGGTACGCGCACCGAACACCCGTGGCTACGCCGATACCCGGAAGATCGTCAGGGAGAACGGTCTCGTCACGGTCTGCGAGGAGGCCGGCTGCCCTAACATCGGCGAGTGCTGGGACAAGAAGCACGCCACCTTCATGATCATGGGGGACACCTGCACCCGCGCCTGCGCCTTCTGCAACGTCAAGACCGGGATGCCCGGCGCGCTCGACGCCGCCGAGCCGGAGAATGTGGCGGAAGCCACCTTCAAGCTCGGGCTCTCTCATGTGGTGGTAACCTCGGTGGATCGCGACGATCTCGCCGACGGCGGCGCCGAACACTTCGCGCAGACCATCCGCGCCATCCGTGCGCGCTGCCCGACCACGACGATCGAAATCCTCACCCCCGACTTCCTGCGAAAGGAAGGCGCGCTCGAAGTGGTCGTGGCGGCAAAGCCCGATGTGTTCAACCACAATCTCGAAACCGTGCCGGCGCGCTATCTCACCGTGCGGCCGGGCGCGCGCTATTTCCATTCGATCCGGCTGTTGCAGCGGGTCAAGGAGATCGATCCCACGATATTCACCAAGTCCGGCATCATGGTCGGCCTCGGCGAGGAGCGGCACGAAGTGCTGCAGGTGATGGATGACCTGCGCTCGGCGGAGGTCGATTTCCTCACCATCGGGCAATACCTGCAGCCGACCCGCAAGCATCACGCCGTCATGCGCTACGTCACGCCGGATGAATTCGCGGGCTACGAGAAGGTCGCCTACACCAAGGGTTTCCTGATGGTGTCGGCGAGCCCGCTGACCCGCTCGTCGCACCATGCCGGCGAGGACTTCGCCAAATTGAGAGCGGCCAGAGCTGCGCTACATCGCTGAGCGCGTCCGATGCCAAGATTTTCCAGCAAGCGCCGGGTTCGTCATACCGCGTCGCAGATGTTCGATCTGGTTGCCGATGTCGAGCGCTATCCGGAATTCGTGCCGCTGTGCCAGTCGCTGAAGATCCGCCAGCGTACGCCGAAGGAGGACGGCACCGAAATCATCGTCGCCGACATGACCGTGTCGTTCAAGCTGGTGCGCGAGTCCTTCACCAGCCGGGTGACGCTCGACCGGCCGAACCTCAAGATCATGGTCGAATACCTGAAGGGGCCGTTCAGCAATCTCGAAAACCGCTGGACGTTCGAACCGAAATCCGAGACCGACTGCGATGTCGGGTTCTTCCTGTCCTACGAGTTCAGGAGCCGGATGCTGGCAATGCTGATGGGCACGATGTTCGACACCGCGTTCCAGCGCTTTGCCGCGGCCTTCGAAAAACGCGCAGATGCGGTTTACGGGAAGGGCTGAGCCGGTCCGGCCGAGGCGAGCCGACTTCGCGGGCTGCACCCGGCCAATTCCGACATCCCACAACAACAGAGGTCCGAGATGACGACATTCGAACGCGTTGGCTTCATCGGGCTTGGCGGCATGGGACGCGGCCTGGTCAAAAACCTCGTTGCGAAGGGCGTAGCGGTGACCGCCTACGATCTCAATCCGGCGGCGATTGAGGTTGCCCAATCGTTTGGCGCGACGGCCGCAAGCAATCTCGACCAAATCCGCGACTGCCGCATCGTCATGATCTGCGTCAACGAAGCCGAGGACGTCGAGGCGCTGCTGACGCGGCCCGACGGGCTGCTCGCGGGTCCGGCGCCCGGATTTATCATCGTGGACCACACCACCGGCAGTCCTCAGATGGTTGCAAGGCTCGATCGCATGGTGCGCGCGGCCGGCGGCCGCTACGCCGAGGCGCCGATGACGCGAACGCCGAAGCACGCCGACATCGGCAAGGTCAACGTGCTGTTCGGCGGCGAGCCCGACCTGCTCGAGGAACTCAGGCCCTATTTCGAACTTTATGCGGAGAACATTTTCCACATCGGCCCCCTGGGCCACGCCATCCGCCTCAAGCTGATCCACAACTACATCGCCTTCGCCAATGTGGCGGCGTGGTGCGAGGGATTCGCGCTCGCAGCCAAGGAAGGCCTCGATCTCTCGCAGGCCATCCGCATCATCTCGGCCGCGGGCGGCAAGAGCGGCATGCTCGATCTGTATGGCCAGGCCACGCTGGACGGCGATTTCACGCCGCTGATGTCGCTGGCGAATGCGCGCAAGGACGTGCGCTACTACGCGCGCTGGCTCGAGGACGCAGGATTGCCGGGCTTCATGGCGGACGCCGTGCACCAGACCTACCGGCAGGCGGCGCTGCTCGGGCACGACGGCGAGTCCTGCACCGCCGTCATCAAGGGCTACGAGGCCGTTACCGGCATCGAAGCGCGGGTAAAATCCGGTACGAAAACCGGGTAGGGCAGGGCAATCAGCTTCGCGGCGTGCGCCGGCGCTTGACGGCGACGCGGCGCGGGCTGCGCGCCACGCGCGGCCGCAACCGGCTCAACGTTTCGCGCCGCGGTTTGACCGGCGGCTGCGGCCCGCGCGCCACTTCCATCAGCATGCGCAACGCCTCGACCACGGAGCGGTGGCGCACGGTGGCGCGGCCGATGGCGCCGAAGCGCATTTCGCGATGCAGGATCCTGCCGTCACGCGAGGCGACCGCGAAATGGACGAGGCCCACCGGCTTGCCCGGCGTCGCCCCACCGGGACCGGCGATGCCGGTGATCGACACCGCGAGATCGACCTTTGCCTTTTCCAGCGCCCCGATCGCCATCGCGGTCGCGGTTTCCTTGCTGACCGCGCCGAAGGTCGCAAGCGTCGTGGCCTTGACGCCGAGCATGGCGCGCTTGGCGTCGTTGGAATAGGTGACGAAGCCGCGGTCGATCACGTCGGAGGAGCCGGGAATATCGGTGAGCGCGCCGGCGACGAGGCCGCCGGTGCAGGACTCGGCGGTGGCGATCGTCAGCTTGCGCATCCGGCACAGGTCAAGCAGCGAGCGGGACAGGGCGCGGGCGTCGCTGCCGCTCATGGCTTATGCGCTCCAGCCTTTGTCGTCCCAGGGCAGGCGGATGGTGGCGCTCGCGGTCGCGGCGATACCTTCCTCGCGGCCGGTGAAGCCGAGCCGCTCGCTGGTGGTCGCCTTGACGGCGACGCGCGAGATGTTGAGCCCGGTGACCTCGGCGATGCGGGCGCGCATGGCGTCGCGCAGCGGTCCGATTTTCGGACGCTCGCAGATCATCGTGACCTCGAGATTGGCGATGCGGCCGCCGCGGGCGGCCACGCGATCGACGGCATATTTCAGGAACTTGTCGGACGCAGCTCCCTTCCACTGCGGATCGCTGGGCGGAAAGTGCGAGCCGATGTCGCCGTCCGCCAGCGCGCCGAGAATGGCGTCGACCAGCGCATGCAGGCCGACGTCGCCGTCGGAATGTGCGAGAAAGCCGCGTGTGTGCGGCACGCGCACGCCGCAGAGCATCAGATGATCGCCCTCGCCGAAGGCGTGCACGTCATAGCCGGTGCCGGTCCTGATGTCGCCGAGCTGGGCGGCAAGGCGAGCTTCCTCGCGGGCAAAATCTTCCGGTGTCGTCAGTTTCATGTTCGCAGGATCACCTTCAAACGTCGCTACCGTCAATCCCGCCCATTCCGCCAGCGCCGCGTCGTCGGTGAAATCGCTGCGGCCATCGCGCGCGGCGCGGCGATGGGCATCCAGAATCACGTCGAAGCGAAACGCTTGCGGCGTTTGCGCAATCCGCAACCGCGCGCGCTCGGGTGTTGCCTCGACATTGCCGGTATCGCCGACCTGCTTGATCGTATCTGTGACCGGGATCGCAGGCACCGCCGCGCCGGTGCGTCCCGCGGCATCGATCGCGCGCGAAATCACCGCCTGCGTCACGAACGGCCGCGCGGCGTCGTGGATCAGGACGATGTCGGGCTTCGCTGCGGCCAGCGCCTCGAGCCCGGCATGCACCGAAGCCTGGCGGGTGGCGCCGCCATTGGCGGGGGGCTGATGGCGCAGGCCCGCAACGGCTGCATTGAAGATGGCGGCGTCATCGGGATTGACCACTGGCTGCACCGCAAAGACGTCCGGATGCCGGCAGAACGCCTCCATGGCGCGGAAGATCACGGTCTGCCCACCGATCTCGCGATATTGCTTCGGCCCGCCGGCGCCGGCGCGAAGCCCGCGCCCGGCTGCGACGAGGATGGCTGCTGTGCGCTCAGGTCTCGGCATTTGAACTCGAATACAGGCCTTGTCGGAGATGAGGGGAGGGAGAGTCGGCCCGCGGGCGCACAGCCCTACCATGCCGAATACGGAAAAGCAGGGCGATTCCGCTGGTTGTGGGAAAAGCAGTTTTTGTTGCAGTGCACTTGCACAAATGATAGATATGTCTAAAGTGTAGGCAAGAAGCTTGACTGCACAAGAATTGTGCTCACAATATGCACCGACGACCGCAATGAAGCCGCCGTCCCAACCACGAGAGCCCCGTGCCCGGCCTGGAAAGCTCAAGCCCTAAGCCGTTGAAAATAGGCGAGATTGCGGTCGCCAACCGGGTTCTCCTGGCGCCGATGTCCGGCGTCACCGATGCCCCCTTCCGACGCCAGGCCGCCGCCCTTGGGGCCGGGCTGGTCGTCTCGGAGATGACCGCGAGCGATGAACTCGTGCATGGCCGACCGATGTCGCGGCTGCGCTGCGAGGCGGCGGGCATCGGCCCGCACGTCGTCCAGCTTGCGGGCTGTGAGGCTCACTGGATGGCGGAAGGGGCCAAGGTCGCAGAAGCCGCCGGGGCCGACATCATCGACATCAATATGGGCTGTCCGGCGCGTCATGTTACCGGCGGCCAGTCCGGCTCGGCCCTGATGCGCGATCTCGATCACGCGCTGACGCTGATCGAGGCGACGATCGCGGCGGTGAAAGTTCCGGTGACGCTGAAGATGCGTCTTGGCTGGGACGATCGCTCGCTCAACGCTCACGAACTCGCGCGCCGGGCGGAAGCTGCCGGCGTGCAGATGATCACCGTGCACGGGCGGACGCGCTGCCAGTTCTACAAGGGCGAGGCGGACTGGACTGCAGTGCGCGCGGTCAGGGATGCGATCTCGGTGCCGCTCGTCGTCAACGGCGATATCACCTCGTTCGAGAAGGCCGTGCAGGCGCTCGAAACCTCCGGCGCCGACGCCGTCATGATCGGGCGCGGCGCACAGGGACAGCCGTGGTTGCCTGGGCAGATCGGGCGCCGGCTCGAAACCGGCAAAGCCGAGTCCGTCCCTGATCTTGCCGAGCAGCTCAGCCATATCCGCGCGCTCTACGATCAGATCTGCGGTCACTATGGCCTGCGTATCGGACTGAAACACGCACGAAAACATCTTGGCTGGGCGCTGGAGATCGCCGCGCAGTGCAGCCGTGCGCCGGCTGAAAAGCTCAAGCGCTGGCGGCAGGACATTCTGACCTCGGAGGATCCGCACCGGGTGCATCGATCGCTCCAGGACGCGTACGACGATTTTGCATGGAGTGCTGCTGCATGACGTCAGCCGCAGAACATCGCCGGCCGGTACCTGCCGACAGCGAGGCCATCCTCAACGCGCTGCCCAACCCAGTGCTGCTGGTGGCGCCCGACGGGCGCATCGTCGACGCCAACATCGCGGCTGAATCTTTCTTCGAGATATCGACGCAATTCCTGCGACGGCAGTCGCTGAAGGAATTGGTGCCGTTCGGCAGCCCGCTGCTGGCGCTGATCGATCAGGTGCGGTCGAGCGGCTCGCCGGTCAACGAGTACAAGGTCGATCTGGGTACCCCTCGCATCGGCGGCGATCGCCAGGTCGATCTGCACGTCGCGCCCCTCACCGAGCGGCCAGGCCATATCGTGGTGATGCTGCAGGAGCGGACCATTGCCGACAAGATGGACCGGCAATTGACCCATCGAAGCGCGGCGCGCTCGGTGATCGCGCTGGCCGCGATGCTCGCACACGAGATCAAGAACCCGCTGTCGGGCATCCGCGGCGCGGCGCAATTGCTGGAGCAGGCCGCCTCGTCCGAAGACCGCATGCTGACGCGGCTGATCTGCGACGAGGCCGACCGCATCGTTACCCTGGTCGACCGCATGGAGGTGTTCGGCGACGACCGCCCGGTGGCGCGCGGGCCGGTCAACATCCATTCCGTGCTCGACCACGTCAAACGACTGGCGCAATCCGGCTTCGCCCGCAATATCCGCTTCATCGAGGATTACGATCCGTCATTGCCGCCGGTGCTGGCCAACCAGGACCAGCTGATACAGGTGTTTCTCAACCTGGTGAAGAACGCCGCCGAAGCGGTCGCCGACCTCGGTTCCGATGCGGAGATCCAGCTCACCACCGCCTTCCGTCCCGGCGTGCGCCTGTCGGTGCCGGGCAAGAAATCGCGGGTGTCGCTGCCGCTCGAATTCTGCGTCAAGGACAACGGCTCCGGCGTGCCGGAAGACTTGCTGCCGAACCTGTTCGATCCGTTCGTGACGACGAAGCAAACCGGCAGCGGCCTCGGGCTGGCGCTGGTTGCCAAGATCGTCGGTGATCACGGCGGCATCATCGAGTGCGAATCCCAGCCGCGCAAGACCACCTTCCGCGTGCTGCTGCCGATGTTCAGTGCCACCAAACAGTTCGACCAAAGCAACCGCGACGGCGTTCCGGGTACGCTGCCGCCTGCCTCACAGGACGCAAGATGAGGAACTACAATGCCCGCAGGTAGCATTCTCGTTGCAGATGACGATACCGCCATCCGCACGGTTCTGAACCAGGCGCTTTCGCGCGCCGGATATGAAGTTCGCCTGACCGGGAACGCAGCGACGCTGTGGCGCTGGGTGAGCCAGGGCGAGGGCGATCTCGTCATCACCGATGTGGTGATGCCGGACGAGAACGCGTTCGATCTGCTGCCGCGGATCAAGAAGATGCGGCCGAACCTTCCCGTCATCGTCATGAGTGCGCAAAACACCTTCATGACGGCGATCCGGGCTTCGGAGCGCGGCGCATATGAGTATCTGCCGAAGCCGTTCGACCTGAAGGAGCTCATCACCATCGTCGGCCGCGCGCTGGCGGAGCCGAAGGAGCGGGTGGCGAACTCCAACGACGAATCCGAATTCGATTCGATTCCGCTGGTCGGCCGCTCGCCGGCGATGCAGGAGATCTACCGGGTGCTGGCGCGGCTGATGCAGACCGACCTCACGGTGATGATCTCCGGCGAGTCCGGCACCGGCAAGGAACTGGTGGCGCGCGCGCTTCACGACTACGGCAAGCGCCGCAACGGCCCGTTCGTCGCCGTCAACATGGCCGCGATCCCGCGCGACCTCATCGAATCCGAATTGTTCGGCCATGAACGCGGCGCGTTCACCGGCGCCAATACCCGCGCTTCCGGCCGGTTCGAGCAGGCTGAAGGCGGCACGCTGTTTCTGGACGAGATCGGCGACATGCCGATGGAGGCGCAGACGCGGCTGCTGCGGGTGCTGCAGCAGGGCGAATACACCACCGTGGGCGGACGCACGCCGATCAAGACCGACGTGCGGATCGTGGCGGCCAGCAACAAGGATTTGCGCATCCTGATCCAGCAGGGCCTGTTCCGGGAGGATCTGTTCTTCCGCCTCAACGTGGTGCCGCTTCGCCTGCCGCCGCTGCGCGAGCGGATCGAGGACCTCCCCGATCTCATCCGGCATTTCTTCTCGCTTGCCGAAAAGGACGGCCTGCCGCCAAAGAAGCTCGACGCGCTGGCGCTCGAACGGCTGAAGCAGCACCGCTGGCCCGGCAACGTGCGCGAGCTCGAAAACCTGGCGCGCCGGCTGGCGGCGCTCTATCCGCAGGACGTGATTACGGGCTCGGTGATCGATGGCGAACTGGCGCCGCCAGCGGTCGCCTCCGGCGGCAATGCCCCGCTCGGGGTGGAGAACCTCGGCGGCGCCGTCGAGGCCTATCTGTCGTCGCACTTCTCGGGCTTTCCGAACGGCGTCCCGCCGCCGGGCCTCTACCACCGCATCCTCAAGGAGATCGAGGTGCCGCTGCTGACGGCGGCGCTGGCGGCCACCCGCGGCAACCAGATCCGTGCGGCCGACCTGCTCGGGCTCAACCGTAACACGCTGCGCAAGAAGATCCGGGATCTGGACATTCAGGTCTATCGGAGCGGCGGTTAGAGCGTTTTCCAGCGAAGTGGAAACCGGTTCGCGTGAAGAAAACGCGTCAAAACAAGAATCTGGAGCCCCGTTCCGATTCCATCGGGACGGAAAAGGCTCTAGGGCTACCGCGGCTCTCGGGGAGGGGACTCTGCTGGGGGCCGTTGCTTTTGCGGTCGGCAGCGCCGTGGAATTGTCGCATTCTGGCAACAATGTGATATGAATGCATCAGTCCGCAGCAGGCGGTCTTAGAATCTTTCAGCTCACCGATTGCCGGAATGACCACCGCAGAGACCTCGGCGCCAGCCTTTGATCCGTCGCATAACCAATCCACAGGAGGAATCCTGCGGAAGTGGGTCGCGCCGTTTGCGGTCGGGATCGCGCTGCTCTCGGCGTTTCTGACCTTCATGGTGCTGAGCGGCCTGACGCCGATCGAGCCGACCCGCAACGTCGTCTACTCGTTCCTGCTGATCAACGCGGCCACCATCCTGCTGCTGATCGGGATCATCAGCCGCGAGGTCTGGCTGGTGATTCAGGCCCGGCGCCGCGGCAGGGCGGCGGCGCGGCTGCATGTCCAGATTGTCGGATTGTTCTCCGTCATAGCCGTATTGCCGGCGGTACTGGTGGCGATTGTCGCCAACGTGACGATCGACCGCGGTCTCGACCGGCTGTTCTCGGGGCCGACCCGGGAGGTGATGCAGAACTCGCTGATCGTGGCCCGCGCCTACACCTATGAGCATGCGCAGCTTATCCGCGGCGACATCCTGGGAATGGCCAGCGACATTGCCCGCGCGCGGCCGCTGTTCGACCAGGACCAGCAGTCGTTCCGCGAACTGCTGACCCAGAGCGCCGCCTCGCGCAATTTGCCGGGAGCCATGCTGATCGACAAGGATCGCAACATCCTGTCGGAAGCACAGACCGGCATCAAACGGGAATTCACGACGCCGCCACAGGAGTTCCTGAGCAACGTCAACGAGGAGGAGCCGCAGATCGCGGTCTTCCCCGAGGCCAATTATGTGGCGGCAGTGATCCGGCTGCGTGCCTTCAACGACACCTTCCTGTATGTGGCGCGGCTGCTCGATCCGCGCGTGGTGGCGCAGCTCAAGCAGACCGAAGCCAGCGTCGCCGAGTATGCGCAGATCGAATCCCGCCGGCTCGGCATCCAGGTCGCCTTCGCGCTGATGTTTGCGGTGATCGCGCTCACGATCCTGATGGCGTCGGTGCTGATCGGGTTGAATTTCGCCAACTGGCTGGTGGAGCCGATCCGCAACCTGATGAGCGCGGCGAACATCGTTTCGACCGGCGATCTGCACGTCCAGGTGCCGGTTCACAAATCGGAAGGCGATCTCGCGCAACTCGGCGAAACCTTCAACAAGATGACGGCGGAACTGCGCACCCAGCGCGACGAACTCGTCAGCGCCTCAGAACTGATCGACAGCCGCCGCCGTTTCATCGAGGCGGTGTTGTCGTCGGCCAGCGCGGGCATCGTCGGCGTGGACGCCTCCGGCAGCGTCGGCATTCTGAATCGCTCCGCCGAAAAACTGATCGGGCACGCCGAATCCGAGACCCTCGACCATCCGCTGTCGGATGTACTGCCCGAGCTCGACGACATGATGAAAACCGCGCGCGAGGGCACGCAACGCCTGGTGCAGGGACAGATCACGGTCACCCGCGACGGTCACGAGCGCAATCTGTCGGTCCGCGTCAGTGCGGAGCAGACCAGCCAGTCGCGCGACAGCTACATCATCACGCTCGATGACATCACCGAACTCGTCTCCGCGCAGCGCACCTCCGCATGGGGCGATGTCGCGCGCCGCATCGCACATGAAATCAAGAATCCGCTGACGCCGATTCAGCTTTCGGCCGAGCGTATCCGCCGCAAATTCGGCAAGGTCATCACCGAAGACAAGAACATATTCGAGCAGTGTACCGATACCATCGTGCGACAGGTCGACGACATCAGACGGATGGTCGATGAATTCTCCCGCTTTGCGCGGATGCCGAAGCCCGTCATGGAAGGCGAGGACGTCGCCGACACCGTGCGCCAGGCGGTGTTTCTGATGAAGGTCGGGCATCCCGATCTCGATATCGAAGCCGATATCAGGCAGGACCCGATGCGGGCGCAATTCGACCGCCGGCTGATTTCGCAGGCGCTGACCAACATCATCAAGAACGCGACGGAAGCGATCGAGCAGGTGCCGCCGGAAGAACTGGGCAAGGGCCGCATCGATGTGGTTGCCGCGCGTGAGGACGACGACATCGTGATCGACGTGATCGACAACGGTATCGGCCTGCCCAAGACAAGCCGGTCCCGCCTGCTGGAGCCTTACGTGACGACGCGGCAGAAGGGCACCGGACTGGGGCTCGCCATCGTCGGCCGGGTGCTCGAAGACCATGGCGGCCGTATCGAACTCAAGGATGCCTCCGATTTCCGGCTCGGGCAGCGTGGCGCCTGGATGCGGCTGCGATTCGCGGTCTCCGGCCAGGCAGCGAAGGCGGGTGCCAAGGAGCCGTCCCCGCAAGAAAACGCGCCGGGTGATCAAACAAAAGCGCCCTCCGCCGAAACCAATGCGACGGCATCCGCGACCAATGACGAAACAAAATTCAAAGCTGCATCCGGCAGCTGACAAGACAGGTGTAACCCATGGCCAGTGACATTCTGATTGTCGACGACGAAGCCGATATTCGCGACCTCGTTGCCGGTATTCTGGAAGACGAAGGCTTCAATACCCGGACCGCGCGCGACAGCGATTCCGCGCTGGCCGAGGTTGCCAACCGCCGTCCTCATATGGTGTTCCTCGACATCTGGCTGCAGGGCTCCAAGCTCGACGGCCTGCAACTGCTCGAGCAGATCAAGAAGGAGCACGCCGACGTTCCCGTGGTGATGATCTCCGGCCACGGCAACATCGAGACCGCGGTCGCCGCAATCAAGCGCGGCGCCTATGACTTCATCGAGAAGCCGTTCAAGTCGGACCGGCTGATCCTGGTGGCGACGCGCGCGCTGGAGAATTCACGCCTCAAGCGCGAAGTGAAGGAACTGAAGCAACTGGCTCCCGCGGCCAGCGTCCTGACCGGGCGCTCCGCCTGCATGAACCAGCTTCGCCAGACCATCGATCGCGCCGCCAAGGCCAACAGCCGCATCATGATCGTCGGCCCTTCCGGCTCCGGCAAGGAACTGGCGGCGCGCACGCTGCACAACGCCTCGAGCCGCGCCGAGGGCCCGTTCGTCGTCATCAACGCCGCGGCAATCACGCCGGAGCGGATGGAGGTCGAACTGTTCGGTATCGAGCAGAGCAACGGCGAACAGGCGCGCAAGCCGGGCGCGCTGGAAGAAGCCCATGGCGGCACGCTGTTCATCGATGAAATCGCCGACATGCCGCGCGAGACGCAAAACAAGATCTTGCGCGTGCTGGTCGACCAGACCTTTCAGCGTTCCGGCGGCACCGCCAAGGTCCATGTCGACGTCCGCATCATCTCCTCGACCGCGCGGAACCTGGAGGAGGAGATCGCGGAGGGGCGTTTCCGCGAGGATCTCTATCACCGGCTCTCGGTGGTGCCGATCCGTGTTCCACCGCTGTCGGAGCGGCGCGAGGATATTCCTGAGCTGATCGATTATTTCATGGATCAGATATCGATCGCGACAGGCCTGCCGAAGCGCCAGATCGGTCAGGACGCAATGGCGGTCCTGCAATCGCACGTCTGGCCCGGCAACGTCCGGCAGCTCCGTAACAATGTCGAGCGGGTCATGATTCTTGCCGGTGGTGGTCCCGAGGCGATCATCACTGCCGATATGCTGCCGCAGGATGTGGGCTCGATGGTGCCGGCGATGCCGACCAGCAACAATGGCGAGCACATCATGGGGCTGCCGCTCCGCGAGGCGCGCGAGGTGTTCGAGCGCGATTACCTGATCGCCCAGATCAGCCGGTTCTCCGGAAATATCTCGCGTACGGCGGAATTCGTCGGCATGGAGCGCTCCGCCCTGCATCGCAAGCTCAAGGCGCTGGGGGTCGGCTGAGGGACCGGGATCGGGCGGCCGGGGCGGCTGCGCGCCGCACCGATCCATGCAAATGCTTGAGAATATTTATCTCTTTCCGGTTACTTTGGGGGAATGCACACCGGGTTCCGCACCGGTGGCGCGCGAACCGGCTTGCCTAAAAAGCGCGCGTAGCCTCTAATCGTTCAGCCAAGCCGACCGGAGGGGGATCTCAGGGGAAGCGGGCAAGTCGGGGGAGGCTCCGTGAGAGAGCAACAACCGGCTTAATAAAAAGAAGCACAAGACTGCGGGATAAAAACAATGGCGGCAGACCGCGCACAAAACCTACAAGACACCTTCCTGAACCACGTTCGTAAAACAAAAACGCCACTGACGATCTTTCTGGTCAACGGAGTAAAGCTGCAGGGGATTGTCACCTGGTTCGACAACTTCTGCTTGCTGCTTCGGCGCGACGGTCACTCGCAGCTCGTCTACAAGCATGCGATCTCGACCATCATGCCGGGCGCACCGATCCAGTTGTTCGAGGGCGGCGAGGATGCTCCGGCTTGAGAGTGAACTGATTGGAACCCTTCAACCGTGAAGGGGGCGCCGACCGTCCGCGGTCGGCAGGCGAAAGACAGACCGGGCGGGTGATCGTCATCGGCCCGTATTTGCGTATGCGCCGCGGCGACGCCGATGCGCAGACGAACGAGGTTGTGCGCGATTCCGAGGCCCGGCTTGAGGAGGCGGCAGGTCTGGCGCGCGCCATTGACCTTACTATCGCCGACACCCTGATCGCGCCGATCAGCCAGATCCGGCCTGCGACCTATCTCGGCAAGGGCAAGGTCGAGGAGATCACGGGCCTGGTCGCGGGCCACGACATCGAACTCGTCGTGATGGACTGCGCATTGTCGCCGATCCAGCAGCGCAATCTCGAGAAGGCCTGGAACACCAAGGTTCTCGACCGCACCGGGCTGATCCTGGAGATCTTCGGTCGCCGCGCCAAGACCAGGGAGGGCGCGCTGCAGGTCGAGCTTGCGCACCTGAATTACCAACGCAGCCGGCTGGTGCGGTCCTGGACCCATCTGGAACGCCAGCGCGGCGGCTTCGGATTCATGGGTGGGCCCGGCGAGACCCAGATCGAAGCCGACCGCCGCCTGATCGGCGACCGCATCGCGCGGCTGGAAAACGAACTGAAGAAGGTGCAGGCGACGCGGCGGCTGCACCGCGCCGGCCGGCAGCGGGTGCCTTACCGGGTGGTGGCGCTGGTCGGCTACACCAACGCCGGCAAATCGACGCTGTTCAATCGCTTGACACGCGCCGACGTGCAGGCGGCCGATATGCTGTTTGCGACGCTCGACCCGACGTTACGCGCGCTGAGCCTGCCGCATGGCGGCAAGGCGATGCTGTCAGACACCGTCGGGTTCATCTCGAACCTGCCGACGCAACTCGTGGCCGCCTTCCGCGCCACGCTCGAAGAAGTGCTGGAGGCGGACATCATCCTCCATGTCCGCGACATCTCGCATGAAGATGCGGAGGCGCAGGAGCGCGATGTCGATGCCGTGCTGCGTCAGCTCGGCATAGATCCCGACGCCGGCGCCCGTATCCTCGAAGTCTGGAACAAGATCGATCGCTTCGATCCCGAGGAACGCGAGAATCTGCGCAACATCGCATCCCGCCGGCCGCCGGAGCGGCCGTGTTTCCTGGTCTCAGCGGAGACCGGGGAGGGGATCGATGCGCTGCTGACCGCGATCGAGGATCGGCTGGCGGCGACGCGCACGACGCTCGATCTCTCCATCGACGCTTCCGACGGCGCCGGCATCAGCTGGCTGCACCGCAATGCCGAAGTGCTCAACAAGGAGCTTCACGACGGCCGCTTCGACATGACGGTGCGCGTGGACGAAACCAAGCGAGACATCGTGGTGTCGCGGTTCGATGCGGTGCCACACGTAGTAACATGATCGATCGTCGTCCCTGCGAACGCAGGGACCCATAGCCGCCGGCTCTGGTTTGGCGATCGGTATCAGCCACAGAGCCTTATTG
>JAFAGM010000057.1 GCA_023422775.1 Pseudomonadota bacterium
TCAATCGGAAGTCAGGACTTTCTTGACGCCGGAATGCCCGGTGAAACACCCAATCGCATCAGCGCTGATATGCCGACGAAACCACCGCCGAGGATGCAGAAGATTTGCCGCCAGATTTCAGAGGGGACCGCCTCCTTGGTGACGCCGTGGACGAGCGCATACCCCGCGACGGCGGCGGGTGCGGCGAAGACGAGCGCCACGATCAGGCGCAGGATCGGTGAGCGCAGCGTGTCGAACAGCAGCGCGAGAACGCCGAAGGCGGCGACGGCGGCGACGAAGCCGACTAGGCCCGCGCCGATGAAGCCCGCGCCGGTGTGATAGGCGAACTGCGCGGCGGTGACGCCGAGCATGAGCGGCAAGGCATAGACGGCGAGCGTATTGGCCAGGACGCAAAGCCCGGCGATCAACACGACGCTCATCAGCATCACGGCAACCATGGTTCTCCTCCTTCATCGTGGTTCCGACCGTGGCGACGGTCGAGGTGATCGGGCCGCGCGACTGCGCGGCCCGCGATTTTTCCGGGCGGGAAGAAAGCCGGGGCCGCTTGCGCGCCCCCGGCCTGCCTTCCTCATTCCGCAGCGATGGCGAAATGGTTATCATGGGCTTCCTGCGCGGGGGCGGGTTCGGCGGTATCGAGGGCGACCGTCTCGGCCTGCTGGTCGAACCATGCGGGACGCGCAGTGCGCAGCACGGGCGGAAGCCAGCCGGTCCCGACCAGAAGCTGCTCGGCGGCTTCGGCCATCTCCGTCTTCTTCTTGTCCGCGATCTGCTCCGCCGCCTCGTCGCCAAGCGCTTCGCGCACGGCGGCGAGGATATGGGCCTTGGTGACGCGCCCGAAATAGCTGCGCACGGTCGGCGTCCAGTGCGCCGTCATGTCCAGCGTCACCGCCGTTGCCAGCTTGTCCGCCGTCTCATGGGCGCGGCGCTTGCTGGTGTCCCACGGCAGCTTCACCGCATTGACGGTCAGCGAGGCGCAATACGCGAGCAAGGCCATGAGGCTCGCATGGTCCAGACCGGCAACGAAGCCCCAGAGGTCCGCCACGTCGCGCGGCATGTCCGCCGCCCAACCGGCATGACGGTCGTTCAGCACCTTCGCCGCCGCCGTGTCCTCGATGCCGTCCGCGTGGGCGGCGAGGTAATTGCTGGTCGGGCTGATTTCGAGGCAATGGGCCGTGCTGCCGCCCCGATAGTAGGTCTGCGTGGCCAGCGTATGGACCACGGCGATCAACGCCATATCTGGCTGCTCGCCAAGAGCGAGGCGCAGGCCAAGGGTGCGATGCGCGGTCAGGTCGCGGATGAGGGAATCGGGCAGCGGCTTGCCAGCATCCCCGGCGTCTTCTTCCGGTTCGGCTTCGGAGAGGTCATCGCCTTCGTCGTCCTCGCCGTCACCGTCGAGGATTTCGCCGTCACCGTTGACGCGCACGCCGTCGATGACGGTTTCGCCGCCCTCGGCTTCCTCCGGTTCCGGCTCCGGGGCCTCGTCCTCGGCGCGGATGAAACCGCGCTCGATCCGCACGTCGCCGTCATGGGCGACGACGACGAACACGCCGCCGCGCGCGATGTCGTCGGGATCGTAGGCGTGGCGCTTGGCGTCGATCCGCTCGATCTCGGCTTCAAGCTCGGCAAGGCGCGCATCCACCTCGGACGGGAGGTCGACATTGGCGTCCTCCCATTCCGCGTTCAGGGCTTCAAGCTCGTCCTGCGCCGCGTCGTAGGCGATGGCGTCGGCCTCGGAAAGCTCTACCGGATGCCGATAGGCGCGACGCAGCCCGTGAGAGTGGGGGAAGTCCAGATAGGCGGCGGCCCACTTCCAGCCCTCGGCCTCCCGCACCTCGGCGGCGATCCCTTCCAGCTTCTCGACGGCAAGCCGGTCCAGCAAGGCCGGGTCTTCAAAGAAGCCGCCGCGATCCTCGGTGAACAGGTCGCGGATGATGGTGCCGCCTGCCTCCGTATAGGCTTGCGCGCCGACAAAGACCGCGCATCGATCCGTCGCCGCGACGTTCATCTTGGTCAGGTCGCGCCGGATGATCGACGGATCGCGGTTATAGGACAGGTTATCATAGACGTGTTCCTGCCGCGCATGATCGTCGGTGATGGCGAAGGCCATCAACTGATCCAAGGTCAGGTCGCCGTCGCGATAGACCTGCAACAGCTTCGGGCTGACAGCGCCGAGGCGCATCCGCTGCTTGACGACATGAGCGGTCACGCCGAACCGGGCGGCGATTTCCTCCGCGCCCCATCCCCGATCCTCCGAAAGCTCGCGAAAGCGCTCGAACTGGTCGGCGGGATGCAGGTCCTCGCGCGTCACGTTCTCGTCAAGGCTGATCTCGGCGGCGTCATTCGCCGTGTCGATGACGCAGCGGATGGGTTCGGTCTTCTTGATTTCCTTGCGCTTGACGCGCAGCATCTGCGCCTGCCTGCGGCCTTCCCCGATGCTGACGAGATAGAAGCCGGTCGGCTCGCCCCCGGCGTCGGTTTCCGGCTCCACCACCAGATTTTGCAGGATGCCCTTCTTGGCGATGCTCGCCGCCTTCGCCTCGATAGACGCCTCGCTGTGCGGGGTCTTGCGGGCATTCTTCGGGTGCTTCTTGAGCTTGTTGAGCGGGATGAAAACCGTCGCGCCGTGTTCGACGGTCGGGACGGTGTTGGCGGTCGTGGTCATGGTCTTTCTCCTATGGGCTTGTGTTGAAGCGCAGCGCTGCGCCGCAACCCTGCCCGTCGGCGAGACCGGGGGGTGCAAGGTGCAAGGGCGACCGGGACGGAGGGGGATCACCCGGCCTGCACAAGCGGATCGAAGCTCTTGGCGAGAGTGAGAAACACGCATCCGCGCGGAAGGCTGGGGAGACCGTCCCGGTCGAGCGTGAGCGATCCCTTGCGCCGCGCCAGGGGGCAGAGCCGCCAAGCAACCGGCCCGGCCAAAGCGGAGCGGCGGCCGGGCGAAAGGACGGGATCAGGATATGAAGGTCGATCGGCCTGGCCTCCGTGAATCCTGATCGCCTTGTGATCCTGCCGCGATGCGACCATGCGAAAGCGCCCCGCCTGCAGCTTGCAGGCGGGGCGCGATGGCGATGGCTCAATCGGTGACGATCGTGCCCAGGTCGCGGGCGCGCTCCGCATAGGCGCCTAGGGGCGTTGCGGGGTCTCCCCGCAGAAGGGGTCGATCGAGACCATGGCTCGGTCGCAGGGGAAGGCTTTCCCCCTTTGCTTGTGTCGGGGTGCCGTCCGCATGGGAGCGTAAATACGGCACGCTACCGACCGTCGTTTCCTCTCCACAGTTCGCCAAACGCCGGCGTCTCATTGCGCCGGAAACCCGATAGGCGAACCATGGAGGAATTCATGAGCGAACAAGACCTGCCGCCCCGAAAGCGACGCTCCCGGCGACAAAGCCCGGAGTCGTTGCCCGACGATCTCTACGACTATGCTCCCGAGGTTGCGCCCACTCCGCGCCCGTCACGTCGCAAGCCTACGCCGAAATGGCATGACAACTTGCGGGTCACTGACGACTGGCCCGATTACGTGCCGGTCACGGAAGAGGAGGTCGATATATTCGAGCGCTACTTCGGCGATCTGCTCGACCGACTGTTCGGTGGCTCGCTTTACAGCAAGCCGGGAGAAAATGCCTTGCCAGATACATCATCTGATGATAGGGATAAAACATGAACAAAGATGAGGTGAACCGTGATGACGCTGAGGGTGGGAATAGCCGATCTTGAAGAAATGAAAGCCCGCACGATGCGGGTCGACGCAGGTGAAGAGAAGCCTGCGCCAGATGCCCCGACGGTCTGGTTTGCCTCGACGGAATCGTTCGCGCAGGTTCTTTCCACCGGGAACCGGGAACTGCTGCGCGTCATCGATGAACGGGCTCCGGCTTCGGTTGAAGAGCTGGCGAAGATGACAGGCCGGGCCGGCTCGAACCTGTCCCGCACGCTCCGGACAATGGCGAGCTACGGCCTTGTTCGGTTTGAAAAGGGCCAGGGGCAGAAGCGTATTCCCAAGGTTGCCTATGACCGCGTGGAACTGGTGCTGCCGCTGACCGCTACCAAAGCGCCGCAGAAGGTCAAGGGAGGCCAGCCATGAACATTCAGTCCCCGCATGTCGCCCTGCGCGCCGCGCTCTATCTGCGCGTCTCCACGACCCGCCAGGCCGAGCATGACGTGTCGATCCCCGATCAGCGCAGGCAGGGCGAAGCCTACTGTGCCGCGCGCGGCTACAAGCTGGTCGAAACCTTTGTCGAGGCCGGCGCATCCGCGACCAACGACAAGCGCCCCGAATTCCAGCGCATGATCGACGACGGCACCAGCAAGCCCGCGCCGTTCGATGTCATCGTGGTTCACAGCTTCTCGCGCTTCTTCCGCGATCATTTCGAGCTGGAATTCTATGTCCGCAAGCTGGCCAAGAACGGCGTCAAGCTCGTTTCCATCACGCAGGAGATGGGCGACGATCCCATGCACGTCATGATGCGGCAGATCATGGCCCTGTTCGACGAATATCAGTCCAAGGAAAACGCCAAGCACGTCCTGCGCGCCATGAACGAGAATGCCCGGCAAGGCTTCTGGAACGGTGCGCGGCCACCTATCGGCTACCGCATCATCGCGGCCGAGCAGCGCGGATCGAAGATCAAGAAGAAGCTCGAAATCGACCCGTTGCACGCCGAGACGGTGCGGCTGATCTATCGGCTCTTCCTCCATGGGGACGGCAAGTCCGGCCCGTTGGGCGTCAAGGCGATCACCTGCTACCTCAATGAGCGTCGCTACTTCACCCGCGACGGCGGGCGTTGGGGCCTCGCGCAAATCCACACGATCCTGACCCGCACGACCTATATCGGCCAGCATCGTTTCAACACGCGCACGCATAAGAACCGCGAGAAGAAGCCGGAAAGCGAAGTCGCGATCATGGAGGTGCCGCCGCTGATCGACCGTGAGATCTTCGACTTGGTGCAGGCCCGGTTGAAGTCACGTCATCCGAGCTTGGTGCCGGCGCGCGTCACCAGCGGCCCGACGCTGCTGACGGGCATCTGCTTCTGTTCCAAGTGCGGGGGCGCGATGACGCTACGCACCGGCATCGGAAGCTCCGGCGGCAAGTATCGCTACTATACCTGCTCGACCAAGGCTCGGCAGGGCAAGACTGGCTGCATCGGCCGCACGATTCCCATGGGGAAGCTCGACGATCTGGTTGCGAATCATCTGGAAGAACGCCTGCTGGTGCCCGCGCGTCTTGAAACGATCCTCTCCAGTCTCCTCGACCGGCGCAGCGATCGGGTGGAGCGTCGTCGTGAACAACTCGCCGAACTCAATCGGCGCGTCACGGAAACGGAAGCGCGGCTCAATCGTCTCTATGATGCGATCGAAGCCGGCCTTGGTGATTTGAACGACGAGGGTCTGAAAGAGCGCATGACCAGTCTCAAGGCGATTCGCGATCAAGCGAAAGCCGAGGCCGAGCGGTTGCAGATGACGCTTGATAGCTCCGGCAATCAGACCATCACCGTCGATATGCTCGATTCGCTTGCCAGCGCTGCGCGTGAAGGACTCCGGCTTGAAGAGGGCGGCTATCGGCGGGATCAGCTTCGCGCCTTGGCGCAGCGCGTTGAGGTCGCTGACGACGAAGTTCGCATCATGGGATCGAAGTCTGTACTACTGCGAACGCTCGTGGCCGCTTCTAGCGGGCAAACGGCGGCGTTCGGCGTTAGTGGTTCTGTACTGAAATGGCGCACCCGAAAGGATTCGAACCTCTGACCCCCAGATTCGTAGTCTGGTGCTCTATCCAGCTGAGCTACGGGTGCTTGCCTGTGTGCCGCTCGCTGCGGCGATGGGCGGTTGATAATCGGACGGATCGCTAAATGCAAGCGTCTTCTTAGAAAAAAATGTGGTTCTGTGAAGATTTCTTGTCAGGCCCCACATTTCCGGGCTTTTCGTTCAAAGTTGGCACAACGGTAGATTGCTTAAACACTTTCCTCTGCCCGTTGGAGGCTCCGGTCTCCGCGTTGCATCGGCAAATCGGGGATGCGAATCTCGAAATGTGCCCCAACTGGGCGGTCTTCTCGAAGCTCGATTGTCCCACCATGCGCGCGGATCAGTTCTTGCGCGATGGCAAGCCCAAGACCAGTGCCGTCACTGCGTGTCGATCCCTTGAAAGCCGTGAAAAGATTGTCGCGTGCTTTTTGTGGCAAACCGGGGCCGGTGTCCTCGACACCGATGATTGCCATCGTCCCGATTCTTCCGGCAGAAATCGTGAGTCGCTTGACGGTCGCGTCATCAATGCTCTGATCACGCTCCATGGCTTGCACAGAATTCCGGCAAAGATTGCTCAGCACGCGGAACAACTGCTCTGAATCGACATTGAGTTCGAAATCCTCCGGGACAAGATTCTCGAACTCAACGCTGCTTTCTGACCTGGGGCTCAGGGTTTCCTGAACGTCAGCGATAATTGTGTGCAGCAGAACGCGACGCGGGCGCGGTGGTGCTTCTTGCGAGCGACCATAGGCCATGACGCTTTCGGAATAGCTGATCGCGCGGCTGAGAGTGCGGATAAGTTTGGGTGCAAACCGCTGCACCATTGGGTCTTCGGTATCGGCAAGCCGGTCAGACATCAACTGCGCTGAGGCCAGAATATTGCGCATGTCGTGGTTGATTTTGGAGACGGCGAGGCCAAGATCGGCGAGATGTTTCTGTTCTTTGAGCGTTCTCTGAAGGTCGCTCTGAATATGCGATATCTGACGCTGGGCCACGCCGAATTCGTCCTTGCGGTTTTCTGGCACAAGGATCAGCGCGGGATTGTCAGGGGATGAGGCGAAATCGATCATGTTGCGATGCATGATACGCACCGGCCGCAACAGCATTTCGTGAATGATCAGGTAAATCAGGCTCGCCGCTATGACTGAAATGATGAGCGAGATAAAAGTCACGTTGCGCGCATAGACGAGCATAGCGTGTCGGAGGGGTGCATCCGAGGTCACGATTTCAATAATACGTCCCGGAGAACTGGATGGCGAAACCGAACCATAGATTCGTAGCGTTCTGTCTCCGCCGTTGAACAAGGTTCCGAATGCGTCCCATATGGCAGCTGCTTCGCTGATATTGTTGAGATCAATGACCTGATCAATCTTGCCGGGTACTTCCGACATGGCGAGCAGACGCGAAGCACCGGCTTCACGCATGGCTATGGCTTTCGTACCGGTTGCCAGAAGTACCTTGTCCTGAATGTCACGCGGCACATCCATATCGCCGCCTGCGGCGAGAACCTCGCTGACCGCGCCCACCGTATCAAGTCTCGAACTCATCCAGCGCACGCGCATATTGGCAACAGACGGGACGAAGATCAGAACTTCGGTGATCAACACGGCAAGTGCGGTCAAGAGCAATAGCTTGCTCGAAAGCCGGTTTCGCCAGGGTAAACGTGTGAACTGGGTTGACGAGTGCCGTTCCGTGGTCGCAGTTTGGGAGGCCGCTTCAGGGGAAGGCGTGCCCGTATCTGTGGTCTTTTCAACAACCGCCATAGCCTGTGCTTCCAACGCGAGGTGAACCGGCCTAATCGCCGCAGTGCCTCAACCTGTGTGCCATCGAAACGCAATACATAAAGGTAGCCTCCTATATATGGAGCCGATCGATAAATCCAACAGCCTTTGTTCAATCGGTTAAGAACGCACCCGCTCCCGGGATCTCTGCGAGCAGTATTACCGAAATTTAACTCGACGCCTTGAGATCGTGCGTGCAAAGTCTTGGTTGGAAAAATCCATGCATCCTGATGGGTTGCATGATTTGCGCAATGTGAAGGCAATCATCATTCTGATACTATTTGCTGGCATTTTCCGCGCCCGACAAATTGGTTTCGAAAACGAGGGCCGTCAGGTGACGGTAGGCCTTGCCGGAGAGCTGAATGAAATCCTGGAAGCAGATTGCCTTGTGCCTGCTCATAGCTGCGGCTGCCGTTGGCGGCTGGTATGCCTATAAGAACAAGAATGATGTGGTGAAGACCGCAGCAACGGGCGAGGAAGCGCCGAAAGGCGAAGGCGGGCGATCCGCACCACTCGTTGTTGTCGAGGCCGCCGGCGAAGAGACCATCAACAACCGTTTGACGGCTATCGGTTCGGCACGGGCTCTCAGCACCGTGTCGATAACCCCGTACTCCAGCGGTTACATGACGAAGCTTTACGTCAAGGCGGGCGATAGCGTGAAGGAAGGCGACTCGATTGCCGAACTTGACGCCGAGACGGAAAAGATCGCTGTCGCTAAGGCCGAGACGGCGTTGAAGGATGCGCAGACGACACGCCAGCGCATTGCAAAATTGCGAGCGACGAACACCGCAACTGAAGTTCAGGTGGTTGAGACTGAGCTGGCGGTCGCCAATGCGCAGCTTGCTTTGCAGGACGCGCAGCTCGCCTTGAGCCGTCGCACGGTTCGTGCGCCAATCTCCGGTATTGTTGGTATTCTTCCTGTCAATGTGGGTAACTACATTACCGCACAGACTTCCATCGGTCGTATCGATGACCGGTCGAAAGTGCTGATCGATATATGGGTGCCAGAACGCTTCGCACCGCAAATCAAGGTTGGCCAGCCGTTGACAGCGGAATCGACCGCTTTCCCGGGTGAGACCTATAGCGGCGAGATCAACGCGGTTGACAATATGCTGGATGAAGCCAGCCGTACGCTGCATGTTCGCGCAGAAGTGCCGAACACGCAGGATCGTCTGCGCGCGGGCATGTCGTTCTCCGTCACGGTTCTCTTTCCGGGTGATCGCTATCCTTCGGTCGACCCGCTGGCCATTCAATGGGGGGCTGACGGTTCCTATGTGTGGCGTGTTGAGGACGGTGTCGCCAAGAGAATTGTCGCGCGTATCGTTCAGCGCAATTCAACCAACATTCTCATCGATGGTCCGGTGAAGCAGGGCGACATGATCGTTACGCAAGGTGTTCAAACCGTGCGCGATGATGCGCCGGTACGTGTAAAGGACGAACAGGGTACGGCACTGGCTGATCCTGTTTCGATAACACGTACTGCAGGATGAGGGTAAACGCGTGACCGGTCACAATTCCTCATCCAGTAGCGGCGGATCGACGGCGCTTTTCATCCGTCGTCCAGTTTTTGCTTTCGTTATCAACGTTCTGATTGTCGTCGCGGGTCTTGCTGCTTTCACAGGCGTCGATATTCGCGAACTGCCGGACGTTGACCGGCCTGTAGTGACAATCAGCACAGATTTCAGTGGTGCATCCGCCGAAACCATTGATCGTCAGTTGACACAGGTTCTCGAAAACGCAGTCGCGCGTGTTTCGGGCGTGAAATCTATTTCTTCGACATCCTCGTTTGAACGCAGCCGTGTTACGGTGGAATTTAACGACGGTGTAGACCTCAACGTTGCAGCCGCCGATATGCGCGACGCGATCTCCCGTGTCGCCAACAACGTGCCCGAAGAGGCAGATCCGTCACGCATCATCAAGGCGGATTCCAATGCTGATCCCGTGATGCGTCTGGCAGTTACGTCCGACACCATGTCTGTCGATGACATGACGGTTTTAGTCGAAGACCAGATACAGGATATCCTGTCAGCAGTCCCGGGTGTTGCTGACGTGCAGATCAACGGTGAACGTGACAAGATTTTCCGTATCGATATCATTCAGGCGCGCCTTGCGAGCTACGGCCTGACCATTGCCGATATATCCTCGGCGCTTTCTTCCATGGGCCTGGACGCTCCTGCCGGTTCATTGCGTAGTGCCGATCAGTCCATTGTGGTTCGCGCTACGGCCAATCTGGAAAAGCCGGAAGATTTCGAGAACGTCTACATCAACGGACGCACGCAGA
>JAFAGM010000121.1 GCA_023422775.1 Pseudomonadota bacterium
GCGCCCGAGGTCGAGGAGGAGAAGGACTGATGCCTCAGCGGCTTCCCCTCATCGTCTTCGCACTCGTCGTGGCGGCGATCCCGTTCATCCCGGGCGTGCCGCCGTTCTGGATCGTCCTGCTCAACAATATCGGCCTTGCCGCCCTGGTGGCGATGGGGCTCGTACTGCTCACCGGCGTCGGCGGCCTCACCTCGTTCGGCCAGGCTGCTTTCTGCGGCTTCGGCGCCTATACCACCGCGGTGCTGACGACGGCCTATGGCGTCTCGCCCTGGCTGACGCTGCCGCTCTCGCTGCTCGTCAGCGGCATCGCCGCCGTCCTGCTCGGCATCGTCACCGTGCGCCTGTCCGGCCACTATCTGCCGCTCGGCACCATCGCCTGGGGCATCGGCCTGTTCTATCTGTTCAGCAAGCTCGAGTTCCTCGGCCGCAATGACGGCATCTCGGGCATTCCGCCGCTCTCGATCGGGAATTTCCGGATGCTCGATCCCGGCACGATCTATTATGCGATCTGGATCGGGGTCCTCGTCTCGGCGCTGCTGACGATGAACCTGCTGGATTCCCGAACCGGCCGGGCGATCCGCGCGCTGCGGCGCGGACATATTGCAGGCGAAGCGTTCGGCGTGCAGACGCCGCGCGCAAAGCTGCTGGTGTTCGTTTATGCGGCCGTGCTCGCCGGCCTCTCCGGCTGGCTCTATGCGCATTTCCAGCGCGCCGCCAACCCGACCCCGTTCGGCGCGCATGCCGGCATCGAATATCTGTTCATCGCCGTGGTCGGCGGCGCCGGCTATGTCTGGGGCGCAGTGCTGGGCGCCGGCATCGTCGTGATCCTGAAGGAAATCCTGCAGAGCTACCTGCCGTATATCTTCGGCGGCCAGAGCCAACTCGAGACCATCGTGTTCGGCATCCTACTGGTCGTGCTGCTGCAACTGGCGCCGACCGGCGTCTGGCCCTGGCTGATGGCGCGGCTGCCGCTCAAGCCGGCCCGCAAGCAGACCGACACATCACTCCCGCCCGCCACGCGCGTCCGCGCGCCGGCCTCGCCCGCGACGCTGCTGCAGATCGAGAAGGCGCGCAAGCAGTTCGGCGGCGTCATTGCGGTCAACGACGTCTCGTTCGATGTCCAGGCCCGCGAGATCGTCGCCCTGATCGGGCCGAACGGCGCCGGCAAGAGCACGACGTTCAACCTGATCACGGGCGTGCTGACGACGACCGGCGGCACCATCACCGTGCTCGGCAACAAGGTCGACAACGCGCCCCCGCAGGAGGTCGTCAAGCTCGGCGTCGCCCGCACCTTTCAGCACGTCAAGCTGGTGCCCGACATGACGGTACTGGAGAACGTCGCGATCGGCGCGCATCTGCGCGGCCACGCGGGCGCGATCGCCAGCATGTTGCGGCTGGACCGCGCCGACGAGGCGAAATTGCTGGCGGAAGCCGCCCGCCAGATCGAGCGCGTCGGCCTCGGCGATCAGATCGACCAACTGGCCGGAAGCCTCTCGCTCGGCCAGCAGCGCATCGTCGAGATCGCGCGCGCCCTGTGCATCGACCCGCTGCTGCTGCTGCTCGATGAACCTGCCGCCGGCCTGCGGCACATGGAGAAGCAGCGGCTCGCCGCACTCCTGCGTCAGTTGCGCGACGGCGGCATGTCGGTGCTGCTGGTCGAGCACGACATGGGGTTCGTGATGGATCTCGCCGACCGTGTCGTGGTGCTGGATTTCGGCACCAAGATCGCCGAGGGCACGCCGGATGCGATCAAGTCCAATCCGGACGTGATCAAGGCCTATCTCGGAGCCACCGCATGAGCGCGTTGTTATCCGTCTCCGACGTGCACGTTTCCTACGGCAAGGTCGAAGCCGTACGTTCGGTCTCGCTCGACGTCGCCGGCAACGAGATCGTCACCATCATCGGTGCCAACGGCGCCGGCAAGAGCACGCTGCTCAATGCCATCATGGGCGTGCTGCCGCTGAAGGGCACCGCCGCCTTCGCCGGCAACGACATGGCGCCGCTCGATATCGAGGACCGCGTCACCGCAGGCTTGAGCCTCGTGCCCGAACATCGCGAACTGTTCGGCACCATGAACGTCGAGGACAATCTGCTGCTCGGGGCGTTCCGGATTCCGAAGGCCACCGCGATGCAATCGTTCGAAAAGGTCTACGCGCTGTTTCCGCGGCTGAAGGAGCGACGCAAGCAACTGGCCGGCACGCTTTCCGGCGGCGAGCAGCAGATGCTGGCGATGGGCCGCGCCCTGATGGGCGCACCGAAATTGCTGATGCTCGACGAGCCGAGCCTCGGGCTGGCCCCGATCATCGTCGCCGACATCTTCCGCACCATCGGCGAATTGCGAGCCGCCGGCGTCTCGGTGCTGCTGGTCGAGCAGAACGCGAAGGCCGCGCTGCAGATCGCCGACCGCGCCTATGTGATGGAGCTCGGTGAATTCATCCTGTCGGGAACGGCGAAGGATATCGCCGCCAACCAGCGCGTCGCCGCGAGCTATCTCGGCTTCCAGCACGAGGGTGCCGGGATCTAGGTCATCCCGCATCGGCCTCCGAGGTTGTGCCGAGATTGTCGATCAGGATGTAGACGCTGATCAGGCAGACCCAGAACGGCAATACCGCAATACTCCAGCTCATGTAGAAGCTTCCAATCAGGAGGATTATCGCCAGCAGGAATCCGAGGAAGGCAATCCAGCGCGGAGCAATGCCGGTTCGGATCACGACGGTCGACGTGGAGATCATGAACACGGCGGCCATCTTGATGGCATACACGTTCGCGACGATGTATGAAGCGGCGCGCGCAAGGCGGAAGCTGGCTGAGTTCATCAGTTCCTGCGGCGTGGAAATGGAAGCGACGAGCACGATCGCGCCTATCGTGCCGGCGGCGACGAACAGCATCGCCAGGAACAACAGGGCGCTCCCGAAAAACACGGTGGCGAAGAAGCGATCCTCCAGTTCGCCGAGCCGGTCGCGCAGCACGCCGATGAACCACAGGAAGGCGACACCGGCAAACGGCACCAGGTTCAATGCGATGGCTACAGCGCGCGTGTCGGTGGCAAGCCACGCGCCGGGCTCGAGCGGATCTGCCGGTACCGAAGTCCGCAGCAGCCAGAGGATCGATAGCAGCAGCAGCGAAAATGCGATTCCCGCGATAGCCGCGGCTTTCGGCGTTTTCAGCTGTGCATGCGTGAGAGCGACATTCTCGGGCATCGCCGGGAATCCTCATCCTGTCATTGCGTCACCTTTCCGGAGTGACCGCCCAGGCCCTGTGCATCGGCGATGCGGGCAAGCGCCAAATCCTCCGGGTAGCTGAACACCCGTTCAACTTCACGATCGAGCAGGCTCAGTTGGCGAAGCAGGGCGTCGCGACGGCTCGGTGGCAGCGTCTGCAGCAGGTTCTCGATCATCGCCCGCATCCGCCTCACGACCTGAAGGTTGTTGGAGCCACAGCTTCGGATCTCGCTGAAGGCCAGATAGACGAAGTCGTCCCAGTTGGGCGTCCGGAAAATCACGCAAATGTCGCCGGACCGGCTCAGCAATTCGTCCGTATGCAAGTGGCGCTTCCCGACCATTCGCAGCAGGCGATGGAGCTGGTCCATCGCAAGCACGGCCGTGGTGGGGTCGTTGATGGCCGGCGAGAGCGCCTTCAGCGCCACGTCGACGACAATGCGAAATGCAAATGTCGGGTCCTGATCCATCACGCGCTCCGATCCGAACGCGATCGATGAACTCAGGTTGCGCTCGTCGATCGAGCTGGCTCCGTCGTACAGGTTGAACAAGGGATCGCCGACCGCGACGAAATCGCCGATCTGCGGGACGAATTCGACAATGCCTTTCGAACGCTCAGCCTCCGCCCTGAGCGCCTTGAGATCGGCTGCGACCACAATGGCCGACGCGTCCTGATGGCGAATGACCCGGCCCGGCGTACCGAGATCGATCCGTTCAACCTCCTCGCTTTCCGTACCCTTTTCGATCTCGGGATAGACGCTCTCGATCACGGCTATTCCGGAAGCGCTCACATGGGCCAGAAGGCTGATCGGGCGGAGCAATCGCGAGGCGTAGTCGATCAGATAGAAAAACGCTGCGAGCGAGAATACGCCGAGCAGGGTCGCCAGCAGCATCACCAGCTGGTTGACCTTGTTTTCCATGAGGTTCTGGGCGCTGAGCGCAAACATCATTGTGAAGATGAAGAGCGCGACGGTATATTTGACGACGCGATCGCGCAGCAACGTCGTTGCGATCAGTCGCGGGGTTAGCTGCGCGCTGGCAACCTGAATGGCGACCAGCAGGGAGCCGAAGGTAAATACAACGAAGGACAGCGTGATGGTCACGAAGGCTTCGAGCAGCACCTTTGCGCCCGTTTGCGTGAAGCCGAGCAAAGTCCATCCAAGCCATGCATCGAGCCGGTGCAGGAAGCGCGTTGTCACCAGTTCGAACGGAATTGCCACGAACGGGACCAGCCAGAGCGAGGATTTCAGGTAGTTCTTGAAGCCGTAAAGCCTGCTCCAGTTCATGGTGCCTTGCCCCTGCCCTGCAAAGCCGAGCGCCGCGAAGCGCGCGAACCGGGCAGTCATTGGCGCGGTCCACCATCGACGTTGCGAGATTCAGGCAAGCTCTTGCATTCGGTCGCGAACCCCCATTGATCTAGATCAAGTCTGCGGGCGCGGCGTCTCGCGCCAGCGGTGGCAAGTTGCCGCGCGAGCTGTCACCGCTTTCAGCACGAGGGAGCGTTAATACAAGGGTGGGCAAAGGCGTGAATGCGCCGTGCCCACCATCTCTATCGTTCGTTGCTCGATGGTGGGCACGCTGCGCTTTACCCACCCTACGATTCTGCCGCACCTCTCAGACCTCATCCTGAGGAGCACGCGTTAGCGTGCGTCTCGAAGGATGAATGGCACCAGCGGGGCCACATGGTTCGAGACGGCGCTTACGCTCCTCCTCACCATGAGGATCCACTACTTCGCCGGGACGTACTTTCCGTCCTTCACGGTCAGGATGATGCGCGAGCGGTCGTCGAGGCCGTAGCGATCCTTTTCGGTGAAGTTGTAGACGCCCTGGGTCGCCGCGATCTCCCTTTCGGACATCAGCGCCTGACGGATCGCTTCGCGGAATTCCGGCGTGCCGGGCTTGGCCTTCTTCAGTGCCACCGGAATCACGCGCTTGAGTACCTCGAAGGCATCATAGGAATGGCCGGCGAACTGGCTGCGGCTGTTGGCGCCGTACTTGGCTTCATACGCCGTGTTGAGCGCAAGTCCCGGCTTCTTGGTCAGCGCGCTGTCGGGCTGCGTTTCCGGCGACATCACCGGACCCGAGGACATGATCACGCCTTCCGCCGACGGGCCGGCGATGCGGATGAAGTCCATGCTGGCAGCACCATGGGTCTGGTAGATCAGTCCCTTGTAGCCGCGCTCGCGCAGCGTCGTCTGCGGCAGCGCCGCGGCGGTCCCGGAGGCGCCGACGAGAACGGCGTCGGGGTTGGCGGCGACGATCTTCAGCACCTGGCCGGCGACCGACGTATCAGGCCGGGCGAAACGCTCTTCGGTCGCCACGCTCAATCCCATAGGGATGGCCTGGGCCTTGAAGTCGTTCATCCAGAGGTCGCCGTAGGAATCGGAGTAGCCGATATAGCCGACGGTCTTGATGCCGTGCGCCTTCATGTGCTCGTACAGCACCTTGCCCATGATCGGAATCGGCTGCGGCATGGCGACCGACCACTTCGCGCGCGCCTCGTTGATCGGGAACGGCGCCAGGCCGAAATGCGGAATTCCCGCCTCGTTGGCGACGGTGGAGACCGCAACGGTCGGAGGCGTCGTCGAGGAGCCCATGATGATGTCGGCCTTGGACTCGGTCACGAACCGCCGCGCGTTGGTCGTTGCCGTGGTCGGATCGCCGCCGTCGTCGAGCACGATGACCTTGAGCGGCACGCCGCCGATCTCCTTCGGCACGAAATCAAGCGCATTGCGCTCGGGGATACCGAGCGCCGCCGCGGGGCCGGTCGTGGTGACGGTGATGCCGATCACGATCTCGTTGGACTGCGCGAGTGCCGGAAAGCCCGGCAAAGCCAGCGCCGCCGCCACGGCAGCAGCGGACAAAAAAGCCTTCTTCATTCATTCCTCCCTTGATCTATATTTATGGTCTTAAGCAAAATCAGACGCTCAATTCAGCCCCTTCTTTAGGTCATGCCGGGGACTGAGTCAGCCCCGGGGGTGCGAGTCAGCCCCGCATGAATCGCTCGACGATCTCCGGCGGCATCGGCGCCGATTTCAGCCGTTCCGGATCGTCCGGGTGACGGCCAACCAGCACGCGGGTCTCGAACGCCTCGATCGCCAGCCGCTCGCCCTTGAACACGTTGTGGAGCACCTCGAATGAGGATCGCTTGAAACTCTCGATCCGGCTTTCGATCCTGATCCAGTCGCCATGGGTGGACGGGATATGGAATTTCGCCCGCGTGTCCACCATGGGGATGCCGACCAGGCCGTATTTGTGGACGATGTCCTGCTTGGAGAAACCGGCCGCTTCGAACATGATCGAGGTCGAATCGTCGAACATCGCAAAATAGCGCGGGTAGTAGACGATATTGGCGGGGTCGCAATCGCCCCACTGGATCTGCACGTCACGCTTGTTGACGAACATGGGCCTACTCCACCTCGATGGCGCGGCAATGACGGTCGGCCCCCTCACCCGAGGAGAAAGGGTCGATGACGGCTTGGCCCTTCAACTGCATGGTCCTCTCCCTGGCAAAACCGTCCCCGAACCTACTGCAGCGTAATCACCTGCGCCGGCGGCGAAGGTGAATAGATCTCCTCGATCAATGCGCTGCGGTTCTCCAGCACGGCGCGCTGATTGATCGATCCCTTGTCGGTGACCTCGCCACGATCAATCGACAGCGGCGTATCGAGCAGGACAGCGCGTACGATCCGCGTCGACGAACCCGTGGCGCTTTCGATCAGTTTCTCGAAGCGTTCGCGGAAAGCTGCACGGATCAGCGGGTCCGAGGCCGCAGCGGCAATATCATCCGGCGGCATCGTCGGATTGATCAGCCGGCAGCCGTCGAGATCGAGCACCACCAGCGCCGATATTTCGTCGCGGTTGATGCCTGATATCACGACGTCGCGCACCAGCGGCGCGCAAGCGCCGACGAAGCGTGCCCGCAGCGGGCCGACGCTGACCCAGGTGCCGCTCGCGAGCTTGAAGTCCTCACCGAGGCGGCCGTCGAAATCGAATCCGGCGTCGAAATTATCGGGATCGGCAGGCTTGATCGCATCGCCGAGCTTGTAGAAACCTTCCTCGTCGAACGCCTTCGCGGTCACATCAGGCTGGCGCCAATAGCCCGGCATGACGTTCGGCCCCTTGGCGCGAACCTCGAGCTTGCCGTTGTTGGGCACGAGCTTCGCGTCGTTGCCCGAAACCGGCAGCCCGACATGCCCGGAGCGGCTGGTGAGCGGATTGACCGACATGAAGAACGGCGCGGTTTCGGTGGCGCCAAGGCCGGTGAGCATCGGCACGCGATAGCCGGTTTCCCGAACCGAAAGCTCATCGAGACTGTTCCACACGAACGGTGACAGCGCCGCGCCGGAGAAGAACATCGCATGCAGCTTCGAGAAGAATTTCTTCCGCAGACCCTCGTCGTCGCGCAGATAGGGCAGCAGGGATTCATAGCCCTTGGGGACGTTGAAATAGACGGTCGGCGAGATCTCCCGGAGATTGCGCACGGTCTCCTCGATGCCGCCGGGCATCGGCTTGCCCTCGTCGAGATACATCGAGCCGCCGTTATAAAGCGTAAGTCCGATATTGTGATTGCCGCCAAAGGTGTGATTCCACGGCAGCCAGTCGACGATGACCGGCGGCTCGTCCTTCAGGAACGCCAGCGTCTCGCGCAGCATCACCTGGTTGGCGCAGATCATGCGCTGGGTGTTGATGACAGCTTTGGGATTGCCGGTCGAACCCGACGTCAGCAGGAATTTTGCGATGGTGTCGGGACCAATGGCTTCGTGAATCGCGTCGAGGTTCGGATGCAATGGCGCGGCCATCAGGTCCGCGAGACTGGTGACGTTGCGTCCCGGCACCGTGCCGTACGACGCCGCGATCTCGATTCCCGGAGAAACATTGGCGGCCAGCGCATCGGCGAATACGGTGGCATCGTTTGCGAAGACGAGGCCGGGCGTCAGCAGCTTTATCAGATAGGAGAGTTTGCCGTAGTCGCGCGAGATGAGCGAGTAGGCCGGCGATACCGGGCAGAAGGGGATGCCGGCTGAGAGCGCGCCGAACGCGATCAGCGCGTGATCGATCGAATTGCCGGAGAGGATGACGACCGGCTTCTCGGCCGATAGGCCGCGGGCAAGCAGCGCGGAGGCGATGTGCCGCGATGACGCCAGCAATTCCCTGTAGGTGATCTGCCGCCAGCCCCGCGCGGCGTTTCGCTCCGCCATGAACACGCGATCGGGGGCGGCCTTGACCCAGTGATGCAGCCGGTCGGTGAGCCGCACGGGATAGTCGCCCAACTGCGCTTTCGGCCGCAGGTAGATGGTGCCGTCTTCGCGACGATCGACCGTCACGGCGGGCGTGCCGAACGAAATCGGGCGCAGCGGAGAAGCGCCGGCGCGCGAGGCCGTTTCAGTCGGGGCAGACATGCCGGGCTTGGCGCTCATGTCAGGTCGGCTTCACCTTTGCAGTCTTGCGATCGAGAAACGCGCGAATGCGGCGCTTGGCTTCCTTGTCGCTTTGCGCCACCGTCGCCATCAGGGATTCCATCAGGAGACCGGTCTGCGGATTGGCTTCCGCGATCATCGGCAATGCCTGCAGCACCGCAAAATTCGTCAGCGGCGCATTCGCGGCAACGCGTTCCGCCAGTTCCAGCGCCCTCGGTAGCGCGCCGCCGGCTTCGGTCAGGTATTGCGAGAAACCATAGGCCGCGCCTTCCGTTGCCGAATAGACCCGGCCCGTCAGCATCATGTCGGTCATCCGCGCCACGCCGATCAGCCGCGGCAGCCGCACCGATCCGCCGCCGCCGACGAAGATGCCGCGCTGGCCCTCGGGCAGCGCGAAATAGGCCGAAGGTTCGGCGACGCGGATATGCGCGGCGCAGGCAAGCTCGAGGCCGCCGCCGATCACCGCGCCCTTGAGCGCGGCGATCACCGGCACGCGGCTGTACTGGATGCGGTCGAACACCCGGTGCCACATCTGGGAATGGCGCAGGCCCTCGGTGGCGTCATGCTCGGTCAGTTCCGACAGATCGAGGCCGGAAGAGAAATGCTCGCCGATGCCGTGGATGACCACGGCGCCGACGCCGTCGGGCAGACTGGAGAAGCAGTCCTGGATCGCGAGGATGATGCCGTCGTTCAGCGCATTGCGCTTGGCCGGACGGTTGAGGCCCACGGACAGCACCGCGCCCGACTGCTCGATAACGAGCAGGTCGGATTGACCGGCTGATGCGGTGGAGGCAGCGTTTCCCATGGGCTTTATATTACTTCCTTTGCAGAATAGTTATATTCTATAACGATGTTGGAAGGAGTCAAGGCGGGCTGTCCTCCCCTTTCAGACGCCTCAACCGTCATTGCGAGGAGCGAATGCGACGAAGCAATCCATAGCTCAAGGCGGAGGTAGATGGATTGCTTCGCTTCGCTCGCAATGACGGAGGATACAGCTTCGCGTTCCCGCGGCGCGATACGCCCGAGGTCTGCATTTGCATCTGACGTCCTCTCCCTCCAAGGAGGAGCAGGCAAGGCCGGGTGCGCGCTGCACCCGCGGTCTCGTTGTTGGTGAGCCCGTCGCGAATGTCCATGTGGACTTCTCCGATTTCAGGGGGTTCTCCAAGTAAGGTTGTAGTGGTAGGTTGCGGACTGGATGTCCGAGCCATCTCTCCCAAACAGACGATCAATGCTTGCGACCGACCGGCTTAGCGGGATTCAATTGCTAAGGGCGGCTGCAGCTTTGCTGATCGTGCTGTACCATTCCGGGAATGGCATTACCGGCTTTGCAGACAAAGGGTACATTGTCACGCTGCCGTTCTTTTATGATCGCGGTTTTTATGCAGTCGACCTCTTCTTTGCGATCAGCGGCTTCATCATCTGCCACGTGTTCGACAACGCGAGGTTTTCAATCCCCTCGTTCTACTTTCGCAGGTTCTGGCGGATATATCCGATCTACGCGCTTTTCTGTTTAGCGGCTGTGGTGTGGTTCCGAGCCGGGCTGCCACAACTGGGAGATAACCCCGGTTGGGATAACATCATCGCTTCAATACTGATCATGCCGCAGATCCATCTTCCGATTTTCGCCGTCGGATGGACTCTCGAACATGAAGTCATCTTCTATGTCCTGGCAGGTCTAATCCTGCCCTATTCGGGGAAGTGGGGTCTGTTCGCGGTCCTGATGTTGCTGTCAGCAATTGGATGGTCCGGCGTACTCGGAAAGACGTGGGATTATCATCTTCTCGCGCCGCCCCAACTGCAATTTGCCGCCGGCATCCTCGCCTATCTCGCTCACCGCAACCTGCCGCCGGGCATTCCCTGGTGGCCACTCGTTGGCGCAGGATGCGTGCTGTATGTGCTGCCAGAAACCAACGTCTTCTACCTGGATGACTATCGAGCCATCGTAGCCTTGGGATCGTTTCTTTTAATCCTCGGGTGGCTGCGGTTTGATTTTCACAGCTATCCTCGCTTCGAGCGCCTCGCAGTCCATTTCGGAAATCTGACCTACAGCGCCTATCTTGTCCACTGGATCGTTTTTCCAGTATTCGGGATGGCTGCTGCTGCGGTGTCACTACCGTGGCTGATTGAGCCGTATCGTTTTGCAGCAATTGGAGTCGTATTCCTGGTAAGTTATTTCTTCCACGTTTCGATCGAGCGGCCCACTCTTCGTTTGGGTCGCGCCATCGAGGCCTCATTTAGCCGCTCTGCTCGCACAGTCTAGACGAGCCCGGCAGGATGGGTAGAGCGAAACGATACCCATCGACGTGGGTCGGGATATGATGGGTTTCGCTGCGCTCTACCCATCACTACAAACTGAAAATAGTCACAACACCTGATGCACGTCGATGACGACGCAGTCGGCGTGGCGGGCGGCGGAGCCGATGAAGAGGTTTTCCATCAGCCAGCGATATTTCTCCGCGCCGGTCTCGAACTTCGGCACGGTGCGGAAATAGATCAGTTTCGGATCGACCGGCTCGCCGCGCTTGAGTTTCTGCAGCAGATCGACCGGGCCGAAGCGCATGCCCTTGTTCTCGACATAGACCACTGCACCGTCGTCGGTCTCGAAGGCGTATTTCGCTTCCAGCTCGATCAGCTCATTGGGGCGGATGATCTGGAAATCCGCGCCGAAGGCGCAGACCTTGCCGTTGACACCCTCGCCTTTCACTTCGCCGCCGAGGATCGGAATGATCCGGCGCACGCCGGTGCCGATCTCGCCGGCCGAGGTCACCTCACCGATCCGCGCGGTGATGGTGAAGACGTACTTCGTCGAAAGCTGTGGGGTCATGTTGCGCCTTATCCCGCCATGCGCTGCGGCAGCCACAGCGCCAGTATCGGAAATGCGATCAGGATCACCAGCCGGATCAGGTCCGTCGCCACGAACGGCAGCACGCCCCTGAAGATGGTCGAGAACGACACGTCCTTCACCACGCTCTTGATGACGAACACGTTCATGCCGACCGGCGGATGGATCAGGCCGAGTTCGACCGTCATCACGATGATCACGCCGAACCAGATCGGATCGAAGCCGAGATGCATGATCACGGGAAAGATGATCGGCACGGTGAGGATGATCATGGCCATGGCGTCCATCAGGCAGCCGAGCACCAGGTACATCACCATGATCAGCGCGAGAATGCCGTAGGGCCCGAGTCCGAGGCCGGTGAGGAGTTCCGTGACCTTCTGCGGTGTCTGCGTCACCGTCAGGAAGTAGCCGAAGATCAGCGCGCCGATCAGCACCGTGAAAACGGCGGCCGCGGTGCGGGTCGCCTGCAGCAGCGAGTTCAGGATCTTTTCCTTGTTCAGCCGTCCGGTGAGCACGCCGATCAGGAATGCGCCGGTGGCGCCGACGCCACCCGCTTCCGTCGGCGTGAAGCGGGGCAGGAACGGCAGGCCGTAAAGTCCGCCGATCACGAAGATGAACAGCAGCACCGGCGCCCAGATGTTCTTCAGCCCGGCGAATCGCTCGCGCCAGGTGGTCTGAGGCCCTTTCGGCAGGAAGTCCGGCCGGACCCAGCCGATCAGCGTGATGGTCAGCATGTACATGGCCATCGCGAGGATGCCGGGAATGATGCCGGCGATGAACAGCTTGCCGATGTCCTGCTCGGTGATGATGCCGTACACCGCAAGGACCGTGGATGGCGGCAGCATGGCGCCGAGCGTGCCGCCCGCCGCGATGACGCCGGTGGCGAAGGATTGCGGGTAGCCGAAACGCCGCATCTCCGGATAGGCCACAGCGGAGAAGGTCGCGGCCGTCGCCACCGACGAGCCGCAGATCGCGGCAAAGCCGCCGCAGGCCGCGACCGTAGCAATGCCGAGCCCGCCACGCAGATGACCCAGAAAGCCGTTGGCGGCACGAAACAGCTCGCGACTCATGCCGGAATTGCTGACGAAGGTCCCCATCAGCAGGAACATCGGGATCACGCCGAAGGTGTAATCGGTCACCGTGCGCATCGAGGTCTGCCCGACCAGCTTCAGCGCCGGCGCGAAGCCCACGAGGTAGCCGAAGCCGCAGACCCCGACGAGGCCCATCGCCATGCCGACCGGCACGCGAAGCAGCATCAGCGCAAACAGCGCGACGAAACCGAGGACGGCGACGGCGTCGGTGCTCATGACGCCTACTCCACCGTCTTCACTTTGGCATCGTCGATATCCTCCGGATGGAAGATCAGCCGGTAGGTGCGGATCGCGATCAATAGCACCGCGGCGCCGTCGCCGGCCCAGGCGACCGCAAAGAACGGCCAGGTCGGCATGTGCATGTCGAAGGTGAGGACGTTGTCGTTGTAGGTGGTGCGCACCTTGTCGAACAGCGTCCAGGTCTGCACCGAAACCACGAACAGCAGCACCAGCGTCGCGAACACGTCGATCATGCGCTGGTATTTCGGGCCGACATTGGCCCAGATCAGATCGACGGTGATGTGACCGCCGCGATAGCTGGTGGCGGCGATGCCCCAGAAGATCAGGATGCCGAGCAGCATGCGCCCGATGTCGAAGGAGTCAGGGATCGAATAGTTCAGCGTATTGCGCAAGAGGACGCCGACGAAGATGTTGAGCGCGACGATGCCGACGAAGCCGGCGGCGATCCATTCGATCGTGTCGATGAAACGATCCATCCACGCGCGATTCATAATTCGCTCCGAACGGGTAGCGATGGCAGGGCAAGGGCGACGGCGGGATATTTCCCGCCGCCGTCTCCAGGTAACTTCTACTGCGCGAGCGCGTTGTATTTGGTGAGCGAGGCCTTGAGCTCGGTCAGCGCCGCATCCGGGTCGCCGCCGTTCTTCTTGACGCCGTCGCCCCAGGTCTTGACCAGCGGTTCGGCGGCCTTCTTCCAAAGCCCGATCTGCTCGGGCGTGAGCTTGTAGACCTCGTGGCTGGACTCCGCCTTGATCTTCGCGATCCCGGCGTCCTCCATCTTGCCCCAGTGCTCGCCGACCTTGCCGGCGGTATCGGTGTTGCAGTTGTTGTCGATCGCCTTCTTCTGCTTGTCGGACATCGCGTTGTATTTGTCCTTGTTCATCACGAAGGCGAAGGTCGTGACGTAGAGCGGCGCGTCCATGTCGTACTTCGTCACCTTGTCGATGCCGAACAGCAGCAGCGAGCCCCACGGGAAGGTGACGGCATCGGCGACGCCGCGCTCGATGATGTCGCGGACTTCAGGCGCGGACGACTGCACGTTGGTGCCGCCGAGCTGGGTCACGAAATTGGCCATGGTGGCGTGGGCGGGACGGATCTTCATGCCCTTGATGTCGTCGGGCACGACGATCTTCTTGGTGCGGGAATGGAACGACGACGGGGAATGGACGAAGGCGAGGCAGAACTTGACGTCCTTCATCTCCTTCTCGGCGTATTTGCGGTACCAGGCGTCGAGCGCCATCGAGCCGCCCTTGGCGTCCGACATCAGGAACGGCAATTCGCCGGCGCCGATCAGGGGGAAGCGCCCGGGCTGGTAGCCGGGATTGACGTAGGTAACGTCGGCGATGCCGTCGCGCGCCATGTCGTAATGGTCGAACGCCTTGCCGAGCTGCTGCGCCGGAAACACCTTGGACTTGATGGTGCCGCCGGAATCCTTTTCAACCGCGGCCGCCCAGTCCTCCAGCGACTTCTGCAGGGGGTGCGACGACGGCACCCAGTGCGAAATCTTCAGCTCGAAGGTCTTTTCCTGCGCCAGCGCAGGCGTCACGCTGGCGGCCAGCAGCATCGCCAGAAATGCTTTCCTCATGGACGTCCTCTCCCTTTGGCACGCGGGCTGTTGTCGTTGCCCGGTCTTGTTACTTAACATGTTATCTTGATTGCCCGCCTTTTCAAGGCGGATACGAAGTTCTGGCGCCTGCTTTCCCCTGTCGTTCGACGCAAGCCGCTTCTTGCAGTGCGGCGAACCGGCGATGCATTGTATGGCGCCGACGTGCTTTGCCCGAACTGTTATATGATATAACTACCATTGCAAGCCTGTGACGGCGATGCGCGGGCGTCGAACCCATCATACCGGGAGGAGCGGGTTTTGAGGACTAAGGTAGCCATCATAGGTGCGGGTCCGGCAGGATTGTTGCTTGGGCAACTACTTCACCTCTACGGCATCGACAACGTCATCCTGGAGCGCCAGACCGCGGAATACGTGCTCGGCCGCATCCGCGCCGGCCTGCTCGAGGAAGGCACGGTGGGGCTGCTCGACGAGGTCGGCGCCGGCGGGCGCGCCCACCGCGAGGGGCTGGTGCATCGCGGCGTCGAGCTGGCTTTTGGCGGCGCGCGGCACCGCATCGACATGCACGCCGCCACTGGCAAGACCGTCATGATCTACGGCCAGACCGAGGTGACGCTCGACCTGATGAACGCGCGCAGGGACGCGGGTCTCACCACCGTCTACCAGGCCGCCGACGTGCAGCCGCATGATTTCGATACCGACCAGCCGCGTGTCAGCTACGTCAAGGACGGCGTGACCCACGAGATCGCCTGCGACTTCATCGCCGGCTGCGACGGCTTCCATGGCGTCAGCCGCGCCAGCGTCAAGCCGTCGGCGATCCAGACCTTCGAGCGGGTCTACCCGTTCGGCTGGCTCGGCATCCTCTCCGAAACACCGCCGGTCAGCCACGAACTGATCTACTCCAACCACGCGCGCGGGTTCGCGCTGTGCACGATGCGCTCGACCCGTCGCAGCCGCTATTACGTGCAGTGCCCGCTCGACGACGATATCGCGCAATGGCCGGACGAACGCTTCTGGGACGAGCTGAAGCGTCGGATCGACCGGAAGGCGGCGGACGAACTCGTCACCGGACCCTCGATCGAAAAGAGCATCGCGCCGCTGCGCAGCTTCGTCGCCGAGCCGATGCGCTTCGGCCGGATGTTCCTCGCCGGCGACGCCTGCCACATCGTGCCGCCGACCGGCGCCAAGGGGCTGAACCTCGCCGCCAGCGACGTGCACTATCTCTCGCAAGCGTTCCGCGAATATTACGACGAGAAGTCTTCGGCGGGCATCGACGGCTATTCGGCAAAGGCGCTGGCGCGGGTCTGGAAGGCGGTGCGGTTTTCCTGGTGGATGACCTCGATGCTGCACAAATTCCCCGACCAGGGCGAATTCGGCGCGCGCATCCAGCTCGCCGAGCTGGAATATGTCGTCAACTCGAAAGCGGCGTCGGCGTCATTGTCGGAGAATTACGTGGGGCTGCCGTTTTAGGGGCAGTGGGTCTATCTCCACCCACCCTCGTCATACCCCGCGAATGCGGGGTATCCAGTACGCCGCGGCTTTTCTGTCCTATCGCTGGCGTCTCTGGAATACTGGGTCACCCGCCTGCGCGGGTGACGACATACGCGGTTCAAACACCTGCCCAAATCCCGTTTAAAACTTTGTAGGCGGTGACTTCGTGCGCGCGGTGCGTTCAATGGCGGCAACGCCGTCAACACGCGAGCCTGACATGACCGAAGACATTCCCGAGGGCTTCGAGCGCCACACCCGCAAGAGCCCGCTCACCGATCCCTGGGAGCCGCTTTATTCGAAGCGCACCGACAAGGCCGTCATCATCGGCCTGCGCCTGGCCAAACCGCACACCAACGGTCGCGGGCTGATTCACGGCGGGCTGATCGCGGCGCTTGCCGACAACGCGATGGGCCATAGCTGCGCCCATGCGATGAGCGGGGTTTCATCGCTGGTGACGATCTCCCTTGCGGTCGATTTCGTCGGCGCCGCCGAGGTCGGGCAATGGCTCGCGGTCGAGAGCGAGGTCGTCAAGACCGGCAAAACGATCTGTTTCGCGCAGAGCCTGGTCAAGGCCGACGGCGTCGTGATCGCACGCGCCAATGCGACGTTCAGGGTGGTGCCGAAGAAGGTGCCGGTATCCTAGCCGAAATGCCAATCCGCGGTCTCGGTGACGAGATCGATGAAGGTGCGGACCTTGGCCGACAACAGCCGCGACGTCGGATAGACGATGTGGATCGGCAGCGCCGGCGGCTCGAACGCGGCGAGCACGATCTGCAGCCGCTGCGCTTTGAGCGATTCGGCGACCTGATAGGCCAGCACGCGGGTCAACCCGCCGCCCGCTTCCGCATACTGGATCGCGGCGTCGGCGCTGTTGGTGGAAAAGCGCGGCGTGGTCGCGACGCGAACCTCGCGGCCATCCTCGACGAAGCGCCAGTCGGGGACGGCCGTCATGGCGCCGAATTGAATCGTGTCGTGTGCTGAAATCTCCCGCGGCCGCCTCGGCTCGCCGCGCGTCTTCAGATATGCATGCGAAGCCACCACGATCCGCCGCATCAGGCCTGCGTGGCGCGCCACCAGCGTCGAATCCGGGAGATGGCCAATCCGCACCGCGAGATCAACGCCATCCTCGACCAGGTTGACCATGCGATCCGACAAACGGAGATCGACGCTGACATCGGAGTAGCGCTCGAGATAGCTGGTCACGATCGGGCTGACGTGGAGCCGTCCAAAGCCGACCGGCGCCGAAATGACCAACCGTCCGCCCGGCCGGGTGCGCTCGTCCTGGGCCGAGCTTTCGGCTTCCTCGACGTCGGCGAGGATGCGCCGGGCGCGCTCCAGGTAGCGCGAGCCGGCATCCGTCAGCGCCACCTGCCGCGTGGTCCGCTGCAGCAGCCGGGCGCCGAGACGCTCCTCCAGCGCCGCGATGAGCCGTGTCACGTTGGAGGCCGATACGCCGAGTTTTCGCGCGGCAGGCGCGAACCCCTCCAGGTCGGCAACGGCGACGAAGGCCTGCATGGCATCAATACGATCCATGTAATTATTTCATAATCTGCAACAGTGAAGTGTCAATCTGGATAATTGTTTAATTTCTGGAATGATCCATTTTATGGACCAAGGACGGCCGCCTGGCCCGCCCTGAAATGCAGGAGGCTCGGATGTCAGACGTTCAAACCTATTCCAGCGATGTAGCCTTCACCCCCTCGGTCAAGGCGATCCAGGCCCGCAAGGGCTCGCGCGAGGGCTATGCCGGCATGGAGCAGCGGGGCGGATGGCGCACCGGGATCGACGAGAATCTCGCAAGCTTCCTCGGCGAGACCAACAGCTTCTATCTGGCCACCGCCACGGCCGATGGCCAGCCGTACATCCAGCATCGCGGCGGGCCGAAAGGGTTCATCAAGATCCTCGACAGGAACACGATCGCGTTCGCAGATTACAGCGGCAACCGGCAGTACATCACGCAAGGAAATCTCTCGGAGAATCCGAAGGCCCATATCTTCGTGATGGACTATGCCCATCGCCGGCGCGTCAAGATCTGGGGCGAGGCGCGCGTGGTCGACGACGATCCCGCGTTGACGCAGTCGCTGATGCCGAAAGGCTACAAGGCCCGGCCCGAGCAGGTCATCCTGTTCAAGATATCGGCGTGGGACACCAACTGCCCGCAGCACATCCCGCACAAGTTCGATGCCGCCGACGTGGCGCAGGCGCTTGCGGTGCGCGACGGGCGGATCGCAGAACTCGAAGCCGAACTGGCCGCATTGAAGGGCCAGAAGGCTCAAGCGAACTAGGCGGCCTGCTGCACCGGCGACCAGGCGAATTCCGGATAGTAGAGCAGCATCATCCGGTCGACATAGGCGGTGAGGTTGGCGAACTGCTCGGTGCGCTGGCGTAGTGGAGATTCGAAGAACGGCGTCAGGATTCCGGCGAGCGCGCCGAAGGCGGTGGCGTCCATCCCGCACGGCGTCTCGCCCATCAGGAACGCCTTGTCGCCAAGCTGCACCGACAGCGCAAACAGCGAGCGGACGGCGAGATCTGTGTCCTCTTCCGGTGCGTGGCGGCCGAGGCCGCTGAGCAGATAGTTCTCTGCCACCCGGAACTGGGCGTCCTCGCGCATCTTTTCGCGCAGATGAAGGGGCGCGCCGTCAAAGAAATGCGACGGCCCCTTGGCGAAATTGTCGGCATCTACCCAGCGCGCGCCGACCAGCGCCCAATAGACATGGTGCTCGATCATCCGCTCGAAGGCCCAGGCCTGGGCCCGCGCCTGCAGGCTGAGCGGGGCGTCGAAATCGAAGCCGTATTTGGCTTCGAGATGCGCGCGGATGAAGGTGGAGTCGGCGATGGTCTCGGCCTCGTCGACAATGTAGGGCAGTTGTCCCTTCGGCGAGGCCGGCGGCTTGGCCCTCTCCTTGCGATAGGCGATGCCGGCCATCTTGAGCTGGACTTCGGTCTTGGTCACAAACGGGCTGATCTCCGGCAGCCCGAAGCCGATGCCGAAGCCGTAGAGGGTAATCATACAAGGTCTCCCGATTTCTTCAGAACGCGCCCGACGCTAAATCGCCCCTGCTGCCACCATGGTGTCAGCAGCAGCAATGCCGGCCATTCCCCTCCTCCTGCCGTGGTGTACGGTCCCTCCGAACCCACGCGGCCAACCGCCCCTGCACCAACGCGCACATTCCCGTGAACGAACGCCACGCCAGCTCGACCATCGCCCAGCGCATATCGAGGGTCGTGGCATGGATGGAAACCAGCTGTTCCAGTACAAAGCACTGGCCGGTGGCGACAGGCAGATGGCTTCTGCGGAAGACGGGTTCGCTGAAAAACGTCATGGACAAATTCCCTTCAGTTGAGGTGTTGTCCCGGTATACCCACCCCCTGCTGCCAACATGCTGTCAGCATCGGGCTGGCGCCTTTGGATAAAGAGACCAATCATGCGACGTGCCGACCGGCTGTTTCAGATCATTCAGGTGCTCCGGCGCACCAGAAAGCCTTTGACGGCGGACGCGATCGCGGCCGAACTGGAGACCTCGAAGCGGACGGTCTATCGCGACATAACGACCCTGATCGAACAGCGGGTGCCGATCCGTGGCGAAGCCGGCGTCGGCTATATCCTGGAAAAGGGATTCGACCTGCCGCCGCTGATGCTGACACCGGACGAGATCGAGGCCTGCGTGCTCGGCGCGCAATGGGTGGTCGGCCATGCCGATCCGGCGCTGGCGCGCGCCGCTCAGGACCTGATGGCGAAGGTCGCCGAAACCGTGCCGGAGCGCCTGCGGCCATTCGTGCTGGAACCCGCCAGCCGCGCCCGGCGGGCCTGGAACCGGGAGCCCGACCGCATCGACATGGTGCGGACGCGGACGCAGATCCACGAGGGCAGGAAGATCACGCTGAACTATCGCGACGAGCGTGGCCGCGACAGCCGGCGCACGATCTGGCCGATCGCGGTCGGCTATCACGAGGCGGTGCGGATCCTCGCGGCATGGTGCGAACTGCGCAAGGATTTCCGCAGTTTCCGCACCGACCGCGTCGTCGAAGCGGTCTATCACGACGAGAAATATCCGGAACGTCGCGATCTGTTGCGGGCAAAGTGGCGGCGCAGCCTGGTCTGGGAAGCGCCGAAGGACACGTGAATCCAAAGGCGCTATAAGCGCACCTATGGACAACCCGACGACTGCAATCGAAAGCCCCTGCCAGGCCTGCGGCGCCTGCTGCAGCTATTCGCCCAACTGGCCGCGCTTCACCATCGAGGAGGATGCGGCGCTCGACCTGATTCCGGAAAAGTTCGTCAATGAGCGGCTGTCGGGAATGCGCTGCGAGGGCGACCGCTGCTCGGCGCTGTCAGGCAAGGTCGGCGAGACGACGGCCTGCCTGATCTACGACATTCGTCCGGAAGTGTGCCGCACCTGCATGCCCGGCGATGCCGAATGCGCGGTGGCGCGCAAGCGGCACGGGTTGGCGGTATTGGCGGGTTGAGCGGTGGCTTACGCCGTCACGGCTTCCGCCACATCTTCGTCGTCGAACTCGTCCTCGATCGGCTTGAAGATTGAAAGTGGCTTGGTCGAAAGCGTGATCGGCTTGCGGCTGCCGTAGGAGGACGACGGCGCGGAGCGCGCGGACGGCTCGCGCGACAGCGCATAGAGCGTGGAACCGACACGGCCGCCGAATTGAATCAGTTCGCGTTCGGTGCAGCTTGCCGCGACCGCGATGGCCAGCGCGTGGAGATGGCTGCGACGGTAGCAGAACAGCGCCAGCATGGCGCGGACCTCGGAGGAAACGCTTTCCACCAGAAGCGGCAGCCCGTTGGCGTTCGCGCGGTACATCTCGCCGAGCAACTCATCCCGGACCGGACAAAAATCATTCTCAAATGCTTCGCGGCTTGAAAACATTGCAGTTCTCCTCATCCGGAAGATGCAATGCAATATTCTAATGAAAGGTTAACCAAGCGTGGCAGTAGTGTCACGGATGTCTTGCCAACCGCAGCCGAATCGGAACCTCGCCGCCGCCGGGCGGCTGCTGTAGTGTCGCCTCCTGCCCCTCATGGCGCCCGAATCAATCGATGCACCATTCATTCACCATTTCGGACCTGCGCCAATGCCCGGCGTTCTTCGACACCGTCGCCGACCGGATCTGGCGGGCATGGTGGGAGCCGAGCGGCTATCCGCTGGCCTACATCACCACGCGCATGCGCGAGAACATGGCTGATACGCCGATCCCCTTCGCCCTGGTCGCCCATGATGGCGAAAGATTTCTCGGGACCACGTCGGTGATCGAGTCCGATCTCGAAGAGCGGCCGCTGCTGACGCCATGGGTGGCGGCGGTGTGGGTCGACCAGGACGCGCGCCGGAATGGCGTGGCTTCATCGCTGGTGAACCGCGCCACGCAGGATTGCTTCGCGCTCGGCATGAAGCGCGCGTGGCTGTGCTCGCGTCCGCAGCGCGAAGGCTTTTACGGAGGCCTGGGCTGGACCGTCGCCGAACGGGACGTCGGAGCGCATCGGCTGATCGTTTACTTCCGTGACGCCGGCGAAGATACCGACCGGATCAGTTCGCCGCCATGTAGATAGCTAGGCCGAAACCGGTCAGATGGTGCAGCGCCTGATCGACGCCGATCAGCGTCCAGAACCACGGATGCGCCTGCTCCAGCGTCACGCCGAACGACGATGCAATGATGCCCTTGAGGCGGTCGATCGTGATGTGGATGGCGAAGTCGATGAAGGCAACGAACCAGAACCGCGGCGCGACGATCAGGATGAACGCCAGCGCCACCGCGAGATGCACGAGGCAATGCGCCAGCAGCGGCATTGCCCAGCCGGTCTTCTGGTCCTTGCCGATCGCCATCCAGGAAGTCTGCAGCATGAAATCCGCAATGACGTGCTTCACCGTGAGAAGCAACATCCATCCGACCAGCGCACCAACCGGGACCGAGGACGACATCGAAGGAAACAACAAAGCTGACGCCCTTTACTGGGACAGAAGAGGTGGCGAAAAAACCGGGGTCCAGGCTGTCAGCGCAATGTTCTTTTCAAACCCGGAAGATTTTCGAACTAGCCGTTATTTATGACATCCCCCGCGGCGGAATGCACCTGTGGGTAGTTCAAAATTCGCGCGGTGTGGCTGAACGGCGATACCGCAACCATCAGCAATCGGCCGGCCGCGAGTAAGGTTACCGGCGCCGGGCGGCTTGCAATCCGACCGCGGCGGGACAGCATGTCGTCCGGGCGAAATTATCGTTCTTTTCTAGATATTTACGAATTAATGGGAGCGACCTATGGCGCGCCGGATTGGCGGCCCGATTCTCCGATCCACCGCTGGATCCTGTCCAAAGGCACGGAGCAGAAATACGTCATCAGACAAAACCCCGGCACGAGGCCGGGGCTTTGTATTCGCGATATGAGTTTCGCTTACATAGATGCGATTATTGTCTTGTAGTCGCTCTCAGCGAACGCCCGACAAGTCTGCGATCGCACGAATCCGAGGGCCGCGGTCCCCAGGGCGAGCTTTGCGACCACCTCGTCGTTCGGAGCTTCAACGATGGACACGGCATCATATTGGCCCGTCACGAGGTAGAAGGCCTTCAATTCGGCGCCCGCGTCGCGGAAGCGTTGCTTCGCCGCTTCGAGGCGCTTGGGCCCGTCCTTGATCGCCTCGGCACCCTTCTGAGTGAAGTTGATTAGGGAGATATAGGTGGGCATGGATGGCCTCCATGGTTAAGAGTGGGCATCCCGCTGTGGGCGAAACATTCGAACGGATAGCGCAGGCAGAACGTCTGGCTTGATTTGGATCAACACGCCGAGTCGGTGGCCGGTGATGGGCAGATCCTGTACGTCCGAAATCCTTCACATGAGCCGGCCGCACCGGCCGATCACGGACCAGTCCGGGAAGGGCCGGAAAGGCACGGCGATCCCGCGGAAAGGGAGGGGCGATCAGGCGATTGCCATCGGCAAGTTTCGCCGCAGAATCGGACAAGGCATGGTCGCTTCGGGAAAGACGCCTGGCTTGCCTTGCGCCTAAAGCAAGGTCCCAAGGTTCGAACCCAAGGTTCCATCCTGCACAGGCTTCCCGGCGGTGCTGCCACGCCCGCGTCCATTGTCGATGCCCTGAAGGCGGCTGCCGGTCTGCCGCCGGGATCTCGTGCGAGCTTCGCCTGGGGACGCTGCGTTCGGGGTACCTACGCCCCCTCCGATCAGGCCCGGGAGATCACGAAATCCAAAAGCTTCACCGAGCCATCGCGTGTGCTGGCGCGTTTCTCCCTGGATGGCGGCAATCCGACGGCGGCGAACACGAACCTCCAGTTGCGCGGTTTCAGCTTCCGGCTCGGCAGCGACGGTCAACGCTCGGAGATTTTCACGCAAAGCGCCCCGGTTCATTTTGCAAGGACACTCGACCAGATGCTGGCCTTCCTGGCGGCACGGATTCCGGGACCGGACGGCAAGCCGGATCGCGAGACGGTCGAGGCATTCTCCGCCGGCAATCCCGAAACGCGGCATCAGGCGGACTACATCGCCGCGCATCCGCTGCCAGCAAGCCTTGCCGGCACGACCTATTGGGGGGTGCACGCGTTTCCCGCGACGAATTCAAAAGGCGAGACACGGTTCATCAAGTTCAAGATCATGCCGGTCGGCGAGGAAGGCAGGCAGGCCGCGAACGAGACCGTGGCGAAGCCTCCCGACCTGCTGCACGGCGATCTCGACTCCCGGATCGCGGCCCGCGGTATCAGATTCAGCGTGATGGCGTTGCTCGACCGCCCCGGCGACCCCGTCATGGATGTCACCATCCGATGGCCCGACGAGGACGCGCGGGACGCCTTGCGACTGGGAACGATCGTGGTCACCGGCGTCGAGCCAGACCACGCGTGCGACGAGACCGTCTTCAACCCGGCCAACCTTGCCGAAGGCATCGGTCGTCCGCCGGACGAGATGTTTGCGGCGCGCTGCGCCGCCTACGCGATCTCGCAGGCAAGGCGCCCCTGAGCGGCAAAGCGATTTCTTATCTGCGGTAGAAAACGCATCAAAACAAAGGTCAGGTTTCGCTTTCCGGAGCGCCCAGCGTTTCGCGGCGCCATGCCGCCGGGCTGATGCCGACCACGGAGGAAAACACCCGCGTGAAATGGCTTTGATTGGCGAACCCGGCCGAGATCGCGATCTCCGACAGAGGCAGGTCGCGCACGCTCATCAACTGCCTGGCCGTATTCACGCGCTGGCGCAGCAGCCATTGGTGCGGCGGCAGGCCGGTAGAGACGCGGAATGCGCGCGAGAAATGGCTGACCGAAAGATCGAAATCCGCCGCGATCTGCTCCAGCGGGATTCTCCCGCCGAGATCGGATTCGAGCTTCTCGCAAGCGCGCTTCACCTGCCAGGGCGCAAGACCGCCTCGGGCCAGTTCGGCGGGGCGCTGCAATCCCCCATAAGTCTGGGCAACATGCGCGGTGAGCGCGAGCATCATGTGATCGACAAAGAGCTGGTTGGTCTCGGCCGGTCGATGCAGCGCTTCCAGGAACGAAGCTCCGATCTGGCGAATGATCGCGTCATCGTGACCGACGCCGAGTTCGCAGGCTATCTCGCCAACGCGCCGCGCGCCTGACTGCTCGGATATGCCATCGAGCGCCGAGCGCGGAAGATGGAAGAACAGGGAGTGGAACGGCTTGTCGATCACATAGCGCGGATCGCGCTTGAGATCGTACAGATACGTCGCGCCCGCCCGGACATCCCGCTTCATGATGCACTTCCCGTGCTCCCAGAATTCGCAGTCCGGGTAATCATGAAGTTTCAGGCTGACGAGAAAGGCGTCCTCGAGAGCAAGCGAGCCGGAGAGGCCGGGCACGGGATCATCATCGCGGGTCTCGGTCACGGCGAGTTCGATGCTGCGCGGGGAACGCGTCATCAGCGAGGGCGGTGCATTCTTCAAATGCAGGAACTGCCCAAGCCTTCGCCCGAAGGCGCCCGTCTGTGCCATGGAGATGATCTCATCAATGAGGCGAACCCGAGACACGCCCGCCCGAGAGGTGGGGAACATTATCCGATATCAGCGCGCGGCCGTCCAGTTGCCCGCCTGAACCTGCATCACTTCTGCTTTATGACACAAAGCCCAACAGCTTGCACAAGAGCGTCAGCGCAGTTGTCCATCCGCAACACTGCAACTCGGTGCTCGCTTTCTGGCGGCACGTTGCGGCTGTTCGCCGCGCGACTTTGGTCGCACACGCCTGACGGCCGCTTGCAGCAGGTTCGGACAAAGCATGGCGGCTTTGGGAAAGACGCTGCACCTGACAGCGCCTAGAACGCGCGCCGAACACGCTCACTCGAAGTGCCTCTCAACGGCGAGGACATTGACCCATGAGCTGCAAGCCAATCCTGCGTGACGTTCCGCAACAGACGCAGTCGGGCAACTCCAGGGTAACCGCGCATTCCCGGCCGAAAGGCGAGCCGCGTCCCGCCGATATGGAGATGGCACGCGTGCTGAAGACCGCACCGGTCAGCATGGCCTCCGACCCGACCAGCGGCGCCATCGCCCACTGGAAGCATGGCGCGCTGCATGACGTCGTCGCGCCAATGGCCGATCACGTCATCATGACGTATCCCAGCGGGATCCGACGGCTGGAGCGCCGCAACGGAAGCTCAGTTGCGATCGGAACGGCCCGCACCGGCGTCGTGACGATCATTCCGGCCGGCACAAGTGCCCGCTGGGACATTCACGGGCCCGTCAACGTCGTTCAGCTCTACCTTCCCCACAATACGCTCGTGCGTGTTGCCGGCGAAGCCGGCATGTCGGCTCCGGCGGAACTGCAGGAACGCACAGGGCATCCCGATCCCGTTACATCCCGCCTGCTCATCAGCGCGTCGGATGCTATCGAAGGCAGCGCAGCGCTGGATGCGCTGTTCCGGCACCAGATCAGCGATCTTCTCGCCACGCGCCTGCTGGCCGCACATGCCGGTGCGCCTGCCATCTTTCAGCCGACGCTGGGCGGGCTTGCGCCAACCGCGCTGCGCCGCGCGATCGAGCGTTTGCACTCGGACGACGATACGGACGTCTCGCTTGCCGCGCTGGCCTCGGATGCCGGCCTGTCGCGCTTCCACTTCTGCCGCGCCTTCAAGGAGAGCACCGGCCTCTCGCCGCATGCCTGGCTGCGCCAACACCGGCTCGAACAGGCCATGAAGATGCTGCGCGACACCGACGAATCGGTCGTCTCGATCGCAGCGGCGCTTGGTTACTCCTCGCAGACCGCCTTCGCTGCGGCATTCAGAAAGCTGACCGGCGAAACCCCGAGCGATTGGCGGAGGCGCATGCGTTAGCAGCAATCGCTCTATAGCGACGGCAATCGCTCTGGGGCAGCGGCAGACTTGACCGGCTAGATCATCACCATGTCCGAACCACGCACGGAGAAGAAGGATGATCGGGAAGAACTTCATCAGCCGGCTGGCAATCACGCCATCACGAAGGGGCCTCGCAACCGCTGTCGTATACGGGCTCTCGCTGGCTGTCCGCTTCACTTCAGCAGCGGGCGAAGAGGTGGAAATTCCGCCGCAATCCGCACAACGGGCACACCCGCCGGTTTCGTTCATGACCGGGGATAGCTCGCGCCTTCCCTATCAGGACTGGGGTCGCAAGTCCACGCAGTCGATCGTCTTTCGCCAGGGCTGGCCACCAAGCCCGTCGCCGCCCGGCTGCATCGCCCCTTAACGCCAGCGATTTCATTTCACGCCATTGCGTCGCTACCGATCGCAACAAGTCTTGCCGCACCCCGGCGGCGGCGGTGGCAACGCGCCTGTACCCGAGAAGACCCAACAGAGGAGAACGTCACATGCGACTGGTCATCATCGGCGCCGGCTTCGCCGGCATGTATGCCGCCCTTTCTGCTGCCCGCCTGCGCGAGATCCAGGGCGCTTCGCCCGACGAACTCGAGATCGCGCTGGTCGCGCCTGAGCCGACGCTCGTCGTCCGCCCGCGGCTCTACGAGCCGAAGCCCGAGACGCTGACCGCACCGCTTCTCGATGTGCTCAACGCCATCGACGTCGTCTATGTCCAGGGCAGCGCCGAGACGGTCGACACCAAGTCGCGAACGGTGCAGATCGCCGCCGCCGGGGGCAAGCGGAAATCGCTCTCCTACGACCGCCTGGTCGTCGCCACCGGCAGCCGGCTGTTCCGTCCCAACATTCCCGGTCTTGCCGAGCACGGCTTCAGCGTCGACTCACTCGACGATGCGGTTGCCCTCGACAGGCACCTGCATGGGCTCGCCAGACGGCCGGCCGTCAACGGACGCGACACGGTCGTCGTGGCCGGCGGCGGTTTCACCGGCATCGAGGCGGCAACCGAAATGCCGGCGCGGCTCCGCGAGATATTCGGCAAGGATACCCGGACCCGCGTCATCATCGTCGATCGCAACAGCGCGATCGCGCCCGACATGGGTGCCGGTCCCCGTCCCGTCATCGAGGACGCGCTCCACAAGCTTGGCGTGGAAACCCGCCTCGGCGCCGGCGTCGCCTCGCTCGATGAGTCCGGCGTCACATTGTCCAGCGGCGAGCACATCGAAACCGAGACCGTGATCTGGGCGGCGGGCATTCGCGCCGCCCCCCTGACCGGGCAGATCCCCGCCGAGCGCGACAATTTCGGCCGGCTGCTCGTCGACCGCGATCTGCGCGTGCCTGGCGTTGCCGGCCTCTTCGCCACCGGCGACGCCGCCCGTGCCGCTTGCGACGACGACGGCAACTACGCGCTGATGTCGTGCCAGCATGCGACACGGATGGGCGCCTTTGCCGGCAACAATGCCGCAGCCGAACTGTTGGGCGTTCCGACCAGGCCCTACCACCAGAAGGCCTACGTCACTTGTCTCGACCTCGGCGAGGCCGGCGCGCTGTTCACCCGCGGCTGGGAACGCAAGGTGGAGATGGTCGGCGACGTCGCCAAGAAGACCAAGCAGGAAATCAACACCGTTTGGATCTATCCGCCGAAGGCCGAGCGCGCCGCTGCGCTCGCGTCGGCCGATCCGGAGCGTGTCACCGATCTCTGAACAACTGACCAGCATTGGCCGCGCTTCCCCCGCAGGAAGCGCGGCCTGCCCAGAGCACCATAATCAAACGCCAACATCGAGCACAGGAGATTTCAAAGATGAATCAGATGATCCGCAACACCCGGCAGAAAACAAACATGAGCCTGGACAACACCTCACGCCGCGGCAGAGGGGCCGACGAATTGGTCCCATCGCGCTACGCGCTGAAGGTCGGCGACATTGACGTGCTGGTGGTCAGCGATGGCGTGCTCCCGCTGCCAACCGCAATGCTGGCGCACAACGTCGATCCGGCCGTCCGGGCAGCCTGGCTGAAGGACATGTTCCTGCCGCCGGACGCTTTCGATTGGGCGCTGAACGTGGTCGTGGTGCGTAGCGGCGGGCAGACCATCCTCGTCGACGCCGGGCTGGGGTGCGATCCGGACTTGCACCTGCCGCGCGCCGGACAGTTGATCAAGCGACTGGAGGCCGCGGGCATCGATCTCGGGTCCGTGACCGACGTGGTGCTGACCCACATGCACATGGACCATGTTGGCGGGCTGCTCGTCGACGGCGTGAAGGAGCAACTGCGTCCGGACCTGCGGATCCACGTGGCGGCCGCCGAGGTCAAGTTCTGGGAGGCGCCCGACTTCTCCCACGTCTCGATGCCGCCGGGATTTCCGGACGCGCTTCGGTCGGCCGCCAAGCGGTTCACGAAGGAGTATCGCAGCCATCTGCGGACGTTCGAGGAGGAGCGCGAGGTGGCGCCGGGAGTTGTCGTCAGTCGCACCGGCGGCCACACCCCTGGACACAGCGTGGTCCGCGTGACGTCCGGCGCCGAGCGGCTGACGTTCGCCGGAGACCTCGTGTTCACGGTCGGGTTCGAACACCCGCAGTGGCACAACGGCTTCGAGCATGACCCCGAGGAGGCAGCCCGGGTTCGTACCATCCTCTTGCGCGAACTGGCAGAGACCGGCGGGCTGCTGGTCGCCACTCACCTGCCCTTCCCGTCCGTTGGCCATGTGACGGCAGACGGCGACGCCTTCCGCTGGGTGCCGGTCTTCTGGGACTACTGACCGCTTGCCGGGTCAGGACCGAACCAGGGCGCGAACTTCATTGCGACAATGCGTTCGCGCCTTGGCCGAACATTTCACAACCACCTGCCGCCGCAACCGAATCGACGGGGTTATGCCGGATGCGGCCAAATTGAGCGCTACAGCGCGATAGGGCGAACGAACATGCAGAACGAAAAGGTCGTGATCATAACCGGCGGCAGCTCTGGCATCGGGCGGGCGGCCGCGCTCCGTTTCGCGAGCCAGGGCGACAAGGTGCTCATCACCGGACGCCGCGCCGGCCCCGTCGAGCAAATGATGGCGGAGCACAAGAATATCACGGGCCTGGTTGCGAATACCGCCTCTGCCGAAGACGCCGTGCGAACCGTCGCCGATGCAGTCGACAGCTGGGGACGCGTGGATGTGCTCGTGAACAACGCCGGCGCCGGCGCCATCCTTCCGTTATCGGAAGCGGCGGCCGATCGGATTGCAGACATCTTTTCCGTCAACGTGCTCGGTCCGAGTCTTCTGGCCCGCGCCGCCCTTCCTCATCTCAAGGCGACGCAGGGTACCATCATCAACATCTCATCGACCTTCGGCCACCGGCCGGCGGCGGGACTGTCCCACTACGCAGCCAGCAAGGCAGCGTTGGAACACCTGACCCGCTGCTGGGCACTCGAACTCGCGCCGCTTGGAATAAGGGTAAATGCGGTCGCCGCCGGCCCTACTGAGTCAGGCGCGCTGACCGGAATGATGGGGCTGTCCGCCGAACAGGCGGAAGCGGTCAAGGAAGCGGAGCGCGCACGGATCCCGCTCGGCCGGCGCGGCGTTCCCGACGAAATCGCACGTTGGATTGTCCAGTTGGCGAGCCCCGCCGCGCAGTGGGTGACGGGCCAGGTTCTCGCCGTCGATGGAGGTCTGGGACTGGCTTAGCTCCGGCGCTCGCTGCTGCGGTCCCGGCCTCTACTTCCCGTTACGGTGACAGCCGCACGGTTCTCAGGATGACGGAACACCCGCATACGCGTTGGCAACCACCCTTGCCCGGATCTCGGCGATCTTGCGCTTGAGCGCGGACTGCCGGGGATCGGCAGCGCCGCCGCGCGGGCTTCCGCCACCACGCCGGCGAGATCGCGCAACGCGAGAACGCCGTCGAAGGTCGGCGGATGCTGACCAGACTATTTTGGGTAAGTGAACATTCGCGATTCTGCTGCAATGCCCGTTATCGTTATGTCCACGGGATGTCCTTGGTATACGAGGAAAAGGCAGCGTTTTGTCTGGATTCTCACCATTCGCCGACAAAATTCACTCGGGCTCCACACGCCGGGCGCGGTCATTCCCGCCGGGCCACGTTGACGGTCTCTCTGCCGGCGGGCACTTTGCGGATCAACAAGCAAGAATAATGGAGAACAGCATGTCAGAGGGAGCCGAGAAGGCCAGCGCGCCGGTGCTCGAAATCGCGGGCGCGCGCGCCACCATCCGTCTCAACCGGCCGAAACATCTGAACCGACTGCAGAGCGAGGACCTCGAACACCTCATGACGCTGTTCGACCGCGTCGAGGCCGATGCCGCGATCCGCGTGCTGGTGCTGACCGGGACCGGCCGCGCCTTCAGCGCCGGTTACGACCTCAACTCGGTCGCCGACCGCGCAACGAGCGCGAACGAGCAGCCGAGTGCGGGATCGGCGTTCGAGATCGTCGTCAACCGGCTGGAGGATCTCGGCGTGCCGACGATCTGCCGGCTCAATGGCGGCGTCTATGGCGGCTCCACCGACCTGGCGCTGGCCTGCGATTTCCGTATCGGCGTCGACACCGCTGAAATGTTCATGCCGGCGGCCCGCCTCGGGCTGCACTACTACAAGAGCGGCATCGCGCGCTATGTGTCGCGGCTCGGCGTCGACAACGCAAAAATGCTGTTTCTCACGGCGCAGAAAATCCCGGCGCCGGAAATGCTGCGGATCGGCTACCTCACCACGATGGTGCCGGCGGAAGCGCTCGACCAGGAAGTCGACCGTCTCGCCACCATCCTTGCCGGCAACGCGCCGCTGGCGATGCGCGGCATGAAGCAGGCCATCAACGAATTCGCGCACGGCAAGCTGGATGAGGAAGCAGCCGACCTCCGCCACCGCGACAGCATGCGCAGCGTCGAGATCAAGGAAGGCATCCAGGCGTTTGCGGAAAAGCGCCCGCCGAAATTCTAGCGCCCGTCGTGGCCTCATGGTTCGAGACGCGCGGCTTTGCCGCGCTCCTCACCATGAGGGTCCAAGACCTTGCATTGAGCTGTCAGCCCTCATCCTGAGGAGCGCGAAACGCGCGTCTCGAAGGATGAAGCCCCCGATCTCACCCGGCCGCTTTCGGAAGCGTTGACCGTCGCGCCGACCAGCCATAATGTGCCCGCCGCGGTGCAAGCCGCGCCCGGGCCCGCGGGAAGGGTTGAACCCACTTGCAGCTTTCGAGCGACATCCAGAGCCTTTGTGCAGCCGGTATTGCGGGCCTTCGGCGCGCTCATGCACGGAGGTGTCTGATGAACCGGTCACCCGATCGATTGAACCTCGATCATCTGAAGAAGCAAGCCAAGGATCTGATCCGTCTCTATCGCAGCCGCGATCCGGCAGCGATAGCGCGCTTTCGCGCCGCTCTGCCGGCAGCAGCCGGGTTGAACGACGACAGCATTGCGTCTCTCGAATTGCGCCTACACGACGCGCAGTCGTGCCTCGCCCGCGAACGCGGCTTTGCGTCCTGGCCGGACCTGAAGCATTACGTGGAAGTTCAGGCGGCAACGCAAAAGGATCGCGCCGCACGCGCCCTGCACTGGTGTCGGTTGGTCTATTCCGGCGATGTCGGCGGCACGTCCAATCGAGCAAACCCGCGCGTCGCGTTGCGGATACTGGCTGACGATCCCGAACTACTCGCCGGCGATCCCTGGCTTGCCTGCGCCGTCGGCGACGAACGCGCCCTGCGGCAGGCTACGCAGTCCGATTCGTCCTGGGTCAACCGTCCCGGCGGCCCGCTGCGGCTGCCGCCGCTCTTTGCGGTCGCGCATTCGGGCTTGCTGCGCGTGGATGAATTTCGCGAGCGCCTGCATCGATGCGCGCAGTTGCTCATCGCCGATGGCGCCGACGTCAACCAGCGCATCCACAGCCGCTGGCCGACATCGCTCGAGTCACCCGACACGCACTATCCTCTCTCGACGCTCTATGGCGCCGCCGGCGTCAACCACGACATCACCCTGGCGAGGATGCTGCTCGACGCAGGTGCGGACCCCAATGACGGCGAGTCGCTCTATCACTCCCTCGAGAATCCGGCCTGCACGCGCCTGCTGCTGGAGCGCGGCGCCCGCATCGCCGGGAGCAACGCGATCTACCGGTCGATCGACCTCGAGGACGATGCGGCGCTGAAATTGCTGCTGGCGCACGGCGGCGACCCGAACGAGCCGGCGCCAAATGCGCCGCTGAGCGATTGGGGTTCGCCGCTGCTATGGGCGATCTACCGACGGCGTCCACGTCACGCGAAGGCACTGCTTGACGCAGGCGCCGATCCGGCGCGCCACAATCCGGATGGCGTCAGCGCGTACCGGCTGACGTTGCGGTTCGGTCTCACGGATGTTGCGGCTCTGTTGCACGCACAGGTTGGCGTGCCCGAGATTCCGGACGACGAACGTTTCGTCGCCGCCTGCGCGCGCGGCGATGAGGCCGGGGCGCGAGCGATCCGCAACAGTCATCCCACGCTCCCCGGCTCCCTGCCGCCTGAGCAATTGCGATTGCTGCCCGATATGACTGCCGCAGGCGCCGACGACGCCGTGCGGCTGATGGTGCGCCTCGGCTGGCCAATCGCGGTGCGCGGCGGTGACTGGGACGCATCCGCGCTCAATCTTGCGGTGTTCAACGGCAATGCCGCCCTGACGCGCTTCCTGCTCGAACACGGCGCGAAATGGACGGAACGGCACGGCTTCGGGGACAACGCCTGCGGCACGCTGTCATGGGCGTCCTGCAACGAGCCGGTCGAAGGCGGCGACTGGGTCGCATGCGCGCGCGCCTTGCTGGATCACGGCATGCCGGGCGCGACAGCGATTGCCGATGATCCGGAATGGGTGATGGTCGCGGGAGCGAGGAAAAGATTCTCCGACGAGGTCACCGAGGAATTGCTGGCTCGCTGAACTCTCTCGACATGGCCGGGCTTGACCCGGCCATGTCGAGTTCGCGGTGTCTGCGACGTGCTACTCGTCCACGAACGTCACGGTGTCGGCGACGCTTGCCCGTGACGTCCGGTAGCTGTTGACCTTGGCCGCGTTATCCGCAAATCCGAACGAGATGCCGCAGACGACCTTGCGGTCGTCGGCCAGCTTGAAGTGCCGCCGGATCAGTCCGGAGTGCCGCGCCAGCGCGGCCTGCGGGATGGTGCCGAGGCCGAGCGCCTGCGCTGCCAGCATGAAATTGGAAACATAAGCGCCGCAATCGACCGCGCCGTAGATCCCGAGCGGCTCGTCGGTATGGATGACCGCAACGTGCGGCGCGCCGAAGAAATTGTAGTTCTCCAGCGCCTGTTTTGCGTAGGCCATCTTGTCGCCGCGCGCGATGCCGAGCGTGTTGTAGAGCTGAAAACCGCTCTCGCGGCGGCGATCGAGGTAGACGCCGAGATATTCGCGCGGCGGCGTGAAGTCGTGATTGTCCTTGGCGCCGGACGCGGCCTCGGTATAGATCGCCTTGCGAAACCGCTCCTTGGCCTCACCGCTTGCGATCAGCACCTGCCAGGGCTGGCTGTTGCACCATGACGCAGTGCGTTGCGCGACCTTGAGGATATGCTCGATGGTCTCGCGCGGCACTTCCTGCGGCAGGAAAGCGCGCACGGAATAGCGCTCGTTCAGGAGCTCTTCGAGCACGCCGATGCGATCGGCGCTCGCATAGCGTGCGTTTGGTGCAGCATCCATGGTCACCGCCCTTTGGTCGGGATCTTGTTGAACGGCACGTCCTTGTCGACCCTGGTATCGCCGGGCAGGCCCAGCACGCGCTCGGCGATGATGTTGCGCAGGATCTCGTCGGTGCCGCCGGCGATGCGCATCGACGGCGAGGACAGCAGCATCTGCTGGAACTGGCCGTGTACCGTCTCCTCGTCTGATCCGGTGAGCGCGCCGGACGCGCCCTGCAGATCCATCGCATAGGTGGCGATGTCCTGCAGCATCGAGCCCGAGACCAGCTTGCCGATGGAGTTTTCCGGACCCGGACGATCGCCCTTCGACAACGCCGAGATCGCGCGGTAGCTGGTGTATTTCAGCCCGCTCGACTTCACCGCCCAGCTGGCGAGTTTCGATCGCGTTGCTGGATCGTCGATCGCAAGGCCATCGTCCGTCATCAGGTTGGAGCAGAACTCGAACATTTCGGGAAAGCCCGTCGCGAGCCGCGCGCCGATCGACATGCGCTCGTTCATCAGCGTGGTCAGCGAGACGTTCCAGCCGTCGCCCACCGCGCCGAGACGCTGGCTGTCGGGAATCACGACGTCGGTGAAATAGACCTCGTTGAACTCCTGCATGCCGTTGGCCTGCTTGATCGGCCGCACCTCGACACCCTTGCTCTTCATGTCGAGGAAGAACATGGTCAGGCCCTTGTGCTTCGGCACATTGGGATCGGTGCGGGTGATCAGAAGACCGTAGTCGGAATAATGCGCGCCGGAGGTCCAGATCTTCTGGCCGTTGACGATCCAGTTGTCGCCCTTCTTTTCCGCGCGCGTGCGAAGCCCCGCCACATCGGAGCCGCCGGCCGGCTCGGAAAACAGCTGGCACCAGATGTGTTCGCCGGAGGCGAGCTTGGGAAGATAGTGACGCTTGTGCTCCTCGCTGCCGAACGCCATCACGGTCGGGCCACACATGCCCTCGCCGATCTGGAACGGCTGCGTCAGCTTGCCGTAAACGCCTTCCTCCTGCTGCCAGATCACCTTCTCGATCGGGGTGGCGCCGCGGCCGCCATACTCCTTCGGCCAGTGCAGGCAGGCCCAGCCGCCCTCGGCCTTCTTCTTCTGCCAGGCCTTGCCGACATCGACGATCTCTTCCTTCTCGAGCCGGATGCGCCCGAGCGAGGACTTGGAGAGTTCTGCCTCGTATTGCTTCGGCGCGTTGGCCTCGATCCATTTGCGGGCGGTAGCGCGGAATTCGGCTTCCTGCGGGGTGTCGTCGAAGTTCATGGCGGACCTCTCGTTTTTTTAATCTTGCACCAATCTCAAACCCTCATGGTGAGGAGCGCGGAACGCGCGTCTCAAACCATGTGGCCCGTGGCCCATCCTTCGAGACGCCGCGCTGCGCGCGGCTCCTCAGGATGAGGTCGGAATTCTTACGCCCGGCCTTTGGTCGGGATCTGGTTGAACGGCACGTCCTTGTCGACCCTGATATCGCCGGGCAGGCCGAGCACGCGCTCGGCGATGATGTTGCGCATGATCTCGTCGGTGCCGCCTTCGACGCGGGTGCCCGGCGCGCGCAGCAGCATCGCCTGGAATTTTCCGGCGACTTCGGCATCCTCCGGCCCGCTGAGCACGCCGGCGGCGCCCTGCAGGTCGAGCGCATACATCGCAACTTCCTGCACCATCGATCCCGCCACCAGCTTGCCGATGGAATTCTCCGGTCCCGGGCGCTCGCCCTTCGACAGCGCCGAGATTGCGCGCATGCTGGTGTACCGGAGCCCGCTGGCCTTCACGGCGTAGTTCGCCAATCTTGAACGGACGCTGCGGTCTTCGATCGCGGGGCCATCCTCCAGCATCAGGCTGTTGCAGAACTCGAGCAGTTCCGGGAAACCGGTCGCGACGCCAGCGCCGATCGACATGCGCTCGTTCATCAACGTGGTCAGCGACACGTTCCAGCCGTCGTTGACCGCACCGAGCCGCTGCGAATCCGGGATCTTCACGTCGGTAAAGTAGACCTCGTTGAAGTCGGAATGTCCGCTGGCCTGCTTGATCGGCCGCACCTCGACGCCCGGGCTCTTCATGTCCAGGAAGAACATGGTGAGACCCTTGTGCTTGGCGACGGTCGGATCGGTGCGCGTGAGCAGGATGCCGTAATCGGAGTAGTGCGCGCCCGAGGTCCAGATCTTCTGGCCGTTGATGATCCAGTCGTCGCCCTTCTTCTCGGCGCGGGTGCGCAAGCCTGCGACGTCGGAGCCGCCGGCGGGTTCGGAGAACAATTGACACCAGACCTTTTCACCTGAGGCCAGCGGCGGCAGATATTTGCGCTTCTGATCCTCGCCCGCGAACGCCATCATGGTCGGCCCGCACATGCCGTGGCCGATGATGAATACGCTGGAGAGTTTTCCGAACGGGCCCTCTTCCTGCTGCCAGATCACGCGCTCGATCGGCGACGAGCCGCGGCCGCCATATTCCTTGGGCCAATGCAGACAGGCCCAGCCGGCATCGGCTTTCTTCTTCTGCCAGGCCTTTGCCACTTCAAGGATGTTGGGGAGCGCGGAACGTCCGAGCGAGGACTTGCGCAGCTCTTCCTCGTACTGCTTCGGCGCATTGGCTTGTATCCACGTCCTGGCTTCGGCGCGGAATGCGGCTTCCTGCGGGGTGTCGTCGAAGTTCATCGGCTTTGTCCTTCAGATCCTGTCGTCGTCCCCGCGAAGGCGGGGACCCATAGCCACCGGCACCAGCGTTGTGCTCGGGTTTGGCACCATCGATTCATCGAGAATTCTCGGAGTATGGGTCCCCGCCTTCGCGGGGACGACACCATTGTTATCTCAAGCCGCGTTCTTCTTGCGCATGCGGTCGATCAACTGGTCTTCCCAGTAAGACAGGCTGCCGAGCGTCAGCGCGGTGGCGTTGGCGCGGCGGTAGTACATGTGGCAGTCGAACTCCCAGGTGAAACCCATGCCACCGTGAACCTGGATGTTGTTCTTGGAGCAATGCTGGAACGCCTGCGTCGCGCTGATGCGCGCCGCCGCCGCCGCTTCCGGCAATTCCGACGCATTGGTCGAGAGCGCCCAGGCGCCGTAATAGCAGTTCGAGCGCGCCAGCGTCGCCGAGACATACATGTCGGCGAGGATGTGCTTCACCGCCTGGAACGAACCGATCGGCCGACCGAAGGCAATACGATCCAGCGCATAGTCGCGGCCCATTTCGAGCGCGCGGTCGGAACCGCCGACCTGCTCGAACGCCAGCAACACCGCCGCGCGGTCGAGCACCTGGCTCAGAATGCTCCAGCCTTCACCGGCGGCGCCGAGCGCTTCGGCCTTGGCGTTCTTGAAGGTGAGTTCGGCCTGCCCGCGCGTCGGATCGACATTGGTCAGCGTCTTCGCTTCGACGCCGCCGGCCTTAAGGTCGACCAGGAACAGCGAGATATCGGAATCACGGCCCGTAGAGCCGGTGCGCGCGGCGACCACGGCGAAATCGGCAATCGCGCCATCCGGCACCGGCTTCTTCACACCGGTCAGCGTACCGCCGGAGGCCTGCAGCTTGATTGCCTTCGGCGACGGATTGCCCTTGCCTTCGAACAGCGCCAGCGTGCCGATCGCCTCGCCGCTGGCGATCTTCGGCAACCATTTCTGCTTCTGCGCGTCGGAGCCGGCGAGCATCAGCGCTTCGGCAGCGAGGTAGACGGTGGACGAAAACGGCACCGGCGCATTGGCGCGGCCCATCTCCTCGGCGATCACGCAGAGTTCGAGATGGCCCGCACCGGCGCCGCCGAACGCCTCGGGAATCGCGACGCCGAGGAAGCCCATCTCGGCGAGACCCTTCCAGAGTTCCTTGTCATAGGTCGCCTTGCCGTCGAGCACTTCGCGCACGGCCTTCGGCGGGCACTTCTCGGCGAGAAACTTCCTCGCCTCGTCGCGCATCTGCTTTTGTTCGTCGGAGAAATCGAAGTTCATGGCCTGTTACTCGCGTTGGGTGTGACTAGTGAATTTCTTTGATTCGTCGTCCCGGCCTTGAGCCGGGACCCATAACCACCGGCATTTGTAAGTTATTCGGTATTGGCTCCAACCTTACATCGATAGGCCTCGGCGTATGGGTTCCCGCGTTCGCGGGGACGACGTTGGTGGGGTGGTGACTTCATCGCAGCACGATCACATCTTCACCCGGCTTGTCGGCATAAAGCCTCTCCACCAGCGCGGCGCGGCGTTCGAGGCCGGCGCGCTGGTTGATGTAGCCCTTGTCGGTGAGTTCGTTGCCGTCGATCGATGGCGGCTCGGCCATCAGCATGGCGCGAGCGATCCGCATGCTGCTGCCGGTCGCGGAGGCGTTGTGCGCTTCCAGTCCGCGCTTGACGCAGGCGATGACGTCGGAATGCCTGATGACCTCTTCGAACGTCGCGTCGGGGTTACCGACCAGTTGCCGGCAGGCGTGCAGATTGGGCCAGGCCAGCAGCCCGATGAATTCGCGGTCCTGCCCGGCCACCAGCGCGTCATGCACGGCCGGCGTCGCGGCGGCGATCGCATCCGTGCGCAGCGAGCCGACATGGACGAAGGTGCCGGTGGTGAGCTTGAAATCCTCGACCACACGGCCGGCAAAGACGATCCCCTTCAGCGGATCGTTCTCATCGACGAACACGCCGGCATCGCCGATGCAGTAGAAACCTTCCTCGTCGAACATCTTCTTCGTCAGGTCGGGCTGGCCGAAATAACCGGGCGTGACGTTGACGCCGCGCAAGCGCAGCTCGTATTTCGAACCGCATGGCACCATTTTCAGCTCGACGCCGGGGAACGGCAGGCCGATCAGGCCGACGCGTTCGGTGTCCCAGTAGGTCCCGGTCGAAGTCGGCGCGGTCTCGGTCGAGCCCCAGCCAGTGTAGAACACAATGCGCTCGCCGGTGGCCTTCACCGCCAGCGCCTGCATGCGGTCGTAGAGATCGTCCGGCAGCCGCGCGCCGCCATAGCCCATGATGGTGAGGTTCTTGAAGAAGCTGCGGCACAGAGCGTCGTCCCGCTCCATCGCTGCCGCCAGCGCCGCATAGCCGGCCGGCACGTTGGCATAGTAGGTTGGCGACACCTCGCGTAGATTGCGCAGCGTCTCCTCGAGCTGGCCGGGCATCGGCCGGCCGTCATCGATGTAGAGCGTGCCGCCATCGACGAGTATCGGATGGAACCCGGCGTTGCCGCCCATGGTGTGATTCCACGGCATCCAGTCCAGCACGATCGAGGGCGGCCCGTTCGGATCGCGAGGACGTACCTGCATCATCATCGCCGCATTGGCGCACATCATCTCCTGCGTGTTGATGACGGCCTTCGGCATGCCGGTCGAGCCCGAGGTGAACAGCAGCTTGCCGACGGTGTCGGGCGTGATCTTCGCAATCGACTCCTCGACTGCCTTTGTCACCGGCGTCGCCGCAAGATCGGCAAAGGAGACGCTCTTGATACCGTCGCAGGGCCGCAGCACGTGCACGACCGTGACGCCGGTGAGATCCAGCGCCTTCAACGCTTTCTCGAAGGTCGGCCCGTCCTGCACCATCACGACGGCAGGTTTGACCAGGTTGAACAGGTATTTGAGCTTGAGATGATCCTGGCTCATCAGCGAATAGGCCGGCGACACCGGCGCGGCGGGAAGCCGCGCCTGCATCGCAGCCTGCGTCATCAGCGCGTGCTCGATCGAATTGCCTGAAAGGATCGTGACGGGGCGGCCCTCTGCAATGCCGAGGTTCAGCAGGCCCTGCGTCAGCCCGTCGACGGTGCGCTTGGCTTCGCCGTAGGAGACCTTGCGCCACTGCCGGTCGGCGCCGCCGCGCTGCGCCAGCCAGATCCGCTCGGGCGCCTGCTTCGCCCATTTCGCAAGTGATGCCGGGATGTGCTTCTCGTAGGGCTGCAGCGGGATCCGCGATTTCAGAACGATGACGCCATCAGGGCGCCGGTCGACGGCAATGTCACGTTCAAGCCATTCGATCTTGCGAAAGCCGGGCTTGGTCAGCACCTCGGCCGCGTTCCCACTCATATTGCGTCTCCCGGAAATTCAGTCCTTTGCGGATCTTTCGTCTTGTTGCTCTAGCGCTTGATATAGACAGGCTTTCGCTTTTCAAGGAAGGCCCTGATGCCTTCGTTGAATTCTTCCGAACGGCTGCACAACACCTGATTGCGGTCTTCCATCGCAATCACGGCCTCGATCGAGCCGGCATCGACGCTCATGTTGAGGCATTCCTTCGACAGCCTTAAGCCCACCGGCGACGCGGTCATCATCGCATCGACATAAGCTTCGGCTGCAGCCTCGAGCCCGCCCTCCTCGACGACCTCGGAAACCAGTCCGACCGCGAGCGCGCGTTCGGCGCCGATGAAGCGGCCGGTGAGGATCAGTTCAGACGCGACGGAGACGCCGACCAGGCGGGGCAGGAAGTAGCTGGTGCCGATGTCGCAGCCGCCGAGGCCGAGCTTGATGAAGGCGCAGTTCATCCGCGCCGATTTGGTAGCGATGCGGATATCGGCCGCCAGCGCCAGCGCGAAGCCGCCACCGGCGGCCGCGCCCTGGACCAGCGCGATGATCGGCTGCGGGCAGCGCCGCATCAGCATCACGATGTCGGCGATGCGGCGTTGCGAGTCCAGTGATTCCGTCACCCCGGGCGGCTCCTGCTGCCCGGCGCGGCGCTTCATCGCATGCTTGAGGTCGAGGCCGGCGCAGAATGACGCGCCCGCGCCCTTCAGCACCACGACGCGCGTCGATCGGTTGCGCTGCAGGCCTTCGAAATAGCTGTTCAGCGCATCGATCAGCGAGGGATCGAGCGCATTGAGGCTGTCGGGACGATTGAGCGTGACCCAATCGACGCCGTCATGATGTGCGATCAGTAGCGGTTGGGACAAGCGAGCCTCCCATCCATCGTCGTCCCCTTGAGCCGGGACCCATACGCCGTGTCGTATCGATGAGACATGATGGCAGAGACCTTCTGCAACAAGAACGGCCGCGGAGTATGGGTCCCCGCTCAAGGCGGGGACGACGATGGTTATGAGCGGCTTGTTACCGCGGCGCCATGCGGATGGCGCCGTCGAGGCGGATGGTTTCGCCGTTGAGCATCGGGTTCTCGACGATGTGCACTGCCAGCGCGCCGTACTCCGAGGCGTCGCCGAGGCGGGCCGGATGCGGCACTTGGGCGCCAAGGCTCTTGCGGGCCTCTTCGTTCAAACCCATCAGCAGCGGCGTCAGGAACAGGCCGGGGGCGATGGTGTTGACGCGGATCTTCAGGCTGGCGAGATCGCGCGCGGCCGGCAGCGTGAGGCCGACGACACCGCCCTTCGATGCCGAATAGGCGATCTGGCCGATCTGGCCCTCATAGGCGGCGACGGAAGCGGTGTTGATGGCAACGCCGCGCTCTTCGCCCACCGGCGGCGCGGTGGCGAGACGCTCCGCAAACAGACGCAGCACGTTGAAGGTGCCGATCAGGTTGACGTTGATGATGCGGACGAACTTCGCCAGCGGATAGACACCGTCCTTGCCGACGGTGCGCTGCGAACCGCCGATGCCGGCGCAGTTCATCAGGACGCGCGCGATGCCGTGCGCGGCCTCGGCCTTGGCGATCGCCGCCTTGATCGCGTCTTCGTCGGTCACGTCGGCATGGAGGGCAATGCCCTTTACTTCGGCGGCGACCTTTTCGGCGTTTTCCTTGTTCTGGTCGATCACGCCGATTTTTGCGCCCTTGGCGGCCATGGCGCGGGCGGTGGCGGCACCGAGGCCGGAGCCTCCACCGGTGATGAGAACGGCAACGTCTTTCAACTGCATGGTAACTACCTTTCCTTGGGCGTTTTCTTCTCTGGACTACGGATACCAGGAGCGCGCGGCCGTCATCCGGCGGCTGCAGTCCCCTCTTTTTGATTGAGCATACCGCCGCAGATCAGCGCTTCCATGTGCTTGATGTATTCGCGGCAGACATCGTCGGTGACCGGGCCGACGCCGGTCGCGCGCGACATCGCGTGGCGGCCGAAGAACAGGTGATCGCAGGCGCCGATCAGGCTGGTGTAGAACAGCACCGGATCGATGTCGCGGAACTCGCCGGCCTTGACGCCTTCGGCGAGCAGCCGGCGGTGAAACTCCAGCAGCGGCGCGACGAAGAACTTCGACACTTCGTCGGCGGCGTCCGCGCTGCTTTCGTGCAGCAGATAATGGATCAGCCGGTTCATATAGGGGAACTGGTGATAGGCGCGGATGATGCCGCCGATATGCAGGCGCAGCTTCGCGGTCGGCGAGATCGGCTGGCTGATCAGATATTCGAGCTGCGACACCTCGGTCGCGGCGTCGCGCTCCAGCAGCGACAGCAACAGCCCGTCCTTGTTGCCGAAATGGTATTTCACGAGCGCAGCGTTGACGCCGGATTTCTGCGCGATATCGGACAGCGACACCTCGATCGAGGCGCGCTCGATCATCAGCTCGCTGGCCGCGACAAGCAGCTTCTCGGCGGTTGAATTTCTGCCGCCCGCAAGCCTGGTCGGTACGCTGGTATTCAACTGATATCCCAATGCTGAAATCCGGGCCGCACATAAGCGCATGCCGCGGCTGCACTCAAGAGTTAATTGATTGATTGACTAAATCTCGTGAGGTCCCTTAAATCCGGCCCATCCTTCAGACCCCCACCAACAAACAATCAAAGGGAGAACAGACATGGCCGAGGCCTATATCGTCGCCGCCGCGCGTACCGCGGGCGGCCGCAAGGGCGGACGTCTCGCAGGCTGGCACCCGGCCGATCTCGCCGCTTCGGTGCTGGATTCGCTGGTCGATCGCACCAAGGTCGATCCCGCGCAGATCGAAGACGTGATCATGGGCTGCGTGATGCAGGCCGGCGAGCAGTCCAACAACATCGCCCGCAACGCGGTGATGGCCTCGAAGCTGCCGGAAAGCGTTCCCGCCACTTCAGTTGATCGTCAGTGCGGCTCTTCGCAGCAGGCGCTGCATTTCGCCGCCCAGGCCGTGATGGCCGGCTCGATGGACATCGTGATCGCAGCCGGCGTGGAATCGATGACACGGGTGCCGATGGGCCTCGCCTCGTCGCTGCCGGCCAAGAACGGCTTTGGCCATTACAAAAGCCCGGGCATCGAGAAGAAATACCCCAACATCATGTTCAGCCAGTTCACCGGCGCGGAAATGATGGCCGACAAGTACGGCCTCTCGAAGGACCAGCTCGACGAATATTCCTACAACAGCCACCAGCGCGCGATCGCCGCGACCCAGGCCGGCAGGTTCAAGGACGAGATCGTCCCGCTGCAGATCACCCGCGCCGACAACTCGACCGACACCCACCACATCGACGAAGGCATCCGCTTCGACGCCAGCCTCGACGGCATCAAGGGCGTCAAGCTGATCGCCGAGAACGGCAAGCACACCGCCGCCAGCGCCAGCCAGATCTGCGACGGCGCTTCCGGCGTCATGGTGGTCAACGAAAAGGGCCTGAAGTCGCTCGGCGTCAAGCCGCTGGCGCGGATCCATCACATGACCATGATGGGCGGCGACCCCGTCATCATGCTGGACGCGCCGCTGCACGCCACCAAGCGCGCGCTGGAAAAGGCCGGCATGAAGATCGACGACATCGACCTGTTCGAGGTCAACGAGGCCTTCGCCGCGGTACCCGTGGCCTGGCTTAAGACCACCGGCGCCGATCCGGCGCGTCTCAACGTCAACGGCGGCGCGATCGCGCTCGGCCATCCGCTCGGCGGCTCCGGCACCAAGCTGATGACCACGCTGGTCAATGCGCTCAAGCAGGGCAACAAGCGCTACGGCCTGCAAACCATGTGCGAAGGCGGCGGCATGGCCAACGTGACCATCGTCGAGCGGCTCTAATAACAAGAAAAACGAATGGCGACTGGCGAGCAGGGGGTGCGCTTCCTGCTCGCCATTTTCTTATCGAGGAAACACCCATGACCCATCCATCCGTCTACGCCCGCACGCAGCCGAACAAGATCGCCTACCAGATGGCGGCGACCGGCAAGGCGATCACCTATCGGGAACTCAACGAGTTCTCGAACCAGGGCGCCCATCTGTTCCGCAAGCTCGGACTGAAAGCCGGGGACCACATCGCCTTCCTGATGGAAAACCGCCTCGCGTTCATGGAGATCTGCTGGGCGGCGCAGCGCTCGGGTCTCTATTACACCGCGATCAGCCGCTATCTCACCGAGGAAGAGATCGCTTACATCGTCAAGGATTGCGGCGCCAAGGTCTTCATCACCACGCCCCAGTGCGCCGACAAGGTCAAGGGCCTGATCAAGGGCGAGCCGGGCGAACCGCTGTTCTTCATGGTCGACGAGCCAGCCCCCGGTTTCCGCTCCTGGGACAAGGAAGCGATCGCCATGCCAGTGACGCCGATCGCGGACGAAGTCGCGGGCTACGACATGCTCTATTCCTCCGGCACCACGGGCCGGCCGAAGGGCATCAAGAAGGAATTCGAGGGCAACCGCATCGACGTGCCGAACGCGTTCCTGCGAATTCTTTGCGCCGACATGTGCGGCATGGCATCCGACAGCATCTACCTGTCGCCGGCGCCGCTCTATCATGCTGCTCCCCTGCGCTTCAACATGATGGCGATCTCGATCGGTGGCACCTCGGTCATCATGGAGCATTTCGACGCCGAGGAATTCCTCAAGCTCGTCGAAAAATACAAGGTCACGCAGTCGCAGCTGGTGCCGACCATGTTCGTGCGCATGCTGAAGCTGCCCGACGAGGTGCGCACCCGATACAACGTTTCGACGCTGAAGGGCGCGATCCACGCTGCCGCGCCCTGCCCGATCGACGTGAAAGCAAAGATGATCGAATGGTGGGGGCCGATCCTGATCGAGTACTACGCCGGCTCCGAAGGCAACGGCGTCACGGTCTCGACCTCGCAGCAATGGCTGACGCATCGCGGCACCGTCGGCCGCGCCGTGGTCGGCAAGGTGAAGATCCTCGACGAGAACGACGAGGAGCGGCCGGTGGGCGAAATCGGCACCGTCTATTTCGCCGACGCGCCGGTGTTCACCTATCACAACGATCCCGACAAGACGAAGAAGGCCTATAACGAGAGGGGCTGGTCGACACTCGGCGACGTCGGCTATCTCGACGCGGAAGGCTTTCTCTACCTCACCGACCGCAAGAGCTACATGATCATCTCCGGCGGCGTGAACATCTATCCGCAGGAAACCGAGGACGTGCTGATCACCCATCCGGCCGTCTCCGACGTCGCCGTGTTCGGCGTGCCGAACGAGGAGATGGGCGAAGAGGTCAAGGCCGTGGTGCAGCCGCACGACATGACCAGGGCGGGAAAGGAACTCGAGGCCGAACTGATCGTGTTCTGCCGCAAGCACCTGTCGCCGATCAAATGCCCGAAGAGCATCGACTTCGAGCCGGAGCTGCCGCGCACGCCGACCGGCAAACTGGTGAAGCGGCACCTGCGCGACAAATACTGGCCGAAGCCGACGGTGAAGGGGTAGCGAGCGCTTTCTTGTCCCGGACGCGGTGCAGCGCGCTTGCGGTGTGCCGCAGAGCCGGGACCCACGACCGGGCTCGCGGCCAGATAGGCCCCGGCTCAGCAGCGCACCGCAAGAGCGCTGCGCTGCGTCCGGGGCACGCAAGAATCGCCTGGTGCGCAAATCCGCGTGTCACACCACTTTCGTCATGGCCGGGCTTGTCCCGGCCATCCACGTCTTTACAGTCGCGCCGCAGTAGAAAGACGTGGATGGCCGGGTAGAAGACGCGCTTCGCGCTTTTGCCCGGCCATGACAAGGAATTATCATGACCACCCTTCCCGACATCCCGCTCCCCTCCACCATCCGCTCCCGCTATGTGGAAGATATCAACGGCCTGCGCATGCATGTGCTCGAGGCGGGCTTCGAGACCGGCGGCCGGCCCTGCCTGCTGCTGCTGCACGGCTTTCCCGAACTGGCATATTCATGGCGCAAGGTGATGCCCGTGCTGGCGGAGGCCGGCTATCACGTGCTCGCGCCGGATCAGCGCGGCTATGGCCGCACCACCGGATGGGATTCGAGTTACGAAGGCGGTCTCGGCGCGTTCCGCGTCCCCAACCTGGTGCGCGATGCGCTTGGGCTGGTGTCGGCGTTCGGACATCGCTCCGTCGATGCCGTAATCGGGCATGATTTCGGCTCGCCCGTTGCCGCCTGGTGCGCGCTGATCCGCCCCGACGTGTTTCGATCCGTCGTCATGATGAGCGCCCCGTTCGGCGGCCCGCCATCACTGCCGTTCGGTACCGCGGACGAGCCGCTCAAGCCGGCCCCCAATGATCCGATTCATCGCGAACTGGCGGCGCTGCCGCGGCCGCGCAAGCATTATCAATGGTACTACTCGACTCGCGAGGCCAACAACGACATGCAGCACGCGCCGCAGGGCGTGCACGATTTCCTGCGCGCCTACTACCATCACAAGAGCGCGGACTGGAAAGACAACCAGCCGTATCCGCTGCAATCCTGGTCGGCGGACGAGATCGCCAAGCTGCCGACCTATTACGTGATGGATCTCGCCAGGGACATGGCCGCGACGGTCGCGGAAGAAATGCCGTCAGCCGCGGAGATCGCCGCCAACAAATGGCTGCCAGACAGCGAGCTTGCCTATTACAGCGCCGAGTATGGCCGCACCGGCTTCCAGGGCGGGCTGCAATGGTATCGCTGCGGCACCTCGGGCGCTTTCACGCCGGAATTGCAGACCTGGTCCGGCCGCACCATCGACGTGCCCTCCGCCTTCATCTCGGGCAAGCAGGACTGGGGCACCTATCAGCGCCCCGGCGTCTTTGAGGCCATGCAGACGAAGGCCTGCACCAACATGATCGGCTGCCATCTCGTCGATGGCGCCGGCCACTGGGTGCAGCAGGAACAGCCCGCCGAGGTGAGCCGTCTGCTGGTCCAGTTCCTGCAAGAAGCGAAGCAATAATTCCAGGACCCAGGAAAAGGCGCTGCCCGTGAAGAATTTCGCCGATCTCACCGAGCGCGAAGTGCTGGCCGTTGCAATCTCGTCGGAGGAGGAAGACAGCCGCATCTACATGAGTTTCGCGGAGGACCTCGCCGAACGTTATCCGGATTCCGCGAAGATCTTCGAGGAAATGGCCGAGGAGGAACGCGGTCATCGACACCGGCTGCTCGAAATGTACGAGCAGCGTTTCGGCCCGCATCTGCCGCCGATCCGTCGCGAGGATGTCAGGGGTTTCCTCAAGCGCCGCCCGATCTGGCTGACCAAGAATCTGCCGCTCGACACCATCCGCAAGGAGGTCGAGACGATGGAGTTGCAGGCCGAGCAGTTTTACATGAAGGCCGCCGAGCAGGCCGAAGACGTCGGCGTGCGTCGACTGCTCGGTGACCTCGCCGACGAGGAAAAGAGCCATGAGAAGCTTGCGGTCAAGCTGACGGACGAGATCCTCAGCCCCGACGTGCGCGCCGAAGAGGACAAGACGCGCCGGCGCATGTTCGTGCTGCAATACGTGCAGCCGGGGCTCGCCGGGTTGATGGACGGTTCGGTCTCGACGCTGGCGCCGCTGTTCGCCGCGGCCTTCGCCACGCACAATAACTGGCAAACCTTTCTGGTCGGGCTCGCCGCCTCGATCGGCGCCGGCATCAGCATGGGATTTGCCGAAGCCTTGTCCGACGACGGCTCGCTGACCGGACGCGGGTCGCCATGGCTGCGCGGCGCCGCCAGCGGCATCATGACCGCGCTTGGCGGCCTCGGCCATACGCTGCCTTATCTGGTCCCGGATAGCTGGCCGAACGCGTTCTGGATCGCCACCGCGATCGCCGGCATCGTCGTGTTCTTCGAGCTATGGGCGATCGCCTTCATCCGCGCGCGGTACATGGACACGCCGTTCCTGCAGGCGGCATTCCAGATCGTGCTGGGCGGGGCCATCGTGCTGGCGGTCGGAATATTGATCGGCGGGGCGTAGGGCCTGATCTCACAACACGCGTTCGTCATGCGCGGCCTTGCCGTACATGCCCAAACTGCGCATCATCCGCGCCGCATCTGATAACGGGAGTACGCCTTGGCCAAGTCGGAATGGAGCTTCAAGACCGCGGTTGAATTGTCGGCGGCGCTGGCCGCAAGGAAGGTCTCGGCGGTCGAACTGGCCGAGGACGCCATCGGGCGCATCGAGCGGCATGACGCGAAGATCAACGCGATCTGCGTCCGCGACTTCGAGCGCGGCCTCGGCGCCGCCCGCGCCGCCGACGCCGAACTGGCGCGCGGGGTGAAAAAGCCGCTGCTCGGCCTGCCGATGACGGTGAAGGAATCCTACAATGTCGCGGGGCTGCCGACGACGTGGGGCATTCCCGCACAGAAGGATTTTACACCGGCGGAAGACGCGCTGCCGATCGCACGCGTCAAGGACGCCGGCGGCATCATCCTCGGCAAGAACAACGTGCCGCTCGGGCTTGGCGACTGGCAGAGCTACAACGACATCTACGGCACCACCAACAACCCGTTCGACCTCGGCCGCACGCCGGGCGGTTCCTCCGGCGGCGCCTCTGCCGCGCTCGCGGCCGGCTATGGCCCGCTGTCGCTCGGCTCCGACATCGGCGGATCGCTGCGCGTTCCGGCGTTTCATTGCGGCGTCTATGCGCACAAGCCGACATTCGATCTGGTGGCGATGCGCGGGCACACGCCGCCGACGTTGCCGCCGCTGCCTTCCAATCGCGACCTCAGCGTGATCGGCCCGATGGCGCGCTGCGCGGCCGATCTGTCGCTGCTGCTGGACGTCGTCGCCGGGCCCGACCCGCTCGAGGCCGGCAAGGCCTACAGCCTCGCGCTGCCGCCGCCGCGCCATACCGCGCTGAAGGATTTTCGCGTGCTGCTGATCGACACCGATCCGGTCATGCCGACCGACAAGGTGGTGCGCGGCACGCTGGAACAGCTCGCCGCGAATCTCCGCAAGGCCGGCGTCAAAATCGAGCGCTCCAGTCCATTGCTGCCCGACTTCGCCGCGTCGAGCCGGCTCTACATGCGAATGCTGATGTCGTTCCTCGCGGCGTCCTTTGCGCCTGATGTCCATGCCGGCGCGCAGGCCGCCGTGGCTGCGCTCCCTGCCGGGGACAACAGCCTCGCCGCCGAACGACTGCGCGGCATCGCGCTCAGCCATCGCGACTGGCTGATGGCCGACGGCGGACGTTCGCGCCTGCGCGCGCAATGGCGCGAGCTGTTCAAGACCTATGACGCGGTGATCTGCCCGATCATGCCGACGCCTGCCTATCCGCACGATCACTCCGACGACCAGGAAGCCCGCCGCATCAACATCGACGGCAAGGATTATGTCTATCCCGATCAGCTCGCCTGGCCCGGCATCGCCACTTTGCCCGGCCTGCCCTCGACGGCGATCCCGACCGGGTTCTCACCAGACGGACTGCCGGTCGGCGTGCAGATCGTCGGCCCCTGGCTGGAAGACCGTACGCCATTGAGGCTGGCGGAGCTGATCGAAAAGGAATTTGGCGGGTTCAAGCCGCCGCCGATGTTCGAGGACTAAGAAAGATTCCTCGTCCTGAGGAGCGCGCTCTTGCGCGCGTCTCGAAGGATGAGACATCACGGGCCTCGTGGTTCGAGACGGCGCTGACGCGCCTCCTCACCATGAGGGTCGGAAACGGAGGATCCAGCCAATGAACAACGACATCGACGAACTCACCGCACTCAACCGCGACTATGTCGCCTCGGTCCAAAACTCCGACGTCAAGCGCTTCGACGAAATCCTGGCCGAGGATTTCTATTGCTCCAACCCCGACAAGACGCTGGTCGACCGCGCGGCGTTCCTGAAACAGACGGCCGTGCCGGTTACGATCAGGAACCTGACCGCGCATGACGTCAAGATCCGTCTGCTCGGCGATTTCGCCATCATCCACGCCGCCACCAGCTACACGACCGCAGACGGCCAGCAGGCCCATGGGCGGTATACGGACTGTTGGGCGAAGCAGAGCGGGAAGTGGCTGGCAGTGTCGGCGCACGTGTCGCGGTAGGGACACTCGCCTGTCATTCCGGGGCAGCCCACAGGGCTGAACCCGGAATCTCGAGATTCCGGGTTCGCGTCTTCGACGCGCCCCGGAATGACGCCACGAATTCAGCTATCAAACATGATCACGCTGCGCAGCGTCTTGCCGGCTTTCATGTTGGCAAAGCCCTCGTTGATCTCTGAGAGCTTCAGCTTCGCCGAAATCCAGTCCTCCAGATGCAGCTTGCCGCGCATGTAGAATTCGACGAGGCGGGGCATGTCGACACGGAAATGGTTGGAGCCCATCGACGAACCCTGGATACGGCGCTCCCTCAGGAAGTCGAAGCCGTGCAGCTCGATCTTCTGGCCGAACGGGATCATGCCGACGATGGTCGCGGTGCCGCCGGCCGCCAGCATGGCGAACGACTGCTCCGCGGTGTCCTTGCGGCCCAGCACCTCGAAGGCGTGATGCACGCCGCCACCTGTCAGTTCGCGCACCTGCTGCACCACATCGCCCCGGGCGGGATCGACGATGTCGGTGGCGCCGAGCTTGGTGGCGAGTTGCAATTTCGCCGGGTTTGTGTCGATCGCAATGATGCGGCCGGCGCCCGCGATCGCCGCGCCGTTGATCGCGGCCATGCCGACGCCGCCGCAGCCGATCACCGCGACGGTCTCACCGGCCTTGACGCCTGCGGTGTTCACGACCGCGCCATAGCCGGTAATGACGCCGCAACCGATCAGCGCGGCCAGCTCCAGCGGCATGTCCTTGCGGATTTTGACGATGGCGTTCTCATGCACCAGCATCTGCTCGGCGAACGACGACAGGTTCAGGAACTGGTTGAGTTTCTCCGAGCGTGCCCAGGACAGCCGGTTGGACTGGCCGGGCAGCATCTTCACGGTGGTGTCGGTGCAGAGCACCGTGCGGCCTGTGGTGCAGTTGTCGCAGGTTCCGCAGAACACCGACAGGCATGTGACGACGTGATCGCCGGGCTTCACATAGGTGACGTCGGAGCCGACCTTTTCGACCACGCCGGCCGATTCATGCCCGAGCACAGCGGGCAGCGGATGCGGATAGAGTCCCTCCATGAAATGCAGGTCGGAATGACAGAGGCCGGCGACGCGGGTGCGGATCAAGACTTCGCGCGGTCCCGGGTTCGGTACGCTGACATCCTCGATCACCAGCGGCTTGTTGACTTCAAACAAAACGGCGGCCTTCATCGGCGTTTCCCTCTCGGTTTTTGTTGTGTCGTGTAACCTTTCACCTCTCCCCCTGGGAGAGGTGAGAAGCCTAGGCCCCCTTCAGCAATTCGCCAACCTCGGCCATGCCGACGTTACGTTCGCCAAGCAAATGATCCGTGATCTTGCGTTGAGTGGCTGTTTCCGCCAGTTGGAACGGGTCGCCCGGCGAGACGCGATGGTCGATCACCATGCGCGACAGCAGGAGCCGCCGCGCGTCGCCACGCATCTCGTGGATGCGGCCGCCCTCCCAGGTCAGCGCGACCGCGCTTGCGACATGATACAGAAGACTGGTGGCGCGTCGCGCATCGCCCTCATTGTCGGTTCGGCTGGCGACCTCGCGGGCGAAACCGATGGCGCGGTCGGTCAATTCGCGCAGGCGGTTGCGCCAGGTCTGCGGCACGTTGGCGCTGTCGTCGAGACGGGCATGCAGATCGGCGGCAAGTGCCGCATCGGCGCCGTGGCGGCCGACTGCGCGCTTCAGTGCATCGATGGCGACGATGTTGCCGGTGCCTTCCCAGATGGATCCCAGATGCGCGTCGCGCAGCAGTCGGGCGGTGGCGAATTCCTCGATATAGCCAATGCCGCCGCGCATCTCGAGCGCATCGCCGCAGACCTTCCGGGCATCGCGGGTAGCACGGAATTTCAGGGTCGGCGTGAGGATGCGCAATAGTGCCGCCGCGTCCTGGCTGCCGGCCTCGGCGCGATCGAGTGCGTCCGCAGTGAGAAAACTCATCGACAGCGCCTGTTCGGTAGGGAGCGCGATCTTCATCAATTGCCGGCGGGCCAGCGGCAGGTCGATGATGCGCTGACCGAACACCACGCGATTTCTCGCCACCATCGTCGCGTCATGATGCGCACGCCGCATCAGCGCGGTGGATTTGACGCCGTTGGACAGCCGCGACGAGTTGACCATCTCGGCCATCTGCACGAAGCCGCGGTCAAGCTTGCCGACGGCGTAGGCGATCGCACCCTCGAACTTGATCTCGCCCGACGCCATCGAGCGGGTGCCGAGCTTGTCCTTCAGTCGTACGATCCGGTAGTGGTTCTGCGAACCGTCGTCGAGATAGCGCGGCATCAGGAACAGTCCGACGCCGCGCGTACCGGCCCCCGCCCCTTCCGGCCGCGCCAGCAGCATCACCACCCTGGCATCGGCATTGGAGCAGAACCATTTCTCGCCATAGAGCCGCCAGTGATCGCCTTCCTGCACGGCGCTGGTCGTGAGCGTGCCGACGTCGGAGCCGCCTTCCTTTTCGGTCATGAACTGGCCGCCTTGCGTCAGCTTGCTCATGTCGGTCTGGGTCAGCCCGTCGAGATATTTCGCCTTCAGCGCTTCGCTGCCGAAATTGTTGAGCAGCTTCGCGCAGCCGTCGGTGACGTTGATCGGGCAGCCCATGCCGAATTCGGTCTGGTTGAACAGGAACGTGAAGGCGTGCTTGGCGACGACGGGGTATTTGTCCGGCCAGCCCATGATGCCCTTGCGGATCGACAGCGCATGAATGCCGAACTCGCCGAACGCGGCGTTCTCCAGTTCCCGATAGGCCGGGTGATATTCGATGTACTGCGTATCGCGGCCGAACTTGTCGCGCTGGTGCAGCACCGGCGTGTGGCGGTCGGCGAGCCGCGCGCATTCGTCGAGATGCCCGCCGGCGAGTTCGCCGAGACGGTCGAGATGCGGTTCGATGTGACGGAACAACGCCTCCGGCAGATGCAGGCGAAGCAGATCGGTCAGCGCCGGATCGGCCCGGTAGAAATTCATGCCCGTGGTGTCGGGTGCGAGCAATCCCGCCTGGCCGGCAGCGGCTGCGCGATCCTGCTTGAGTGGCTGCATGTGATTAGCCCTTGTTCGTTCCGCCCGATATTGATCTTCTACCGATAGCGCAGGCGGTCGCGCCGTCAACAAGCATAATTGGAGGAACGCCCCATGGCCGAGGGATACCGCATCATCGGTGCCGAGATGTCGCCCTACTCGGTGAAGGTCCGCTCCTATTTCCGCTACAAGGGAATCCCGTTCCAGTGGATCCCGCGCAATCCCGCGAGCCAGGCGGAATTCGAGAAATACGCCAAGATGCCCATCATCCCGCTGGTGGTGACGCCCGACGGTACTGGCATCCAGGATTCCACGCCGATCATCGACCAGGTCGAGAAACTTCACCCCGAGCCGTCCATCCATCCCGACGAGCCCGTCACCAACTTCATATCGACCCTGATCGAGGAGTTCGGCGACGAATGGGGCAACAAATGGATGTTTCACTATCGCTGGGCGCGCGAGATCGACCAGCGCTGTTCCGCGGGCCGCATCGCACGCATGCGTGCGCCGAAGGCCAGCGAGGAGGAACATGCCGTGATCGCCGGGCAGGTTCGCATTCGCATGGTGGAACGCGTCTGGTATGTCGGCTCGAATGAGTTGACGGCGTCGCAGATCGAAGTCGGCTTCCAGGACATGCTGGACCTGCTCGACGATCACCTCTCGACACGTCCCTATCTGTTCGGCGGCAGGCCGGCTTTCGGCGATTTCGGCTTATGGGGACAACTCTACGAGCTCTGGACCGATCCGACCGCCGGAGCTCTGATCGAAGGCAACGCGCCGCACGTGCTCGACTGGATCCACCGCATGCTGTGGCCGCGCGAGCAAGGCGTCTTCGAATCATGGAGGACCCTGGCGCCGACGATGATGCCGATCCTGAGCAGGCAGGTCGGACGGCAATTCTGGACCTGGACTCTCGCCAACGAGAAAGCACTGGCCGAGAGCAAGGATGAATTCAGCGTCACGCTCGGCGACAACGTCTGGATCCAGAAGCCGCAAAAATATCACGCCCGGTCGCTGGGCATGCTGCGCGCGAAGTACGCTGGCATCGCCGACAGGCGGGATCTCGACCTGATCCTCGCTGCCGCGGGTTGCCTTGCCGGATTGCGCGCTTAAGTACCTAGTTCCGACCATCCGAGGACCGCGCCCATGGAAATTCCGAAGTACAAGACCGCCCTGATCGTCGGCGCCGGCGAAGGCTTAAGCGCATCGCTGGCGCGGCTGTTCGCGCGCGAAGGCATCAAGGTGGCGCTCGCCGCGCGCAAGATCGAAAAACTCGGCGCGCTCTGCACGGAGACCGGCGCCCGCGCCTTTGCCTGCAACGCCACCGAGTCGGAAGAGGTCGAACGGCTGTTCGGCATGGTCGAGCGCGAGATCGGCACGCCCGACATCGTGGTCTACAATGCCAGCGGACGGGCGCGCGGCGCCTTTACCGATCTGGTGCCGGCGGATGTCGCCAACGCCATCGCGGTTTCGGCCTTCGGCGGCTTTCTGGTGGCACAGCAGGCGGCGCAACGCATGCTGCCGAACAGGAGCGGCGCGATCCTGTTCACCGGCGCTTCCGCCAGCGTGAAGGGCTATCCGCAGTCGGCGCCGTTCGCGATGGGGAAGTTCGCGCTGCGCGGGCTCGCCCAGAGCATGGCGCGCGAATTGTCGCCGCAGGGTATTCACGTGGCGCATTTCGTCATCGACGGCGGCATCCGCAGCGCGACCCGTACCGAGCCTTCCGATAAACCTGACTCGATGCTCGACCCCGACGCCATTGCCTTGAGCTACTGGAATGTGCTGCAACAGCCGCGTAGCGCCTGGACCTGGGAAGTCGAACTGCGGCCGTGGGTGGAGAAATTCTAGACGACGGCCGCCGCCGTCATTGCGAGCGCAGCGAAGCAATCCATAGCGCCGCACAACGGAACGATGGATTGCTTCGTCGCTTCGCTCCTCGCAATGACGAATAACCGGAAATTGGGGAAACCATGACCACCGAAGTCAGGATCGATACCGGCACCGAGGAACTGCTGTGCGTGATCCGCGACCGCGTCGCCATCATCACGCTGAATCGCCCCGAGGCGCGCAATGCCATGTCGGATAATCTGACGCCGGCCCTGCGCAACATGATCAAGGCCTGCGGCGAGAACCCTGGTGTCGGCGTGCTGCTGCTGACCGGCGCCGGCACGGCGTTCTGCGCCGGCGGCAACGTCAAGGGCATGGGCGCCAACCGCGACAAGAAAAAGCTCGAAATGTCCCATGACGAGCGGGTCGCCGATCTGCAGGAGCGGCAACGACTTTTGACCGGCGCGCTGGTCTCGGTGCGAAAGCCGACGATTGCTGCACTCCCCGGCCCCGCGGTTGGCGCCGGACTGGCGCTGGCGATGGCCTGCGATATCAGAATTGCCGCACAATCGGCCTTCCTTTCCACCGGCTATCTCAAGGTCGGGCTCAGCGGCGATTACGGCATCGCCTGGCTGCTGACGCGGCTGGTCGGCACATCGCGGGCGCGGGAATTGATGTTCACCTGCGACAGGGTCGATGCCGCCAGATGCGAGGCGATCGGCCTGGTGAACCGCGTCGTCCCCGACGACAGGCTGCAGGCGGAAGCCTTCGCGCTCGCGAAATCTATCGCCGAAGGACCGACGATCGCGATCCGGTACATGAAGGACAATCTCGACGAAGCCCTGATGTTCGACTTCGCCACCGCGCGCGATCACGAAGCCGAGCGCATGATCCGGACCCAGGTGACGGCCGACCACAAGGAAGCCGTGCAGGCGTTTATCGATAAGCGCAAGCCGGTATTCACCGGCCATTGAAAAAAGCCCGGTTCCGGGGGGCCAGAACCGGGCTCAGTCCTGTCAAGCCGCAAGCGAGGACATGGCGCCGGGAGAGACGGCGGCGAGCCGCCAACTGGCGCATGGGATTTCCTGCGGTTCGACATGAATCTCTTTCTGGAAGCGCACCAGTCTCCAGTCGCCGGGCGAATTGACGAAGGCGTAACCCGACTTGCGCGCGAGCGCGATCATGGCGTCGTTGGAGCGCAACGTGTCGCCGAACAACCGCCCGGCGCCGAACGAAGCCACCCGGCATTCGAGATTCTTCAAGAGCGCCTTGCCGATGCCATGGCCCTGCCAGCGATCGTCGATCGACAGGCCGAATTCGATCGAGGCATTGGCGCTGTCGAAGGCATAGCGCGCTTCGCCGACGACGGTCTCGCGGCCGTCGAGAAGCATGGTTGCGATCACGCTGAACCGGTCCGCCTCGCCGACATGGATGAAATCCTCCAGCAGCGACGGCGGCAGTTCGTTGGCCGCGCCGAGAAAGCGGTTGTAGCGGGAGCGCGTCGTGAGCGCGCGGAAATAGTTCTGCAACGCCCCGGCATCGCGCGGCTCGACGAAACGCACGGTGACCTCTTGACCGTGCCGCGACCGCAGCACGTCGGAATATTGCCTGAGATTGTCGAGACGGATCGTTGTCATCGGCCGCTCCTGCGGAGCTGAAAGGAAATGGCCAGCGCCCCGCTACCGGGCGGCGCCGGCGTGGCTGCCATCTAGGCCCGCCAGAACGGCTTTTCGGCCTCATGGGCGACGTCGCTCCAGGAGATGCCTATGTCGTGCAACTCCCGATCGGACCATTGGGCCAGTTCGCGGCGCGACCTGTAGCGCTGCCGCCAGACATGGAGGGTTTCGACCAGATGGTTGAAAATGCCCGTACCATGATGATTTATCATCGATTCATGCGTAAAAGTGGACATTTGAGGCTCCTTTGGTATTCTTCTGTTGCAAATATCTGCGCTATCCGAGCCCTCCACAAACGACAATTTGTACCACTTCGGATGATATAAGATCATGCATTTGGAGAACGCGGAATGACTGCCAGGCTGCCCTCGCTGAACGGGCTCCGCGCCTTCGAGGCCGCAGCCCGGCATTTGAGCTTCACGCAGGCGGCATCCGAACTGAACGTCACGCAGACCGCGATCAGCCATCAGATCAAGCGGCTGGAGGAAGAACTCGGGATACGCCTGTTCATCCGCCAGAATCGGTCGCTGGCGCTGACCCGGCAGGCGCAGGAATATCTCCCCGGCATCCGTGCCGCCTTCAACGATTTGAGGCTCGCGACCGACCGGCTGTTGCGAAAGGACAACGACCATGTGCTGACGGTCTCGACGCTGGCTTCGCTCGCCGCCAAATGGCTGCTGCCGCGGCTATCAGCGTTTCAGGAAGCCCATCCCGGCATCGACGTGCGCATCACCACTTCGACCAACCTGGTCGACTTCCAGCGCGACAATGTCGATGCCGCGATCCGCTACGGCCGCGGCCGATGGCCCGGCCTGCGCGCCGACTGGCTGATGGCGGACGAGCTTTTCCCGGTGTGCAGTCCGGCGCTGCTGAACGGAAACAAGCCGCTGAAATGCCCCGAGGACCTCAGGGATCACGTGCTGCTCCACACCAGCAGCGTCAACAGCGACGACTGGCGGCTCTGGCTCTGGGCAGCCGGACTGCCGGCCGATTTTTCCAGACAGCCCGGCGTGACCTTCGACCTGATCTTCATGACCGTGCAGGCCGCGATCGACGGGATCGGCGTCGCGATGGGCCGCTCCGCCTATGTGCAGGAGGACATCGCCAAGGGACGCCTTGTGGTTCCCTTCAAGATCACGCTGCCGGTCGACGCCGGTTTCTATTTGGTCTCGCCCGCGGGCCGGACCGATCCGCCAAAGCTGTCGGCCTTCCGGCAATGGCTGCTCGCTTCCATGCAGAGCAAGCCCTGACACAACAGATATTCCGCACGACGTAGCGTATGCGACATCGTCGCATGACGCGGCGCCCTGGAATGAACGAGACGCGTGACGCAGCCGCGGCAGCAGGCTAGAAAATCGCCGGGTGGATGGATTTACCTGACCGCGCGCCGGTTTGATTTCCATGCCAACAGCGATAACAAGAGCGCATGGTCGATCTCGCCGGAAAATTCGATGTGCTTGTGATCGGCGGCGGCAACGCCGCCTTGTGCGCCGCCATCAGCGCGCGCCGCGCGGGCGCGTCCGTGCTCGTGCTGGAAGGCGCGCCGAAATTCTATCGCGGCGGCAATACCCGCCACACCCGCAACATGCGCTGCGCCCACGACGCCGCGACCGAAATTCTCACCGGCCCCTACACCGAGGAAGAGTTCTGGGACGATCTGTTGCGCCTGACCGGCGGACAGACCGACGAAGAGCTGGCAAAATTCATGATCGCCGAGTCCAAGGACATCCTGAACTGGATCGTCGAACAGGGCGTGCGCTGGCAGCCCTCGCTCGGCGGCACGCTGAGTCTTGGCCGCACCAATTCGTTCTTCCTCGGCGGCGGCAGGGCGATGCTGAATGCGTTGTATCTCACCGCGGAAAAACTCGGCGTCGAGATCCTCTACGATGCCGAGGTGATCGACCTGCAGATCGAGGACGGCATGTTCCTGTCCGCGAGGCTGAAACAGCCGATCAATGGTTCGACCGATATCCGCGCCTCGGCGCTGGTCGCGGCCGCCGGCGGCTTCGAGGCCAACATCGAATGGCTGAAGGAATACTGGGGCGAGGCCGCCGACAATTTCCTGATCCGCGGCACGCCCTATAACCGCGGCGCGATTCTCAAGATGCTGCTCGATAAGGGCGTGCAGGACATCGGCGATCCCACGCAATGCCACGCGGTCGCGATCGACGCCCGCGCGCCGAAGTTCGACGGCGGCATCATCACCCGCCACGACTCGGTCGTGTTCGGCATCGTCGTCAACAAGCACGCGCAGCGCTTCTACGACGAGGGCGAGGACATCTGGCCGAAGCGCTACGCAATCTGGGGCCGGCTGGTGGCCGCCCAGCCGGATCAGATCGCCTACATCATTTTCGACTCAAGTGTCGTCACCAGCTTCATGCCGACGCTGTTCCCGCCGATCGGCGCGCCGACGATTGCGGAACTCGCCGTCAAGCTCGAACTCGATCCGGCGGCGCTGGAAAGGACCATCACCGACTTCAACGCCGCGGTGCAGCCCGGTACCTTCGACCACACCATTCTGGACGATTGCCGCACCGAAGGCATCACGCCGGCAAAGACGCACTGGGCGCGGAAGATCGAGCACGCGCCTTATCTGGCCTATCCGGTGCGGCCCGGCATCACCTTCACCTACCTCGGCACCCGCGTGAACAAGCAGTCGCGCATGGTGATGAAGGACGGCAAACCCTCCGCCAACATGTTCGCGGCCGGCGAGATCATGGCCGGCAACGTGCTCGGCAAGGGCTACGCCGCCGGCATCGGCATGACCATCGGCAGCGTGTTCGGCCGCGTGGCCGGACGGGAAGCGGCGCGGAATGCGAAGAACTGAGACGTCCGGACGGGAAACAACATAGCGATGCACGGAACGAAAATCCTGGAAGAGGCCGACCGCCTGATGACGGTCTGCAATTCCTGTCGCTATTGCGAGGGGCTGTGCGCGGTGTTCCCGGCAATGGAGATGCGGCGCGCGTTCTCCGACGGCGACCTCAACTACCTCGCCAATCTCTGCCATTCCTGCGGCGCCTGCTACACCGACTGCCAGTTCTCGCCGCCGCATCAATTCAACGTCAATGTCCCGAAAACGCTCGCGGTTGCGCGCGCCGATTCTTACGCAGCCTATGCGTGGCCGCGCGCGCTCTCCGGCGTCTTCGCGCGCAACGGCCTCGTCATCAGCCTCGTTGCCGCGCTCAGCGTCGCCGCCTTCATTTTCGGCTTTGCCGCCTACCACGACCGCGAGGTGCTGTTCGGCATCCATACCGGCCCCGGCGCGTTCTACAAATTGATGCCGCACAACGCGATGGCGGCACTGTTCGGCGCGGCGTTCCTCTATGCGATTGCGGCGCTCGTGATGGGCGTACGCGCGTTCTGGCGCGACATCGGCGAGCCCGTCGGCATGAGGGCCGATGCCAGCGCGCTGTTGCAGGCGATCCGCGACGCCGGCGAACTGCGTTATCTCGACGGCGGCGGCGTCGGCTGCTTCAACGAGGACGACCGTCCCACCGACCGCCGCAAGCTCTATCACCATCTGACGTTCTATGGCTTCGCGCTGTGCTTCGCCTCGACCTGCGTCGCCACGCTCTATCACTATCTGCTGGCGCGCGAGGCGCCCTATCCGTGGTGGGATCTGCCGGTCGTACTCGGCACACTCGGCGGCATCGGGCTTTTGATCGGGCCGATCGGCCTGCTGGCCGAGAAATCGAAGCGCGATCCCGTGTTGGTGGACGAGACCCGCTACGGCATGGACACGGCGTTCATCGTCATGCTGTTCCTTACCAGCCTGACCGGCCTGGCGCTGCTGGTGCTGCGCGAGACCGGCGCGATGGGCCCGTTGCTGGCGCTGCATCTCGGCGTGGTGTTCTCGCTGTTCGTCACCATGCCCTACGGCAAGTTCGTGCACGGGATCTACCGATTCGTGGCGCTGGTGCGCTACGCGATGGAGCGCAAGGCGATGGCGCACGGGGCAGCGGAGTAGTCGCGCTTTCCGCCACCTGGTGACCTGTCATGCCCGCGCAGGCGGGCATCCAGTACTCTGCGGCTTATCGGCTCGATCGCTGCCGTCTCTGGATACTGGATCGTCCGCCTTCGCGGACGATGACGAGTGGAGGCGGCTCCACTCAGAAGGCTATGGCTAACCAATCCTTACCCGGCCGGATTAACCGTACTATCAAACTTTGCTACATCGCTGCCGCGCGTGCCGCTAACCTGCCTCATTGAATCCCAAGGATCGTTTCACCACGCAGCTGAGCATTCGCTCCTGTCCTGGTCAGGCATCATCGTTCCGGAAGCGCAAGATCATGATGAGGATCTGTCTCATCGTTATCGGCCTCGGCGTTCTCATTGCCATGGAGCTGGGGACGCCATCACGCTCGAAGCCAGGCGAGTTGGATCCGTTCGAGCAATTGAAGCTCGACGCAGGCGCATCGGGCGATACCTTGAAGAAGGGCGATCGGCTGGAAGTGCACCGCTTGCCGCAGAAAGCGCCGCCTCGACCGGTTGCACTTGCCGAGCCGATATCGCCGCCACCGGATGCGATCGCCATGCTTGCAGAGAAATACTCGGGCGTCGTTGGATCCACCACGAACACAAAGAAGGACGTGATCAAGAAGTCCAGGCCCAAGCCGAAAGATGCAGCTCGCAACAAGCCACCGCCCAGGCTCGCCAATTCCAGCAAGGCCGCAAAGGCTGAAAAATCGAAGGCCGTGGCCGAACTCAAGCCCTGTCGCCCCAATATGTTCGACGAGCTTCTGCAGGCGCTATACCTGTCCTCGCGATGCCAGACCTAGGCTCACCGCGCCACGGACGAAATTGTCCGTGGCGCGGGAGCTTGAGGTCATGCCATGTCCTGAGGCGCGGCGGATGCAGCCTTAGCGGGAAGTCGGCGTCGTTGACTTCGCGAAGGCGGGATTGTTCGCCACCTTCTTCTGTGCTCTCCGCTTCTTGGTTGCAGTCTGGAGTGATCTCAGCGGTTGCAGTTGGGTGTTGAAGGCGGTGCTCAGCATACTCTCGAGGCGAATCTTGTACTCACGTTCGCAAATCCGATCCTTGGCCTTCATCGCTGTACTCCACTACTTTGCTACAACGCGTTCCGCGACGATCATTCGCGGAGACGTTGCCTGCCGGAATTAGCGACCGTTTCAAGCCTGCAAACGCAAGGCCGGATGCACGATTTGCGACAGCGTCACTGTCCGATCATCACATCGCCACGATTGGCGTCGCATCGACCCGTGTTCACGAATCTTCATTCGTCGCATTGTCAATCGGCGTGCAAAAGCAGCACAAAAAATAAAATCTCTCGTGAAGTCAGATTATTGAGTTGTGATTTGATGTGGATAATTTGCACTTCGTCCCCGCCTGCTGTGAAAAGGCAGGAGTAGGACGAATGTTCTTTCGCATTTTGGTGCGCCGCGCATCCCCGCAGGCGCGACGATTTATCCTTCGGGCGTCGATCAGTAACGTTCCACGATCCGATCGAGCTTTCTGCTCAGCAACCAGGACAGGCTGAGGAACAAAGCCAGCATCACGATACCGAGACCCGAAGAAGCATTGTTGATGGACTTCTCCGAGACCTGACCAAAGGCATAGCCGGCCGAGACGACGGCGCCGGACCAGAGGCCCGCTGCAACGAAGTTGAGCGCCAGGAAAGTGGACCAGGGCAGCCGCGACATTCCGTAGGCGAATCCCGCAAGCCCGCGGATGCCGTGCGGGAAGCGATGAAACAGGATCATCCACAGATAGTGACGATCCGTCAGCCGGATCACGGTTTGCACCGGGCGCTCGAACCGCGGATAACGATCGAGCAGACGGGCGCCGTAGCGACGCCCGATCCAGAAGCGAATGACGTCACCGGCGAAACTGCCAAGCCAGCAAACCGCGATCAGCGTACCGAGGCTGAGCGCCCCCGAATGCGCCGCGTAGCCCGCAAACAGCGCCAGCAGCAGGCTATGCGAGGCCGCATAGGCGAACATGAGGCTGTAGGCCACATCGCCGTGCTGGCGGATGAGGTCGAGGAACGAGGTCAGATCCGACGGAAACAGCAATGTAGGTCCACCCAGACTCGTTGACGTGAATGTTCCCCCAGACGAGCGGGTTCAGCCTCGACGCTAGCAGCCGGCGGAAGGATGCGGAAGGCGACACGCTGGCCGCAGGCCCGGCAACTTCGTCGCACCCCTGCCGGCCCGACGGACGGATAGCTGCGCGCCCTGCCGACCCTGGTCGCGTACCGCACCTTTCAAACCGCATGAAGTTGCGGGCGGAGGTTCAGGCTCGAGCCCGCAGCTTCCTTGCGGGAATGGAAGGCCTGCAGCACCTTCCTGGATGTCTCGACGTTCAGCCGGGTGAATTCTGCCTTCATGGCGTCGAGATCCCCGGTCGCAATCCGGTGATCTGCGGCGCCAAGAAACAACAGCGCCATGGTCGTCGCCCACGACAGGTCAAGGGCCTTCGCCAGAATGAGCAGGGCTTCCTTGTCCGGTGCGAGCATCGCGCGCTCGACCACGTCTACCGGCAGCGCGCACAGCAACGATAGCGCGACGACGGCTTCATCGAACTTGCGCGCCTGGGCGTACTCGAAGAGCTGGGTCTCTCCGAGGTCGCCGCGCCGGTGCAGCGCGCCGATGGCTTTCTTCGCGGTGAAGTAGCTCTTTGACGCAGGGCCAAACATCGCATGCAACGACCCGGCGACATCGGCGACGGCATCGCGCGCTTCAGGCCGTTCGGCTTGAAGCTTCTTTCGAACGTCGTCGGACGCCTTCGCGATCAACTGCTGGAACAGGTGCCTCGGGATGTCCCGCCGCCGCCCCAGGTGCTCGGCCAGGATGGAGTCATTCTCGGAACGCTTGATCAATTGCAGGAAGCCGGAATCCGAGAAGCGCGCGCCGGTGTTGACGGCGACAGAATTCACGACCGTCTGGTCGCCCCTCTCCACGAGCACATCGGTGACCGGCTCATTGATGGACTTTCGCCGGGAGATGGCGAAGAGATGCTGCTGGCTCTGGCAGCGCGCGTTCGCGACCAGGATCTGGTCGTCTAGTCGCTCGGAATAGCGAAGGATCGGACCGGCGACGTCGATTGAATCGTCGAACGCGAGCTTGTTGACCATGTGGATCGGCGCCTGGTCGCTCCGGGCGAGCCGCCTGGCGAGTTGCGAGCGCGCGGCCAGTTCGATTTCCTCCGAGAGGCGTCCGATCACTTCGCCAAAGATCCAGATCTCGCTTTCGGTGTAGCGGCCCATCAGCAGCATGTCTGTTGCATGCCACAAAGCCTGCAAGCGGCTTTCGGGCGTTCCCCTGGAGATGGCGTCATTCAACTCCCGAAGTATGGACATCGGTGACCCCGAGCCGCTTTCCGCTGCTCACTCGCAACTGTGTGATGGAGATCTGGATGGCCCGGTACCGGTCAGTCCGTAAGGGACTCCGCACTCGGATACTTTTTGGGGAATGCGAAGCGGTTATGCGGGTGCGTGATGCCCGTCATCAGCCGCAGCAATTGAACGCTTCAGCGCGTGGTGCCATCGCTATCGATTGGCCGGCACCGATCCCACTCAGAAACTTTCCTGTTCCCGGCATAATTCTGCGACCAACAAGTTAACGGAACCTATGCATTTCTACGAGATCAGCGCCGCAATACGTACCGACGGCTGCAGAATCGCTATCGAAAATCGGCAAGGAACGGCACATGGCAAGCGGCGCCCGGGACAGCCGCTACAAATCCACCACGACGTAGTCGCTCTCGACCGACACGGCGAGCGTCTCGGCGACATACGGCCCCTTCACCACGCTCGATCCCGGCTCGACGTTGACCGGATACGCCCGCGCGCGAAAGCGCTTCGGATCGCAGTAGGACTGCCCGGTGCGGATGTCGAACTCCCAGCCGTGCCAGGGGCAGCGGATGATCTCGCCGAGCCTGGTGTATTCGATCTCGCCGGGATCGGAGGACTGCGCGAGCCCGATCAGCGGCCCCTCGCACAGCGCCGCGCCCTGGTGCGGGCAGCGGTTCAACAGGCCGAAGAATTCGCCCTTGATGTTGAAGATCGCGATCGGCCGTTCGTCGATGGTGAGGAATTTTCGTGTTCCCGGCGGCAACTCGTCCACCGGGGCGATAACATGACGAACCATCAGGCGATCCCGTACAACTTCCTGGCGTTGCCCAGATAGAACGCCTCGCGGTTGGCGTCGCTGACGCCGGCCGGCAGGACGCGCGACGGCTCGTCGAAGTCCCAATGCGGGTAGTCGGTCGCGAACAGGAGCTTGTCCCAGCCGATCCATTCGATCGTCTCGAACAGGTGCTCGCGGCGCTCGGGATCTTCCATCGGCTGCGTGGTCCACCAGACGTGTTCGCGGATATATTCCGACGGCTTGCGCTTGAGATGCGGCACCTCGCTGCGCAGCTTCTCGAAGTGCTTGTCGAGACGCCAGGCGAGCGACGGCGCCCAGCCGAAGCCGGCCTCGATCATCACCATCTTCAGCCTGGAAAAGCGCTCGAACACGCCTTCGAGGACGAGGCTCGCCAATGCGGTCTGCTGGCACTGCGCATGGCCGACCATCTCTTCGATGTAGAAGCTCGGCCAGCCCGAGGGCGTCAGCGGATTGCCGCCAAAGCCGAATGCATGCACGCCGACCGGCAGCCCGGCCTCAGCCGCCGCCTCGTAGACCGGCCAGTAGCGGCGCTGGCCGAGCGGCTCGACGTTGCGGGAGAGCAACAGCACCTGCACGAAGTTCGGATCGCCCGCGCGCTTGCGGATCTCGGCGGCGGCGGCCACGCCATCCTCATTGGCGACCACGATCGAACCCTTCAGGCGCTTGTCCTTGCTGGTCCATTTCTCGATCTGCCAGTCGTTGATCGCGGAACAGATCGCAGCGGCCAGATCCTGGTTGCGCAGGCCCTGCCCGCTGTTGAGCGGATTGAGCACGCCGAGCGCCACATTACAGGGATCGAGCAACTGCTTCTGCATGAAGGACAGCGAGGACCCCTGCGGCCCGCCTTCCGGCGGCCAGGCGTCGCGGCGAGAGGCATTCGGCTGCGCCTTCGGATAGGGTGGGCCTTCCATCATGCCGTGATAGGCCTGCTTGCCGTAGGTGTGGAGATGCCCGTGCCAGCGCTTGGCCATGAAGGGATAGAGTTCGTCATTGGTGGCGCGCGCCGGGTGAATGTCGCAATCGGCGATCGCGGTCTTGATGCTGGTGGAAGTCGAAGATTCGGGGCGGAACTGGACGTTCATGGCGTCGTCTCCTTCACCTTCAACCGGCCGTAAGTCGCGAGCGGATTGTCGATCATGATCTTGCGAACCAGATCGGGCGACAAATCAGGCGGCAGCACCTCGTCGCCGTCGAACTGCCAGTGCGGATAGTCGGTCGAGAATAGGAGCAATTCGTCCGACTGCATATGATTAAACAGGCGATCCAGGGTTGCCGGATCCGGCGGTGCGTCGACCGGCTGCAGCGAGAAGCGGATGTTGCTGCGCACAATTTCGGCCGGCGCGCGATCAACCCACGGCGTTTCCATCCGCACGCCGCGCCAGAACTTGTGCAGCCGCCACAGATAGGCGGGCAGCCAGGTGAACCCACTTTCCAGCATGACCATCTTCAGGTTCGGATGCCGGGCGAACACGCCCTCGACGATCAGGCTGGTCAGTTGGGTCTGGAACGCGGTCGCCTGCGCGACGTAATCCTCGATGTGGTAGGAGCCCCAGCCGACCGAGGTCGGCGGGTTGTGATAGGCGCTGCCGGCATGAACTCCAATGGGCAGGCCCAGCCGTTCGGCCGCGGCATAGATCGGCCAGTAGGCGCGCTTGCCGAGCGGCATGTCGCCCATGACCAGCATCAACACCTGGACGAAGCGCTTGTCCTCGGCGCAGCGCTCGATCTCGGCCACGGATTTTTCCACGCTCTGCGTCGGGATCACGATCGAGCCGCGCAGCCGCGCGTCCTTGTCCAGCCATTCCCTGGCCAGCCAGTCGTTCAATGCGCGGCAGAACGCATCCTGCATGTCCTCGGAGAACACCATCTGGACGCCGTAGAGCGGGTTGCAGATGCCGTAGGCTGTGCCAAACTTGTCGAGCGCCTGCTTCTGCATGTCGGCGAGGCTTTCGCCCGGCTTGCCCTGCCCGGGGCGCCAGTCCGGCCGCGAGGAGATCGGCGAATTGGTCGGATAGGATTGCGAGACCAGATCGGTCATGCCGCGCGTCGTCACCTGGTCGCGCCAGTAGTCGTTCATGTAAGGCAAAAGGCTGGTCAAATGCGGCACGGCGGGATGCAGATCGCAATCCACGCCACCCGCGATCGGCGACGTCATGATGTTTCCTCTTATCCTCTCGGGTCGCGCAAACCGCGGTTGTTTGAGGCATTCAATCAGGGCCGCCCCCGCGCCGCAACTCGGCAAACGTGACCCTCCTGTGCTAGGAGGGCATGACTGGCGCGATTTCAGGGAGTTGAGATGAAAGAGCTCGTAACCATAGCCGAAAAGATTGCAACGCAGCTGATCGCGCGGAAGCAGACGATCTCGGTCGCGGAATCCTCCACCGGCGGCCTGATCTCGGCGGCGCTGCTCTCGGTGCCCGGCGCATCCGCCTATTTCCTCGGCGGCGCGGTGGTCTATACGCGCGATGCGCGGCGGCTGCTGATGGACATTCCGGACGCGGTCATGAAGGGTCTTCGTTCCTCGTCCGAACCTTATGCAGAGTTGCTCGCAAGCCAGAGCCGCCAGCGTTTTGCGACGACTTGGGGCCTGTCGGAAACCGGCGCGACAGGCCCGACCGGCAACCGCTATGGCGACGCCGCCGGACATACTTGCGTGGCGGTGGCGGGTCCGCAATCGGCGGTGTTCACGCTGGAGACCGGCAGCGCCGACCGGCAGGCCAACATGCAGGCGTTCGCGAAGACGGCGCTGGATTTGCTGCTGGAGAGTTTGCAGAAGTAGATCCGTAGGGTGGGCACGCTTCGCTCTGCCCACCTTACGAAACCTGCCAGACCTCATCCTGAGGAGCCGCGTAAGCGGCGTCTCGAAGGATGAATGGCACCGGCGGGGCCGCATGGTTCGAGACGGCGCTAAAGCGCCTCCTCACCATGAGGGTCTAATGTTTGTTACGCTACCAGACACTCACCTGGGGATCGCATCCATGCAACAGCCGTTCGACCGCGCCGCAGAGGACCTCGGCAACTCGATCCATTTCGAACACGTCAATGTCACGGTGCCCGACCAGCGGCTGGCGACATTGTTCTACGTCGCAGGCCTCGGACTGACCCGCGATCCCTATCTGATGGTGTCGGACACCAACATGTGGGTCAACGTCGGCAAGAGCCAGTTTCATCTGCCAGGCGGTAGCCCCCAGGTGCTTCGCGGCCATACCGCGATCGTCATCGCGGGACGCGAGGCGCTGCTCGCGCGGCTGGCGTCGGTCGCGAAGAAGCTTGAAGGCACTTCGTTTGCATTCAGCGAGCACAACGATCACGTCGAGGCCGTCTGCCCCTGGGGCAACCGCGTGCGCTGCTTTGAACCGGATGCTGCCCGCTTCGGGCGCATCACGCTCGGCATTCCCTATGTCGAGTTTGACGTGCCGGTCGGGACCGCGAAAGGCATTTGCGCGTTCTACCCGCGGATCATGGGAATGCCGGCGGAATACTTGAACGGCGACGGCGCGATGACGCGCGTCAAGGTCGGCAAGGACCAGTACCTGCAATTCCGCGAGACCGACCGGCCCCAGCCGGATTACGACGGCCATCACGTGCAGATCTACATCACGGACTTTTCCGGTCCCTATCATCGCCTGAGGGAGCGCGGTCTGGTCTCGCAGGAAGACAATCAGTACCAGTACCGCTTCCGCGACATCGTCGACCTCGACGGCGGCAGGCAGCTGTTCACGGTCGAGCACGAGGTGCGCAGCGCGACGCACCCGATGTTCATGCGGCCACTGGTCAACCGCAACCCCGCGGAGACCAACCGCACCTACGCCCCCGGCCACGAGCAATGGGCCTGGGCGATGGGACCGGACGAGTATGACAGGAGGTAGGTTCGCGGTCCAACGGCACGAAAAGCCGTCATACCCCGCGAATGCGGGGTATCCAGTACGCCGCGGCCCTTCGATTCCATAACCGCCGTCTCTGGAATACTGGATCACCCGCTTTCGCGGGTGATGACGGCGAGAGTAGCGTTCGCAGGACGCTGCGAACCTCACCGCTCCCTGAACGAACGCATCAGCTGGTCGCTGAACGGCTTCAGCAGATAGGAGAACATCGTGCGGTCGCCGGTCTGGACGAAGGCTTCCACCGGCATGCCCGGGATGATCTTGACCTCGCCGAGGCGAGCGACCTCGGAGGGCGGCAGCGAGACACGGATGGTGTAATAGCTCTGCCCGGTGCGCTGGTCGGTGTTGACGTCGGCGGAGACGCGGGTCACGACGCCGTTCAGTTCCGGCGTGGTGCGCTGGTTGAAGGCCGACAGCCGCAGCAGCGTCTTCTGGCCGACCTGCAGCTTGTCGATGTCCTGCGGATTGACCTTGGCCTCGACCGAGAGATCGTCCGCCTTCGGCACGATCATCATGATCGCGTCGCCGGCGGTGATGACGCCACCGACGGTGTGAACCGTCGACTGCAGCACGACGCCGTCCTGCGGCGCGCGGATGTCGATGCGGCGGAGCTGGTCCTCGGCCGTGACCTTGCGCTCGACGAACTCGCCGATCTTGTCGTTGGTCTCGCGCAGGTCCTTGGAGACCTCGCTCACCACGTCTTTGTCGACCTGGATGATCTGCAACTCGGTCTCGGTGATCTTGCCCTTGGCTTGCGCGCGCGCCGCGATGTATTGCCCGCGCTCGCCGGTCAGGCGGGCCATGTCCCGCTCCAGCGTGGTCAGGCGCGAGATCTGGATCAGGCGCTGGTCATAGAGCTGGCGCACGCCCACCAGCTCCTTTTCCACCAGCGAGATTTCCTTTTCCTTCGCCTGTTCCTGCGCCGTCAGCCCCGCGATTTCCTCGTTGAGCTGCGACACCCGCTCGCGCAACTGCGATTTCTGTCCCGCGCGCCCGAACACGCGAACCTCGAACAGCTTGGTTTCGCTGGCCATGACGTCGCGGACTTCGGGGTCGTCGGCGCGATCGGTCAGCGCCGCCGGAAACTTGATGGCATCGAGGCCGCTCTGCTCGGCCTCCAGCCGCGCCGCGCGCGCCAGCAAGCCATTCAGCGTCTTCACGACGATGGCGAGGTTCGCCTTGACCACGGTCTCGTCGAGACGCACCACGATGTCGCCGGCCTTGACGACGTCGCCGTCGCGCACGCGCACCTCGCCGACCACGCCGCCGGTCGGATGCTGCACCTTCTTGACGTTGGAATCGACCACCACCGAGCCCGGCGCTATCAGCGCGCCCGAAATCTGCGCCGTCGACGCCCAGCCGCCGAACCCGACCACAAGCACCAGCATCAGCGCCAGGCCTGCAATCAGGTGCGTTCGTATCGAGCGCCGCGCGCTGTTCGGTTCGCCGGTCATGATTTCGCGGCTCCTGCGTCGGATACGATCTTGATCGGCGGCGGCGCCGGGACGCGCTGCAGCACCTGGCCGAGCACGGTCTCCTTCGGCCCGAAGGCCTGCACCCGGCCGTCCTTCAATACCAGCACCTGGTCGACCGCCTCGATCCCGATCGGCCGGTGCGCCACCACGATCACGATGGCGCCGCGCCCGCGCGCCCCGCGCACCGCACGGGTCAGCGCCTCGTCGCCCTCGCTGTCGAGATTGGAGTTCGGCTCGTCCAGCACGATCAGGAAAGGATTGCCGTAGAGCGCGCGCGCCAGCGCCACGCGCTGGGCCTGCCCCGCCGAAAGCGCTGCCCCCTGCTCGCCGATCTGGGTGTCGTAGCCCTCGCGCATTTTGATGATCAGGTCATGCACGCCGGCTTCCTTGGCAGCGGCGATGATCGCATCGGAATTCGCTTCCGGATCGAAGCGGCAGATGTTCTGCGCGACCGTGCCCGCGAACAGTTCGACGTCCTGCGGCAGGTAGCCGATGTAGCGACCGATCACGTCCGAGGACCACTGGTCGAGCGCCGCGCCGTCGAGCCTTACCTTGCCGCGGAACGGCGTCCAGACGCCGACCAGCGCGCGCACCAGCGAAGACTTGCCCGAACCGCTCGGACCGATGATACCGACGCCGGTGCCGGCCTCGACGGCGAAGGTCACGTCCTGCACGATCACCCGCTGCTCGCCCGGCGGCACGATGCTGACGGCTTCGACCGATAGCCGCGTCGAGGGAGCCTGCAGCAGGGTCTGGGTGCTCGCGGGCGGCATCTGGCCCAACAGCTTGTTGAGGCGATGCCAACTCTGGCGCGCCGCGACGAAGCCTTTCCAGTGCGCGATGGCGAGATCGACCGGCGCCAGCGCGCGGGCGCTGAGTATCGAGCCCGCGATGATGATGCCGGCGGAGGCTTCCTGGTGGATCACCAGATAGGCGCCGACCGCGAGCACCGCCGATTGCAGCATCATGCGCAACACCTTGGCGACGGCGCCGAGACCACCGGCGACGTCGCTGGCGCGCTGATTGCCAGCCAGATAGGTTTCGTTGGCCTCGCTCCAGCGCCTGGTCAGGCGCCCGGACATGCCCATCGCGACCAGCACTTCGGCGTTGCGCCGGCTGGTGGCGGCGAGATCATTGCGCCGCGCGGCCAGCGTCATCGCCTCGCGGGCCGGCGTACGCGACAGGAATTCGGTGATCAACGTCAGCGTCACGAGGATGATGGCGCCGACCAGGGCGGTGACGCCGATCAGCCAGTGGAACGCGAAACAGATCGCGAGATAGAACGGCAGCCATGGCAGATCGAAGAACGCGCCCGGCCCCATGCTGCCGAGAAACGACCGCACGTTGTCGAGATCACGCAGCGGTTGCAGGCCTTCGTTGCGCCCGCCGACCATCAGCGGCAGCCGCACCACGGTTTCGAACACGCGGGCGTTGATGGCTTCGTCCAGCGCGGTCCCGACGCGCCCGAGAATGCGTCCGCGGATCAGGTCCAGCCCGCCTTGCGCGATGTAGAGGCCGCCGGCAAGAACGACGAGGCCGATCAGGGTGGGTACGCTGCGGCTCGGCAGCACGCGGTCGTAGACCTCCAGCATGAAAATCGAGCCGGTGAGGTACAAAAGGTTGATCGCGCAACTCATGACGCCAACGCCGATGAAGGCGTTGCGGCAGGCGCGCAGTGCCTCACCGAGTTCGGAACGCCGGACGCCGGGAGCGGCTGCCATAAATGCGTATCTCTGCAAAAGGATAAGGTGACGCGATGGTTTTACCGATGTTTTTGGGCATCGTCCATTTAAGTCACGTTAACCTGAATCCGGCTCACCCCCGTGACAAGCCGTAGACACGGGAGAAGCAGCGTTATTCGGCGATCCGGTCGGGATTGGCAGGGGTTTGGGGGTCGGCTTTGCCCCGGGCCCGGGCTCGCGCCTCGGGGAAGGGCTCCGGAATTGCCGACGTCGATACCCGCGCAATCTCGCCGTGCACGTCGAGCAGCACGCCGCTTCCGGCGCTGAACGGCGAAGGGGCAATGAGCGCTGCGGAACTTTCGTTGGCCCCGCGCGTTACCTTGGAATGAAACAGGGCGACATCTGGTATGTAACTTTCGGTCCGCACAAATCGGACGAAAGCGCGGAAAGCAGGGTGCGATCGACGCGCACCTTCAAGTCGGAAGTCGACGCCAAGTTGTTTGCGATGCAGATACTCGCCAAGGGCTTGACGGCGAGCGCGGGCACCCTCAATCCCCATCAACCGAAGCAGGTCGTGGGACCGTCTCAGATCGAGGCCTGGGCCGACCCGGGAATCGGCGGGTAGAGGCTTAGCGGCTGACCCACTTCCGTCATGGCCGGGCCTGTCCCGGCCATCCACGTCTTTGCTGCCGCGCTACTGTTAAAACGTTGATGCCCGGGACGAGCCCGGGCATGACGAATTAGCAACGCCTGTTTATCAAGTCGCTGCAGCAGCGATGCTTTGCTCGGCGAGCACGCACCGCGCCGTCCGATCCGGCGACACCTGAACATTGTGTGGCAGGCGCTCGGTGCAGCGCGGCTGCGCGAACGAGCAGCGCGGCGCGAACGAGCAACTCGAAGGCGCCTTGTCCAGCGACGGCGGCGTCCCCGGGATGGTTTCCAGCCGCTGGCCGCGTCTGGCGCCGTGAACGGTCGAGGCCAGCAATCCCTTGGCATAGGGATGAACCGGCGTACGCACGATGTCGCGCAACGTGCCCTGCTCCACGATCTGGCCGGCATACATGACCGCGACGCGGTCGCAAATCTCGATGGCGACGCCGATATCGTGGGTCACGAAAATCACCGACATGCCGAACTCGCGCTGCAACTCGCGCAAAAGCAGCAGGATCTGGATCTGCACGGTGGCGTCCAGCGCCGTGGTCGGTTCGTCGGCCAGCAGGATCTTCGGCTTGCAGGCGAGCGCCAGTGCGATCATCGCGCGCTGCCGCATGCCGCCGCTCATTTCGTGCGGATAGGCCGCGAGCCGGCGCCTGGCCGAGGGAATCCGCACCACCTCCAGCATCTCCAGCGCGCGCGCCATGCCCTCCTTCTGGCTCTTGCCTTCGTGGCGCATCACACTTTCCGCGATCTGGTGGCCGATCGTGTAAACGGGATCGAGCGCCAGCGCGGGCTCCTGGAAGATCATGGAAACGATCTGGCCGCGAAACGCCGAAAGCTCCTCGTCATTCATCGCCAGCACGTCGCGGCCCAGAACCTTCACGGTGCCCGAAATCTGCGTCCGCTTCCTCGGCAAAAGCCGCATCAGCGCCCGCAGGGTCACGCTCTTGCCGGAGCCGGATTCGCCGAGCAGGCCGAGCACCTCGCCCTCGCCTAGCGAGAGCGAGATGTCGTTGACGGCATGCACCGTGCGCTCGCCGGTGAAGCGGATGTTGAGGTCGCGGATTTCGACGAGGTTGCTCATGCGAGTTTGGGCACCTGCTGGTGATAGTCGGTTGCTCGCTGGAACGCCGCGCCGATCCGCACCAGCCCGGCCTCATCGAAGGCGCGGCCGATCAGTTGCATGCCGACCGGCAGGCCGCTCCTGGTGAAGCCCGCGGGTATGGAAAGCGACGGCAGGCCGAGATAGTTGATCGGACGGGTGAACTTCGTGATGCGCTGGATCACGGCCTCGGCGTCGCGGCTGTTGCCGACATCGCTCTCGGCAATCGTCACCGCCGGCATCGGCGCCACCGGCGCGATCACGGCATCGGTGCCGGTCACCGCCGCGAGATACGCAGCCAACGCGGGACCGCGCCAGCGCATCGCCTCCAGATAGGTCACGCCGGGAATCGAAAGCCCGTTCTGCAGCCGCATCAACACCTGCGCGCCGTAATCCTGCGGCCGTTCGATCATCCAGCGCTTATGGAAGACCGCGGCCTCGGTGGCGAGCACGATCTGGCAGGCGGCGGTGAGCTGCCGCTGATCCGGCAGTTCGACCTTGACGATTTCGACGCCCTCTTTCCGCAAGGTGGCGATGGTCTCGTCGAGTACCCGCGCCACCTCGGAATCGAGATCATCGACATAGAAGGCGGTCGGCACGCCGATCTTGAGCCCCTTGAGCGAGCCCGTGGTCGCGGCCATGTAGTTCGGCACCGGAAGCGTCGCGGCGGTCGGATCCTCGGGATCGGCGCCCGCCATCAGGCCCACCAGCAGCGCGCAGTCCTCGACCGTCTGCGCCAGGGGCCCGACCGTATCCAGCGACTGCGACAGCGGCATCGCGCCGGCGCGGCTGATGAGGCCGACCGTGGTCTTGAAACCGGTGACGCCGCAGAAATGCGCGGGCATCCGGATCGAGCCGCCGGTATCGGACCCCAGCGCCGCAAAGGTCAGCCGCGCGCCGACCGCCGAGCCGGAACCGGACGACGAGCCGCCGGTAATGTAATCGACGTTCCAGGGATTGCGCACCGCGCCGTAGTGAGGGTTGTGGCCGGTCGGCCCATAGGCGAATTCGACCATCTGCAGCGAGCCAAGCCTGACCGAGCCCGCGTCCTTCAGGCGCTGCAGCGCGGTCGAGGTCGTCGTCGGCACGAAATCGCGGCGGATCTTCGAGCCGCAGGTCACGACCTTGCCGGCGTCGTAGTACATATCCTTGTGCGCCAGCGGCACGCCGTGCAGCACGCCCGCAATGTTCCCCCTGGCGAGCGCCGCGTCGGCCGCGTCCGCGGCGGCCAGCGCTTCGTCCGCCTCGATCGCCATGAAGGCGTTGACGCGCGGCTGCCATTGCGCGATCCGGTCGAGACAGGATTGCGTCACCTCGCGCGAGGAGAATTTCTTCGCCGCGATCGCTTTCGCAACCGCTACCAGCGACATCAGGGCCGGCTCACCGCTCATGCCGACACCTTCGCGCGCTGGACCAGAAGATAGCTCGCCGGTTCGAGGTCCATCGGCAGCGTGCCGGCTACGGCTGCAAAGCCGTCGAAGGCCGGGCCGATGGAATTGGCGATGCGCTCGGCGACTTCCTTGTCCGCGGGCACGCCCGCGACTTCGGTCATTGCCTTGACCTGCTTGGGATCGGGTCTTGTCATGCGGCGCGTACTCCTTTGGCCGGTGCGCGGCTGTGCCCCGAGCCCGGAATGGCCATGTAGCACGCCGCCTGATGGCCCATTGTATCGACATCGCTGAGTTTTGGCGTCGCATTTGCGCAGAGCGGCTCCGCAAACGGACAACGGGTGTGAAACCGGCAACCGGACGGCGGATCGATCGGGTTGGGCGGATCGCCCGAGATCGGCGGCGTCTCGGTGCGCCTGTCCGGATCGGACGACGGCATCGCCGCCAGCAGCGCCCTTGTATAGGGATGCGCCGCCGCGTCCCAGACCTTGTCGACCGGGCCGAGCTCGACCACCTCGCCGAGATACATCACCAGCACGCGGTCGGAGATGTAGCGCACGACGTTGAGGTCGTGGCTGATGAACAGGTATGTGAGGCCGAATTCGCGCTTCAGATCCGCCAGCAGGTTGAGCACCTGCGCCTCGACCGACTTGTCCAGCGCCGATACCGCCTCGTCAAGGATCACCAGCCGCGGCGACAGGGCCAGTGCGCGGGCGATGTTGACGCGCTGGCGCTGGCCGCCGGAAATCTCGTGCGGGTAGCGGTTGGCAAACGTTTCGGGCCGCAGGCCAACCTTGCCGAGCAGTTCGCGTGCCAGCGTGCGCGCCGCGGCGTCCGCCATGCCATGAACTTTTGGGCCGAACGCGATCGACTCCTCGATGGTGAGGCGCGGGTTGAGCGAGGCGTAGCTGTCCTGGAATACCATCTGCATGCCGCGGCGCAACTCACGCAAGGAGAGCGCGCGGCCGACCTGCATTCCGTCATAGATGATGTCGCCGGCATCGCTCTTCATCAGGTGCATCAGGAGACGCGCGGTGGTCGACTTGCCGCAGCCGGATTCGCCGACGATGCCGACCGTTTCGCCCTTGGCGATCGAGAAGGAAACATCATCGACCGCGCGAACGGTCTTCCGCGCGCTGAACAGGTCCCCCCGCACCGGGAAATGCTTGGTCAGGCCAACCACCTGCAGCAGCGGCTGCGCCTCGCCGCCGACGTCCGCGACCGGCTCCATAAGTTCGACTGACTGATACGTCTCACTCATCGCGTCAGTTCCTGATGTCCATGGCGCTGCGCATGCCGTCGCTCAAGAGGTTGAAGCAGATCGACACCGCAAAGATCATGACGCCCGGCAGCGCCGCGACCCATGGGTTGACATAGATGGCGGTGCGCAGCGTGTTCAGCATCAAGCCCCACTCCGGCTCCGGCGGCTTGGTGCCGAGACCAAGGAACGAGAGGCCGGCGGCGAGGATCATCGACACCGAGATCAGCCCCGTGGCGTAGACGAAGATCGGGCCGAGCACGTTGCCGAGCATGTGCACGCGCATGATGGTGAAGGGTCCGGCGCCGGAGGCACGCGCGGCCTCGACGAAATCCATGTTGCGCACGCCGGTCGTGACGCTTTCGGCAACGCGGGTGATCTGCGGCACGAACACGATCGTCAGCGACACGATGGAATTGACGATACCCGCGCCCAGCGCGCCGGAGATCGCAATCGCCAGCAGCACCGACGGGAAGGCGTAGAAGACGTCCACCGTGCGCATGATCGCCGTGTTGAGCTTGCCGCCGACATAGCCGGCGACCAGCCCCAGGGACGTGCCGATGATGAATGCGAGGATGACGGGAAGGATGCCGATGATCAGCGACAGCCGGCCGCCATAGATCAGCCGCGCCAGCATGTCGCGGCCGAGTTCGTCGGTGCCGAGCGGATAGTTCGGCGTGCCGATGTGGCGAAGCCTGCGGATCATCGAACCCTGGTAGGGGTCGGCGAGGCCGAGCCATGGTGCGAACAGCGCTGAAGCGAAGATCAGCACCAGGATGAAGGCGCAGGCCATGCTGACCTTGTCGCGCGCAATGCGGCGGCCGACGGTGGCCCAATAGCCTCGCGCCTTGGTAGCGGGCGCGGCTTGCAGGGCGGTATCCGACATCACAGCCATGATCAGCCCCGCTTGATGCGCGGATCGATCGCGGCTTGCACGATATCGACCAGCAGATTGAGCGTGACGAAGAACAGCGCCAGCACCAGGATCGTACCCTGCAGCAGCGGCAGGTCGCGCTGGAAGATCGCCGAGTTGAGCAACAGTCCGGAGCCCGGCCATGAGAACACGGTTTCGATCAGGATCGAGCCGCCGAGCATGTAGCCGAGTTGCAGCCCCATCACCGCAAGCGCAGTCGGCGCGGCGTTCTTGATGACGTGCTTGAACACGTCGAGTTCGCGCAGGCCCTTGGCGCGCAGCGCCTCGACGAAATCCTGCGAGAGGATGTCACCGGTCAGCGCGCGCACGGTACGGGTGACGATGCCCATCGGGATCACCGAAGTCGTGATCGCCGGCAGGATCAGATATTTCATGTGCTCCCAATCCCAGCCCCACGAACCGGAGCCGCCGGGACCGGCGCCGACAGCGGGCAGCCAGTTGAGCTGCACCGAAAAGATGATGACCAAGACCATGCCGAGCCAGTAATGCGGCACCGAGACGCCGGCGATCGCCACCGAGGTAGCGACCTTGTCGATCCAGGTGTCGCGGAAGTAGCCGGCGATCAGGCCGAACAGCAGCCCGAGCGTGAAGCCGATCACCGCCGCGGCGATCGCCAGCGTCACGGTATTGCTGACTGCGCGCAGAACCTCCGTCAGCACCGGACGGCCGGTGGCGATGGAACTTCCGAGATCGCCATGCAGCGCCCGCCACATCCAGAGGCCGAACTGAACCGGCAGCGGCCGGTCGAACCCATAGGCGGTGCGCAATTGCGCCGCGAGTTCCTGCGACGCATCCGCCGGCAGCACGGCAACCAGCGGATCGCCGGGCGTGATGTGCACCAGCAGGAAGCACACCAGCGCCACGCTGACCACGATCGGTATGACATAGACGATACGTCGGGCGATATAGACGAGCACGAGATCACCTTCTTACTTCCTTCTCCTCTTGTGCGAGAAGGAACCTTCGCGAAGCAAACCCTATGTCGTCATGGCCGGGCTTGACCCGGCCATCCACGTCTTGGCCAAGCGCAGAGAAGTAAGACGTGGATGCCCGAGTCATCTAGCGCGAAGACGCGTTTCGCGCTTCTGCCCGGGCATGACGAAGAGAGCAAGCCTTACGGCGCCAGCGTCACCGGCGAGAAGTCGACGAACCAGCTCTTCGGCTGCACGAATCCCTTCACCTTCGGGCTCATGGCGCGCGGCGAGACGTCGTGGGCGACATAGAGAAACGCCGCATCGTCCACCGAGGCCGCGTGCAGTTCGGCGAGCGCCGCGTCACGTGCCGCAGGGTCGAACGTCTGGCGTGCCTTCGTCACCAGTTCGTCGAACTTGGGATTGTTGATGAAACCCCAATTGTTCGACACGGGTGGCGCCATCGACGACTGCAGGAAGCGCACCAGCGCGAAGAACGGGTCCATCGCCGCGTAGGTGACGTTGGTGGCGTTGGCGCCGTTGGCGGTCGGATCCTTGGCGCCGCGGCGCCAGTTGGTGAACAGCGTGTTCCACTCGATGACGTCGAGCTGGACGTCGAAATAGCACTCAGCCAGCGCCTGCTGCAGATATTCGTTCATCGGCAAAGGCTGCATCTGGCCCGATCCCGAGGCTGACGTCTGCGTCTTCACCGTCAGCTTCTTGCTCGGACCGTAGCCGGCTTCCTGCATCAGCTTCTGCGCGGCCTTCAGGTCATACTTGATCTCGAAGCTCGGCTTGCCGCGCCAGGGATGGCCGGCCTCGAAGGTGCCGGTCGCCGGCACCATCAGGCCGGCGAGCAGGCCCTCCTTCAGGCCTTCGCGATCAATGCAGAGGTTGGCGGCCTTGCGGACGCGGATGTCGTTCCAGGGCGAGCCTTCGATGCGCGAGAACTGCCACGGCCAGACGTGCGGCGACTCGTTGGCCTGCAACTGGAAACCGCGCTGCTTGATCTCCTTGACCGCATCAGGCGCCGGCGCCTCGACCCAGTCGACCTGGCCGGACAGCAATGCCGCGGTGCGGGCGTTGGCCTCCGGCATCGGCAGCAGCACCATCCTGTCGATCTTGGGCACACGCGCCTTGTCCCAATAGCCGTCGTTCTTCACCAGTTCGAGCCGCTCGCGCGGGGTGAACTTCGACATCTTCCACGGGCCCGTGCCTGAAGCGTCCCGGGCAAACGCGGCCCAGGCGGCCTGCGATTTCGCCTTGGCGTCGGCGCCTTCAGCCTTGTCGAAGAACGCCTGCCACTTCGCGGGGCTGGCCATGAACAAATTGGTCAGGTTGATCGGCAGAAAGCTGTCCGGCTCCTTGGTGGTCAGTTCCACCGTCATGTCGTCGATCTTGCGCGCGGAGGCCAGCGTCGGCATGCGCGAGGCGGTGACGCCGACCTGGCTGGCGTCGAACTGCGGCGCATCCTGCTTCAGCACCTTGTCGACATTCCAGACCACGGCATCGGCATTGAACGGCGAGCCGTCGTGGAAGGTGACGCCGGGACGAAGCTTGAACGTCCACTTCTTCTTGTCGGCGTCATCGACCTTCCATTCGGTCGCAAGCCCCGGAATCATCACGCTCGGCTTGTCTGCCGACGACAGGTCCCACGCCGTCAGCCCGTCATAAATGGTGAGGCCGGTGAAGCGGTTGCCCTCAAAACCCTGATCAGGCTGGCCGAGGGTGCGCGGAATATCGGCGGCGGTCATGCCGATCCGCAGCACCGTTTCGGCGCTTGCAAATTGCGGCAGCCCGACCACCAGCGCCGTCGCCAGCAGCCACGCGGTCGCAGTCTTCTTCGGTTTCTCGTTACGCATATGCAGCAATCCCTTCTCGACTTGGGTGACTAAATCTTATGCAAAGGTATGCAACGCCTGTGCCAAGGAACGCGCTTGCGCGGGGGCGATTAGCCGCACAACTCCCTGTGAGCATGTATGCAAGCGCAGGTCTTTTTGCTCCGCCTGGCACCAAGCTTGCATTTTTCAGCTCCAGATCCCGCCCGATGGAGCTTAATTCATGCGCACCCGAAATTCGATGCTTCTTGCTGCCACAGCACTTGCCGTCGGAATCTGTCTTGGCCTGCCTACAATTTCGGCGCAGGCCGAAACCGTTGTGCGCTACGGCATTTCGATGGCGGACATTCCGCTGACCACCGGTCAGCCCGACCGCGGCGCCGGCGCCTATCAGTTCTCGGCCTACACAATCTACGATCCGCTGGTCGCCTGGGAAATGGACGTCGCCGACCGGCCGGGCAAACTGGTGCCGGGCCTGGCCACCGAGTGGAAGGTCGACGATGCAGACAAGAAGACGTGGCGCTTCACCCTGCGCCAGGGCGTCAAGTTCCACGACGGAAGCGACTTCAATGCCGACGCGGTGATCTGGAATCTGGACAAGGTGCTCAACGAAAAGGCACCGCAGTTCGACAAGCGGCAGAGTGCGCAGGTGAAAACCCGCCTGCCGTCGGTGGCGAGCTACGCCAAGGTTGACGACAAGACCATCGAGATCACGACCAAGACGGTCGATTCCTTCTTCCCCTACCAGATGCTCTGGTTCCTGGTTTCCAGCCCCACGCAATATGAAAAGCTCGGCAAGGACTGGGACAAGTTCGCCAGCCAACCCTCAGGCACCGGACCGTTCAAGCTGACCAAGCTGGTCCCGCGCGAACTCGCCGAACTCACGAAAAACGCCGACTATTGGGACAAGAAGCGGATTGCGAAAGCAGACAAGATCGTACTGATCCCGATGCCGGAGGCGCTGACCCGCACCAACGCACTGCTGGCTGGCCAGGTCGACCTGATCGAGACGCCGGCGCCAGATGCCGTGCCGCAGCTCAAATCCGCCGGCATGAAGATCGTCGACAACGTCACGCCGCATGTCTGGAATTATCACTTGAGCGTGCTGCCCGGTTCGCCCTGGACCGACATCCGCCTGCGCAAGGCGCTCAACCTCGCGATCGACCGCGACGCCGTTGTCGGCCTGATGAACGGGCTGGCAAAACCCGCCAAGGGCCAAGTCGATCCGTCGAGCCCGTGGTTCGGCAAACCCTCGTTCGAACTGAAATACGACGTCGCGGCGGCAAAGAAACTCGTCCAGGAAGCCGGCTACTCCAGGGAAAAGCCGCTGAAGACGACCTTCATCATCGCGCAGGGCGGCACCGGCCAGATGCTGTCGCTGCCGATGAACGAATTCCTGCAGCAGAGCTTCAAGGAGATCGGCATCGATATCGACTTCAAGGTGGTCGAGCTCGAGGCATTATATACCGCATGGCGCAAGGGCGCGGCCGACGAGATGAACGCGGGCATCACCTCCAACAACATCGCCTATGTCACGTCCGACCCGCTCTACGCCATCGTGCGCTTCTTCCATTCCGGCCAGATCGCGCCCGTCGGCGTCAACTGGGGCGGCTACAAGAACCCGAAGGTCGATGCGCTGATCGACGAAGCCAAGCAGACCTTCGATGTCGCCAGGCAGGACGCGTTGCTGGCACAGGCCCACGCCCAGATCGTCGACGACGCCACGCTGGTATGGGTGGTGCACGACACCAACCCGCACGCACTGTCGCCGAAGGTGAAGAAGTTCGTGCAGGCGCAGCACTGGTTCCAGGACCTGACGCAGATCGGGCTGGAGTGAGGACGCGGATCTGGTGCAGGCGCTCTCGCGACCTGGGGAATCGTCATACTCCGCGAAAGCGGAGTATCCAGTACGCCGCGGCCCTTCGATAAAATCGCGAATGCTCTGGAATACCGGATCACCCGCCTTCGCGCATAGGCGTTAAGGTATGGCACTCATAAATTGATAGCGACGTCTTCGTGGAGGCTCATGGAGATTTCGTCTGAGCGCTCGTCTACAGCGGCGCAGGCAGCGAATGGTCG
>JAFAGM010000144.1 GCA_023422775.1 Pseudomonadota bacterium
CGATAAGGCCCCGGGGATATATGGCTCCTGACGCACGACGCAGCTTCGCAGCGCCAATGTAAGCGCTACAGACCGAATGCGCCAGCGGTAACCGCGATTCACCCGATTGCGACGCCGTTGCCGATGGTGCGATTGATGACCTGGGTGGTCTTTTCGATGCGGTCGGCGGCGGAGTTGAGCGCGTTGACGACGGCGACCTGCGTCGCCTTGGCGCGATCGGTGGCGGCGACGCGCACGTTGCGCAGGGTCTCCAGCTCGTTCTCCAGCGTGCGGATGCGCGCGTTGGCGTCGAGCAATTCATCGCACACGGTGAGCGCCGCCATGACCGTGAGACGCGCGTCGCCGATTTCGCCGAACTTGCCGCGCAGTTCGCCGACACGCGTTTCCATGTTTTCGGCAAGCTTCAGAAGCCGCACTTCCTGGCCTTCCTCGCAGGCCATGCGGTACTGCCGGCCGTTGATGGTGACGTTGATGTGGCTCATTCGCCCTCTCCGGTATCGAGCACCGCGCGAATGGTGCCGATCGCAGCATCCAGTCTTTCGGCGATCTCGCGATTGGTGCGCTCGAGCCGCCGTGTCTTCACCAGCGAGCCGTCGAGTTCGTCGGCGAGCCGCGAGCGATCGGCGCCGAGCGCCTGGATCCGGCTCGCCAGTTCGTTCTCGTCGCGATCGGCATCGCGCCTTCGCTCGGCCGCAGCCTCGAGGGCGTCGAGCGCCAGCATCAGCCGCCGCGTTGCGGCGTCGATGTCGGCAAAAACCGGCTCGGCGGTACCAGACCCGTTGGCGTGACGATCGCTCATGAGAGACAGCGCGCACCTTGGATGGCTCGCCGGACAGCAGCAAAATTCGCGGTTCGGCAAGCGGTTAGACGACGAAATTTACGTGGCAAGCGAGCCGAGCGCAACGCCGCCGCGAAACTATGCACTGCTAGATATGGGGTGCCCCTCACCGGCGTCCCCGCACGATGGCGCGAGCACCGCCCCTCAAGCCCAAGCCTTGTCACGCGCCCAGGCCTTGTCATCGGCAACTTTTCGCACTGGAACGGCGTTTGCTCGCCTTGGACTCACGGGATTGAGGTGCTATCCAGCCCTGACTTTCCCTTCGATCACACCCGTATTGCGGCCCTTCGCCCGGTACGCGCACCCGCAACCAAGCTCCTCATTTCAGGCGGATTTTCATCATGACGCAGGTCGATCATTCCCGTATGGCCAATGCGATCCGTGGGCTCGCCATGGACGCCGTCGAAAAGGCGAAATCCGGCCATCCTGGGTTGCCGATGGGCGCCGCCGACATCGCGACCGTGCTGTTCACGCAGTTCCTCAAATTCGACGCCGCGGAACCGGGCTGGCCGGATCGCGATCGCTTCGTGCTATCGGCCGGACACGGCTCGATGCTGCTCTATGCCTTGCTGTACCTGACCGGCAACAAGGAGATGACGCTCGACCAGATCAAGAATTTTCGTCAGCTCGGCTCGCTCACGCCTGGCCATCCCGAGAACTTCCACACCAAGGGCATCGAGACCACCACCGGCCCGCTCGGCCAGGGCATCGCCACCGCGGTCGGCATGGCGCTCGCGGAAAAGATGCTGGCGGCCGAGTTCGGAAAAAAAATCGTTGGGCACTACACTTACGTGCTCGCCTCCGACGGCGACCTGATGGAAGGCGTGTCGCAGGAAGCGATCGCGTTGGCCGGTCACTGGAAGCTCGGCAAGATGATCGTGCTGTACGACGACAACGGCATCTCGATCGACGGCCCGACCTCGATCGCCGATTCGGTCGACCAGGTGAAGCGATTCAAGTCGGCCGGCTGGGCCGCCGAGCTGATCGACGGCCAGGATCCGAAGGCGATTGCGGCGGCAATCACCCGCGCGCAGAAGTCCAACAGACCGTCGCTGATCGCCTGCAAGACCACCATCGGCTATGGCGCACCGACCCGGGCCGGCACGGCGAAGGCCCATGGCGAGGCGCTCGGCGCCGACGAACTCAGGGGCGCCAAGGAAAAACTCGGCATTTCGCAGGAAGCCTTCTCGGTGCCCGACGACGTGCTGCAGGCATGGCGCGCCGCCGGCAGCCGCGGCGCCGCCGCGCGCCAGGAATGGGAAACCCTCTTCGCCGAGCTCGGTCCCCGCAAGCGCGCGGAGTTCGAGCGGCGGTTGCGGCACGAGCGGCCGGCTTCGCTTTCGAAGGCGCTGCGCGCCCACAAGAAGGCGCTGCTGGAAACGCCGCAGAACATCGCCACGCGGAAATCGTCCGAATCCGCCATCGAGGCGATCGCAGCCGCGATGCCGATGGAGTTTCTCGCCGGCTCGGCCGACCTCACCGGCTCCAACAACAACAAGGCGAAATCCGCGGTGGCGTTTTCCGCCAAGACGCCGAAGGGCCGCTTCATCCATTACGGCGTCCGCGAGCACGGCATGGCGGCCGCGATGAACGGCATCTTCCTGCATGGCGGCTTCGCACCGAACGGCGCGACCTTCCTGGTGTTCACCGACTATGCGCGGCCGGCGATGCGGCTTGCCGCGCTGATGGGCACCGGCGTCGTCTACGTGATGACCCACGATTCGATCGGGCTCGGCGAAGACGGGCCGACGCATCAGCCGGTCGAGCATCTTTCCGCCTTGCGCGCCATTCCCAACATGCGCGTGTTCAGGCCCTGCGACGCCGTCGAGGTGACGGAATGCTGGGAACTGGCGCTCAACCGCGTGGACGGTCCGACCGTGCTGGCGCTGACGCGCCAGAACCTGCCGCAATTGCGCACATCAGCGCCGAACGACAACCCCTGCGCGCACGGCGCCTATGAACTGGTTCCCGCGCAGGGCGAAGCCAGGGTGTCGCTGTTCGCCTCCGGCTCCGAGGTCGAAATCGCAGTCTCGGCCCAGAAGCAACTGGCCGAGCGCGGCGTTGCGTCGCGGGTGGTTTCGGTACCCTCGCTCGAACTGCTGCTGGCACAGCCGGCGGACCGGCGAAAAGCCATTATCGGCGACGCCCCGGTCAAGATCGCCATCGAGGCCGCGGTACGCTGGGGCTGGGACGCCGTAATCGGCCAGGATGGTGAATTCGTGGGCATGCACGGATTCGGCGCCAGCGCACCCGCCAAGGACCTTTTCAAGCACTTCGGAATTACCGCCGAGGCCGCCGTTAACGCTGCCCTGAAGCGCTTGGCGTAGCGGTTGAGATTGCCGGGAAAAGGGTCTACCTAAACCGGCATATTGACCGTTCCCGCCCGGCCGAACCGGGCGTTCCGCCGTAAGCCCCTCGTGGAACGATTCCACGGGGACGGCGCCAGCTATCAGAGGAGAAACGAGCATGGCACTCCGGGTCGCGATCAACGGATTTGGCCGCATCGGCCGCAACGTTCTGCGGGCGATCGCAGAGTCCGGCCGCAAGGATATCGAGGTGGTCGGCATCAACGATCTCGGCCCGGTCGAGACCAACGCCCACCTGCTGCGCTTCGACTCCGTGCATGGCCGCTTCCCCGGCACCGTGACCGTCGATGGCGACTCGCTCGACCTCGGCAACGGCAAGATCAAGGTTTCCGCCGAGCGCGATCCCTCCAAGCTGCCGTGGAAGGCGCTCGGCGTCGACATCGCGCTGGAGTGCACCGGCATCTTCACCGCCAAGGACAAGGCTTCCGCGCACCTGACCGCCGGCGCCAGGCGCGTGCTGGTCTCCGCCCCCGCCGACAATGCCGACGCGACCATCGTCTACGGCGTCAACCACGACACGCTGACCAGGGATCACCTCGTCGTCTCCAACGGCTCCTGCACCACCAACTGCCTGGCGCCCGTCGCCAAGGTTCTGAACGACACGGTCGGCATCGAGACCGGCTTCATGACCACGATCCACGCCTATACCGGCGACCAGCCGACGCTCGACACCCTGCACAAGGATCTCTATCGCGGCCGCGCGGCGGCGATGTCGATGATCCCGACCTCGACCGGTGCGGCGAAGGCGATCGGGCTGGTGCTGCCCGAACTGAAGGGCAAGCTCGACGGCGTCGCGATCCGCGTGCCGACCCCGAACGTCTCGGTGGTCGATCTCAAGATCGTCGCCAAGCGCTCAACCGACGCCAAGGAAATCAACGCGGCGATGAAGCGCGCTTCCGAACAGCAGTTGAAGGGCATCCTCGGCTACACCTCGGCGCCGAACGTCTCCATCGACTTCAACCACGACCCCCACTCCTCGACGTTCCACGAAGACCAGACCAAGGTGCAGAACGGCACGCTGGTGCGGGTGATGTCCTGGTACGACAATGAATGGGGCTTCTCCAACCGCATGGCCGACACCGCCGTGGCGATGGGCAAGCTGCTGTAACGCAAGTCTCGTGTCCCGGACGCGCCGCGGCACGAAGTGACGCGGCGCAGAGGCGGGACCCATTCCAGCGTAGGTCCCGGCTCGGCACAGCGGCACTTCGCGCCGCAGTGCGCCCGGGACAAGAGAGTGACCATGTCCAAAACCTTCCGCACCCTCGATGACGTCGACGTGAACGGCAAGCGCGTGCTGCTGCGCGTCGACCTCAACGTGCCCATGGAGAATGGCCGCGTTTCCGACGCGACGCGCCTCGAACGTGTCGCGCCCACCATCACCGAGATTTCGACCAAGGGCGGCAAGGTGATCCTGCTCGCGCATTTCGGCCGGCCGAAGGGGCGCGACGCCAAGGATTCGCTCAAGCCCGTCGCCGAAGCGCTCTCGAAGGTCATCAACAAGCCGGTCGCCTTCGCCGATGACTGCATCGGCGAGGCCGCAGCCAAGGCCGTTGCCGCCATGAAGGACGGCGACATTCTGTGTCTCGAAAACACCCGCTTCCACAAGGAAGAGGAAAAGAACGATCCGGCCTTCGTGACCGAGCTGGCCAGGCTCGGCGACATCTGGGTCAACGACGCATTCTCCGCCGCCCACCGCGCGCATGCCACGACCGAAGGCCTCGGCCACAAGCTGCCAGCCTATGCCGGCCGCACCATGCAGGCCGAGCTCGATGCGCTCTCCAAAGCGCTGGAAGCGCCGACCAAGCCCGTGATCGCGATCATCGGCGGCGCAAAGGTCTCGACCAAGATCGACCTGCTCGAGAACCTCGTCAGCAAGGTCGATGCGCTGGTGATCGGCGGCGGCATGGCCAACACCTTCCTGCATGCGCAGGGCGTGAACGTCGGCAAGTCGCTGGCGGAGAAGGATCTCGCCGCCACCGCGCTGCGCATCATGGAAAAGGCCGAGGCTGCGAACTGCGCCATCATCCTGCCGGTCGATGCGGTCGTCGCCTACCACTTCGCCGCCAACGCGCCCTCGCACGCCTACGGGCTCGACGCGATCCCGGCCGACGGCATGATCCTCGACGTCGGCCCGCAATCGACCGCGCGGATTCATGCCGCGATCGACGATGCCAGGACGCTGGTCTGGAACGGCCCGCTCGGCGCATTCGAGATGACGCCGTTCGACCGCGGCACCGTCGTTGCGGCCAGGCACGCAGCGGAGCGCACCAAGGCGAAGAAGCTGATTTCGGTTGCGGGCGGCGGGGACACCGTCGCGGCGCTGAACCAGGCCGGCGTGGCCGGCGATTTTTCCTATGTTTCGACGGCCGGCGGCGCGTTTCTCGAGTGGATGGAAGGCAAGCCGCTGCCCGGCGTGGAAGTTCTGAGACTGCGTTGATACCGAAATTGGTGGAACGCCAAGAGGCGCGGCAAATACAGGAGAATTTGAATGGCCCGCATTACCCTGCGTCAACTGCTAGATCACGCGGCAGAGCACGATTACGGTGTGCCGGCCTTCAACATCAACAACATGGAACAGGCGCTGGCGATCATGGAGGCGGCGTCCTCGCTTGATGCGCCGGTCATCATCCAGGCCTCGCGCGGCGCGCGCTCCTACGCCAACGACGTCATGCTCAAGCACATGATGGACGCCGTCACCGAAATCTATCCGCAGATTCCGGTCTGCGTGCATCTCGACCACGGCAACGAACCCGCGACCTGCATGACCGCGATCCAGGCGGGCTTCACCTCCGTGATGATGGACGGCTCGCTGAAGGCCGACGGCAAGACGCCGGGCGACTGGGACTACAATGTCGGCGTGACGAAAACCGTCACCGACATGGCCCATCTCGGCGGCATCTCGGTGGAAGGCGAGCTCGGCGTGCTCGGCTCGCTCGAGACCGGCATGGGCGACAAGGAAGACGGCCATGGCGCCGAAGGCAAGCTGTCGCACGATCAGTTGCTGACCAATCCCGACGAAGCCGTGAAGTTCGTGAAAGAGACCAAGGTCGACGCGCTGGCCATCGCGATGGGCACCTCGCACGGCGCCTACAAGTTCACCCGCAAGCCGGACGGCGACATCCTCGCCATGAACGTGATCGAGGAAATCCATCGCAAGCTGCCGAACACGCATCTGGTGATGCATGGTTCGTCCTCGGTGCCGCAGGAACTGCAGGAGATCATCAACGCCAATGGCGGCAAGATGAAGCCGACCTGGGGTGTGCCGGTTTCCGAAATCCAGCGCGGCATCAAGAACGGCGTGCGCAAGATCAACATCGACACCGACAACCGCATGGCGATGACCGGACAGATCCGCAAGGTTCTGAAGGACAACCCGGAAGAGTTCGATCCGCGCAAATATCTCAAGCCGGCGATGGAAGCGATGGCCAGGCTGTGCAAGCAGCGGCTGCAGGAATTCAACACCGCAGGACAGGCCGGCAAGATCAAGAAGGTGCTGACGACGGCCGAAATGGCCAAGCGCTACACCAAGGGCGAACTCGACCCGCGGGTGGCCTGAAGGCAGCCCTTCGTCTCGCAAACTCCCCGGTGCGACGAACGTTTTCTAGGCAATTGCCCGAGAACCGCCTATTTTGGTGCGCAAGGGCATGATGTTTCTGGAGAACCTCGATGAACCTCGCCGACCTCAACAAGGTTGCCCTCGCCATGGTCACCCCGGGCAAGGGCATTCTCGCCGCCGACGAATCCTCCGGCACGATCAAGAAGCGTTTCGACGCCATCAAGGTCGAATCGACCGAGGAGAACCGCCGCGACTATCGCGAGATGCTGTTCCGTTCCACCGAGGCGATGAGCAAGTACGTCTCGGGCGTGATCCTCTACGACGAGACGATCTGGCAGAACGCAAAGGACGGCACGCCGCTGGTCAAGCTGATCGAGCAGTCAGGCGCGATCCCCGGCATCAAGGTCGACGAGGGAACGCAGGCGTTGCCGCAATGCCCCGGCGAACTCGTTACTGTCGGCCTCGACAAGCTCGCCGAGCGCCTGAAGAAATACTACGAGCGCGGCGCGCGCTTCGCCAAATGGCGCGCGGTGATCGACATCGGCGCGGGTATTCCAACCATGACCGCGATCAGCGTCAACGCGCACGCGCTGGCGCGCTATGCAGCGCTCTGCCAGGCCGCGCAGATCGTGCCGATCGTGGAGCCTGAAGTTCTGATGGACGGCGATCATGACATCGACCGTTGCTATGACGTCACCCAGCGCGTGCTGAACAAGACGTTCCAGGAACTGCGGGTGCAGCGCGTCGAACTCGAAGGCATGGTGCTGAAGCCCAACATGGCGATCTCAGGCAAGAAGTGCGCAAAGCAGGCTCCCGTCGGCGAAGTCGCTGACAAGACCGTGCGGCTGCTGAAGGCCTGCGTTCCCGCGGCGGTGCCCGGCATCGCGTTCCTTTCCGGCGGACAATCCGACGAGGAAGCGACCGCGCATCTGGACGCCATGAACCGGATCGGCGGCCTGCCCTGGAAGCTCACCTTCTCCTATGGCCGCGCGCTGCAGGCGGCGCCGCAGAAGGCGTGGTCAGGTAAGGCCGAGAACATCGCCGCCGGCCAGCGCGCCTTCACCCACCGCGCGCGGATGAATGCGCTGGCGAGCAAGGGCGAGTGGGAAACCGGGCTGGAAAAGAAGGTCGCCTAGACTTGGCAAAAAAGGACTTGGCTAATCAGAACCTGGCCGGCAAACCTGCTCCACCGCGCCCAGCGCCGCGGCTCTATCTCGCGACACCGGAGCTGGACGATCCGTCGCAGCTCGCCGCACAGCTTCCCGAGTTGCTGGCGGCTGCCGACGTGGCGGCGGTGCTGGTGCGGCTGACGCCGACCGACCAGCGCACGATGATTTCGCGCGTCAAGGCGCTTGCGCCCGCGATCCAGAATGCCGGCGCGGCGCTGCTGCTTGATGGCCATGTCGAACTGGTGGCGCGGGGCGGTGCCGACGGCGCGCATCTGACCGGCGTGGCCGCGCTGGAGGATGCCTTGCCGTCGCTGAAGCCGGACCGGATCGCCGGCGTCGGCGGCCTCGCCACGCGGCACGATTCCATGGCCGCGGGCGAACTGGGCGCGGACTACGTGCTGTTCGGCGAGCCTGATGCCAACGGCCAGCGTCCCTCGGCGGAGGCGATTGCCGAGCGTCTGCAATGGTGGGATGAATTGTTCGAGCCGCCCTGCACCGGCTTTGCCGTCTCGCGCGAGGAGGCTTTCGAATTCGCAGGCGCAGGCGCGGATTTTGTCCTCGTCGGCGATTTCATCTGGGCTGACCCGCGCGGCGCCAGGGCGGCGCTGATCGACGCCGGCGAAGCGATACGGCAGGCGCACGAAGCGGCGTTCGGAACAGCCAAAGCCGGACGCGGATCCGGACAGGGATAGCGGCGGACATGCCACTCCTGCGTTCCATATCGATCGTTGCGGGCCTGCTGGTGACGGTGGCCGGCGCCGCCGCGCAGGCGCCTGCGAGTGCACCGAAGGAGACGGCAAAGGAAGCTCCCAAGCCAAAGCCGCCCGCGTCGAAGCAGCCCGCCGCGATGCCCAGGGCTGCGGCAACACCGAAGCCGGGACCATCGCCGACACCTTCGCCCTCGCCGACGCCCGCCTTCGACGATCCCAATGCCGATCTAGTCTACGGCGCCTATCAGCGCGGCCTGTACAAGACGGCGTTCGACCTCGCGACCACGCGCGCGCAATTCAACGCCGACCCGAAGGCGATGACGATGCTTGGCGAGCTCTACGCCAACGCGCTCGGCATCAAGCGCGACTATGCGAAGGCGGCCGAATGGTACCAGCGCGCCGCCGATGCCGGCGACCGCGAGGCCATGTTCGCGCTCGCCATGATGCGGCTGTCCGGCCGCGGCGGTACGACCAACCGCGAGCAGGCCGTCAAGCTGCTGGCCTCCGCGGCCAAGCTCGGCAACCCGAAGGCGGCCTATAACCTGGCGCTGCTCTACCTCGACGGCCAGACGCTGCCGCAGGACGTCAAGCGCGCCGCCGAACTGCTGCGCATCGCCGCCGATGAAGGCAGCCCGGAAGCGCAATATGCGCTGGCGACCTTCTACAAGGAGGGCACCGGCGTACCAAAGGACCTCGACAAGGCGGTGCGGCTGCTGCAGGCGGCCTCGCTTGCCGACAATGTCGACGCCGAGGTCGAATACGCCATCGCGCTCTACAACGGTACGGGGACGCCGAAGAACCAGCCGGCGGCCATCGCGCTGTTGCGCAAGGCGGCGCGGCAGAACAGCCCGATCGCCCAGAATCGCCTCGCCCGCGTGCTGGTGTCCGGACAGGGTGCACCGATGGACAAGATCGAGGGCTTCAAATGGCATATCGTGGCCAAAACCGCGGGGAAGGGCGATCCGGAACTGGACGAAAGGCTCTCGGAGATCAGTCCCGAAGATCGCGCCAAGGCCGAGGAGGCCGCGCGCAAATGGATCGGAACCGCCAACAAATGACGCCTTGACGTCGGCCGGTCGTCAGGGCACCCACTCCCTGCCCCGACCGCATCGAGCGGCTTTCCTCTCAACTCCATAAGCGCATCATGCTGTATTCCGCCCTTATCAACGTCATGGTGAAAGCCGCGCGCCGCGCCGGCCGCAGCCTCAAGCGCGACCTCGGCGAAATCGAGCACCTGCAGGTGTCGATGAAGGGCCCGGCCAACTTCGTCACCAAGGCCGACAAGCGCGCCGAGGAAATGCTGTACGAGGACCTCGCCAAGGCGCGGCCCGGCTACGGCTTCATCGGCGAGGAAGGCGGAATGCGCGAAGGCGCCGACAAGACCCATACCTGGATCGTCGATCCGCTCGACGGCACCACCAACTTCCTGCACGGCATCCCGCAGTTCGCGATCTCGATCGGCCTTGCGCGCGAGGGCACCGTGATCGCCGGCGTGATCTACAATCCCGCCAATGACGAGCTCTACATCGCCGAGCGCGGCAAGGGCGCGTTCCTCAACGACCAGCGGCTGCGTGTCGCGGGCCGCCGCAGGCTCGACGAATGCGTGGTCGCCTGCGGCCTGCCGCATATCGGCCGCGGCGATCACCAGCTGGCTCTGAACGAAATGGCCGCGCTGCAGAACAAGGTCGCAGGCTTCCGCCGGTTCGGCGCCGCCTCCCTCGACCTCGCCTTCGTCGCCGCCGGCCGCCTCGACGGCTATTGGGAGCGCAACCTGCAGCCCTGGGACATCGCGGCCGGCCAGATCATGGTGCGCGAAGCCGGCGGCACCATTTCGGACATCGGCGGCAAGGACGACGCGCTGAAGACCGGGCACGTGGTGTGCGGGAACGAGTTCGTGCACGGGGAATTGGTGAGGATATTGAAGCCGCTGGAGAAGTAGGCGACGGTTTCGGAGCCTCGCCGTCGCACCGTCCGCGATGATGCAAGTCTTCAAGAGACGGCAATGAGCCGGGCAGGTCGCGGGCTCCCGGCCAAAATATTGAAAACAACCCCATGCACAGTAGCGGCACGCGTCGAGTGCGGAAGCAGACATTTGACACGTCGGGCAAATCAGCGGGATAATCTTAACATCCGGTGGACTGGGCGTGGATTCACGCTGGCCTGGAAAACATCAGATGCAGCCGTTCAATCATCGGCCTTGATCGCCGTCAGCGAGTAGCTGGTGCTTCGGCCTCCGCCTCTATCTTTTGCAAGAATGCCGCGCGCGACCAGTTCGTTGATATCGCGGAGCGCGGTGTCTGCCGAACATTTCTCGATTTTGGCCCATTTCGACGAGGTCAAGGTCCCTTCGAATCCATCGAGCAACCGATTGAGGATATCGCGCTGACGGTCGTTCAGACTCGTGGCCGCATGCACCTTCCAGAACTCGGCTTTGCGTAAAACGCCCGACAAGATCGTTTCGGCGCCATCGAATGCGCGGTCAAGGCAGGCCAAAAACCATTCGAGCCATCGGGTGACATCAAGATCACCTTTCTGGGTCGCCTCGAGAATATCGTAATAGGCGTTTCGCTCCTGCTGGATTTGCGCCGACATGCTGTAGAAGCGCTGCGGGCTGTCTTCCGACCGCGCGAGCGACATGTCGGCGATGGCGCGCGCGATGCGACCGTTGCCGTCGTCGAATGGATGAATGGTGACGAACCACAGATGCGCGAGCGCGGCTTTGATAACGGGATCGAGCCTGTCTTCGAGATTGAACCAGGTCAGGAAGCCCTGCATTTCATCGTCGAGCCGATCGGCAGCCGGCGCTTCGTAGTGAATCTTCTCGCGACCGTACGCACCGGAGACGACTCGCATCGGTCCCGATTCCCTGTCACGCCACTGGGCGACCTTGATTTTACTGAGACCGCTGCGCCCTGTCGGAAAGAGCGCGCCATGCCAGCCAAATAATCGTGCGGCGCTGAGAGGCTGATCGAACCTTTGAGTAGCATCCAGCATCATCTCCACGACGCCTTCGACATTGCGATCGGCCGGCGGCAAGGCTCCAGCGTCGATCCCCAGGCGCCGCGCGATGGAAGAGCGCACTTGATCCCTGTCGAGGATCTCACCTTCAATCTCGCTGGACTTGAGAACGTCCTGGGTGAGGGTTTCGAGAACCGCTTCTTCCCGCAAAGGAAAGCCAAGCGCTTCCATGCGGCCGATCAACCGCCCCTGCCTGTGCCGCACGGCGCTCAGTTGATTGGCGAGAGCCGCCTCGTTCCAATGAAACCTCGGCCAGTCAGGCAGCTCATGGATATAGGTAGGCATTCTCCGCACTCCATGCGGAGAATATGGACCGTATTTGCCGCATCGGCAAGATTTATCTCCGCATATCTAGCGGTGAATAATCATATCGATTTCCAAATTTGACATTGTCAAATTTTTTTGTACAATATACCTGACATTGGAGGATCGCTATGAGTGATGGTCCGTACAAAAGTTTGAACATGACGCCGGCTTGGAAGAAGTTTGCTGAGTGGGCCCACAAGCCGGCATTTGAGCCCGATCAGGTGGCGACGCGGGTTATTCCGGCATTGGAAGAGACGTGGCGCGACGAGGGCTGCAGCGAAGTCGTTCGCCGTCTCCTCGACATCCTTGGCGATGGCCGCCAAACCTCGATGTTTGAAGATCAAAGGGCTCCCGCCCTCGAAGCCGCCCGTAGGGAGTTGTCCGCAGGATTTCCGATGCGGCGGATCATCGTTGATCACGTCATTCATTCGGTGGCGATGGGTAAGATCGGAAACGAAGCGGTCTGCGAGGGCGTCGAGAACGCGTTGCGCGACAGGGCGGCCCGGGGGCCGCGGCAGGTCGAGGACCACTACTTAAGAAAGAAAAGCCCTGAATCGACGGCCACTCGGGTCAGGAATCGCATGGAGGATGCGCTCTCAAGAGCCCCGATAGCGCGTCTGGCGCGCCACCTGTCGGGTATCGACCCGTCGGCCGCACCGTCGCAGCCCGTCAAAGAACACGGGCTAGACCAAGGTGTGAGGCTGCGATGATCAACGACGGATTACCCGACATCCGGGTGAATGTGCAAGAAGAAGGCGACCCCACGCGCGCCGACTGGATACCCTGCAAAATCGGCACCAACCTGATCTTTAATACGCATAGTCTCTCATCCTATTTCTTCGCGAAGTGGGAGCCGGTCGTCTTCGACCTGTTCCTCCTAGCCGCCGCAGTCGAGTTTTGCGACAAGATACAACGCCGGCCTGGCCTCGGGTGGGGCCGAGACTTTTTGTTGCGCTTACCTGTTCATGATCCGGCTTTATGGAAGCAACCGGCCGTCCACGAAAGCTTGCATGACGCCCTCGAATTTCTAACCGGCGATCGTTGGCAGATCACCTTCTACAAGCGCCGGAAACTGGCTCCTGCGGCTCGGCAGGAGATGTTCATCTGGACGACCGGAGCCGAGGCGGTCATTCCTTTTAGCGATGGTCTCGACTCACGCGCTGTCGGCCGGCTCATGGCCGAAAAATATGGGTCCCATCTAGTATGCGTCCGCCTCGGTCCGAAAAAGAAAGATCAGCCGAGAGATTCATCTGGGCGAAAGCAGCCATTCAAAGCCGTGCCTTACATAGTCAAAAACGGCACGTCGCGCTTTGTCGAATCAAGCGCGCGGTCCCGCGGATTCAAATTTGCCGTTCTGAGCGGTTCGGCTGCTTATTTCGCCAAAGCCGGCAAGGTCATTGTACCAGAGAGCGGCCAGGGCGCGTTGGGACCTACGCTCGTTCCGGTCGGTCAAGCCTATGAGGATTACCGCAACCATCCGCTTTTTATGAAGCGCATGACGGTCTTTCTGAAATCACTGCTCGGGATTGAGGTCACTTTCGAGTTCCCGCGCTTGTGGTTCACGAAAGGCGAAACGCTCAAAGACTATCTAGCGCTCACTGACGGCAAGAACGACGAATGGTCTTCGACCCGGTCGTGCTGGCAGGATAACCGTTACGTATCAGTGGACCACCATCGCCGCCAATGCGGGATCTGTGCGGCATGTATGCTACGTCGCTTAAGCGTTCATGCGGCGGAACTCGAAGAGGCTCCTGAAACCTACGTCTGGGAAAACCTATCCGCGCCCAGTTTCGTCGAAGGTGTGGCCCCCGGGTTTACGAAGTTTACGCGGTCGCAGAAACCGTATGCCATCGCCGGCACGCTGCATCTTGATCATCTTGCGAACTTGGCGCAATCACCCGCAGCGGAACGCTCGCTCAAGTTGGCAACCTTTCAGTTGGCGCAATCGCTCGGCAAAACGGAAGCGGAAATTCAGCCCAAACTGGATCGCTTGCTCTCCCAACACAAAAAAGAATGGAAGAACTATATGAACTCTCTCGGGAGCCAATCATTCGTAGTTCAATGGACCGGTCAGGACCAATGACCAGTTTACTCGACACGATGACGCCAATCGAAGTCGGCGAGCGGCTGCGAGATGCGCGTGAGCGCACTAAGGTCAAGCAGGCTGAAGCGGCAGAAAAAGTGGGTCTATCGAGAACCACTCTCATTGCGATCGAGCAAGGACAACGGCGTGTCAGGATCGATGAACTTCGCAAGCTCGCAAATGTTTATAAAATGTCAATCAACGAGTTAATGCGGCAGGAGGCGGTCAAAGCAGACCTAACCCCGAAATTCCGCAAGCTCTATCAGCAGAAAGATGATTCAATCGAAATTGCGGTTAAGCAATTGGAAGATTTGGCACGGGCGGAGACCGAACTTGAGCATCTTCTCGGCGTGAAGCCTTCGCGTAATTATCCACCCGAAAGGCCAATTTTACCCGGCGACGTTCGAGCCCAGGCCGAACAAGACGCGCTCGAATTGCGGCAACGGCTCGGTCTCGGTCTAAGCCCGATCTCCGACATCATCACGCTTCTAGAGCTTGAGTTGGGTGTGCGGGTTTACATCCGCCGTATGGCCGGAGCGATTTCCGGCCTGTTTGCCTATGACGAAGCCTTGGGTGCGTGCATGCTACTCAACGGCAACCATCCGCGCGACCGCCGCGCGCAAACGGCAGCTCACGAACTAGGCCATCTTGTCTCAACGCGGCGTGAGCCGGAAGTTCTTGAAGATGGCATCCCGGAGAATTCGCGCGAGGAGCGCTACGCTACGACGTTCGGCAGGGCCTTTATGACCCCTGCCCGGGCAGTCATGCAAAAGTTCAGCGAAATTACGGCAGGGTCGGACAAGCTGACGCGTCGGCACGTCATCATCCTCGCACATTTCTTCGGCGTCTCGCGGGAGGCAATCGTAAGGCGCATCGAAGAACTGAAACTTACCAATGAAGGAACGTGGGATTGGTTTCAGGCCAATGGAGGCATTAGCGATCAGCAAGCGCGGCAAGTGCTGGGCGACCTTTCGGCTCACGACATTCATAAGGCCGATGCGAATCGCCCGACCACACTGCGTTTGGGCCTTCTCGCGGGCGAAGCCTGGCGAAGAGGGATATTGAGCGAAGGCCAGCTCGCGCGGATGCTGCACCTAGATCGAGTCGAGTTGCGGAGGATGTTCGACGGCCTGGAGATCGAAGGGAGCGAAGCCGATGGGGCTGTCACGCCTTTTTGATCCCGCGGCACAGATTGTTGTCGATGCGAGTACGGTGATCAATGTGAACGCTACGGGCTACGGGGCGCGCATACTCAAGGCAATTCCGAATTCCGTCATCATAACCGATGTTGTTCAAGGTGAATTGCTTGAAGACAGTCGCAACGGCCGAAACGATGGTCAGATGGTCGCCGCCATGGTCTCGGCCGACCTTATCGCTATAGCGAAGCTCGATGATCTTACGCGCAACCATTTCGAAGCGCTGGTCATCGGTAGCGGCGATGCCACCCTAGACGATGGTGAAGCTGCAACGATTGCGTATGGCGTCGAAAAAGGAGCGGTCGCCCTAATCGATGAACGGAAAGCTACTCGGTTATGTGGTGCGCGCTATCCGCAACTAGTCGTCGGGAATTCCCTCGACATTTTTGCTCACGATGAAGTCCTCAAGGAGCTTGGTGAGGAAGGGCTCGCTGAGGCCGTGTTCAACGCGCTGCAGAATGCGCGTATGCGCGTCCCCACGCCAGCGATCCAATGGGTCGTACAACTGATCGGTTCCGAAAAGGCATTGCTGTGCGAAAGTCTTCCAAGAGCTGTCAGAGTTCAGCTCGAAAAATGAGCAAAGAGTCTGTCGACTTTGATGGATTGCCGGGTCAAGCCCGGCAATGACGCTTAATGGCTGGGACGCACCGGCGCCGGAGGCCCATGCAGTTCGCTTGCCGCTTCCTCTGCCACCTTCGGCTCCCGATCCCCCGCCAGCACGCGCTGCACGCTGACGAAGAACACCGGCACCATCAAGAGCGCCAGGATCACGACCGCGATCATGCCGCCCATGACGCTGGAGCCGAGGGCCTGCTGGCTGGCGCCGCCGGCGCCTGACGCGATCGCCATCGGCAGCACGCCGCAGACGAAGGCGAGACCGGTCATCAGAATGGGACGGAAGCGCAGCGAGCACGCCTCCACGGTCGCCTCGATCAGCGGCTTGCCCTGCGCGCGCAGATCCTTGGCGAACTCGATGATGAGGATGGCGTCCTTGGCCGCGAGGCCGATGATGGTGATCAGGCCGACGGTGAAATAGACGTCGTTCGGCAGGCCGCGCATGGTGGCGGCGATCACGGCACCGCTGATGCCGAGCGGCACCGTCAGCAGCACCGCAAGCGGAATCGTCCAGCTTTCGTAGAGGGCGGCGAGCAGCAGGAACACCACGAGCACCGAGAGACCGAGCAGGAACGGCGCCTGCGAGCCCGACAGCTTCTCCTGCAGCGACTGCCCGGTCCATTCGTAGCCGAAGCCGCGCGGCAGCTTGTTCGCCAGCCGCTCCATTTCGTTGATGGCATCGCCCGAGGTGAAGCCGGGCCTGGCTTCACCCGAGATGCGCACCGCGGGATAATAGTTGAAGCCCGCGATCTGCGTCGGCCCCTTCTGCCACTGCACCGTGGCAAAGGCGGAGAACGGCACCAG